>CAZEDX010000046.1:0-35762 GCA_964511015.1 uncultured bacterium | reverse complement strand
AGGCCATTTAACGGGAAATCGGCCCTAGCAAAATCAAGCACTTGCCCGCCGAAAATGGCTCGTTTGCACGGTCGTTTTCCGGCGATGGGCGAAAAAACGCCCCTTCAAAATCAAACACTTGCGCGACGTTGGTTGCTCGAAAACACGGCTGTTAGCGGCAACAACGATTTCTGGGACGGGATGGACAAGATGGTCACGATCGACAGGATCGGGGACAAGCAGAGTTGATTATCATCATACATGGGCGGACAGGCGGGCCCTCCCATAAGAAAATAACCATACCCCAGGCCCTAGCTCCGAGACCCTCGTCTACCAATCCTCGCCCACGATGCCGTAGTACCGCGCCATCCAGTAGGGCAGCAGGTAGTCGTGGCCGGTGCGCTCGCGGCCGTTCTCTTCGCCGCCGTCGAGCTGGTAGGGGCTGCGGTGCCACATGCACATGTCGGGCACGTGGAGGTTGGCCGGCAGCGGATAGAGCGCCTGGTCGGGCCGCTCGGGGTTCTTCTCGATGTCGGGGTTGAGGCTGTTCTGCATGTAGTGGTCGCGCAACGGCGCCTCGACGAAGACATCGAGCTGCCAGATCGCGTCGTAGAGCGCGAACGGATCCCACTGCTCGGTCGAACCAAGATACCACATGGTATGCGTCGGGTCGGCCGCGACGTCGCTACGCCGCCAGGCCAGCGAGTTGCCCGACTGCCAGAGCTGGCGCGTAAACGCGTCGATCCAGACTTCCTTCTGCGCCGCGTCTTGCTCGAGCCGGGTCAGAGCGTACATGTTTTCAAAGCCCATGTAGACATTGTAGTGCTTGGTCTGATAGCCGAGGTAGACCCACAGAAAATGGCTGACGTTATTGGCATAGCCGCGATCGAGCAACTGTTGCCGGTAATCGGCGAAGCGTTGCTCGCCGGAGGCGTGATAGGCCAGCGTGAACCAGGCAAGGTCGGCTGCCGAGTTCAGCCCGTTGGGCACCGGCCAGCCTTCGAGGCTGTAGCCGCGGAAGTCGCCGTAGGTCGTCGGTTCGCCGTCGACGTCGTAGATGATCAGGCCGCCGTCCCACAGGTAATCGGCGATGTCGACGATCACCTGCCGCACCTTGGCGCGGATCTCCTCATCGTCGACCAGGTCGTACATCATCATCAGGCCGACCAGCTCGCCGGAATACTGGTCGATGCTCACGTCGCCCTTCCAGTAGTAGTCGGCGTACTCGCCGGTGCCTTCGTGGTTCTCGCTTTCGGGCCACAGCGGCTGGTATTCGCCGGGGTGGACCGGCGCGTCCTTCGGCTGATAGCTGCGCGCCAGCAGGCCGTCGATGCCGGTGACACGCGTGAGCAGATCGAGCCCGCGCGCGTGCCGCTGGGCATTGGCCAGCGCGTCGGCCCCGCCCTCGACCGCGTACCACATTGCCGCACCGACCGAGGAGTTGCCGTGAATGAAGCACGCGTCGCCCAGGTCGCTGAACCAGTAATCGCCGTATGGATCGTCGGGCTGATCGGCGGTGACCGAGAGGCCGTCGCTGTTGTGGCGCAGGTTGTAGACTTCCTGATAGCCGCGCGCCTTGCGCAACAGCAAGCCTTCTTTACCTGGGTCACCAACGCGAATGCCGAAAATCTGGTATGCCGTCTGTGCCTCGCGCGACGAGTCCTGCGCCGATAGCACGAAATAGTAGAGCTTTTCATCGCCGGTCGGCGTGCCGGACAGCAAGCCGGTGTCGGCGTTCAGGGTCGTGCCGGCGGGCAGTTCGCCGCGTTCGAGCGTCCAGTCGTGATAGGGTGGGACGCCGCCTTGGGCCTTGAACTGATGTTCGTAGGTTTCGTTTGGCGGCGCGACCGGCGGGAACTCGTGTACCAATTCGAACGCTTGCGGACCGACCGTGTCGTCGTCGGCGCCGTCGTCATCGGCGCTATCGTCATCAGCGCTGTCATCGTCGGCGTCGTCATCGTCGCTGTCGTCATCGAAATCATCATCAACGTCGTCATTCGTCGCATCGTCATCGACCGCGTCATCATCGGCGTCGTCGTTGTCGTCATCATCGCCGGAGCACGCCGCGGTGCCCAACGCCGCCAGCGTGAGCAATAGTACAAGGAAAAACCGATTGTGCATAAGCCACCTCCCAGGGGCGCCAACATAAGGCCGGCCAAATGATACGGGATCAACAGAGCAGGGGCAAACCGTCGCGTCTACTGGCCGGTCGCGGCGGCCGGCTCGGTCGGGGCGTTGTACTTCGCAGCGAAGTCGGCGACCGGCATCTTGCGGGCGAAGACCTGTAGCAGGTCGAGCAGCTCTGTTTGCGCTGGTTCGGCGATGCGCGTTCGGACGATCGGCTCCCACATCGTCAGATCGACCAGCGTCTGTGGCCGTTGCTTGATGAAAAACAACGCGAAGCGCCGCACGTTGGCGTAGAACGAGTCGAAGTGCTGTTCGGCGGCGAAGAACAATTCGAGCCACAGCAGCTCCTCGCGCTCGGCGTCGGTAACGACGGTCTGATCGAGGTCATAGATGAGCCGATGATTGTCGCGATCCTGCCCGGTAAGCATCAGCCCTTCGAGGTAGAGCAGCCCGGCGACGGTTTGCGATTTGTCGCGCCGATAGGCCATGCCGAACAATTCGGTGGCGAAGTCCGGCTGACCGGCCTGCTTCATCAGTCGCGCGGCGGAGACCGCGAGCCGCGGGTCGAGACCGCGCACGTCCAGGCGGCGAAAGTGGTTCATCGCGCCGCCGACGTCGCCCTGTTGCAGCTTAAGCCGGCCGAGTTCGAAGCGGACGCGCGACGGGTAGGAAGTCACCTCAAGATCGCGTTGGTAGATGTCGATCGCCGCGTCGATGCGGCCGGTGCGTTCTTCGAGCCGGCCGAGGGTCAGCGCGACCAGCTCCTTGGCCTGACCGCCGGACACGGTGCGGAACAGATCGTTCAACGTGCCGCGCGCGCGGTCGAGCTCGTTGAGGCTCTGGGCCAGTTCAACGTAGCGGTCGAGATCGTCGCTGGTCGGCCGCCAGGCGCGACGCAACAGCGATTCATAAGTGTACAACGCGCCGCTGCGGTTGCCGGCCAGTTCGTATGCTTTGCCCAGCAAACGCAGGATATCGAGATTGGAAGGCGAAGCCTGCGCCGCGCGCTCGAGCACGCGCACTGCTTCGTTGAAGCGCTTGGTCTGGAAGTAGATCTGCGCCAGCGACCGCAGCGTCGGCAGATCGTCGGGCTTCTGATCGAGCAACTGGCGCAGCGTCTGCTCGCCCACGTCGTAGTTGCCCAACTCGAAGTTGGCGATCGCGTAGTCGCGCAGCAGTTCCGTATTGCCCGGATCGTGCCGCAGCAGATCCAGCAGCATCTGCGCCGCCGCCGCGTAGTCGTTGCCCTTCATGTAGAAGCGGGCTAGTTCCTGCTTGTACTGGTCGCCTTGCAGGCCGTGGTCGATCAGCTTGCGCAGGGCGTCGGCTGCGGTCGGCCAGTCTTCGTTGTCTTCGGCCACGCGGACCAGTTCGCCGAGCGCGACGTAGTGGTCGGGCTCGAGTTCGAGCACCTCGAGCAGAATGCGTTGGGCGTCGAGCGGGCGCCGGTGCCGGCGGTACAGGCGGGCGAGATCCATCAGACGAGCGTTCAAACGGGGGCCGTAAAGGACGGCGCGTTCGTATTCGCTCAGCGCTTCGTCGATGCGGCCGGCCTGCTCGTCGAGCCGGGCCAGGCGGCTCAGGGTGATGAAGTCGCGCGGATTGCGGTCGAGCGCAAGCAGATACCACTTACGCGCGGTGTCGGCATAGCCGCCGCTTTCCCACATCTGGCCGGCCTCGCGGCAGGCGACGTAGGCGTGTGCGGAAACGATCAGCGCCTTGCGGTACAGGTCGTCGGCTTCGAGATAGCGGCCGGCTTGCCAGGCGGCGCGCGCCTGTTCGATCAGTTTTTGCGCGGCCGGGTCGAGCGGCTTCTCGCCCAGCTCCCAAGCCAGGCGAAAGGCCAGATCGCACGGCCGGTTCTCGGCATTGTCGATGGTGTCGAGTTTTTGCGCGAGCACCCGGCCGGTCTTGGCCTCCAGCCGGAGCATCGAGAGCATGGTCCGCTGGCCGAGCGGAACGAACTCGACCCACAACCCTTCGGCCAACTCGTGACTCTGCAACGCGGCGACGAAACCCGCCCGCGAGACGGCGTCGGGCAACACCGTCAGCTTAAAGCGCCCGCTGCGGGTCACAGCGGTGGCGGCGCAATCAAGCGCGTCGGCGCGCAACGACCCGGCGCCCGAAAAGCGCACACCCCAGCCGACGTGCGGCGGCGCGTCTTGGGCCCACGCGGGCATGGCGCACAGGAAGCTCAGGAACAACAGGGAAAGAATCGCTCGTTTCATCACAGCTCCGTCAGGTGGCTGCAATCTTACAGGACCACATGTCTTGCCGCCACTCCGGGCCTGTGCTTGAATGGCGATCCCGATGAACATGAAAACCAGACAAAGGAGCGCGTCCATGACCGAGCTGACTTACCGCAAAGGCGTTCCCCAGTACACGTTGGAACACTTCGAGAAAGACTTCGCCGACCGCCACCTAATTCACGGCGTGGTCGAGAAATGGGCGCGTGAGAAGCCGAACGCCGTGGCGTTGGCCTTCCCCGATACCGGCAAACAATACACCTACCAACAGTTCGATCAGTTCGCCAGCGCGTTGGCGATGAAGCTGCTGCGGATGGGCTTTCAGAAGGGCGACTTCTTTGCCACGAGCCTGCCGTATCTGGCGGAACACATCTTCCTCGAATACGCCTGCTTCAAGATCGGCGTGATCCATACGCCGCTCGACCTGCGCCTGAAGGGACCGGAAGTGATCCGGTCGCTGGGCCTGGTCAATGCCAAAGGCTACGCCTTCCTCGGCAAGACCCCGGCGGCGGATTTCGGCGCGCTGGGCCAGGCGGTGCAGCAAAACTGCCCGTTCGTGAAACACTTTGTTCAGTTCGCGCCGCCCGATCAGACCATCCCCGGCGCCGTCTCGGCCTTCACGTTGGCCGCCGAGGCACAAGCGGAGGCCATGGAAGCGCTGACCAAACCAGGCTCGCCATACTTGAAGCAGTACATCGAGGCCCACGGGACGGTGAAGGAAACCGACGGCGCGCAAGTCATCTACACCACCGGCTCGACCGGCCTGCCCAAACCGGCATTGCTGTCGCACCGCAATATTCAGTGCCAGTGCATGTGTCTGGGCGGGGGCTTCGGCATCAAGGAAGACGCGCGCATGCTGGTAAACCTACCGCCGTCACACGTCGGCGGCCAGGCCGAACAACTCATGACGCCGCTGTTCTGGGGCGGCCAGGCGGTGGTGCTGCATATCTTCGACCCGGCCAAATCGCTGAAGGCGATCGAAGAATACAAGGTCGATTCGTTCGGCCAGATCCCGGCCCTGTTCGCGATGGAATGGCGGTTGCCGAATTACAAGGATTTTGACCTGTCGTCATTGCGCTTCGCGCTGTACGGCGGTCAGCAGGTGACCCGCCAGTTCCTGGAACAATTGTCGCAGATGGCGCCGCAGTTCGGCACTGGTCTGGGCCTGACTGAGACGGCGGGTTTCGTCACCTACACGCCGCTCGACGGCACAGTCGACGACATTCTGGCCGGCGTCGGTTTCGACATGCCGGTTTCACCGCTGTCGATTCGCAAGGCGATGAACGCCGACGGCACCGCCGGCGCGGAACTGCCCGATGGTGAAATCGGCGAAATCTGTTTCAGCGGGCCGCAGATTTTCATTGCCTACGTCAATAATGATGAGGCGTACCGCAAGACCGTGTCGACCGAAGGCGTCTGCTACACCGGCGACCTGGGCTTCAAGGACGACCGCGGGTTGCACTTCGCCGGCCGCGCGAAACTGGTGATCAAGCCGAAAGGCTACCAGGTGCACCCGGCACAGATCGAAGAGCACTTCGCCGCGTTGGCCGACAAGGTGACCGCCTGCGCCGCGGTGGGCGCGCAACACGACGTGTTCACCGAAGGCGTGGTGTTGTTCGTCGAAAAGCGGGCCGGCGCCGAGTTGACCGTGGCCGATCTCGAGGAACACGCCAAGGGCATCGCCGCCTACATGCGGCCCTCGCTGTACATCATTCTCGAGGCGGGCAACCTGCCGCTCAACCGCGTGGCCAAGACCGACTACGTCACGCTTAAGGAGCTGGCGAAGAAGGCCGTCGAGGAAGCGCGCGCGCAGGGCGGTTGGGACAAGAAGTAAATAGGTCCCGTATTCGGTAATCAGCCCCCATCCTCCCCACCCCTTTCTCCCGCCGAGGGGAAAAGGGGGAAGGCGGATCGCAATTCGTTTTCACCGTTCGTTCTCCATCGCTTGTGTCGCCGTCGGCCCCGCGCTATCCTGAAAAACCACGGAGGCTCGCCATGCCCAAATACCCCATTCTTGGTTGGATCCTGTTAATGGTGTTCGCGCTGGCGGCGGCCGGTTGCGGCTGCGGCGACGACGATGACGACAACGATGACGCGACGGCGGACGACGACACCAACGATGACGACGTGAGCGACGACGACGTGCTTGACGACGATGCGGACGACGACGCCGGTGATGACGATACCGGTGACGATGACACCGTCGACGACGACACGATCGACGATGATACCGGCGACGACGATACGGTCGACGATGACACCGCCGACGACGATACGACGGACGACGACACCGTCGACGACGACACCTTTATTGACGACGATTCGTTCGCGCCCGACGACTGCAACACGCTGGAAGACCCGGGGCAGCCGGGCTCCTACACGATCGTGCCGTGGGAATATGGCGATGCGAGCGACCCCGACGCGCGCACGACCAACATCTTCCAGTTCTTCCCCTTCCCCGATTTCTATGTGCGGTTCGTGCGCGGGATCAGCATGCAGGCGGTACCGCTGCACGCGGTCGGCTACTACCCGGACGGCGCCGGCCCGTTTCCTCTGGTGCTGATCGTGCACGGCAACCACGACCCGGCGGAGCTGTCGTACCCGGGCTACGACTACCTGACCTCGCAACTGGCCTCGTGGGGCTTCATCGCGGTGTCGGTCGAGGAAGACTTCCTCAACGGCAGTGTCGCGGGCGAGATGGACGCGCGCGGCATCGTGCTGTTGCGGCACCTGCAACTGTTCCGCGAATGGAACAACGACCCCACCCATCCGCTCTATGGCAAGATCGACATGAACTGGATCGGCTTGGCCGGCCACTCGCGCGGCGGGGAGGCCATCGGCGCGGCGTGGCTGTTCAACACCTCACTGCATGATGCGAGCGATCCGTTGTTCAAGTTCCATTTCAACATTCGCTCGCTGTTCGCCATCGCGCCGGTCGACGGGCAACTCTTCCCGATGGGTTTCGACGAGGTCGTGTTGGAAAACGTGGACTACTTCATCATGCACGGCTCGCACGACGGCGATGTGTCGGACTTCCAAGGCAAGGAAATGTACGACCGCGCGTTGCCGGTGGATCAGCCCGGCGACGCTGAGAAGGCGCTGTTGTTCGCACAGGGCGCCAACCACGGGCAATGGAACGAGATCTGGGCGCCGGGCGGCGACCCGTGGCCGCCGAGCTCGCCGACGCCGCTGATGTCGGCGGCGGACCAACAGGCGATCGGTTTGATCTTCATGACCGGCTGGTTCCGCTCGACGTTACAGGGCCGAGCCTGCTACCGCTTGATGCTGGCGGGCGAAAAGACCTTCGCTTCGTTCCCGGCGGTGGCGGCAAAAATGAACCTCCAGTACCAAAACGAGCCGCGGGAATTTATCAACCACTATGAGGAAGACAGCAACACAACCACCGGTTCGTTGACCGGAGCCGTGAACACCGGCACCGACTTCGACAACTGGTCGGAAGGCTATCTCTACCCCGGTTCGACGCGGAACCTGATCCTCGCATATGACGTGACAACCGCCGTCTATCGGGTGAATCTGCCGTCGGCCGGCAACACGGCGCTCGACGACTACGACATGCTGTCGTTTGTCGCCGGGCAGATGGTCGAAGACAGCGACTTCTACAATGTGTACGGCGAAGACCAAAACTTTTCGGTGCGGCTGGTGATCGAAGGCACACCTTCGGCGCTGTTGCCGGTTTCCGACTACCGCCCGCTGATCTCGCAGTGCCGCATGACTTCGGGCAGCTCGTCGAAGACCGTCGGCGATACCATCCGCATTCCGCTGGACGATTTCGGCGGCGGCGGAACGGTGTTGCCGTCGCAAGTGGATGCGATCGAATTCGTCTTCGACCAGACCGACAGCGGCTACTTCGGCATCGACGACATTCAGTTCACCGTGTACTAGGAGGCTCCGCGATGAAAACGCGTTTGTTTCTGTTGGTGGTAGGCAGTGCGCTCGTAGCCTTGGCGGCCGTCGCCGCCGCCCAGACCGCGCCGAGCCTGGCGGTGACCGGCAGCGATGCGGCGTTGGTTCAACTCGACGAGCCGGCCGCGGTGATGCAGGCCGACGGCTCGACCGTCACGTACAAACAAGCCTATTTGGTGCGCGTGTTCGGCTCGTTCCCGCGCTATCTGGCGGTCATGATCTACGTGTATTTCGGCGACCAGCAGATCGTTGAATACGGCTCGTTCCCCGGCGGCATCTATTTCCTGGTCTACGACCGCGCGAAGCTGATGGCGCTGGCGGGGCAGGACATCAAGGTCGGCTTCCAGCGCGAAGGACTGGCCAAGTCGGGCCACAAGTTTGAGCCGACCCGCTTCGATCTGACCACACCGGTGCCGCTGCGGCAGGCGCTCGAACGCGGCCCGGTCGCGGCGCGGTGACGGCCGTGCGACGCGCGGGGCTGCTGGCACTGTTGGGCTTGCTGGCCCTCGGCGTCGGCCTCGCGGCCGGTGACGTGGCGCCGCCCGCCATTCCGTATCTCAGCGGCTACGACGTGGCGCTGGTCACGCTCGATCCGCCGCGCGTGGTGCAGGGCCATTCCCATCAGCGCGCGTACCTCATTCGTCTGTACGGCTATTTCCCGCCGCAACCCGGCGGCCGGCAGCTGCTGCTCTATTTCGGCGACCAGCGCGCGCCCGCCTACGAGGGTGCGGGCAGCAACGTCTACTTGCTGGTGTACGACCGGGCGCAGCTCGACGCGTGGGCCGGGCGGGAGATTGGCTACCGCTGGAGCGAAGACGGCGAGCTCTTGTCGTTGGACATCAAGTTCGAGCCGCGCCGGTTCGACCTAACCACGCCCGTGCCGCTGGCGCAGGCGCTGGCGCGCAAGCCGATCAAGCCGGCGGCGAACTGAGCCGGGAGGCCGGATGCGCCGTTCGATCGCCATCGTCGTGAGCGTGGCCGCGGTGCTGGCCGCGCTGGCGCCCGCCGCCGCCAACTTCGAACCGCAAGGTCCGCTGCTGTTCGGCTACGACGTAACGTTGGTGCAGCTCGACGCGCCACGCGAGGTCAAGCAGCCCGACGGCCAAACACGCACCTACACGCAAGCGTATTTGATTCGGCTGTTCGTCTATCTGCCGGGCGGAATCCGCGAAACGCCGGAGTTTCACATCGGCGACCGGAAGTTCGCTTCGTTCCGGAAATTCCCGAAAGGGGTTTATTTCCTGGTCTTCGAACGGCTGGAACTCGACGCGATGGCGGGGCACGAGATCCGCTACTCGCTGCCTTCGGAGCTCGGCGAGGTCCGCTCGTTCAGCTATGCGCCGCAGGCGCAATTCCAACCGCGCCGCTTCGATCTGACCACGCCCGTGCCGCTGGCGCAGGCAATCGAACGCGACCGCGTGCTGCCGAGCCAGCCGTGAAGCGCCTCACGTTGTTGTTACTCATGGCGCTGGCCGCTTGCGCCGCGCTGGCGGCGACGCCTACCCCAACTTCCACCCCGACCCCCACACCGGAAGAAGCGCCGTATCTGCGCCGTTACGATGTCGCGCTGGTTTCGTTCGCCGAGCCGCGCGTGGTGGCGGCCCCCGACGGTGCCGAGACACGGCGTAACCGCGCGTATCTGGTGCGTCTCTTCGGCGCGTTTCCGAAAAGGAACGGCGCGGCGTTGCGGCTGTTCATCGGCGAACGGCAGATCGCGCCGTACGAACCGTTCTGGGGCGGGGTGTATTTTCTGGTCTTCAGCCGGCAGGAGCTGCGCGAGCTGGCCGGCGGCGATATCCGCTACGCCTATCCCGACGAGGCCGCGCCGCGCCTGCTGGCGCCGCGCTTCCAGCCGCGGCTGTCCAACCTCACGCACCCCTGGCCGTTCGACCGCGCGCTGGCGCGTCCGGGCCGCTGAGCGGACTTGACCGCGGGGGAGCGGTCGGTCTAGCTTCTGGGGGCAATTTCCCAGGTGATGAAGTGAGAACGCCGAGTCGTCCGCGCCACTATTTCACGCTGCTCGTCTTGCGGGACGAGGGGCAGATCACGCGCCTGCGGGTGTCGTCGCGCACGCTGCAGTTGCTGCTGATCCCGCTGGTGCTGTTGCTCGGGCTCGGCATTTTCCTGACGATCGACTACATCCGCACCAAGATCGAAGTGGCCCGGCTGGAAGGCGGGGCCCGCCCGGCGGCGACCGCGGCCGTGCCGGCGCCGGCCAAAGCCGGCCTGACCCCGGCGGTGGCGGCCACTCCGCCGCTGACCAACGCCGAACTGTGGAAGCTGGTGGACACGCGCATCATGCAGTTCGCGCCCGCCGACCGCTTCTTCGCCGCTCAGCGGTTTGATTCGTTTGCCGTGCCCGAGCGGTGGCCGGTGAAGGGCTGGATCCTGCGTCAGTTCGGCCGGCGCTTCAACCGGCAGAGCCAGCAGTACGAGGCCAACTTCGGCATCGACATCGCCGCGCCGATCGGCACCGACGTCTATGCCGCGGCCAACGGCGTGGTGTTGCAGACGGTGGACGATCCGCGCGCCGGACGCTACGTCGTCATTCGCCACGGCCACGGCCTGACGACGGTTTACGGCCATCTGGAGCACGTGCTGGCGGTGCCGAGCCAATCGGTGCGCGGCGGCGACGTGATCGGCAAAGTCGGCGTGACCAACGACGGGGCCGGCGGCTACGTGCACTACGAGACGCGCCTGTTCAACGTGCCGATCAACCCCTATCGCTATCTGCCCGGCGGCGGCTTGGCGATGTAAGGGGCGCTATTCCCACCAGGCATATTTCAACGCGGCGTGCTCGATATCCTGATAGGCCAGGTGCGGGTGGCCCGCGTCGTCGAGGGCGATCGACGGTTCTCCACCGACATCGCCCGCGGCATCGATGACGGTCACCACCCACGCGCCGCTGCGGTTGGTTGCGTAACGCAGGTCGCCGTTGATGCCGTCGTAGTACGCCAGGTGCGCGGCGCCGCCATCGTCGATGGCCAACGCGGAATACGTCAGCCCCACGCGATTGTCGACCGTTTCTTCCTGCCACTCGCCGGAGGCATTGGAGGCAAAAACGAGGTTCTGAGCGGTGGCGAAGCTGATGCCGACCCACCCCGCGGGCGCCGTCGCGATATCCGGATTGCCCAACAGGTTGTAGCCCGCGCCGATGCGGTTGTGTTGCCAAGCGCCGGCCGTCCACCAATAGTGAAACAGTCTGGCCTGGCCGATATCGTAGGGCAGATAGGCGATGGCGACGTGTGGATTGTTGTTGGCGTCGAGCGCCAGTTCGGCTTCGCAACCACTGACCATGAACTCAAACAGGCTGTTGTATTCGACCGGGTGGCTGATGTCTTCCCAGTAACGCACCAGAACAGGGGCCTTGGGTTCGTCCCAGGTCGGCGCGACCACCGCGGCCGGGCCGTTGGTCGGCAACGCCAGCGACGGATCGTCGGCCGTCAGCGTAAGCAGCAACGTATCGAGCATCCAATTCCCGCTGCGGTTGTCCGCCACACGAACGCGGCTGGCGACGTAGACCGTCTCCCGATAGGCCACGCGGGCGTACTGCTGTTGGTCGAGCGCCAGCGAGGTGCCGAATTTGCCGGCCGCCGACCGGTCCACGACGGTGGTGGTCCAGCCCCGTTGGCCGCGCACGGCGTAGACGACTTCCTGGTGGGCGTCGCGCACATAGCTGATGTGCGGCGCGCCGCTGTCGTCGACGGCGATCGACGAGCCCTCGCCGGCATCGAGCGCGTCGACCGCTTCCACGTGCCATTCGCCTTGCGTGTCGTCGTCGCTTGCGTCGTCATCGGGCAAGGTATCGTCGTCGAGGTCGTCGTCCGTCACGTCGTCGTCAGGAACCAGATCGTCGTCGGTCAGGTCATCGTCCGCGGCGGCGTCATCGTCAACATCGTCGTCGCTCGCGTCATCATCGGCGGTGTCGTCGTCATCATCATCCGGCGGACAGGCGGTACACAGCAGCAGGCACAGCAAGACACACAACAAGCAGATTCGCATTTGGCCCTCCCACGACCCGATGGCCAAATATCGCATGAAACGGTTATGAACGGCAAGCTTCCGCAGGGGGGCGGCGCTACTTTTTCGGGCCCACCGGCAAGGTGTAGCGCTGATCGAGGTCCGGCGTGATTTCGGCCTCGAATTTGAACTGGCCGCGCCGCAGTTCCATTATCTTCACGTAGAGTTCTTGCAGGTTTTTCGAGGTGAAGGCGTACCAGATCCAGGCCTCGTCGCGCGGCGGCAGCGGCTGAAAATCCTGCCAGCCGGGTTGGCCGAACAGATCCTGCCGCATCAGGCCGATTACGCCCTGGTTCGGCCCGAACGGCAGCCAGCACAGGCGGTACTGGATCTGGGTGCGCGAATCGGTCATCAGTTGCTTTTGCGCCTCGGCGCCGATGTTGCTGCTGACCCACTTCTGCAGCCCCACCGGTCCGGCCGGCATAACGCCCGGCCAGGAGTAGATGAGCTCGGGCCGGCGGGCCAACACGTAGTCGACGTCGAATTTTTCGTGGCCGGTGATCGCCTCGCCGGTGGGCGCGTTGGTGTGCGCGATATGCGTGTCGGTCAGGCCGACCATGTCCAGAATGTAGCGGTGCGAGAAGTAGCCCATCGCGCCGATAGGAATGGTGGCAATAGTGGCCTCGCGCGGCAGGCGGCGGTTCAGGTCGGCAGCGACGCGGCCCCAGTCGACCGTGTTCTCGACGATGAACGAATGGACCAGGCCTTGCGGCGGAATGCGGCCGACGAAGTAAACCAGTTGCATGACGACGAACAGCACGACGACCAGCGCGACGTTTGGTCGGGCCGGTGCTTCCAGGCCTTGCCGCTTGCGGCGCCAGGCGTTGGCGGCGACCCCGAACCACCAGAACAGCAGCGTCACCGGGGCCAACGCGGGCAATAGGAAGCGGTGGTAGGAAAAGAAATCGGCGCCGACCAACAGGCAATAGCCCATCGAGGTCAGCACCAAGCCGCCCATCACCGCCACCCAGCGCGGTGTCGGCGGACGATGGCGATGCGTGTAGACGATGGCGGCGAGGGCCGCGCCGGGCACGATCATGCCGATCATCCAGCGCAGCAGATAGACTACGCCGGTCCAGGTCAGGGCGAGGCTCGTCGTGGTGACCTTGGCGTAGAAGGTGTTGGGAAGCAGGTAGCCGAAGTACCGCCAGCGCCACAGCCAGTAGCCGCCGAACAAGCCGATGACCAGCACGCTGTAGACGACGGTCTTGGCCCAGGCGAACTTCTTGCGGTCGACGTACCAAGTACTCAGCGCCAGCGGCACGGCGACCAGAATGCCGTCGGGCCGCAGCAGGCCGGCCGCCACCGTGGCCAAGGCGCTCGCCCACGGCCAACTGCCCCGTTCGCGTTCGCGCAGGTGCAGCTTGGCCGCGCCGAGCCAGGCCAGCGCGACCAGCGGCATCTCCATGCCGGAATATGTCCAGGCCAGTCCGGACAAGCCGAGCAACACCACTGCCATGCTTAGCAACGCCATGCCGCCGGTCCGCCCGCCGTCGCGCCGACGCAGAAAACCCCAGGTCAGCGTCGCTACGCCGGCCCACGCCAGCACGTTGAACACCAGCGCAACCAGGTCGAGGCGCGCCGTCAGCTTGGCGAACGGCGCCAGCAGCACCATGTGCAAAAACGCGGTACAGCCTTCTACGTGCTCGCCCGGATTGAAGGCGATGCCGTGGCCGGCGGCGAGGTTGCGCGCGTAGGTGTAGGTGATCCAGGCGTCGTCGACCACGCCCAGAAACGGCGTCACCGGCCGCACCGCAAACAACACCGCCGCGAACAGCAGGTACGTTTTCACGTAGTGTTTCATGGGCGTCATGATACCGGTTTTGCCCGGCAACGCCAGCACCGGAAGCGCTCTTTTCCCGGGCCGGTGAAATAGGGCATGATATGCGAGGATAACGATGAGGGATTCGATGTTGCGCAAAGGTTTGTTGTTGCTGGCGGCGGCGACCGCAATGTTGCTGGCCGGAGCGTGCGCCTCGACCAGTCCGTTGGCGACGCGCCCGCTTGACCGGGAAACCCTGGTGGGCACGTGGGAAGAGGAGTGGCCGGGACAGGCCGCCAACGACCGCTACCGCATTGAAGTAAACGGGGAACAGATCGTCATTACGCCGTTGACCAACGTCGGCACGCAAAAGGTGCGCGACGTCGTGTTCCGCGGCAAGACGCTCGATTTCTATCTTGATCTTGAGGGCGGCGCGGTCTATTACAACCTGGTACTGATCAGTACGTCGCTGATGACCGGCCGCGCCCGCGGTGGTCCGCGCAACTTCGACGAACCGGTACGGTGGTACAAGGTCCGCTGACGCACCCGCCCCGAGCGCGTCGCGGCCGGGAGCCGGCCATGATCGGGCAAGCTCGCCGTCGATTATCGACTAGTTCGGCTGCGGTCCTGGTGTCGCTTGGCGTCGCATTGCTGGCAGCCGGCGTCGCGCAGGGCCGGGGAGTGTGTCCGGCCGGCATGAGCTTCGTGCCGGGGGGTGACACGGTGCTGGTCTACTCCGGCGAGCGCTGGGGCGGCACCGTCGAGGAGCCCGCCTGGGTCGACGATTTCTGTATCGATACCTATGAGGCCTCACAACCCGATGCGACCGACGTTGACCGCGGTTCGTGGGTCAGCGGTTCGCCGGTGCCGGCGGCGCAATCGGTGGCCGGCGTGTTGTCGTGGATCGGCGTCTCGTACAACGAGGCCCGGGAAGCGTGCGCCGCGGCCGGCAAACGGCTGCCGACGCTCGCCGAATGGCAGACGGCCTACTCGGGGTACGCCGGCGCCTACTGGCCTTGGGGCACCGACGAGTACGACCCGACCCAGGTCGACACGTGTTGGATCAACCAAGATCCGCCTCCGCCCGCGCAACCGACTGGCGGCTGCTGTTTCGAAAACTGCCTGGACGACCAGTGCTTCACCACATGCGACATGCTCGGCAACATCGGCGAGGTGGTGGACGACCTGTGGGACGAGGATTGCTACGGCAACACGCAGATCAGCTTCGCCGGCGCCGGCATGGAAGACTGGAGCGTGCCCAACGGGCAGTTGGAAGACCCCGATCAACCCGGCTGCTGGCTGTTCTATATCTTTGCGCAAACGCGCTACGGCCTGCACCACCACGGGCCGGATGATTCCTATCTGCTCGACGACGGCTTCCGTTGCGCAATGTCGTTGGACGACGACACGACGGATGACGATACAACCGACGACGACACGACCGATGATGATACGGACGACGACATCACGGATGATGACAGCGTCGACGACGACGGCGCCGACGACGACGCCATTGGCGATGACGATGGTTCGGATGATGACATGGACGGTGATGATGTTGACGATGATGACGATGGCGGAGCATCCATCACAGGAGGCCAGAAAGATGAACAGACAGGATGTGGCTGCTGAGCGGACCAGGCTGATCCGCGTGGCGTTGGTGATCGGCATCGGTTGTCTGTGCGCCTTGCCGGCGAACGTGTTTGCGCAGTGTCCGGCGGATATGGCCTTCGTGCCGGGCGGCTTGACGACGGTGGTTTACAGCGGCGAGCGCTGGGGCGGCACCGTGGAAGAAACCGAAACGGTCGACGACTTCTGCATCGATGTCTATGAGGCGTCGCAACCCGACGCGACGGCCGAGTCGATGGGAAGTTGGGACGGCATCAGCGCCGTGCCGGCGGCCCAATCGGTGGCGGGCGTGCTGCCGTGGGTCACCATCTCGTGGGACAACGCGAAGCTGGCCTGCGCCGCCTCGGGCAAGCGCCTGGCCACGCTGGCCGAATGGCAGACGGCGTACTCCGGTTACGACGGCGCAGCCTGGCCGTGGGGTTCCGACGCATACGACCCCGACCTGGCGGCGACCTGTTGGATCAACGTGGCTACGGCGCCGCCGTTTGCCTACCCGACCGGCGGATGTTGCTATGAGAACTGCGACGGCGGCTCTTGCTTCACCGTTTGCGACATGTTGGGCAACATCGCAGAATCGGTCGACGGCTACTGGGACGAAGAGTGCTACGGTCAGGATCAGGTGTTGTGCGCCGGAGCGGGCATCGTCTCGTGGGACTCGACCAACTATCAGGAAGAAGACCCGGAGAAGCCGGGCTGCTGGAAGTTCGTCACCTTCGCCCAGCGGCGCTTTGGGTTGCACCATCATTTGCCCACTGACGCCTGGTTGCAGGACGACGGCTTCCGTTGCGCGAAGTCGCCCGAAGACGACGACGATACCAGCGACGACGACACGGCGGACGATGATGCCGCCGATGACGACACCAGCGACGACGATGGGGCGGACGACGACGCTGACGATGACGGCGCCACCGATGACGACGGCACGGATGATGACTCCGATGACGACGACGATGACCTGACGGATGACGACCCCTGCGCCGATGCCGACGACTGCAATTGCGACGAAGGCTGCGGCTGCTGACGGCCGTCACCAGGAGGAAGCGCGCATGCGCGAGGTTCGATGGGTGATCGTGGCCGCCATGGCCGTCTTGCTCTGGTGGTCGACGCCGGCGACGGCCTTGGAATGCCCCGACGGCATGGCGCTGGTGCCGGCCGGCGAAACCGTGGTCGACTACCAGGGCCAGATGTGGGGTGGCGAAGTCAGCGAAACGGTGTGGGTCGACGAGTTCTGTATCGATATCTATGAGGCGTCACAACCGGACGCCACCGCCGAGTCTTTTGGTTCGTGGATTCGCGGCCAGCCGATTCCGGGGGCGACTTCACGCCCCGGGGTACTGCCTTGGGTGCTGATTTCCTGGAACGAGGCGAAGGTCGCCTGCGCGCATGCGGGCAAACGTCTGCCCACGTTGGCCGAATGGCAAACCGCCTTTTCCGGCTACGGCGGAGCCGACTGGCCGTGGGGTTCGGACGAATATGACGAAACCCAGGCGGCCGGCTGCTACATCAACTATAGCTATTGCGACCAATTCCCCACCGGCGGCTGCTGCTACGAGAACTGTGCGGGTGACCAATGCTTTACCACCTGCGACATGGTCGGCAACGTCTCTGAATGGGTCGACGGTTACTGGGACGAAGAGTGTTACGGCGAAAGCCAGGTGCTGATCGCCGGCGGCGCGGCCGGCGGCGGCCCCTACGGCTGGGGAGCCACCAACTTCCCGCAGGCGGCGCCGGTCATTCAGCTGGGTTGCTGGTGGTTTGTCGCGAACGCCGTTTCGGCTTGCATCATCACGACCCGAATATCCTCTGGCTGCTTGACGACGGCTTCCGCTGCGCCGGTCCGGCCGACGACGACACCGCCGACGACGACACGGTCGATGATGACGCGACGGACGACGACAGCGTCGACGACGACGCCGCCGACGACGACAGCATCGACGACGACGCCGCCGACGACGATACGACGGATGACGACGCCATCGATGATGACGCGGCAGATGACGACGGCGCCGACGACGATCTGGACGACGATGTTGCCGACGACGACAGCTGGGATGACGATGCCACCGACGACGACGGCGCCGACGACGACGGCGATTCGACGGCCGACGGCAACGACGATGACGATCAAGGGTGCGGCTGCTGACCCGCTTCATTGACTCCCGCGCGCGAATGATTTACTAAGACGCAAAGTCCAGCCAATTCATGATCTTTTCGCAAAGGGGAAAGCCATGGCCGAGCCCGCCACCACCACCAAGCATCCGCCCGGATTGTATCTGTTGTTCACGGTCGAGATGTGGGAGCGCTTCAGCTACTACGGCATGCGCGCCATTCTCGTTTTGTTCATGGTGAAGTTCCTCACCTTGTCGACGCAGGTATCGGGCAACATCTATGGCTGGTACACCGGCTTGGTCTACATGACGCCGCTGTTGGGCGGCTACCTGGCCGACCGCTATCTGGGCGCGCGGCGGAGCATCGTGATCGGCGCGATCGTCATGGCGCTCGGCGAGTTCGCGTTGATGTTCTGCGGCCTGTCGATGCCGCCGCCGGCCGAAGGACAGGTGGTGGAATCGCTGCCGACCATCACCATGGTGCTGTTCGCGCTGGGGCTGTTGCTGTTGATCTTCGGCAACGGCTTCTTCAAACCGAACATCTCGACGACCGTCGGCAAGCTCTATCAGCAGAACGATGCGCGGCGCGACAGCGCGTTCACCATCTTCTACATGGGCATCAACCTCGGCGCGTTCTTCTCGCCGCTGGTCTGCGGCACACTCGGCGAACGCTTCGGCTGGTTCTACGGCTTCGGCGCGGCCGGCATCGGCATGATTGCGGGCCTGCTGATCTACCTGTGGGGCCAGCAGCGCTACCTCGGCGATGCCGGCAAGGAACCCGGGTTGGCGCCCTCGGCGCAGGCCGCGGCCCACGAACCGCTGACCACTGAAGAGAAGCAGCGCATCGCGGTCATTTTCATTTTGGCCTTCTTCGTCATCTTCTTCTGGGTGTCGTTCGAGCAGGCGGGCAGTTCGCTGACGCTGTTCGCCGACAAGCTGACCAACCGCACGTTGCCGCTGATCAACTGGGAGTTCCCGGCGAGCTGGTTCCAGTCGGTGAACCCGGCGTTGATCTTCCTGCTGGCGCCGCTGTTCTCGTCGATGTGGGTGCGCCTGGCGATGAGCAAGCGCGAGCCGTCGACACCGGCCAAATTCGCCATCGGCATGGGCCTGCTGACGATCAGCATGGTCATCATGGTCGGTGCGTCAATGATCATCGGCACCGACGAATCGGGCGCGGTGAAGGTGAGCTGGCTGTGGCTGACCGGCTGCTATCTGTTCGCAACCTTCGGCGAGCTCTGCTTGTCGCCGGTCGGCCTGTCGATGGTGACCAAGCTCTCGCCGCTGCGTTTCTCGTCGCTGCTGATGGGCACTTGGTTTGGCTCGAACTTCCTGGCCAACCTGTTCTCGGGACTGTTCGCCGGCCTGTACGACTCCATGGCCAAGACCACCTTCTTCATGATCCTCGTCGGTGCCTCGGGCGGCGCGACGGTCGTGCTCGTGTTCCTGGTCAAACCGCTCAAAAAATGGATGCACGGCATCCACTAGCCGGCGCTACCGGAAACAAACGGCGGGGCGGGGTCGCGGACCTCGCCCCGTTTTGTTTGGCGGCGAAGCTAGCGGATCTCGGCGAGGATCTGCCGGCCGCGTTCGAGCAGCGCGGCGGGCGTGAGGTCGGCGCCGTCGAGCATCTTGCGCACGAAGACCAGCAGAAAGTCGGTCTCGTCGCGCGGCTCGCCGTCGGCCGGTTCCACCCAATTGCGGGCGACGAAAAAGTTGTAGGCCGGTTCGATGGCCGTTTCCAACTCGGGCTTGGGCGGTTCGCGCTGTTCGTGCTGTTGCAGGTGCCCTTCCAGCACCGCTTCCCGCAGGTCGAGCCCCTCTTCATCCTTCTCCGGCAGGTTGAAGCGGATGTTCGGGGTGATGCCGAACGCCTGAATCGACGTGTGCGACGGCGTGTAGTACAGCGCGGTGGTCAGGCGCAGGCCGGTGTCGTTGCGCAGTTCGAAGATGGACTGCACCGAGCCCTTGCCGAAGGTCTGCGAGCCGACGACCAGCGCGCGGTGATGGTCTTTCAGCGCGCCGGCCAGAATCTCGCTAGCGCTGGCGCTGCCGCCGTTGACGATCAGCACCATCGGCACCTTGGTGTAGCGCCCGCGGCCGGTGGCGAAACGCTCGCGGTCTTGCAACATGCCGCGACCGATCGTGTCGACGATCAGCCCGCCGGGCAAGAACTTGTCGGCAACCTCCACCACCTGCTCGAGCAGGCCGCCGGGGTTGTTGCGCACATCGACGATCAGCGCGCGAATGCCGCCGGCGTCGGCGCGGAAGTCGGTGAGCGCGGTTTCGATCTCGCCGGCCGTGCGCGCGTTGAACTGAATGATCTGAATATAGCCGATGTCTCCCGGCAGGCGTTTGCTCTTGATGGCCGAGGCTTCAATGCGTTCACGGGTGATCTCGAAATCGAGCGGCTGGTCCCGCCCGGCGCGCTTGACCGTGACCAGCACTTTCGCCCCGATGGTGCCGCGCAGCCGCTGCACCGCCCAGGTGAGGGTCTGGCCGAGCGTATCGACGCGGTCGATGGCGACGATGCGGTCTTTGCTCTGTAGGCCGGCGCGCGCCGCCGGGCCGCCTTCGATGGGCGCGACCACGGTCAGAAAGCCGCCGCGCATGCCGATCTCGATGCCCACACCGCCGAAGCTGCCCTGCGTGTCTTCCATCAGGTTGTTGTAGTCGGCCAGGTTGAGGAAGCCCGAATGCGGATCGAGCTTCTGCACCATGGCGTCCAGCGACATCTGCAGCAGCTCTTCGGGCGTTTGCGGCAAGGCGAGGCTCTGGCGCAGAAATTCGATGCCGTCCAGCAGCGTGCGGCACAAACGGCGCTTGTCGTATTCCAGCGGCCGATGAAAGACCTGCTGGCCGACGCGCATGTCGATCAGCGACGGCTCGCTCTTCACGACAACTGTGTCGTAGCGTGTGGGAATGGGGGTCGGCGAGCCTTCGGGTTTGGGCAGCTCGGCTTTCTCGCCGCGGTCACGCGCCTGCAGGATCTTCTTGACCTCGGCGCTCTGCACCTCGAAGCGGGCTTCCGCCTTCAGCCGGTCGAGCAGGCCGGCGAGGGCGTTGGCCACCAGTTCGCGCCGGTCGACTTTCTCGATGTAGTAGCGGTCGACCAGGTCGAACACGTCGAGCACCAACGCGGTCGACGGATCGGCGGCGCACGACGCCAAGCCAGCGAGCGTCACCGCAGCGGCGGCGAGCGCCAACAGACAGACAATTCGACGTGGAACGAGCCGGGGCAAAACCGTGCCTATCCCCTTCGTGTCCTTACCCCCAACAAGGCTTGGCCGTTATACCGGCGGGGGTCGCACGTGTCAACCGAAACGAGTTGTATCTTTCTGTCGCCACGGCGGTTTTCCCAGCGCCGCGGCGGCGTTGACACCACGCGGGAGGCACCTTAGCTTCACCACACCAACGGGGGTGTGCGTTGAAGATCGAGCGTATCGAATCGGGCTTCTTCAAGACCAACAGCTACCTGGTGGTCGATGAACTGACCAACCAGGCGCTGTTGGTGGATCCGGCCGGCGACTGGCGCCGACTGGCGCGCGTCATCGAACAATCCGGCGCGCGCGTGACGGCGATCGTCAACACCCACGGCCACTACGACCATGCCAATCGCAACCACGAGGCGCAGCGCCTAACCGGCGCGCCGATCCTCATCCACGAAGCGGATGCCCGGTTGCTTTCGCGCTGGTCCTGGCCGTCATTGTTGCTGCGCGGCCGCGCGCGCCTGAGTCCGCCGCCCGGCCGCCTGTTGCGCGAAGGCGACGAAATCGAAGTCGGCAGCCTGACCTTCGAGGTCATTCACACGCCGGGCCACACGCCCGGCGGCATCTGCCTGCGCCACCGCAAACACATCTTGTCGGGCGACACGCTGTTTCAGGGTTCGATCGGCCGCAGCGACCTGCCGGGCGGCGACTACGACCAGCTTATCGCCGCGATACAGGACAAGCTGTTCGTGTTGTCCGACGACATTCACGTACACCCCGGCCACGGTCCGGCCACGACGATCGAGGCCGAACGCAAATACAACCTGTTCGTGCGGCTGCGGCCAGAGCAGATCGAAGACCTGCTGTTCGGCAAGCGCCCGAGTCCGCCGCCGGAAAAGGAAGACGCCCGATGAGCAACGACGGATCCTTTACCCCGATCGAAGCCACCGACCTGACGCGGGTGGGGCCGCGCGCGATTCTCGTCAGCGGTTATCCGGCCGACGCGACCGCGGCGTTGAATGAACTGCTGGCGCACATCGGCGCGGCCGACGCGCCGCTGGTGTTCTGCGCCGAGGCGATGCTGCCGATGTCGCTGGCCGACGCGTTGGCGCGCCCCGACCTCGGCCCGCCGGTGCCGCCGGAAAAGCTGCCGCCGGTGATGGTGCTCTCGGGGCTGACCGGCCGCGAACTGCACTCGTTCCTCGAACACTTCGCGCAGACCGGCCTGCGCCGCCCGATCTTCGCCTCCGCCACCGAAACGAATCTCACCTACACCGTGCGGCAGTTGCTCGCGGCGCTGTGGCAGGAACAGAAGGCGCGGGAGCAGCGGTAGGGGCGGGTTCCGTCATCACCTTTCGCGCAGCTCCGCCAGCACCAGATCGCGCACCTTCTCCAGCGCGGCGCGCACCGGCGGCGACAGCTCCAGGCCGATGTCCACCGTCTGCGGTTCGATGCCGTAGATGACGATATCGGGCAGGCGGCCCAGTTCGAGTTCCCACAATTGCGCGGAATCGACCAGGCGGATCGAGTGCAGCGACACCGCTGCTTGCGGCGAAGGTTTCAGGGCGGCCAGAGTGAAACGATAGACCGCGCCCGGTTCCTGGCCGGCGCGCACGGTGTCGATCAGGATGGCGAGTTGTTTGCCGGCGAGAAACGGCAGCGCGTCGAGCGAACTGGTGCCGCATTCGGCCAGGTCGACGCCGGGGGGCAGGGTCGCGGCTTTGAACAGGTCGATGGCGGCCACGCCCGCACCGTCGTCGCACATGATCGGATTGCCGAAGCCGATGACCACCGCCCAGGGTTGCAAGAAGACCCCCTCCCGACTTCCCCCCGAGTTGCGGAGGGAGGAGATAACACCTACCGCCAGGTCTGGTTTCCCCCTCTGCAACTCGGAGGGGGTTGGGGGCGGTCCTAAACGAAAAACGAGGTACGCCGGTTTCCCGACGCACCTCGTTAGGTTAACACGTCCGCTCAGATCACGCGACGGGAAGCGACTTCCTTGCCGCCCTCGACCACGTGAATGGCGCAGGCCAGGCATGGGTCGTACGAACGAACCACGCGGGCCGGTTCGATCGGGTTGTTCGGGTCGCTGACCGGCACGCCTTCCAGCGCCTTCTCGCAAGCGCCGGGCAGGCCCTTGTCGTCACGCGGGCTGCAGTTCCAGGTGGTCGGCACGACGGCCTGGTAATTGGCGATCTTGCCGCCCTTCACCACGATCCAGTGGCCGAGCGCGCCGCGCGCGCCGTCGGACAGGCCGTAGCCTTTGCCTTCCGGCGGCACCTGGAACGGGGTGTGGAAGGGTTTGCCCGGTTCGATTTCCTCGACGTACTTCATGAACCGGTGCGCCATCATCTTGCACTCGACCGCGCGGGCCAGGTGGCGGCCCAGGTTCGAGTTCATGTCCTTCAGGCCGATGCCGAGCGAGCCGAACGCGCCGTCGAGCGCGGCTTTGACGTCGGCGTGGCCCTTCAGGTAGGCGACGATCAACCGCGCCGCCGGGCCGACTTCCATCGGCAGGCCGGCGTAGCGCGGCGCCTTGAGCCACGAATAGGCGCCGGGCTTCTCGGGCTCGGGCGCCGTCTCGCCTTCCCACGGATACAGATTGGTGCCGGAGTGGAAGCGCGAGAACTTGACCTGCTCGGTGATCTTCTTGTGATCGAACTCTTCGAGCTGCCAGTTCTTCACCACGCCCGCCGGCAGGTAACGCTGCGAGCCGTCTTCCTTTTCATCGAACACGCCGTAGGCCAGGTAGTTGGCGTAGCTCGCGCCGATCTTCGCCTGCGCCGGGGCCAGCTTGGCCAGCGCCAGCACGTCGGGCACGTACACGTTTTCGATGAAGTCGGTCAGTTCGGCCAGGCGCAGCTTGTAGGCGACGATCTTGTCGACCGTCGGGGCCTGCGTCGCGCCGCCGGGGATGATGCCGATTTCGTGCGGCATGCGGCCGCCGAAGATGGCCAGCATCTCCTGCGCCTTGCGCCGCATGGTCAGCGCCTGCACGTAGTGTTGGATCAACGCGATGTTGATGTCGGTGTCTTTGATGTAGTAGTCGCCCTCGTAGCGGGGCAGGAACGGGCCGGCCGCGACCGGTTCGCCGGCGGCGGCCTGGTCGAGCGCGTTGAGCACCCAGACCTTGATTTTGTTCAGCTCGACATCGCTGCCTTTGTACTTGGCGATGGCCGTGATGTCGACGAAGTCGAGCGCGGCCAAGTGGTAGAAGTGCAACAGGTGCGACTGAATGTAGTTGGCGCCGAGCATCAGGTTGCGAATGAGCATGCCGTTCTTCGGCGGGTGAATGCCGAACGCCATGTCCAGGCACAACGTCGAGGCGTGCGCGTGAATGCAGGGGCAGACGCCGCAGATGCGCATTGCGATGTGCTGCGCGTCGACGGGGTTGCGGCCCACCAGAATCTGTTCCCAACCGCGGAACATTTCGCCGGCCGACCAGGCCTTGACCACCTTGCCGCCTTCGATTTCCACGTCGAGCTTCAGATGACCTTCGATCCGGGAGATCGGGTCGATCGTGACTTTTTTCGCCATGGCTTATCCCCCTGTCCTCAAACGATCTTGGTGGCCGGCTTGTTGAAGGCCACTTTCTCGTACAGACCCACCCCGTCGTGATCCGGGAAAGTGGGCGCGGTGCAGCCGATGCACGGCGCGCCGCACGAGATGCAGTTGTTGACGCCGCCGTTCCAGCCGCGCTTCATCACGTCACACTGCGCGATCGGACCCTTGCAGCCGAGGTTGTACAGGCAGTACGGCTCGCCGTAGTCCTGGGCGAACTTTTCGGCTTGGAAGTAGCTGTAGCGCTCGCAGTTCTCGTGCGTGTCCGGATAGAAGATCTTCGGCCGGCCCGCGCCGTCGATTTCCGGCAGGCCGTACCACAGGTAGTGCGCAATGGTGCCCACCATCCAGTCCGGATGCGGCGGGCAGCCCGCGATGTTGATCGTCGGAACGTTCAGGTTGTTCTGCTTCAACCACGTCGAGGCGCTTACCGCCTTGGTGGGGTTGCCCTGCGCGGCGGGGATGCCGCCGTACGCGGCGCAGGTGCCCATCGCGATCACGGCCTGCGAGGCCTTGGCCACGTCGAGCACCGCTTCGGAGAAGGCGTAGGACTTGCCGTTCTTCTGGCCAATGTTGCAGTACTCCGGGCTCGCCGTCGGCACCGAGCCTTCGACGATCAGCACGATCTCGCCCTTTTTCTTGGCGATTACGTCGGCCAACACCTGCGTGGTGACATCGCCCGTGCCGCCCATGACCGTCACGTGGTACTTCAGACTCACGACCTGCGTCAGAATCTGCGCGATGTCGGGATAGGTGGCGTTCAGGAACGAAACGCTGCACCCGGTGCAAGCCTGACCCGCCAGCCAGATGACCGGGGGCAGGGCCTTGGTGGCCGCCAGCGCCTCGGCAATGCGCCCCATGCCGCGCACGCCGGTGGTTGTGATTCCCGCCGCCATCGCCAGGCGCAGGAATTCCCTTCTGGAAATCGAAGTCATGGCGCATCCTCCGCGTGTAATATGAGACATGAACATAAATGAATGACCATTCATAGTCAAGTGATTTTGCCGTGTTGGATAATAAAACTATTATTTATTTGCGTTAAATTAAATTATATTCGGTTTCGCAAAAGAATTGTTATCGCATGCGCGGATGCTCAAAATTCCTTTAAAAGATCGAATGGTTAGCCAATTATAAACAAAGCAACCGCCGGGCGTGGCAGCCAGTTCAAGTTGACTCTTCCCCCGGCGCCGGATATGTTGCCGAACGAACAGCAAACGACGAGACCAACCATGTCAAAAAAAGCAATTGTGATGGCCGCGGCGGTCCTACTGAGCGCCACGGTTCTGGTCCTTCTCGCGGCCGAACTACCGTTCCCCGGCCGCTACCAACTCAACGGCGACGCGGCGCAATTGCTGCGGGGTGGCAAGATCCTGGTCGAGGACTTCCTCTCGCCGCTGTGCCCGAACTGTTACCTCTACCACAAGAACGCTAAGCCGCTCGGCGACGACGTCGAGACGAAGCTCTTTTACGTCTTTGCCCCCGATCACGGCGAACGCACCGTGCGCCTGCTGATGATCGCGCGCGACCAGGGGGCGGACGTCGAGCGCAAGACGCTGACGGCGCTCTTCGCGGCGCGTTTCGAGCAGCAGGTCAACACCGAAGATGAAGACGTGCTCGACGCCGTCGCCGGCTCGCTCGGCCTGGGCGAGGTGTGGGCCGCCAAGAAGAACGCGCCGGAGACCGACAAGAAGATGAAAGACATGGCCGCAACCGTCGCCGTGCGAGGGGTGGAACGCACGCCGCGTGTGGTGGTGCAGGGCGTGATCGACATCTCGCCGGCGATCAGCAGTTGCACGGGCGACGAGTTGCCGGGCGTGCTGCAGGAAGTGCTGCAAAACCTGCGGCAATACCGCAAGGCGAACGGGCGATGAACCGTGCGGTCTGGCTCGCGCTGCTGACGGTGGCGGCGGCGGTCGTGGCCGCGTCGACCGGCGAGTTGCCCCCCGCGCCGCCGGCGGGCGCGCTGACGGTGATCTACACCGGCGCCGCGTTCGGCAAGCTCACCCCCTGCGCCTGCACGCCGGAGTCGGATATCGGCGGCATTCTGCGCCGCGACACCGCCTTGTTGCCGCTGCGCCAGCAGTACCCGCAAGCGCTGCAGCTCGAGGCCGGCGGATCGTTCGATACCCCCTCGGCGCAAAGCCGCCTCGGCGCGCTGGCATACATCCGGTCCCTGCGCGCGATCGGCTACGAAGCCGCGGCCGTCGGCCCCACCGATCTGGTCTACGGCGAAGAGTTCCTCGCCGAGAACGGCGGCGGGTTGTTTTTCGCGTCGAATTTGACCTGGAAAAAGCGGGTCAGTCCGCTCGCGCAGCCGGTGCGCGTGGTGGAACGCAACGGGGTGGCGATCGAGCTGGTGGCCATTGTCGAACCCGATGACATCGGCCCCGGCGACCGGGTGAACGTCACCGCCGCGCCGCCGGGTCCGTTCCTCGACCAGCATTGCGCGCCGGACCGGCTGACCATCGTCTTGTGCAGCACCTCGCGCGAGAAGGCCCAGGCGCTGCTGGCCCACCCGCGGGTCGAGGTGGTGATCAACGCGTTCGCCGCCAGCGACGTCATTCCGGAACCGCGGTACTCCTTCGCCGGGGGCAAGGTGCTGGCGGAGGGCGGGGTGTACGGCTCGCGCATCGGCGTGCTCCAGCTCACCTGGGCCGCCGGCGCCCTCACCGCCGCACAGAACCAGTACGTGCCGCTGACCAAGCAGTACGCCGACGGCCAGCGCGCGCTGCCGTTCTACAACGAGTATCAGGCCGAGGTGAAAAAGGCGTTTCTGGCGCGGTTGGCCGGCCGGCCGCCGTTCGACCGCGCGGCCAGTCCGTACGCCGGGGCGGAGTCGTGCCGCGAATGCCACGCGCGGGCGTTCAAGAAGTGGCAGTCCACCAAGCACCCACAGGCGTGGGAAGCGCTGAAGAAGGTGAAGAAGGATTTCGACCCGGAATGCATCGTGTGCCACACCATCGGCTTCGAGCAGCCCGGCGGCTTCGTCAGCGAGCAGGACAGTCCGCACCTGGCGGGCGTCGGCTGCGAGGCGTGTCACGGCCCCGCCAAGAAGCACGTCGAGGCCAAGCGCGGCTTCATCAAAAAGCCGACGCTCGAGGTGTGCCGGCGGTGCCATACGCCCGAGGCGGCGCCGGGGTTCCAACCGCGCAAGTACTGGCGCAAAATCAGGCATTAACGACCACCGAGCGAGGCAGGTTTGGCCGCCAAAATACGCGATGTGACCGCCGTGGTTCTGGCCGGGGGACGCAGCTCGCGGATGGGCTTCGATAAGGCCCTGGTCGAGATCGACGGCAAGCCGTTGATCCGGCTCACGGTGGACCGTCTTTTAGAGCTGTTCGAACGCGTGGTAGTGGCGTCCGGAAAGCCCGGTCGATTTGCCGATCTGCCGGTGCCGCAGGTGCCCGATTTGCTGCCCGGCACCAGCTCGTTGGTCGGCCTGCACGCGGGCCTGATGGGGGTGGTTCCGGCGCGGATGTTTGCCGTGGCCTGCGATGCGCCTTTTGTGTGCGCGGAGCTCATTAACCATTTGGTTGATTTGTCGCACGGAGCCGACTGGGTGGTGCCGCGGATGGGAGTCGGCGTCGAGCCGTTGTTCGCGGTTTACAGCCAGGCTTGCGTGCCGGTCATGGCGGGGTTGGTGGCCCGCGGCGAGAACCGTATTCGGCTCATCGCCGACTCGGTCGTCACCCGCTACGTGGACGAGGCCGAATTGCGGCAGTACGACCCCGAGCTGGGCAGCTTCGTCAACCTCAATACGGTGCAGGATCTGGATCGCCTCATCCCGCAGTGGAAACACCCCGCCGTAAGCTGATTCGGGAGGTCAATTTGCGCTCGCCGGTCGTGTCGCGCGAGGTCGTCTTTTGCGAGGGGTCGAAGCGCCATCCGGAGCGGGTGGAAATCGTGCGCGAAACCCCCCTGACGATCATGCTCAACAGCCGTGAATTGGTCACCGTGCTCACCGACGGCAGTGCGCCGGAAGACCTGGTGGTCGGCTACCTGCACAATGACGGTCTGCTGGGTAATGCCGACGAGGTCCGGCGCCTGGCGGTCGACCGCAAAACCGGCCGCATCGAGGTGGAGATCGACCTGCCGCCGCGCCTGGCCGAACAAGCCTTCGGCGCACGGGTGATCGCCAGCAGTGGGAGCAAGGGCAGCCGCTTCCAACAGATGCTCGCTGAGGTGCGCGCCGGGAAGCTGCGCATCGACGGCGAACTGCGCCTGCCGCTGGCGCTCATCTACCGTTGTTGCGCGTCGCTGGCCGGCACGTCCGAAACGCACAAGCGCAGCCACGGCGTGCACAGCGGCGGCCTGTTCGACCGCGAGGGCGTTGTGTGTTTCCGTGAGGATATCGGCCGGCACAACGTGCTGGACAAGCTCACCGGCTGGGTGCTTCGCGCGGGCCGTAACCCCGCGGACTTGGCGCTGTTTTACACCGGCCGCATCTCGAGCGAGATGGCGCTCAAGGCCGGCCGCCTGGGTGCGCCGATTCTGCTCTCGCGCGCCGCGCCGACCGAACAGGCGGTCGAGCTCTGCAGCCAGATGAACATCACGCTGGTCGGCGGCGTGCGCGTGCAATCCTGCCGGGTGTTCACCTACCCCGAAAGGGTTCTCTCCTGACCGCCCGTCGTGAGGGCGGCGGACTAGCGAAAAGCCTTGTTATTGCGTGGTTTATGTCGAATTTTACATATTGACAGAAACCAGCCGGTCCAACTACTTTGCGGGATCAGGTTTGTGACCAAAGTTAACCGCTCCACATGTTTCTGGAGACCAACCGATGAACATTACAAGGCGAGATTTCCTCAAAATCCTGGGCGGGACGACGGTTGCCGTTGCGGCCGGTCTGCCCGGGCTGAACCTGTCGATGGCGCAGGCGTACAGCGCCAAGATGGGCAAGCTCCGGGCGACCACCGAAAAGCCGACCATCTGCCCGTACTGCGCGGTCGGCTGCGGCGCGATCATGTCCAGCCGCCAGGTGAACGGCAAGTTGCGCATCGTCAACCTCGAAGGTGATCCCGATCACCCGATCAATCGCGGTTCGTTGTGCAGCAAGGGCAACGCGATCTACCAGATCCACGACGACCCCGGCCAGAAACGCCTGCGGTATGTCGAATATCGCGCGCCGGGTTCGGCGAAGTGGGAAAGGAAGTCGTGGGAATGGGCGATTCAGGAAATTGCCAAGCGGGTCTACAAGACGCGCGAAGCCACGTTCCTCGAAAAGAACGCGGCGGGCCAGACGGTCAACCGTACGGAGGGAATCGCCAGCCTGGGCGGCGCGGCGCTCGACAACGAAGAAGGCTACATGTTGTCGAAGTGGATGCGCGCGATGGGGTTGGTCTATATTGAGCACCAGGCCCGGATATGACACAGCTCCACGGTCGCCAGTTTGGCGGCCTCGTTCGGCCGGGGCGCGATGACCAACCACTGGACGGATCTCCAGTACGCCGATGTCGTCATGATCATCGGCTCCAACGCGGCGGAGAACCATCCGATCTCCTTCAAGTGGATCACCGAAGCGATTGAAAAACGCGGCGCCAAGCTCATTAGCGTCGACCCGCGTTTCACCCGCACCAGCGCGCGCGCGCACCTGTATGTGCCGTTGCGGCCGGGCACCGACATCGCCTTCATGGGCGGCATGGTCAAGTACATTCTGGAAAACAATTTGTTCCAGAAGGAATACGTCGAGAACTACACCAACGCCGCGTTCCTGGTGAACCCGGAATTCAAGTTCGACGCCGGTTTGTTCAGCGGGTACGATCCGGCCAAGCGCAAGTATGACACGGCAACTTGGAAGTACCAGCTCGACGAGAAGAAGATCCCCAAGCGCGATCCGAGCCTGCAGGATCCGAACTGTGTTTATCAGTTGCTGCGTAAGGTGTACGAGGTGTACGACCTCGACACCGTTTCGCGCATCACCGGCACCCCGGTCGACCTGCTGAAGAAGACCTACGAGATGTATGCTTCGACCGGCGCCAAGGACCGCGTCGGCACCATTTGCTACGCGATGGGCGCCACGCAGCACACCATCGGCTCGCAGATCGTCCGCGGCTACAGCCTAGTGCAGATGCTGCTGGGCAACATGGGCATGTTGGGCGGAGGCATCAACGCGCTGCGCGGCGAGTCCAACGTGCAGGGCAGCACCGACCAGGGCCTGCTGTTTCATATTCTACCCGGCTACCTGCGCACTCCGCTGGACGGTGAGGACACGATCGACGCGTTCATCAAGAAGTACTACGAAGAGAAGAACTTCGATCCGCAGTCGCTGGCTTGGTGGCAGAACGCCCGCAAGTATCTGGTCAGCATGCTCAAGGAGTACTGGGGCGACGAAGCCAAACCGGAAAACGATTTCTGCTTCGGCTATCTACCGCGCATCGGCGGGAACTACAGCCACATCTCGCTCTTCGAAGACATGAACAAGGGCAAGATCAAGGGCGCGTTCCTGTTCGGCCAGAACCCCGCGGTCGGCGGTCCGAACACCTTGTTCGAACGCGACGCGCTGGCCAAGCTCGAGTGGATGGTCGCCATCGACCTGTGGGAAACCGAGACCAGCATCTTCTGGAAGCGTGACGGCGTGAAGCCGGCCGACATCAAAACCGAAGTCTTCCGCCTGCCGGCCTCGGCCAGCGTGGAGAAGCAGGGTTCGGTGTCGAACTCCGGCCGTTGGATCCAGTGGCGCTACAAGGGCGGCGACGCTCCCGGCGAGGCGAAGGACGACGGCTGGATCATCCACGAATTGCAGAAAGCCGTGCGCAAACTGTACGCCACCAAGGGCGGTAAACTCAAGGAAGCGATCACCACGCTCAATTGGCCGTACGAGGATGCGCACGGTGAGCCCGATCCGGTGCTGGTGGCCAAGGGCATGAGCGGCTACAACGTCGCAACCAAAAAGCAGCTCAATGGCTTCCCGGAACTGGCGGCCGACGGCACCACAGCCTGCGGCGTGTGGATCTACAGCGGCACGATGACCGAGAACGGCAACATCATGGCCAAGCGCGACAACAAAGACACGCACATGGCCATGTACCACAACTGGTCGTGGGTCTGGCCGATGAACCGACGCGTGCTCTACAACCGCGCCTCGGTCGATGCCAACGGCCAGCCGTGGGATCCGAGCCGCCCGGTCATCACCTGGAAAGACGGCAAGTGGGTCGGTGACGTGGCCGACGGCGGCATGCCGCCCCCGGCGCTCGCCGCCCAGGCCGGCAAGCCGACGTTGCCGTTCATCATGCGCAACGAAGGTGTGGCCTGTCTGTTCTCGGCTCTGGAAGAAGGCCCGCTGCCGGTGCACTATGAGCCGATGGAAAGCCCGGTCGGCAACGCGCTTTATCCGCAGCAGCCGACCAACCCGACCGTCTACCTGTACGGCGGCGCGTCGAGCGAGTTCGCCACGCCGGACAAGTACCCATACGTCTGCACCACCTACCGCGTGTGCGAACACTGGCAGGCTGGCGCGATGACCCGCAATCTGCCTTGGTTGAACGAGATGTTCCCCGAGCTCTTCGTCGAACTGGGCGAAGAACTGGCGAAAGAAAAGGGCATTAAGAACGGCGAACTGGTCAAGATCTGGAACAACCGCGGCACGGTGGTAGCCAAAGCCTGCGTTACCACGCGTTTACGGTCGTTACAGGTCGATAGCAAGGTGGTACACACCGTGGGTCTGCCGTGGCACTGGGGCTATTGCGGACTGTGCAGCGGCGACTCGGCCAACATCCTCACCCCGCACGTCGGCGACGCCAACACCCGGATACCGGAGTTCAAGGCGTTCCTCGTCGACATCAAGAAAGCGTAAGGGGGTGCAGTCATGGCCAAGATGATGATGTTGATCGATCCGAGCCGCTGCACCGGTTGCCGCGGCTGCCAGGTGGCATGCAAACAGTGGAACGGCCTGCCGGCCACTGCGACCACGTTCACCGGCTCCTACCAGAACCCGCCCGATCTCAACGGTGACACTTACACCCTGGTGCGTTTCCAGGAATACGCGCTCGACGGCTTCCGCGTGTCGTGGCTGATGACCAACGACAAGTGCCGCCACTGTTCCGAACCGACCTGCACCGACATGATGCAGGCGGACATGTACTATCGCTCACCCGAAGGCGCGGTCGTCTTCAACGAGAAGGCGAAGATGGCGGCCGACGAGGTGGCTAGTGCTTGCCCGTTCAACATCCCGACCCAGAACAAGAAGACCGGCCTGGTGGTCAAGTGCACGCTTTGCGTGGACCGCATCGCCGACGGTCTCGAGCCGGCCTGCGCCAAGACCTGCCCGACCGACGCCATCATGTGGGGCGAATACGACGGCATGATGAAGTACGCCCAGGATCGCATCGAATGGCTGAAGAAAACGCAGCAAGAGCGCTTCGACCCGGCCAAAATCAAACTGTATCCGGAAGCAAGCTTCGCCTGCCACGTCCGTTGGATCCTGCTCGACACGCGTGAGCGGCACGGCCTGAATGGCGACATGTAACGCTGGAACGTGAGTGAATGGGCCCCGGGCCAAACACCCGGGGCTTTTTATTTCCCCAAGACTCCTGGGCAATTCGTGAATTACCCCCTCCGACGACCGCCCCGCGCGTCGTCGACTGGGAGGCCTCGCGTGTGGCTGCGCCGCCCCGCCGACGTCCTTTTCTCTTGCGGCCTGCCGCTTCCTGCGCTAGCTTCGAACCGACCTATATGGAAAGGAGACGCTCGTGAAGGTGCGCGGCAAACTACCCGATCCAAAACCCGTCGCCCATCACCCGGATGAGATCGGTCCCGGCTGGCTGCGGCTTGACGCCGCCCGCATCGAGCGCGCACTGGCGCACTACCGTAACGCCGATTTCGTCGCGCCCGACATGATGCGGCTGGCCGACCGCGCGCTGGCGCTGGAGGCGCAATACCATTCGCGCTTTGCGCCGCTGGCCGAAGGGTATCCGTTGGCGGCCGAGCAGGCCGCGGCGCGCATCGAGGAGGGCCGGCCGCTGCTCGACGCCGACGAGCTGCCGTTGGACGGCATGCTGCTGCGGTTGCTGGTCGAGGACGTTATCGCGCTGGCCGATTTCACGCCGGCGGAGATTCAGCAACAACTGCGCGACTGGCTCGACCGGTTGGCCGCCAACGCCGACGGGTTGGAACAACTCTTGCGGCTCAGCGTCACGCGCGAGAAGGAAGCGGTCGCCGCCGCGGCCAAGGCCGCCGGCCTGGCCGACGAGGTGTATTGGTTCGTGCTGCACCAGGTCGGCTGCGCGATGCTGCCCGCCTACGCCGAACACCTGGCGCCATTGGTGGCCGACGACCGGTGGCTGCGCGGCACGTGCCCGATCTGCGGCAATGCGCCGGTGATGGGCGCGCTGGTGGGCGAGGGCGGCAAGCGCCACCTGGTCTGCGGCGTGTGCCGCTTCGTCTGGTCGTTCGGCCGCATGCGCTGCCCGCATTGCGACAACCAGAACCTCGACCGGCTGCGTGTGCTGACCGTGTCCGACGACAGTCCGTACCGGCTCGATGTCTGTGACGAATGCCGCAGCTATGTGAAGACGATCGACTATCGCCTGGCTCCCGAACACCAGGCCGTGCTGATTCCGGTCGAGGACGCGGCCACGCTCTACCTCGACCTCAAGGCCGGCGAAGAGGGTTTCCGGGGAAAATAACGCGCGTTGACTTCGCCACGGCGAAGCAGTACCTTTTTTCTGTCACCGAATAAAAACCAATTCGCGGGCCGGAGTTGAAACCATGGGCAAGCTCTCGCTGTGGTTCCTCTTGGGTTGGGCGGCGATGTTGCTGGCCGCCTGCGGTTCCGGTGAATCCGATGACGACGTCGCCGCCGATCCGGGCGACGACGCGGCGTTGACCGACGACGACGATGCGCCGCCCGTGCTCGATGACGACACCACCGCGGCCGGCGGCGACGACGATCTGGACAAGCTGCAGGACATGTTCGATCGCATGGAGGTCGACAAGTACATCGGCCTGGAGCCGGCCTATTCGAAGCCCGGGCCCAACGGCTACACCTACTACTACTTCCGCAAGTCCGACTGCCGCTGCACCTTCGGCGATGAGATGAAGGTGGCGGTGCATGAGGGCACCGAGAACAAGGTGATGCTGTTCATGGAGGGCGGCGGCGCCGAGTGGCCGCGCGGCGGCTTCGCCGTGCCGCTCAATTTCCCGTGGGACATCGGCTTCAAGTCGTTCGACGAGAACAACCCGCTGCACGAATGGAGCTACGTCTACGTGCCGCACTGCGACCACAGCCTGCACACGGGTGACAACGAAGTCTTCTTCGACGGCCACACCCACTACTACCACGGCTTGCGTCAGCTCAGCGGCGCGGTGACGCTGATGAAGAAGCTGTTCCCCAACCCCGAGAAGATCGTGGTCGCCGGGTCGAGCGCCGGCGGCTACGGCACGATCATGGGCTGGGCGGTGGTCAAGTCGCAGTACCTGGACACCGACACCTACATCATCAACGACTCCGGCACCGGCTTCTGGAACCCCTTCGCGCCGGCGACGTTCGAGACGATCAAGAACACCTGGAACCTGCCGATTCCGGAAGACTGCGTGAAATGCCAGGACAGCACGATCATGACCTACATCTACGAGCTGTACCTGAAATACGATGCGCAGGTGCGCATCGGTCTGTTCTCGTCGTACCGCGACTTCGTCATCTCCAGCCTGTTCCTGGGCATGGAGGCCGACGATTTCCAGGACACACTGATGACCGTCACCGACGAGATCCACCGCGACTATCCGGACCGCTTCAAGAGATTCTTCATCCGCGGCGCTTCGCACACCACCTACGAGTTCATTCTCGACGAAGGGCCGTACCGCGCCATCGGCGGGCTGTCGTTCTACGAATGGATCGGGCAACTGGTCAACGACGAACCGGCCTGGGCGGATCTGCTGGAGTAGGCGAGGACAATTGTGACGGAATGTATCTATATTGTATTACAAATATCCATCATTTTGCTTTGACGGCGCGGCGGCGAGTTTGCTATTCTGATCACCGTCGGGAATTCCCACCTAAAAAACTAATTGAGTTAGGTAACCAACGTGAAAGGAGTATTGGATCAGGAAGACTCGTGTCGCTGTGGCATTGTGTGTGGTAGCGCTCGTGTGTGTCGCGATCTCTACTATAGCACCTATTAGTCATATCTTGGCTCCACAGAGTTGTCAACACACCTCCGGGTGATCGATGTAGTACTTGAGCGCCACCTCCACGTGTCGGCTG
>CAZEDX010000045.1:0-36664 GCA_964511015.1 uncultured bacterium | reverse complement strand
GTCGAGCCCGCCGCCGCCTTCACCGCCGCGAAGTTTTCGATGCGCGGCAGGGTGGCCAAGGCCCACGGATTCGACTCCGTCGGTTTTTACTCCCCAGTGTGTGCTTCATCATCTACACCACTCACTACATCTACACAGTACGTGGAAAACAAGGACATTCGGAACTTCCACTTTCTCGCTGTTCAATGTTTGTTCGTCGCCGTTCCAGGGCAAGATAACATCAACCCCCCCCCAATTGTCAACAAATATTTTCAATTGAAGCAATTTTCCGGATTTCGAACACGTGTCCGGAAATCGAACAACCCTCTAGAATAACAAGTGATATCTACAACCGGCAATTGATTATGCACACAAAAACAACCATCCACTAATTGTATCCGATTGTATCGTGCCGCGCCGCGTTGCGCGCACACGTCTGCACGGTGTTCGAAATCCGGACAATGGAGGTCTCGCTTTGTTTGTGTTCCGAGAGGCATTGCCTTCGCATCCGCACTACTCATGTGGCGCAGCCGCCCTCGGCTGTGTCTTTCTCCGAATCGATGTTCGGCTTCCACTTTTCATCGCCCACCGGCGGGGGCGCCGGTGCCACATACCTTGGTCCCACCCCAGCTGTGAATTTTACCGCCTTGTGAAAACTTTCACAGCAATTCGAACACCTGTTCCACCCCCTTCGACCCGGCATCAAAAACGTGCATTTGCCTCTCCTACAGCCGCAGGCTTCCGCGCGTGCGAAATCGTCAAAAAGCACGGGCGAAAAAAGGCCGTTTATCGGGAAATCGGCCCTAGCAAAATCAAGCACTTACACGTCGAAAACGACACGTTTGCACGGTTGTTTTACGGCGATAGGCTGAAAAGAGACTCCTTCAAAATCAAACACTTGCGCGGTGGCGGTTGCCCGAAAACACGGTCGTTTTGCGGCAACAACGTCTTTTTGGACGGGATGCGCAGGATGGTCAGGATCGACCGGATCGGCGGTAGCGGAATTCAGTTATTCTGTTAGGCAATCGATGCCGAACCGGAGCTTTAGATGCCCCGCACGATGACCTTCTTCGCGTAGGCCTCGGCGCGGAGGGCCAGGGCGCGGATCTTCTCGGGCAGCAGCGGCTTGCGGCTGCGCAACGACTGGTCGAGCAGGACACGATTCTGGAACTGCTGCAGCGCCCACAGCGGTGCGCCCTCGATGAGCTTGCCGATCTGCTCGATGGCTGCTTCGTCCACCAGCCCGGGCACGACGGTCGTGCGGAATTCGTGCGTGACCTTGCCTTGGCGGAGGATCTCGATCGAGCGCAGAATGCGATCGAGGTTGACCAGCTTGCCGGTCGCCTCGCTGTAACGCGCCGGCCCCGCCTTCACGTCCATCGCGACGTAGGCGAGGTGGCCCTCGTTCACCAACCGCTCGAGCGCGTCGGGATGGTGGCCGTTGGTGTCGAGCTTGATCGGCATGTTGGTGCGGCGGTGCAGCTCGGCGCAGAACTCGGCGATGTGCGGCTGCAGCAACGGCTCGCCGCCGGTGATGACCACGCCGTCGACCCAGTTCTTGCGCTCTTCGAGCAGCGCCCAGACCGTATCGGTGTCGACCCGCGGAGTCTCGGGCGTGACCTGAACGAGGTCGGGATTCTGGCAATTGGGGCAGCGGAAATCACACCCGCCGGTGAACAGCACCGCTGAGATATTCCCCGGGAAGTCGATGAGCGACATCCCCTGGACGCCTACGATATGCAAGGTCTCCGCCGGCCCCTGTTTAGATATGGGGAAGGCGGGCAGTCACCCACCCTCCGCGAACGGGCGGACCGTCAAATCCGCCCCCACCACACCGTGTGATTTTTTTCTACGCGGTGCAAACCGCCGGCTGCTCCGCCGGGGTCTGAACCACCGGCGCGCTTTCGGCGAAGGTTTTGCCAGTCACTTTGAACGGCACGCGATCATGGTACTCGGCCTGCTTGCCTTTGTTCCACTGCTGCACCGGACGATAGTAACCAACCACTCTGCTGTACACTTCGGTCTTGCACTTGCACGCCATTTCAACCTCCCCGTCGAGCCGGCATGGCGGGCCGACTCGGCATGGACAAACGAATTTTCACAGCCCTGGTGCCGCGTTCGGACGGACCGGCGAGGCATTCGCTCGTCGAGCCGCATCCGGCGGTATGCGTCGGGCATCCGCATCCGACCCAAGGACAGAAGGAAAAACAGGCCGCGGTTCCTCCTCCCGGTGCATCCGGGCGCCAACCGACGTCCGTCCGGGCCGCCATCAACGCCTTGCCAATCCCGGTTCGCGACGGGGGACCTCCCCGCCTCGGGTGCTCAGTACGGGCACTCGAAATGTTCGCCGGGGATGTAACCGTGTTCCGGACAAATGGTGAAGGTCGGCGTGATCGAGTAGTACGGCAGGCGGAAGTTTTCCGCGATGCGCCGGACCAGCTTCTTGGTCGCCTCGATGTCGTCGAGCTTTTCACCGATGAACCCATGCAACACCGTGCCGCCGGTATATAGCGTCTGCAGCTCGTCTTGGTGCCGCAGCGCCGCGAACAGATCGTCGGTGTAGTTCACCGGCAGGCTGGTGGAATTCGTGTAGTACGGATCGTCGCCGCCTTGCGTGTAGATGTCGGGGTAGCGGCGCTTGTCGATCTTGGCCAGACGGTATGAGGTGCCCTCGCCCGGCGTAGCTTCGAGATTGAACAGATTGCCTGTCTCATCCTGGAAGCGCAGCAGGTTGCGCCGCATGTGCAGCAGCGTGCGCTGGGCCAGCTCCTTGCCTTCCGGCGAGACGATATCTTTGCCGATGAAATTGACCAGCGCCTCGTTCATGCCGATCAGGCCGATGGTCGAGAAGTGGCTGCTCCAAAAGTGCTTGGTCTGTTCCTTGACCGACGACAGATAGTTCCGGCAGTAGGGATACAGGCCGTCCTCGGTGAACTGCTCGAGCACCTTCCGTTTGATCTCGAGGCTCTCGCGCGCTTTCTCCATCAGGTAGTCGATGCGGCCGAACCAGTACTTCTCGTCGCTGGCTTCGTAGCCGATGCGCGCCATGTTCAGCGTGACCACGCCGATCGAGCCGGTCAGCGGATTGGCGCCGAACAGGCCGCCGCCGCGCCGTTTGAGGTGTTCGCGCAGCTCGGCGTTGTTCAGCCGCAGCCGGCAGCACATGGACCGCACGTCTTCGGGGTCCATGTCGGAATTGATGAAGTTGGCGAAGTACGGAATGCCGTAGCGCGAAGTCATGTCCCACAGGACGTTGAGTTCCGGATCATCCCAGGGGAAGTCTTTGCTGATGTTGTAGGTCGGAATCGGGAAGGTGAAGATGCGGCCCTTCGAGTCGCCGGCCATCATCACTTCGCAGAAGGCGCGGTTCAGCAGATTCATCTCGTGCTGGAAATCGCCGTAGGTTTCGCTCTGGAGCCGGCCGCCGATCACCACCGCTTCGTTGCGCATGTGGCTGGGGCACGAGAGGTCCATCGTGATGTTGGTGAACGGCGTCTGGAACCCAACACGGGTCGGGATGTTCACGTTGAACAGGAATTCCTGCATGCTCTGCTGGACTTGCGAGTAGTCGAGATTGTCGTAGCGGATGAACGGCGCCAGCAGCGTGTCGAAGTTGGCGAAGGCCTGCGCGCCGGCGCTCTCGCCCTGCAGGGTGTAGAAGAAGTTGACGATCTGGCCCAATGCGCTGCGGAAATGCTTGGGCGGGCTGGATTCGACCTTGCCGAACACGCCGCCGAAGCCGCGCGAGAGCAGGTCTTTCAGATCCCACCCGCAGCAGTACACCGAGAGCTGGCCGAGGTCATGCAGGTGGAAGTCGCCTTCGTTGTGCAGCTGGCCGATTTCCTTGGTGTAGATGCGCTGCAGCCAGTACGACGCGCTCACCGTGCTGCTGATGTGGTTGTTCAGACCCTGCAACGAGAAGCTCATGTTCGAGTTTTCGTTGATGCGCCAATCTTGCCGGTTGATGTATTCGTCGATCATCGCCATCGCGTCGTCGAGCAGCTTGCGCGTCTGGCGCGCTTCGGCCCGCTTCTGGCGATACAGGATGTAGCGCTTGGCGATGTCGGAGAGGTTGTGATGGATCAGCCGGTTCTCAACCAGATCCTGCACGTTTTCGACCGTGGGCATCCGATTGTCTTTATAGAGGATGTTGAGCAGTTCCACCGTCTCATCGGCGATCTGCTCGGCAAGAGCCCGGTCGTTGTTCCCACAAGCACGAAAGGCCTTGAAAATGGCTTCCGTGATTTTGCTTCTGTCGAACGGGACAACACGACCGTCTCGTTTTCTAATGGCGCGGATCATCGAAATGTATTCCTTAGCTACTAGTTAACCGTCAACTGAACCCTACCGCTGGACCGACCCGGCGGGGCGTGGCTCCCCGCACCCAGCGATCTAGGTGGCCCGGACTTCCGGTCCGAGCGCTTCCTACCGATTTCCCGCGTTGCGCGCGGTCCGTCGGGTTGCCCGGTCGGCCTCTTTCTGCTCCTTGCGGAGCCCCCCAAGGCCCTTCTGCGAGACCGCATCAACAGGCCGCTTACCGCTGGCGCTCATCCTTGATGTTCCGGTTTAACTATCGCGGTTTATGGCCTTGAATTTCAAAGAAAATCTAATGTTGCTAAAAAACATGTTGGACAGGTACCGATACTAGTCGGGTCGGTTTTCAGTGTCAAGCGGAAAAAACAAGATGTTGTGCGAAAAAAAAGGTTGTCCACAAGCAGTTGTGGTTTCTCTTTACACGCCGCGTCAATTGGCAAGTGCCTCTCCTGAAAGCATTTTTTTGTCAATTTGCCCCCGCCGGACAGGCCTTTGCCTGTGGACAACTTGGGCCCGGCAACCACAACCCCTTGCCCCATCTCCGCCACACTTGCTCGACCGCAAAATGCCCCCTGTTTTTCTCTCCCTACGGAGCCAAAAAACAGCCCCGAAAACCGCCGCATTCCAATTTGTCCTTGACTTGTATGGCCCAAGGTGGGACGTTACTCCGTAAGCAGGAAAAAAGCTGCGGGAGACAGGAATTTCATAAATAATAACCATCGGACCATGGCATTTCTGAGCGCTATTTGGGCCATATTGACGACAATCGCGCTTTTGTCCGATTGTGCAAACGACGGTGAAGCGGATTCCGGCGCGGACGACGACGCGGCCGACGACGACGCCGAAGTGCCGACGGGTCTGTTGCTGATCGGCCGCGACGCCGAAGGGCGCACCAGTTGACACAAGTCCGACACGGGCTGAGAGCGACAGGAGATGCCGAAGCCGGCGGCGGCGCTGTGGACCCTGGGGACGGCGCAGTTCTACGGCGGAGAACGCGGCTGGCCGACCTGGAACATGTTGAACGCCGCCGGTCCGCTCTACTACGAACAACTCACTTACACGGTCGAAGACGGCTGGCAACTCGACCTCCATCAGCCGTCGCCGGCCAAGTGCATGGCGCAGTCCGTGGCGGGCACCGGAACGCAACAATCGTGGGCCATCGAGTGGATCGCGGGGAGCGAGACGGTGGAGGCCTCGGAGTTGATCGAAATCCGCGGTGGCGAACGGACGCAGCATCTGGTCACTTTGTACCATGGCGAGTACACCGTGTTGGCTTTTGCGAACGAGACCACCGGCATTGTCTCGGTGTCCGTCAAGGGACACGCCGGCTATCTGGGTTGGTTCTGGCTGCCCTACGAGATGCCAGGGGCAACCGTTTCGGTGATTCGCGATGGAGAACGTCACCAGCCCGGTGTGGGCGATCTGGGGCGAAGCCGGCACGTGGCAAAACAACAACAAGCTGCTGTTCATGCCGGGTTCCGGCCCATGGGCGGAAGTCGCACCGCCGGCCGGTTGCCAAGGCACGCACCCGAACCAGATCTTCGTCAACGCCGGCCGCACGTTGGTCATTCCCCGCAGCTACCTGGAACCCGAAAGCCGCTTCTGGGTGCGGCAAAACGACCAATGGACCTGCCTGACGCTCGCACACAGCGCCTTCCCCCATCTACGGGCTGATTCTGGACGACGGCCGCCTGCTGGTGCCGGCGCAGTCGGCCGACGGGCGCGGCCAATTCCAAGTGTTCGAGTTGCGCGCCGACGGGCTGCATGCGCTGCCGCTGCCTCCGGGCATCACGCGCATCGACGACATCTTCGCCGTGGGCGACAACGCCCAGGAGACTAGTTTCGCCTCGGCCAACGAACCGTTGTGGTAAACGCTCACACGTCCGGAATGATGATGTCCTTCACGCGCAGTTGCACCTGTTCAATGCCGCCGAAGGTGTTGAATTCGGGCGAGTAGGCCAGGTCGATGCGCGAGCCGATCTGATCGATCGCCGAGGCGCAGGAGTAGGCCATGACCACCAGCGTGCGCTGGCGCCAAGGCACGCGCAGCTTCAGGTGATCGTGGCCGACCACCTGCTTGGAAATCACCGGCACATCGCGCGTGGCGAGCACCGGCTCGGGGTTGCCGAAGCCGAAGGGGGCCAGCGTCGCCAACTCGCGTACCAGCGATTCGCTGATGTCGTCGATCTCACACCAGGCATCGACCCGCTGGCGGGGCACCATGTCCTCAAGCGTCAAGGTCGCCCGCGCGTGGCCGTCGAGCGCCTGGGCGAAAGACAAGATCCGGTCGCGCCGCACTTTGACCCCGGCCGCCTGCGAATGGCCGCCGAAACCTTCGAGATGCTCGGCGCAGGCCTGCAACGCCTCGAACAGATTGTAGGCGGGGATGGAGCGGCCCGAACCGCGGGTGATCTCCTCGCCGGCGCAAAGCAGAATCGTCGGCCGGTTGAATTCCTCGACCATGCGGCTGGCGACGATGCCGATCACCCCCGGATGCCAGTCTGGATGCGCCAGCACGATCGTGCGCAGGCGTTCGTTGCGCGCGATTTTGTTGAACATCTCCTTGGCCTGTTCGAAGATCTGCGCCTCGATCGCCTGCCGTTTGGCGTTTTCTTCGTTCATGCGGCGCGCCAGCGCGCCGGCCCGCTCACGGTCACCGGTGAGCAATAGTTCGACGCCGATGTCGGCGCTGCCCAACCGGCCGGCGGCGTTTACGCGCGGCGCGAGGCGGTAGCTAATGTCGCCGCAGCGCACCGGCACGCCGACCTTCGCCACCTGGCGCAGAGCCGCCACACCGGGCCGCCGGTCTTCGTTGAGCAGCGGCAGACCGTGCGCGACCAGAATGCGGTTCTGGCCGCACAGAGGCACGATGTCGGCCACGGTGCCCAGCGCCACCAGGTCGAGCGCGCTTTTCAAGTCGAAGGTCTGGGCCGGGGCATGGCCGCGGCGGGCCAGTTCGGCGCGCACCGCTCCGGCCAGGAAAAAGGCGATACCGACGCCCGCTAGCGGCTCGCCGTGGAAGCCACAGGCCGTCTGGTGCGGGTTGAGCACGGCCGTCGCCGGCGGCGGCTCGCCCGCCATTTCGTGGTGGTCGGTAACGATGACTTCCATGCCGGCGGCCATCGCCGCGTGCACCGCCTCGTGGTCATTCGCGCCGCAATCGACGGTGATCAGCAGCTTGTGCCCCCGCGCCGCCAGTTCCTGCGCCGACTCCGGCGCGAAGCCGTAGCCCTGGTCGATGCGGTCGGGAATATACGCCGCGGCGTCGTGGCCCATGGCGCGGAAGAACTCGACCAGCAGCGCGGTCGCAGTGACACCGTCGGCGTCGTAGTCGCCATGGATGGCGATCGACTCGCCGCGCTGCACGGCGTCGGCAATGCGGGCCGCCGCGGCGGGGGCGCCGCACATGGCGTCCGGATGCATCAGGTCGGAAAGGCGCGGCCGCATGAAGGCCTGTACCGCGGCCGGCTCGCGCAGTTCGCGTCCGGCGAGCACGCGCGCGGTGATCGCGCCGATGCCCAGCTCGCGCATCAACCGCCGTTCGACGACCGGGTCGGGATCAACGGCTATCCACCGCTTCCGGTTGATGCGCATTCACCCCTCCGGCCCGGGGGATCTACGCCTTGGCGCCTTTGGCTTTGCGCCGGTTGACGTAGAACTCCTCGAGCAACACGTAGGTCGGCGCGGCGATGAAGATCGACGAATAAGTGCCCAGCACAATGCCGACCGCCAGCGCGAGCGCGAAGTTGAACAAAATCTGGCCGCCCAGGAACAACAGGGCGAAGACCACGAACAAGGTGGTCGCCGAGGTCAAGGTGGTGCGGCTCAACGTTTCGTTGATCGCGCGGTTGACCGTCTCGCGAATGGACAGGTTGCGGTACTTGCCGCTGCGTGCTTCGCGGATACGGTCGAAAACGACGATCGTGTCGTTGATGTCGTAGCCGGCGATGGTCAGCAGCGCCGCGACGACCGTCAGGTCGATTTCCAGATTCAGCAGCGCGTACAAGCCGGCGACGATGACCACGTCGTGGAACAAGCAGAGCAACGCACCCGGGCTGTAACGGAAGTTGAAGCGAAAACCGACGTAAATCACGATGCCGATCATCGCGTAGATGATCGCGTAGAGGCCTTGCTGCCGCAGGCTGGCGCCGACGCGCGGGCCGACCATATCGACCGACACGATCGAGACGTTGTTGTCGCCGTACTTGGCTGTCAGGAACCTCATCAGCTTGGCCGACAGGTCGTTCAACGCCGCGTCGCCGCCGGCGCGGGTCACGTTCTCTTCGCCTTTGGCCTTGATGCTGAATACGTTCTTGTCGGCCATCAGGAAGCTGTTCACCTGCACCCCCGAGAGCGGCAGGTCGGCCGGCAGCTTGCTCATCGTGTCGCGCACTTCGCTGATGGACACGTTCTTTGCCGCATTCTTCATTTCGATGCGCATTTCCAGGCCGCCGGCGAAGTCGATGCCCCAATTGAAGCCGTGCAGGAAAATGATGATCAGCGACGCGATGCCGAGCATCACGGTGAAGCCGATCATGTACGGCGCCATTTTCATGAAGTCGATTTTGGTGCCGGCCGGAATGATCTCGAAGAACTTGGCCTTGATAATGGGACCGCCGGGTTTTTTTGGCGTTTTGGGCGTGGTTTCCGTCATGATCGCCTCAGATGCTCAGGTGGTCTTTGGCGCGCAACGCCATCCGTTCGACGATGATGCGCGTCACCAAAATGGCGGTGAACATGCTGCAGATCAGACCGATCGACAGCGTCACCGCGAAACCCTTGATCGCGCCGGTGCCGAATTCGTACAGCACGACCGCCGCGACCAACGTGGTCAAGTTGGAGTCGAAGATCGTCCAGAACGCGCGGTCGTAACCCAGGCGCACCGCCGCGGTCGGCGTCTTGCCCAAGCGGCATTCCTCGCGCACGCGTTCGTTGATGATCACGTTCGCGTCGACCGCCATACCGATGGTCAACACGATACCGGCGATGCCGGGCAGCGTCAGTGTGGCGCCGAGCATCGCCAGACCGGCCATGATCATCGCCACGTTCAGGATGATCGCGAAGTCGGCCGAGAGGCCGGCTTTGCGGTAGTAGATCGCCATGAACACCACCACGACCGCCAGGCCGACGATGAAGCTGATCATGCCGGAGCGGATCGAGTCTTCGCCGAGGGTCGGGCCCACGGTGCGTTCTTCGTCGATGCGCACCGGCACGGGCAACGCGCCCGCGCGCAGCACGATCGACAGGTCGAGCGCTTCCTCGCGGGTGAAGTTGCCGGTGATCTGGCCCCGCGCCCCGATGCGCGACTGGATGTTCGGCGCGCTGTAGACCACATCGTCGAGCACGATGGCCAACTGCTTGCCGATGTTCGCGCCGGTGATCTCCGAAAATTTCTGCGCGCCGTCGCTGTTGAAGGTAAAATCGACCGCGGGCTGCTGATACTGGTCGTAACCCACGCGCGCGTCGATCAGGTACGCGCCGGTCAATTCGGGGGTCTGGCGCAGCAGGTAGAAGCCGGCCGCTTCCGGACCCGATTTGCCGCGCGCCTCGTAAACCTGATAACCGACCGGCACGGAGCCGCCAAACGGCTGCAACAGGGCTTCCTTGGTCGGCGCGAAGCGGGCCTGCTCGTTGACCAACTTGAATTCGAGTGCGGCGGTCCGGCCGATCAGTTCCTTGGCGCGACCCGGGTCGACGACGCCCGGCAACCGCACGACGATCTGGTCGTTGCCCTGGGTGTAAATTTCCGGCTCACGAACGTTAAATTCGTCGACGCGGTTGCTGATTGTTTCTTTGGCCTGTTTCAGCGCGTTTTCGCGCACGTACTGCACCCACTCCTTGCTCATCTTGGCCACGACGGCGTTTTCGCCCGCGCCGCTGATGACGAAATCTTTCCAGTTTTCCTTCAGATACGTTTCCGCCTTGGCCAGCGTGGCCGCGTCGTCGAACGCAAACACGATGCCGCCCTGGGTCTGGTCATAGCGGATTTCCTTGAAGGTCAGCCCGCGTTCCTTGAAGACCGACTTGAGCGTTTCGGCGTGGTGCCCCATTTCCGTTTGAATGGCGCGGTCGACTTCCACCGCCAGCACCACGTGCATGCCGCCTTGCAGGTCGAGGCCGAGATTGATCTTCTGCGCCGGCCACCAGGCCGGTTCCCAGTCGGCGAACGTCGGCACCAAATAGACGATGCTCGCCGCAAAGACGAATGCGATAAGCCAAACGCGTTTGTCCCGTAACAACATGCCTTGCTACCTTCGCCGGAGCGGGAGGGCCGCTCGCAGTCTCTAGGATTCTTCCTTGGTTTCGCCTTGATACGGGCCGGCAATTTGGCCCTTCAGCATGCGAATGCGCACGTTCTGCGCGACTTCCAACGTCACGATCGTGTCGGATACCGACTGAATCTTGCCGACGATGCCGCCGGTCGTCACCACCTCATCGCCCCGCTTGAGCTGGTTGATCATGTTCTGGTGCTCTTTTTGCCGTTTGGACTGCGGGCGAATGAGGAAGAAATAGAAAATGACCGCCATCACGCCGAACAACAGCAACGTCGGCATCAGGCCTTGTTGCCCGCCGGCGCCGCCTTGCGGAGCGGCCATGGCGTAGGCGAGGTCTGTGAACATCGAACACCTCTTTGGTTACTAGGCTATCGTGTGGGCGCACCCAGCCGCCCACGAAACGCGGCATAATAGTCAAAGTAGGTACCGTTTGCAATCGCCTCGCGCGCGCCACGCAGCAAATCGAAATAGAACCTGAGATTGTGCAGGGTTAACAGCCGCAATACGCTCGGCTCACCAGCCAGAAACAGGTGCCGTAGGTAGGCGCGGGAGTGGTGTTGGCAGGTGTAACAGCGGCACTCGGCGTCGAGCGGCCGGGCGTCGGTCTTGTACTTCGCGTTGCGGATGTTGATCCGCCCGTCGCGGCTGTAGAGCGTGCCGGTGCGGGCGTTACGGGTCGGCATGACGCAATCGAACATGTCCGCCCCCCGCCCGATCAAATCCAGTATGTCCTCCGGATGCCCCACCCCCATCACATAACGCGGCCGGTCGGCCGGCAGCAATGGCAGAGCGAAGGCCGCCATGTTCATCATCTGCTCTTTGCTTTCGCCGACCGACAGCCCGCCCAGCGCGTAGCCCGGCAGGTCGAACGCCACCGTCTCGGCCGCGCTCCAGGCGCGCAGGTCTTCGAACATGCCGCCCTGCACGATGCCGAACAGCGCCTGATCGTCGCGCCGCTTGGCCGCGATGCACCGCCGCGTCCAACGGATTGTCCGTTCGGTCGACTGCCGCACGTACTCGTGCTCGGCCGGGTACGGAATGCATTCATCGAAGGCCATGATGATGTCGGCGCCCAGCGCTTCCTGGATCTCCACCGATAACTCGGGCGTCAGCAGGTGCCGGCTGCCATCGATGTGGCTCGCGAAACGCACCCCCTCTTCGGTGATCTTGCGCAGTTCCGACAGCGAGAAAATCTGAAAGCCACCCGAATCGGTCAGATACGGCCGCGGGCGGTTGGCGAAGCCGTGGAGCCCGCCCAAGTCGCGCACCACCTCGTGCCCGGGCCGCAGATACAGGTGGTAGGTGTTGGCTAAGATGATCTGCGCATCGAGTTCGTCGAGATCGCGATTGTCCAGCGTCTTGACCGAACCCGCCGTGCCGACCGGCATGAACACCGGCGTCTCCACCACCCCATGCGGGGTATGCAACCGCCCTCGCCGCGCCGCAGTGCGCGGATCGGTCGCGAGCAGATCGAATTGGAACCTAATCTCTCTCACTCTTCACTCTTTCCTCTCTCGATCCAACACGCGTCACCATAGCTGAAAAAGCGATACCGTTGCACTACTGCTTCACGGTAAGCGGCGAGCAGGCGGTCGGTGCCCGCCAAAGCACAGACCAGCACCAGCAGCGTGCTCTGGGGCAGATGGAAGTTGGTCAGCAGCGCGTCGACGACGCGCCAGCGGTGGCCGGGCTTGATGAACAGGTCGGTCGAGCCCGCGCCGGGCCGCACGGTGCCGTCGTCGTTGGCCTGCGTTTCGAGCACGCGCGCGCTGGTGGTGCCGACGGCGACCACGCGCCCGCCCCGCGCGCGGCAGGCGGCGACGGCGTCGGCCGTCTCACGCGGCAAGGCGAAACGTTCGTGGTGCATGACGTGATCGTCGAGGTCGTCCACCCGCACCGGCAGAAACGTGCCCGCGCCGACGTGCAGGGTCAGATCGCGGATCTCCACGCCCTTCGCGCGCAGGCGCTCGAACACCTCGGCGGTGAAATGCAGGCCGGCAGTCGGCGCGGCGACCGCGCCGGTTTCGCGCGCGTACACGGTCTGATAGCGCTCGCGGTCTTCCGCCAGCACGGCCGCGTCTTCCTCGTCGCGCCGCCGAATGTACGGCGGCAACGGCATGCGCCCGGCCGCGGCGAGCCAGTCGTCGAACCGCGCCGGCAGTACGGCGAAATCGACCGTCACTGTGCCGTCCGCCGCCTGCGCCACCACCTCGGCCGTCACTTCGCCGAAGAGCAATCGCCGGCCCGGCCGCAGCGCCTTGCCCGGCTTGCCCAGCGCCAACCAGCGCGGCCGGTCGGCAGCGCCGGCCGCAGGTTGCAGCAATAGCAGTTCGACCCGCGCGCCGTTCTCGCGCCGGCCGATCAGCCGCGCCGGCAGCACGCGCGTGTCGTTGCGCACTAGCAGGTCGCGCGCGTCGAGCAGATCGACCAGGTCGGGAAAATGGCCGTGCCGCAACGGACCGGCGGCGGGCAGCACGAGCAGCCGGCTCGCGTCGCGCTGGGCGGCCGGATGCTGGGCGATCAGCTCCGGCGGCAGGTCAAAGTTAAAGTGGGCGAGGTCCATGGCGGCCTAGGGCTTGGCGGTGCGGGATACGTCGGGCTCGCAAGGAGCTTCCGCGCCCGGCAACGTCGCGCAGACGTTGTTGCGGCCGCGCGATTTGCCGTAGTACAGCGCCTTGTCCGCGCGATCGAGCACCTCGAGGTGGTTTTCACCGTCTTCCGGGAACGAGGCCACGCCGACGGTGATGGAGATCACTGAGCCCGGCTCGCCGTCGGCCAGATCGAACTTCGTGGCGGCGACCGCCTCGCGCAACTGTTCGGCCAGCTTGATGCCCTCTTCCTTGCGGGTCTCGACCGCGACCACGACGAACTCTTCGCCGCCGTAGCGCGCCAGCACGTCGGACTGGCGCAGGCGCTCCTGGATCAACGCGGTCATCTTGCGCAACGCCCGGTCGCCCTCGAGGTGGCCGTGTTTGTCGTTGAAGCGCTTGAAGAAATCGACGTCGATCATCAGCAGCGTGTACGGCTGGCCGTAACGCCGGTGCCGTTCGTGTTCGCCGGCCAGCACCGCGATGAAGGCGCGGCGATTGGCCACGCCGGTCAGCTCGTCGGTGAGCGTCATCTCGCGCAAGCGTTCGTAGGTACGCATGTTCTGCACGGCGGTGGAGATCTGCAACGCCACCGTGCTGAACAGTGCCAGTTCGCTGTCGGAAAAGGCGTTGGGTTCGGGCTTGCTGATGTTGAGCACGCCGAACGGCTTCATGTCGTCATCGAGCAACGGAATCGCCAGCAGGCTGCCGCCCTGCGGGTTGTAGCCTTTGTAGTAAAGGTAGCGCGGCTCCTGCGTGACGTCGGGCACGTACAACGCCTCGCCGGTGGTGAACACATGGCCGGCCACACCCTCGGGCGGGGTGATCACGCACATCTTGCGCGCTTCTTCCGGAATGCCGAGCGCGGCCTTGATGCGCAGCTTGCCGTCAATCGGGTCGGCCAGCAGCAGCGAGAAGCGTTCGAAGCCGAGCAGTTCGCCCAGCACGTCCATCGAGCGGCCGTTCAGGCGGTCGAAGCGCAGGCTGGAGCCGAGCGCCGAGGTCAGTTCGAACAAGCTGAACAGTTCGAGGGCCCGCTCCTTCAGCTCGGCGTTGGCCTTGCGCAGTTCGCGCACCTCCCGCTCCAATCGGGCCAACCGCTCGGCCGGATCGGCGGGGACTCGTTCGGTGCCCGGTTTGCGCTGCGCCATGCCTGTTGTGCTCGTTCGCTACTTCTTGAGGAAGGCCGCCATCAAGTCGATCGGCAGCGGGAAGATCGTCGTCGAGTTGTTCTCGGTGGCGATCTCGGCCAGCGTCTGCAGGTAACGCAACTGCAGCGCGGTCGGGTTCTTGCTGATGATCTCGGCCGCTTCGTTGAGCCGCTGCGCCGCCTGGAATTCGCCCTCGGCGTTGATCACCTTGGCGCGCCGTTCGCGTTCGGCCTCGGCTTGTTTGGCCATCGCGCGCTGCATTTCCTGCGGCAGGTCGATGTGCTTGACTTCGACCGCGGTCACCTTGACGCCCCACGGGTCGGTGTGGTCGTCGATGATCGACTGCAGCTTCTGGTTGATGTGCTCGCGCTGCGCCAGCAGTTCGTCGAGATCGCTCTGGCCCAACACGCTGCGCAGCGTAGTCTGGCTCATCTGGCTGGTCGCGTAGAGGTAGTTCTCGACCTCGATCACGGCCTTGATCGGGTCCATGACCTTGAAGTAGATCACCGCGTTCACCTTGACCGACACGTTGTCGTGGGTGATCACGTCTTGCGGCGGCACGTCGGTCGCCACGATTCGGGTGCTGATGCGCACCATGCGGTCGACGAACGGAATGATCCAGCGGATGCCGGGCTGCTTGGTCGCCGTGATGCGGCCGAAGCGGAAGATGACGCCGCGCTCGTACTCGTTGAGCACACGAATACCTGACAAGGCAATCAGCACCAGAATGCCGAGCACCACCACCAGACCCATGAACGACGCACTCATTGCAACCTCCCCCGGGCTTACGCCCTGGTTTCCGGAATTCGCTCCACCTTCAGCCGCAGGCCGTTGGCCGCGACTACCCGCACCGGGGTGCCCGCGGCGATCGGCTGGTCGGCCGTCGCTTCCCAATAGATGCCCTGCACTTTTACCTTCCCGCCCGTATGGACATCGGTCGCGGCCAGGCCGGTTTCGCCCACGATGCCTTCCTGCCCGGTCAGGCCTTTGCTCACCTGCGCACGCAGCACCTTGTAGGCGACAAACAACGTGAAGCCACCGAGGGCGAGCACGCTGGGTAAAATCATTCCCCATGAGACTCGCAGTCGGAAGCCGGCGTTCGGAATCATCTTTTCAGGATTGTCGAACAGAAAGAGCGAGCCGAGGATCATCAGGATAATCCCCCCTGCCGTCAAGGCCCCGTAACTGGTGAATTTAAATTCCAAGACGAACAGCACCATACCCAACACGATGAGCACCAGGCCGAAGCTGTTGATGGGCAGAATCTGCGTGCTGACCAGAAACAACACGATGCAGATGCCGCCGATCACGCCCGGGAAGATCAGCCCGGGGTGCGAGAACTCGGCATAGATGCCGAGCATGCCGATCATCATGAAGAAGTAGATCAGGTTCGGGTCGGCGAGCCAGAAGATGATCTTGTCTTTCAGGCTCATCTCGACACGTTCGATCCGCGCCCCGGCCACGCGCAGCACCACTTCCGACTTGTCGCCGATCGTCACCTTGCGGCCGTCGGCCTTGGCCAACAGGTCCTCCAGCGAATCGGCGATGAAGTCGATCACCTTGATCCGCTCGGCCTCGGCGGCGGTGACCGCGGCGGCTTCGCTGACCGCCTTCTTCGCCCATTCGACGTTGCGGCCGCGGGCCTGCGCGATGCCTTCCACGAACGCCATGGCGTCGTTGAACGCCTTGGCCTTCATGGTTTTGTCCATCTCCCCTTCCATCGCCACCGGGCTGGCCGCGCCGATCGAAGTCGACGGCGCCATCGCCGCGATGTGCGCCGCCAGGGTGATCATCGCCCCCGCGCTGCCCGCGCGCGCGCCCGACGGCGTGACGTAGACGAACACCGGCACCTTCGCCGCCAGCATCTTCTGCACGATGTCGCGGGTGGTGTCGTACAGGCCGCCGGGCGTATCCAGTTCGATCACCAGCGCCGCCGCGCCGTCCCGCGTTGCCCGGTCGACGGCGGTGACGATGTGGTCGGCACTGCCGGGGTTGATTGCGCCGTCCACCGCAATGACCCGCACTAGGGGTGTCGCCGGCGGCGGGGTCGCCTGAGGCCAGGCGGCCAGCACGCTGCCGAAAATCAGCAACGCCGTCCAGATCGCCAGTCGCACCGCGCGCGTTTTCATTTCTTCTTCTCCGGCAGACTCCACCCCAGTTCCTTCATTACCTGTTGCAGGTCTTCCCACGCCGGCTTCTTGGCGTCGGGGTTGCGCAGCAGGTAGGCGGGGTGGAAGGTCGGCATCACTTTGATGTCGTCGTAGATGCGCCACTGCCCGCGCATCTGGCTGATCGGGGTCTTGGTTTCGAGCAGCGCCTGCACCGCCACGCGGCCCAAGGTGACGATCACCTTGGGGCGGATGGCGCCAATCTGCCGGCGCAAGAACGGCAGGCAGGTGGCCGCCTCGTCGGGCTCCGGCTCGCGGTTGTTCGGCGGCCGGCATTTGACGACGTTGGCGATGAAGACCTCTTCGCGCGCCTTGCCCATCGCCGCGATCATCTTGTTGAGCAGTTCGCCCGCGCGGCCGACGAACGGCCGGCCCTGGCGGTCTTCATCGGCCCCGGGCCCTTCGCCGACGAACATCAACTCGGCGTGTTCGTTGCCCTCGCCGAACACCAGGTGCGTGCGCCCTTCGGCCAGGCGGCAGCGGCGGCAGTCGCCCAGGTCGGCGCGAATCGCGGCCAGATCGCCGCCCGCTGCGGGCACGCCCGGAGCGGCCGCGCGAGCCGGCGCCGCGGGCGGAGCCGCCGGACGGGGTTTCGTCGCCTGTCGCGCCAGGGCCACCAGTTTCTCCTCCCGCACGTCGAGCCGCCGGCCCAGATCGCGCAACTGTCCCAGGCTCTGGACGAGCTCGTCCAGCGCTTGAGACAGAATCTCCTTGTTCTCGCCAGCCATGCCGCACCTCTTCGGAAATTACACGATAGAACCTCACGGAAGCGTTTGCAATGCTTCGGCCTTTCCCGTACCCTTAAACGGTCGTAGGCGCTATTCGGGAGGCGGCCATGAGACAGATGCATTTGTGGTTGGCGTTGCTGCTCGCGCTCGCGCTCGCGCTGGGAATCTATGGTTGCAGCTCATGCAATGGCGATGATGACGACGACGACGGCACGCCGGCGGACGACGATTCCGACGACGATTCCGACGACGACACGGCCGATGACGATACGGCCGACGACGACACCGCCGACGACGACACCGAAGACGACGACGCGGACGACGACGACCAGCCGCCGTACGACACGGCCCTGTGCGCGCCGTTCATGGAAGCCTTCTACGTGACTTGCCATTTCCAGCTCGAGCTGGAAGGCACGATCGTCGACCAGGAGGCCGCGACCGCGAGTTGCGAGGAAGTCGAGTACCTGGCCTGGCCTTGCCTGGTCGATTGCTATCTCGACTACGGCAACGCCTGTATCGCCCTCTATGACTGCACGATGGAGTGTACCGAAGAATGAGACTGCCGCTGCGTTGTACCGCGATTCTGGTGGCGGTGTTGACGGTGGCCACGCTCGCCGGCGGCTGCCGCACGTCCGCCGGCCCGACGATGCCGGTCAAGTATGCCGATCTGCCGCTGGTCCCCGTGCCCGACGGCGCCCCGGTGACCGGGCTGACCGTGTTGCTGACCGCGTTCGGCCGCGTCGAGGAAAGCCATACCTACATCAACGGCGACGCGCACAAAACCGAAGTCATCCCCCTGCCCGCGTTTCTGATCCAGCGCGGCGACAAATACCTGCTGGTCGATACCGGCAACGCCCCCGCCCTGGCGACCGACCCGGCGCTCTACCTGGGCCGCTGCAACGCCTGGCTGGCGCGCAACGAACTGAAGCGGCTGATCCAGCGCCCGGGTTGGGACGTGCCGGCGCGCATTCAGGCGATGGGCATCGACCCGGCGAAAATCACCGATGTGGTGATCACGCATGCGCATTTCGACCACACCGGCGCCAACCGCGCCTTCCTGCCCGCGACGTTTCACCTGACCGGCGAAACGCTGCACGCCGGGCGCCACGGCGGCCTGCTCGGCGGGTACATCGCGGCCGACTTCCCGGATGAAATGAAGGTGCAGAAGGTCGACTTCGCCGGCAGCAAGCCGCTGCTGTCGTTCGCGGGCAGCCTCGACCTGTTCGGCGACGGGTCGGTGTATGTCGTCCCCGAGCCCGGCCACTCGCCGGGACACGTGGGGGTGTTGGTGCGCACCGGGCACGGTTTGGTGCTGTTGGCCGGCGACGGCGCCTACGTGCTGGGCAACATCGAACGGCCCGAGTTGATCGGCTACTTCGACGACCGCGAAGCGACGTGGGACACCCTGTGCCGCCTGAAGCGGTTGATGACCGCCAACCCCGATATTCTGATCTGGCCGTCGCACGATCCGGCGGTGTTTGGCGAGCAGCCCAGCGCGCCCCAAACGCTGTAGTTCTCGGCGCGAGGATCCGGCATGAAAACGGTGGCCATCGTCGGCGGCGGACCGGCAGGTAGCGCCTGTGCGCTGACCCTCGCTCGGGCCGGTTTTCGTGTGCTGCTTTTGGAGCGCGAACCCGACCGCGAAAAGCCCTGCGGCGGGGGGTTGACCGACCGCGCGTTCCGCGCCTTGCCCGAGCTGAAACACCTGGGGTTGCCATGGGCCGAAGCGCGCGATTTTCACATCGTCGGACCCACCGGCAGACAGGCGGTGATCCGCCTCGATCCGCCCATCCGCATCGTGTCGCGGCGCGTGCTCGACAGCCGCCTCCGCACCCTCGCGCAAGAGGCCGGCGCGACGCTATTAACCAAACAGTTAATGGCGCCCGCGCGCACATCCGACGGACGGTGGGAAGTGGACGGCGAAACGGTCGATTTCCTCGTTGGCGCGGGGGGCATGACCGACCCCGTCGCCCGCCTCCATCAGGCCGCTTTGCCGCGCGACCAACGCGCCACCGCGGTGGGCCGTTTCGTGCGCGGCGAGTTCGCTCCGCGCGTCGTCGTGCGCTTCTTCCCGGGTGAGCGCGGTTACGCCTGGTGGTTCACCCGTCTCGACCACGCCAGCCTGGGGGTGGAATTGGTCGGCGACCACTTCGACAAACCCCTCGCCTGGCGCCTGTTGCAGCAGTTTGCCGCCGAGAATCTGGGCGGGGTCAACATCGACGAGGGCGACGATTACGGCTGGAGCGGACCGGCGGTCACGCGGTGGGACGAACGCGTCTTCGGCGGGCCCGACTGGATGCTGGTCGGCGACGCCGCCGGACTGTGCGATTCGACCACCGGCGAAGGCATTTCCTGGGCGCTGGCCAGCGGCCGGTTGGCGGCCGACTGCATCATGCGCGACCAGGTCGCCGGCTACCCCGTGCGGCTGCGGGAAACCCTGGTCCCCGAACTGGCCAAGTCGGCCCGGCTGCAGCCGAAATTCTACCGCCCGTGGCTGCTGCGCGTGGCCACGCTGGCCCTCTCGCGCAGCCGTACCTGCCGCCGCGTCGCCGCCGACGTCGCGCACGGTTTCGAGCCCTACCTTAGCCTCAAGAAGCGCGTCTATCACCTCATGCCGCGAATGATCGGCGAGATGATCGTCAGCACGTAACGTGGACCGGCAGGGTGTGGTCGGGCGATCTCCCCCTCACTCTGCCGGGTTCACCGTGAAGTCCAAAAACAACTGTTGGCTGGGGAACCCGCACCCATCCTCAAGCGTCACGATAAACGGGTATTCTCGGACCTCCGACTCGTCCACCACCCAGGTCGCCGGGTCGAGTTCGATCACATACGGCCCCGATTCCTCACTCGAACAACCGATGCCGGGTAAGTACCATTCGTGTTGGACAAGTTGGTCCCAGGCCTCTTCGGAAAGATTGTCTCGGTCGCGATCATCCGCCGCAACAAAGAATTCGCCTCGGTACATATTGCCCAGGCCGGGAACTTGTTCGATGTTGCACTCGGCGTCGTAGTATTCGAAGGTCAGCGAAAGGGAATCGTCGGTGGTGGCCGTGTAGGGCTGTTCCACAACCTCGCCGTTAACGATCAGATCAACCGAATAGAGGTATGGAGGCGTGTTCACGTTTAGACCGTCGCATTGCGGAACGTCGTCGTCGGTGTCGATGTCGTCGTCGCCGGAAGCGTCGTCGTCAACCGCATCGTCGTCGCTGTCGTCGTCATTGTCGTCATCGTTTGAAGCATCATCGTCGTCAACCGATGCATCGTCGTCGGTGAAGCTGTCGTCGTCATCGTCGTCGCCTTCGCAGGCGACCAGATGAGCAATGGCCAGCACCGTCATAATCGTTGCCAGAAGCAAACAGAAATACCGTTTCATGGTCCGTTCTCCTTATTCCGCCGGATTCACCGTGAAGTCCAAAAACAACTGTTGGCTAGGGAACCCGCACCCGTCGTGCAGCGTTACAATAAACGGGTACTCCCTGACCTCCGACTCGTCCACCACCCAGGTCGCCGGGTCCAGTTCGATCACATACGGCCCCGATTCCTCGCTCGAACAACCGATGTCGGGTAAGTACCATTCGTGTTGGACAAGTTGGTCCCAGGCCTCTTCGGAAAGATTGTCTCGGTCGCGATCATCCGCCGCAACAAAGAATTCGCCTCGGTACATATTGCCCAGGCCGGGAACTTGTTCGATGTTGCACTCGGCGTCGTAGTACTCGAAGGTCAGCGAAATGGCATCGTCGGTGGTGGCCACGTAAGGCTGTTCCACCACGTCACCATTGACGATCAGATCGACCGAATAGAGAATCGGATCGGTGTTCGCGCCACCCTCGCATTCCGGAACGTCGTCGTCGATGTCGATGTCATCGTCGCCGGAAGCGTCGTCGTCAACTGCATCGTCGTCGGCAGCATCGTCATCGCTATCGTCATCACTCGAAGCATCGTCGTCCGCCGTATCGTCATCCGTTGCCGCATCGTCGTCGGTGAAGCTGTCGTCGTCATCGTCGTCGCCTTCGCAGGCGACCAGATGAGCAATGGCCAGCACCGTCATAATCGTTGCCAGAAGCAAACAGAAATTTCGTTTCATGGTCCGTTCTCCTTTCTAGAAGCCGATACATGCTTCGTCACACGACCTACCTTCGTCGAGGTCGCTCACGTCGTCGAAGTAGTTGCCCATGGTCGAGCCGTAAAGATCGTGGGCCGCCTCGCTCAACGATTCGATGACGTTGGCGTGGTCGCCACCGTTCCAGTCCGTCGTATCCACGGCCAAAAAGAGATCCGCGATCTCCGATAGATCCCACTTCTGGGGGCCCGAATGCAGTTTCCAGTAGAACTCCGTCCAGTCGCCCTCAACGCCCAACGATTCGAAGTAGGTGGCCGGCCAAAGCGGCTTACAGTCGAGCATTTGATGATTGAATACCGCGCAGTCTTCACCCCTGTACCTGCAATCTGTCTGGTAGCGGTTGTTGAACACCGCCGCGGCGTAGAAATTGGCGAAACCTTCTTTGGCCGCGCAGCCTTGGTTTTCAAGCGAACCGTACGCATGGTTGTCGGCGTCACAATCCGGATCGCTGTAGGTAGGACATCCGGTCTCGAAATCATCATGCTCGTTGGTCACATAGTGCACGTAGTGACCCATTTCGTGAACGATGGTGAACTTACGGTCGGGGGCGTCGAGGTGCAGGCCGATCAACGGCGGAACTTCCGTATCCGAGTCCGTGTATCCGCCTCCCCCACCACTGATGTTTTCCGTTAGGAAGTCAAGATGGTCATTCTCTATGCCCACCGAGTTGCTGTTGAACGCGAATGTCGCGGCAGCCATGATATTTGACGTCTTGAAGTCCTCGATGTAGGCGTAGGTATAGTACAAGTCCGTAGTGGGGGAAGTGAGGACGAATCCCAGAACTGAAGTCACCATCTGCGCGTAAAGATCGCCTTTGACCTCCTCTTGGCCGGGGTCGGGGTCGTGGTTGAACGTGCGAAACTGATTGTTGCCGTTGACCAGCGCGTCGGCGACGACCATGACTCGGTAGGTTTGACCGTAGGTCAAGTTGAGTGTTTTTGAACCGCTGCTATCGGCATTGCCGGCGAAGACTGTTTGCCAGTTCAACAGAGTGATCTTTTTTTGAACGGTGAAGTACACACCCTTGGCCACCACATCCACACTGTTGTCGGTGAGGTAGTCGCCGTTTGCTCCGAAATTGGCGGCATCGTAGTTGATGTCCCACGCGAAGTGAAAAGTCACGTTCGTGGCGCCGGCGGTGGAGGCGAAGGCGAACGCAAATGCGACGGTCAGGAGGCCGACAAGCAGTTTCTTATTCATGGTCCACCCCCGTATCGGCCGTGCGCTCCGCCAGGAAAGCCGCGAGTTCCTCGGGATCGTCGGTCGAATAGTCGACCCCGGAACCGACCCCTTCGAGGTGGATCCCTTGCCTGGCCAGTTCCGCCGCCACCTTGGCCGCTTCCTGCGCTTCTTCATTGTTGTTGACGATGCCGTAAGGATATCGTTTGCTTTGGACCTCCGCGCTCATTACTTCCGCTTGAGCGGTGCTGCGGTTGATCGCGATGTACCGCAGGTCGAGGTTCTGCGAGTAACTCGGCTTCTCTTCGCCTTCGTACGCCGCACTCAACTCCACACTGACTCTGGTCACATAGTTTTCTTGCCGTGGATGAAGCGAGAGGGCGCCGCGCAGCGCGATGGGAACGGTCACCCGCGACTTCGGGGCAAGACCGACGTATTTGTCGAAGACCACCTGGCGCAGGTAACCGATCTCGACGGTTGCCGTGATCTGCACGACCTTGAACAACTCGTCGGCGCCGAAAAGCACGATTTCGGTTTGCGGCGCGCCCTGCGCCAGGTCTGTGGCGACGAAATCGGCCGCACCCCAATCGGCGTAGGCCCCGTCGCCGAGGTATTCGCCTTCGTCTTCTTCCGAACACTGCGAATCGGAGTCCGAAACCGCAGGCACCGAAGAGGAATAGACGACCTGGGTTCTACCGGACCACATGACAAATGCGGCAAGTACTAAGAGAGAGAGAGAGAGAGAGAGAGAAGAACTCCCTTCCGCGTCTTCAACAGACCACGAATCATGTCAACCTCCATTGTTGTTTGTTCATGAGCCCGCAGTCAAACCGGGCGCTACGGGCTCTTGCCCTCGCGTTCCAAAATACCGACCGTTGAGACTTGCGTGTCCGTTGCCGTTCGCCATGAAGTCCGCGCCGACGCTTCCAAACGGCCGCTCGATTCCTGCAATTATTATCACCGTTTTGGGATCGTCCGTCAACATTTTTTTGTAAAAGCCTCCCTCGGAACTGATACACAATCGCTACAGAAATTGTCGCCGTTTTGGCTACGCTGTTGGATATGTGAGTATTTGTCCGCGGTTTGGTGTAAGGAACCGGTCGCGATGCTGACGGCGTAACCGGCGCGTCGAGGCCAGGGGGCAACGACCTCCGCGCCCAGACGCAGCTAGCGACCTGACAGTGTGCCGCGCGTGGCCCCGAGGCCACGCGTCTGCCAGCAACGTGGGGGCGGCCGGGTGGCTGCCCCGCTTTTTTATGAAGAGTGGTCTGGCTTGGGACCTATCATCGAATCTTCAGCCGCGCCGGTTGCCTTGACGTTTCAATGCCGAATGGCGTCCCGCACTTGACGAATAATCCAGTAAGAACGGTTCGCAAACGGAATTCCGCTCTCGCAGAAATGACAGACTGAGCCTATTCTGAACAAGGTCGAAGGCGTCTTTGATTGTTTTACTTAGCGGGGTCCGGTGTCTCCGTTCCCGGCTTTGCTTGCCGAAGCACTTCGGCCACTTTAGCGGCCAGCTCCTGAGCGGAAAAGGGCTTGCTCAAGAAGGCCGTGCCTTCGTCGAGTACGCCATGATGGGCGATGATGTTCTCGGTATAGCCGGAGGTGAATAGCACGCGGATTTTCGGATACTTCTTCTGTATTCGTTCCGCCAATTCGCGGCCGTTCATGTTCGGCATAACGACATCGGTGAACAACAGGTCGATGCCGTTCGGGTGGGCCTCGGCCAGGACCAGCGCTTCGGCGCCATCGCGGGCCACCAGCAGAGTATAGCCGGCGTTGCGCAGAATGCGCGTGGTCACTTTGCGCACCATCGGGTCGTCTTCGACAACCAGCAGCGTCTCCCGGTTGCCCGTCGGCGGGGTCGGCCCATCATTGGCCGTATGGCCGGCGGCTTGGCCGTCGGATCGCGGCAGGTAAACGCGAACTGTCGTGCCGCGGTTCACCTCGGAATAGATTGAGATCGAACCCCGGTGCTGGCGGACGATGCCCAGCACCATCGACAGCCCGAGTCCGCTGCCTTCGCCCTTGGCCTTGGTGGTGAAAAACGGCTCGAACACCTGCGGTAGATTCTCCTTGGCGATGCCGCAACCGGTGTCGCTGATCGTCAGCACGAAGTACTCGCCCGGCTGCACCTCTTCATGGCTTCGGCAATAGTGTTCGTCCAGCACGATCGGCGCGGTTTCAATGGTCAGCTTGCCGCCGTCGGGCATGGCGTCGCGTGCGTTGACGGCCAGATTGATGATGATCTGATCCAATTGGTTCGGGTCCGCCTTGATCATGCATGGCTGGTCGGTCAGATAGGTTTCCAACCGCACATCCTCGCCGATGAGGCGGCTGAGAATGCCGCGAATGTTGCGCACGGCCGTGTTGAGATCGAGCACCACCGGCGCGATCAATTGCTTGCGGCTGAACGCCAGCAATTGCCGGGTCAACTGCGCGGCGCGGTCGGCGGCGTGGCCGATGTCGGCCAGCAGAGTCCCGACGGCCTGGTCGTTCGGATAGCGTTCGCGCGCGAGCGACAAATTGCCGATGATGCTGGTCAGCAGGTTGTTGAAGTCGTGCGCGACCCCGCCGGCCAACCGGCCGACAGCTTCCATCTTCGTCGCCTGGCGCAGTTGTTCTTCGAGCTTGGCCTTTTCCTCTTCCGCCTGCTTGCGCGGGGTGATGTTCAGGTGCGTGCCCGTGGCGCGTATGGGTTGGCCCTCGGCGTCGCGCTCCACGACCCGGCCGCGGGCAAGCACCCACACCCAATCGCCTTGCTTGTTGCGCAGGCGGTGCTCCACTTCGTAGTTCTCGGTACGGCCGGCCAGATGCTCGTCAAGCCGCTGCAACACCCCGGGGGCATCGTCGGGGTGGATCAATCCCCGCCACGTTTCGAACTTCGGTTCGATCTCCGACAACTCGTAGCCCAGCATGCCGGCCCAACGCCGGTCGAAAACAATGTCGCCGGTGCGAACGTTCCAATCCCACGTGCCCAGATTCGCACCCTGCAGGGCCAGAGCCAGTCGTTCCTCGCTTTGGCGCAGCGCCGCTTCCGCTTTTCGCCGCTCGGTCACGTCGCGCACGACGCCCACCGTGCCGATCACCACGCCATCGCGCCACAGCGTCTTGCCGTTCAACTCCAGATACACCATCTCGCCGTCGGGGCGCTGGACGCGAAAGAAAAACGAACGCGCCGTCACCTCGTTGCGAACGGTGCGCCGGAAACCAGCCAACGCTTTTTCCCGGTCTTCCGGCACCACCAGTTCGGCGAAGCTGCGGCCAACGATTTCGTTCAACGGCCGAGCCAACGTGCGCTGTGCCGAGGGCGACAGATAAGTCACCACCCCGTCGACGTCGGTGGTGAAAACGATGTCCAGCATCTGCTCGGTGATGGCGCGGTATTTCTCCTCGCTGGCCGTCAACTCCGCGCGCCGCCGGGCGCTGACCATCAAGAAAAATATGAAAAAGTAGAGAAACGGCTGCGCCATCTGCACGAAGTCTTCAAAGGGATCGATGGCCTGGGTCAGCCCCGACCACTGCAACGCGTTGGATACGCGGCCGAACAGAAACGCCACCACCAAAACGACGACCACGCCGCGGAGCTCGCGGGACATCGGGTGCCGCCGCGGCAGCAAGACCAACACTCCTGCCGCGACAAACAACACGGCCGACACGATATCCAGCAGGGCGATGAACGTCATGGACGCGCCTCGCGGCGACGGAAGGTCACGTAACACCAAGCCAGAATGAAAACGCTGTTGGCCAGATCGAACAGGTGCTCCAGTACGTTGAAGAAGTTGGGCAGCAGCAACGCCTCCAGGTTGGTGAAGAGCCAACTGGCGACCTGAATGACGAACCCGATGATCAGGAAGCGGAGGCCGATCTCACCACGCAATGAGGCTCGGGAAGCGATCAGGAAGATCAGCGTAAAAGCGCCGAGAATGAATAGCATAATCTCATTGGCCTGCATCACGCGACCCTTTTCATTCTGCTGCGGCTACGCCGCCACAACCCGGCCAACTTACGACCGCCAAATTGGACGCCACCGCCACTTCTTTTTCGAAGATCCCCATGCCGGGCCGGTTTACCGGCATCTATTTTACTATCGGCATTCTTCTCAACCACTTAACCGGCAGACAAGCGAAGTACGACATCTCTCGTTTAAAACCGTTGTTCCACGCGAAGTTGTCGAAAAAATGGACAGTTACCCGTCGTGTTCGCCATTCACGAGGTACGTATTCCTGAATAACGCCAGCCGCCGTTCCCCCTCGTCGGCCGGCAGGGTGTAATACTCGTCACGCACGATGGTCAACCCGGCCAGGTCCGGTTCGGCTTGCGCGGAGAGAAACGCGGCGAAATAGCCTTCCGGGGCGAGCAGATGTGCGAAGCGGCGCGCGAGTTCCGCCGGTTCGGCGACGGCGCGCGCGGTGACGACGGCGAAGCGTTGCGTCAGCTCCTCGGCCCGGCCGACCTCGACGCGCACGTTGCCCAGTTTCATCGCCGCCGCGGCTTGCGTGAGAAAGCCCGCCTTCTTCGCGCGCGAATCGGCGCAGGTCACCGCCGCGTCCGGCCGCAGCGCGGCGACGATCAGTCCCGGCACACCCGGCCCGGAGCCGATGTCGAGCAGCGACGACCCGGCGGCCAGCGCGCGCGCGAGCGGCACGCAGTCGGCCAGGTGATAGGCGACCACCCGCCGCGGCTCGGTCACGCGGGTGAGATTCGTCTTGGCGTTCCAGCGCGCCAGCAGCTCGTACCACGCGGCAAACGCCGGCTCGAGCTCAGGCGGCAGACCGGCCGCGGGGCCCAGTTCGCGATAGGCGGCGGTGAAGGTGTTGGGCATGGCCGTACTGTGCCGCATGTCGGCCGACATGGGAAGAGGATCGCGATCGGCCTCAGCGGTCGGTGCCGAACCGCACCCCCATTGCCGGGTCGTAGAAATTCCAGCCGTCTTTGGTGGTCCGGCGCGCGGTCATGCGCAGAAAGGCCATGTACTCGCCGTGGTCCCGCTCCAGCGCTTCGACATCGGAGGGGAAGATGCCCTTCCCGGTGTCTTCGAGGAGCTGTTCGAAATCGCGCCAATAGCGCCAGCCGTCGGCCAGTTGCTCGACCGCGACATCGGCGACCAAGTCGCAGCCGGTCCAGAGCTCGCGCCAGAACCGCGCGGTCTTGAAACAGCGGCACGAGTTGTCCCAGAACACCTTGCCGTTGGCCTGCGGCGCGAGCAGATGCGCCGGCGGTTGCGCGCCCATTTCCTTCGCTAGGCCGACGAGCACCAGCCCGAACAGGCCGCCCGGCCGGACGAAGCGCGCGAGGTAGTCGAGATAGAGTTCGTCCGAACCGTAGTATTGATACGAGTCGATCGAGACGACAGCATCAAAGAAGTTCTGCGCAAAGGGGAGCGCGTGCGCCTCGGCCTTGATCGGACAGAGCAGATCGCCGACGCCGGCCTCGACCGCGCGCCGCCAGTTGTGATCCGGGCTCATCCACAGATCCGCCGCCCAGACATGCACGCCGAACTCGCGCGCCAGGAAGATGCTGGTCATGGCTTTGCCGCAACCCAGGTCGAGCACGCGCATGCCTGGTTGAAGCGCAAGCGACTCGCACAGCCATTCGGCCAGCCATAGGGCATTTGGCCCCATCTGGTTGTCGAGGATCCAAGTCGGATCATACTTTGCCGCGCGCGGAAATTCCGGCCGGCGCAACCGGTCAGCCACATCGTTCATTATCCGTTCCTTGTCGTTTGGCGCGACAATCGCGCCGAAAGTCACCGCTGCCTAGCAACCGCAGCAGTCGTCATCGCCATTGGCGCCGTCATCATCGTCGTCATCGTCATCGCCGCAATTGCAAGAGACCCCGAACAAGGCCGGATCCAATACCCCTATCCAGAATGCACACAAACAACCAGTTTTCATGACTCCAACCGTGTTCGTTGAACAAGACGCAACTTGCCACAAACGGCGCAGACTCTCAAGAATCAGGCGGGAGAAAAGAACACCGGCTCTTCTTCACTCTTCACTGTTCACTTTTCACTCTTCACTGACCGTTCCCGCCCTACGCCATACTGAGGTCGAGTACCTGCACGGAGAAGTCGGCGACGGACAGATCCCACCGTTCGCGCAGACCTTGCACGTCGCCGCCGATCTGCAGCGGCAGCGGGCGGTCGGACTCGATGGTCACGTCCTTGACCAGGAAGTCGATGAAGCTCGGCGCGCGGTAGGCGCCGCGGAAGATCTGGTAGGAGTGGAGCACGCACTCGAACACCGAGGCGGTCACCACGCGAAAGTTCATGAAACCGTCCTTCAACCGCGCGAACGGGAAGGCGGTGAGGCCGAAGCCGTAGTACGGCGTGGTGCTGCCGCCGAACACATTGGCCGGGCCTTCGTATAGCGTGTCGCCCGGCTTGATCGGCAGTGGCCGCACCTGGTCGACGCCGGAGCAGGCGAACACTTCGGGCGAGCGGTTGATGACGCGAATCGTCGGCGCCTTACGGAACATCTGTTCGGGAATCGTCTTGAGCGCCATCGCGGTGATGTAGCCCTGGAAGCCGATGAACCACTTCTTCAGCGGCCCGATGCCGTACTTGTTCTTCATGTAGTGGTAGTCGTTCAGAATGGTCGCATCCCAACCCATGCCCGAGAAATGGCACAGTCGGCGATCAGCCTCTAACAGGTTGAAGCGCTTGAGCGACCACCGCGAGCCCGACGCTATTTTCGGCAATGTCTTTTTGCCGTTGTCGGAGCCAAGCATGCCCGACCACGCGTTGCCGGTGCCGAGCTTGAGGAAGCCGAGCTTCGGCATGTGCAGGTCGGTCTTGCCGATCTCACGCAGCGAATTGCGGAACTGGTTGAGGATCTCCACCACCGTGCCGTCGCCGCCGCCAAGCACCACGTGCGAGTAGCCTCGGCGCACGATATCGCGCACGTATTCCTGGCCCTCTTCCATCGTCTTGCTAACGTAGAGCTGCGCCTCAGGCACAAACTTCTTCACGCCGGCGACAAGCTTGTTCGTCACCTTGCGCGCGTTGGCGTTAAGAATGACCGCGATGTTCTGGTCCCAAAAGTTGCTCATGAACGGCCTTTCCAGTCGTATCGCTTCACCGCGCCGCCTCCTGGCGACAGGCGCGCATTGTGAACGTTTTTGGGAGCAGGTTCAAGCGGAATCTGGGGCGGACTTTCCCGAGGCCCAAAGTCCGGGGGGCCATATTTGAGGAAAATCGGGCGAAGGCCCCGGTTCCCCCAACTCCTCACTCTTAACTTTTCCCTTTTCACACTTGCCCCCTCCCCTGCATATGCGGCACATTACGCCCATGTCAGACATCGCGCGCCATGACACCATCGCCGCACTCGCCTCCGCCCGAGGCCGGGCAGGCATCGCCGTCGTGCGCCTGTCGGGCCCCGACGCGCTGGCGATCGGCCGGCGCTGTTTCGTCCCCCGCACCCCGGGCGAGGCGCAGCCGCGGCGGATGATCCTCGGCCGCGCGCTCGACGCCGAAGGGCACGCGCTGGATGAAGCGTTGTTCGTCTACTTCCCACCGGGGGCGAGCTACACCGGTGAGCCGGTGGTTGAACTGCATCTGCACGGCGGACCGGTCATCGTTGCCGCCGCGCTTGAAGCGCTGCTGGCCGCCGGGGCCCGCGCGGCGGAGCCGGGCGAATTCACACGCCGCGCTTTTCTCTCCGGCCGGCTCGACCTAGCGCAGGCGGAAGCCGTCGGCGAGATGATCGCCGCGCGCAGCATCGCTGCCGTCCGCGCCGCGCATCGCCGCCTGGCCGGAGCGTTGTCGGAAAAAGTTGAGACGATGCGCGACACGCTCGCCGAGGCGATGGGACTGGTCGAAGCCGAGATCGATTTCCCCGACGAAGACATCGGGCGCGTGCCGCCGCGCGAGGTGACCGATCTGCTTGACGAAGTACTGGCCGCCGCCGACGCGTTGCTCGCGGGCCATGCGCGCGCTCGCGCGCTGGCCGAGGGCGCCGTGGTGGCTATCGCCGGCCGGCCCAACGCCGGCAAGTCGAGCCTGCTCAACCGCCTGGCCGGCGCCCGCCGTGCGCTGGTGCACGAACAACCGGGCACGACGCGCGATCTGATCGAAGCCGATGTCGTGCTCGCCGGCGTGCCGGTGCGCCTAGTAGACACGGCCGGGCTGCGCGCCGCACGCGACGAAGTGGAACGGCAAGGCCTCGAACTGGCGCGGCAGACGATCGCCGGCGCCGATCTGGTGGTCTACCTGCTCGACGGTGCCAACGGCGTGACCGACGACGATTGCACCTATCTCGCCGCCCTGGCCGGGCCACATCTGGCGGTCTGGAACAAGTGCGATCTGGCGATGCCCGACGGCGCAGCCGAGGCTCTGGCGGCCTGGCCGGTCAGCGCCAAACGCGGCGACGGCATTGAAGAACTGGTTGCCGAATTGGCCCGCCGCGTGGCGGGCGATGAATCGGTCGGCGAGGCGTTGCTGGCAGCAACGCGCCAGCACGAACTAGTCAGTCGCGCGCGGGCACACCTCGCCGCCGGACGAGCGATCGCGGCCACCGGCCGCGACCATGAACTTGCTGCCGAAGAGTTGCGGCAGGCCGCCAATGCGTTGGCCGAGCTGGTCGGACAAACCACCGCCGACGATGTGCTCAACACCATCTTCGCGCGGTTCTGCGTGGGCAAATGAGCGGCGACACCAGCCGTTCCTTCCGCCGTTGGCCCGCCGTGGCCGACGGCCTGGCCGGCGGCGCGGCCTTTTTTCTGCTGAGCTACTGCTCGCAAGGCTTCCAGCAACTGCTGGTGGCGCCCGCGCTGATTTATGCGGCGGTGGCCGCGGCGCTGACGGGTTGGACGGCCGGCGGCGTGTGGCGCGCCATCTGGCTCTATCCCCTGCTGGTGGCGGCCGCGATCGTGACACCGCTCGCTGTGGTCCTGGAACCGGCGCCGGTGCTGGTCGGCCTACTGAGCACGGTCGTCTTTTTCACTGTCCTGCGGCCACGCTATGAAAAACGCCGCGCTCCCTTGCTGGTCGCCGCCTGGGCGATGATGCTCTTTGCGGTGGTCACGCCGCTGACGCTGATGCCCCTCTACATGCTGCGTTTTCTGCCCGGCGTATTGGCCTTCGGCGTCGTGACGGCCGCGGCGCTGTGGCAGCCCGATTACGGGCGCCGGCCCGCGGCGGCGCTGGCGCTGGCGTTGTCGCTCGCCGCGTTGCCGACGGTATCGGCACGTTTCATGCCATGTGACGAACGCCTACGCGCGCCAGTCGTATTGCAGCCCGGCATCGAGACGGTCTTCGACAACAACACGAGTCTAGAGATCCCCGTCCACCGCATGGAACTCCTCTGCGACGCCGGCGCGCAGATGCGCGTGGTCACGCCGCGTCATCCGTCGGCCCGCGTGGGCTTGCTGCCGTTCGACCAACCGCCGGCGAGCGTGCTGCTCAACGGCGAGGCAAGCGCGCGCAGCGTGTTGCGCGACGGCGTGCTCTACACCGGAGCTAAGGGCGCGATTAACGCGCTCGACCTGCGCACGCAGCGGTTACAAGTCGGCCCGCGGCTTGCGGAACACAACCTAGGTTTGCTGCACTACGGCCCGGACGGCGACCTGCTGGCCGGAGTAGAGAGCGAAGGCTCGTATTGCTACCTCGCCCACCGCGACACGCTGGGCGGCGCGGGCCATGTGCCGATGGCGGCACCGGGGGCTTGCGTGCCGGTCGGACTGGATCGGCTACTGATCTCGTCCCTCGGCTGGCCGGGGCGACGGCTGGAGCTGCGCCGGGTGAGCGACGGTGCCGTGCTGCGGAGCCGGGGCCTGGTCGATGTCGGTTTCCTCGACATGGCTGTCGACCTCACCGCCAGGCGGGTCTACGCCCCGTCCACTTTGCTGGGGCTGGTCTACGTGCTCGATCTCGACACCCTTGCCTTGCGCGGCTGGTTCCGGAGTCGGACCGGAGTGCGCGGGGCGTTGCTCGACGCGAGTGGAAAGCGCCTGTTTACCTATACTTACTTCGACGGCGAGGTGTTGGAGCACGAGCTGCCGGGCGGCCAGGTGGTCAAGTCCTGGCGCGTGGGCGGCCCCTTGCGCGGCCTGACGTGGGACTGCGATGGGCGAGCGCTGCTGGCCACCAGTTGCCTGGGCGGATTCCGGATCGTCCCCTAGCCCATTTTTTTGTTGTCCTGTATCCCGTTCCTGCCTATGATGGCTCCACTTACCGGCTCGCCGGGTGGGGCTTTTTAATTCAAGACGAGGGTGCGGCGTGCCGAATCACCAATGTCAGTCGCTACGGCAACGCTGCCCTCATTTGCTTGGAGGCTAGGTATGGCTATTCGCGTAGCAATCAACGGTTTCGGGCGGAACGGGCGCGCCTTCCTGCGGGAGGCGAAGCGGCGGCAGGTTGATTTCAACATCGCCGCGATCAACGACGTGGTCGATCCGGCCCTGCTGGCGGCGAATCTGCGCTTCGATTCGGTACACGGTCAGTACCCGAAAGACCAGGTGCAGATTCTGCAAGACCACGAGAAGCGGCCCGTGCTGAAGTTCGGTAACGATCATATCCGCCTGCTGGGTGACCGGAGCAATCAGGCCTTGCCCTGGGCCGAGTTGGGAGTGGACGTCGTCGTCGACACCACCGGCGCGTGGGACACCCGCGAAAAACTCGAGGCCCATCTGCGCGCGGGTGCGAAAAAGGTGATTGTTTTCCCGCCGCCCTCATACGCGGTGGACGCGACGATCGTAATGGGCGTCAACGACAGCACGCTGACCGGCCAGGAGAAGGTGGTCAGCGCCGGTTCGTGCACGACCAACGCGGTCACGCCGCTGGCGAAGCTGCTGGACGACGCGTTCGGCATCGAGATGCTGTTTGTCACCTCGGTGCATGCGTTCACCAGCGACCAGCGCCTGCTCGACTTCCCCCACCCCGACGTGCGCCGTTCACGCGCGGCCGGGATGTCGATTATTCCGACCACCACCAGCGCGGCCAAGGCGATCGAGCTGGTGCTGCCGAGCTTCAAGGGCCGGCTGTACACTGCGGCGCACCGGGTGCCGATTCCAGACGGCTCGATCTGCGACTTGCAGTTCTCGACCAAGAAGCCGGTCGACGACAAGCCGGAAGAAGCGGTGAAGAAGATCAACCAGGTGGTGGCCGAAGCGTGCCTGGGCCGCTATGCGGGCATCGTCGAATACTCGACCGATCCGCTGGTTTCGGTGGACGTGGTGGGCAACCCGCACTCGGCGGTGTTCGACGCCGACCTCACCCAGGCCATCGACAACACCTTTTTCAAGGTGTCGGCCTGGTTCGACAATGAAATCGGCTACGCCAACCGCGTGATCGATTTGATTTTGAAACTCGACAGCCTGGGCCCCAAGGTCTGGTCCTGAGCGAAGGAGGACGAAGATGACTCTCCGGGTAGGCATCAATGGATTCGGCCGTATCGGGCGTTCGATTTTGCGCGCGGCGCTGCAACGCAACGTCGATCTCGAATTCGTCGGCATTAACGATCTAACCAACCTCGAGCAGTTGCTGCTCAGCTTCAAATACGACTCGATCCACGGCTCGTTCAAGGAGCGGGTTCAGCTCGACGGCAAGTATATGCTGGTCGGCGGCAACAAGATTTTGCTCACGGCCGAGAAGGATCCCACCAAGCTGCCGTGGGGCGAGCTGAAGGTCGACGCGGTGGTCGATTCGACCGGCGTGTTCAAGAAGCGCGAGCAGTTGCAGGGCCACCTCACCGCCGGCGCGAAGAAGGTGGTGCTGGCCGTTCCGCCTAGCGGCGACCTCGACGCGACGGTCGTCATGGGCGTGAACGACAACGTGCTGACGCCTGAGATGAGGCTCGTCTCGAACGCGTCGTGCACGACCAACTGCGCGGCCCCCGTGGTCAAGGTGCTGCACGACCACTTCGGCGCGCGGCGCGGTTACATGATTACCGTGCACGCGTACACCAACGACCAGCGGCTGCTCGACTTCCCGCACAAGGATCTGCGCCGGGCCCGCGCGGCGACGCTGTCGGTGATCCCGACCACGACTGGCGCGGCCAAGGCGATCGGCAAGGTCATCCCCGCCCTGTCCGGCAAGTTCCAGGGCATGAGCTATCGCGTGCCGGTGTGCGACGGGTCGGTGACCGACATGGTGATCGAGCTGGACAAGAAGGTCACCGTGCAGCAGATCAACGAGGCAATGAAGCAGGAATCGATGTCGCGCCTGCGCGGCATTCTGCAGTACACCAACGACCCGATCGTCTCGGTCGACATCATCAACAACCCGCACTCGTCGATCTTCGACTCGCTGCTCACCCAGACCCTCAACGGCAACTGGGTGAAGGTCAGCTCGTGGTACGACAACGAGTGGGGCTACTCCAACCGCATGATCGACCTGATCGAGCGGATGTTCTATCTATAGAATACGCCGCTAGGCAAAACAGGGCGGACTATTGAAGTTCGCCCTGTTTTGTTGGACGATAATTCGACGTCTACAAAACAAAATCACGCAAAGAAACCAAGGAAGAAATGGACGGAACTCGAGACATCTTCGATAAGGTACGCTTACCGCCCACTCTCGATGAGTTCCTGCGACGTACGAACCCCTGGTGGGAAAACAAACCGGCGCCACTGTTGCCCCCCTATCGGCGATGGGCCTTTGAAACAACACTACGTAAACTCGGTTCCGGATTAGCCCCGATTGTCGTATTGCGTGGACCTCGACAAGTAGGAAAAACCACCCTGCAAATGCAGATCATTGACCACTTGCTAAAAGAAAGAAGGGTGCCACCGAGTCAGATTTTACGGGTTCAATTCGACGAAATCCCCATCTTGCGGCAAGTCACAAACCCGATTCTCAACATTTCGTGGTGGTTTGAAGACCGGATTCTTGGGCGGACTTTCAACGAATTGGCGCGAGAGGGCAGCCCCGTATACCTCTTCTTCGACGAGGTTCAAAATCTGCGCGATTGGGCTCCCCAACTGAAGATTCTGGTCGACAGCAACACGGTAAAGATTCTAGTGACCGGCAGTTCCGCGCTCAGAATTGAAGCAGGGCGAGACAGCCTGGCCGGTCGGATAACCACCGTGGAGTTGGGCACTCTGCTTCTGCGAGAAATCGCTGGGCTCCGCTTTCAAAGTAAAGTCGATGCATATTTGCCGGAGAATGCGCTGGACAGCTTACTGCGTAGAGAGTTCTGGCAAGACCTGCAGAAGTTCGGCTTAAAACATCAGGCTATCCGGGACGAAGCATTTGCTGCATTTTCAGAGCGCGGAGGCTATCCGCTGGCCCAAGCGAGGCCCGACGTGGCTTGGCCCGAAACCGCAGATCAACTGAACGAGACGGTGATCCAGCGAGCAATCCAACACGATCTGCGAGTTGGTGACCGAGGCGTCAGGCGTGACGAACAACTATTGGAAGAAGTCTTCCGTGTCGCTTGCCGCTATGCCGGCCAGAGTCCTAGCCAGGCCATATTCGTTTCGGCGATTAGACAAGCGCTGGCCGCGAACGTTGGATGGCAACGTGTTCTTGCCTATCTCGAATTCCTCGAGCGCGCCATGTTACTCAAGCTGATCCCGCCGCTAGAGATACGGCTCAAAAAACGGCGAGGAAACAAAAAGCTCACTCTATGCGATCACGGCCTGAGAGCAAGTTGGCTACAAGAAGTGATTCCCCTCGATCCTCTCACGCTGGCAAATAAACCGGCGCTTGCCGACCTTGCCGGGCATCTGGCCGAAAGCGTGTTGGGGTTTTTCCTCGGTGGTCTGCCACATCTCGACCTGGCCCATTTTCCCGAACGTGGTACGGAACCAGAGGTTGATTATGTGATGACCGTCGGCGAGTATCGGATTCCGCTGGAAGTCAAGTACCGCCAACAGATCGATGTACACCGAGATACGCTGGGGTTACGGGCATTCCTGGAAAAAACCGTGTACAATGCTCCGTTCGGAATACTCGTTACGCTCTCGGACAATGTGGATTTGCCGGATCCTCGCATCATCCCGATTTCGCTGAGATCGTTTCTCCTACTGCGCTAGAAATTGCGGATTCGGCTGAAAGGAAACGCAACGGACAAGAATACCAAGGGCGCGGTCGCCCGCGCCCTTGAATCATTTGCCGGCACCGATGGCGTCGCCTACAGGTTCTCCCCTGCCGTGCGCAGAATGTACTGGTAGAGCATCTGGTTGTCGTAGTTCTGGTAGCCGAGCTTGCGGGCCAG
>CAZEDX010000044.1:9487-37110 GCA_964511015.1 uncultured bacterium | reverse complement strand
GCGCGCGGCGGCCCCGGTGAAGGCGCCCTTCTCGTGACCGAACAGCTCGCTCTCCAGCAGGTGTTCGGGCAACGCCGCGCAGTTCACCGCAATGAACGGTCCTTGCGCGCGCGGGCTTTCGGCGTGAATCAGCAACGCCACCAGTTCTTTGCCCGTGCCCGATTCACCCTGTACCATGACCGTCGCGTCGGCCTTGGCGACCTTTCGCGCGATCTGCAGCAGCTTCTGCATGCGGCCGTTGCGGGTGATGATGGTGACACTCTGACCTTCCCGGTCGGACACACAAGCCGGTTCCTGCGCTGCGTCGGCCAGGCAGGCCTGCACGGCCTTTTCCAGCACTTCGACCGAGAAGGGTTTGACGACGTAGTCGGCGGCACCGTTTTTCATTGCTTCGACCGCGCCGGGGATGGTGCCGTAGCCGGTAATCACCAACACGGGGAGTGTCGGGTATAGCTCACGCGCCTGTTTGAGCAGGTCCATGCCGTCGAGCTTGGGCATTTTGACGTCGGTGATCATCAGCCGGTAGGCCTTGCGGGTCAGCAGGTCGAGCGCCTGCCGGCCATCTTCGGCCAAGTCGACGGCAAAGCCCATGCGCCCGACACTCATACCTAGCGCCTCGCGCATCGAGGATTCGTCATCGGCCACCAGCACCCATTCTTTCGCCTGCGTCATACTCGCTCCTAGCTCGGCAACGTAATCGTAAACACAGCCCCACAACCCGGCGCGCTTTCCACGCCGATCGCGCCACCGTGCGCTTGTACGATGTTATGCACCAGGGCCAGCCCGAGGCCGGTGCCCCGATCCTTGGTGGTGAAAAACGGGTGAAACACCCGGTCGCGCACCGTTGCGCTCATGCCCTCGCCGGTGTCGGCGATGATCAACTTAGCGGCCGGCCGTCCCTCCACCGGTTCGCGCCGGCAGGAGACTTTGAGTTCTCCCCCGCGCGGCATGGCCTGTACGGCATTGAGAATCATGTTGAGCAACACCTGCCGCCACAGTTCCGCATCGAGACGAACGAACTTGGCTTCGGGATCGAAATCGCGGACCACACGAATCTGCTGCCGCTCGATCTGGTGTTCCAGATCGGCCACCGCGGTTACGAAGAGTTCTTCGAGATCGACCAGATCGCGCACCGGGTGGGCGCCTTTGGCGAAGCTAAGCAGGTTGCCGATCACATGGTTGAGGCCGCGGATGCCTTCTTGTACCTTCTTGGCCAGTTCGGCGTGCTGCGGCTGATCGGCCAGATCGCGTTGCAGCATGCTGGCAAACAATTCGATGGAGCCCATCGGGTTACGGATCTCGTGCACGATCTGCACGGCCATTTCGCCCATTGCCGTGAGGCGGTCGGTGCGCGCGGCATCACGGCGCCGCTGAGCCAGGTCGGTAATGTCTTCGGCAAGCAGCAGCCGGCCTTCGCCTGCCCCGACCATGCCGCGCAAACGGTGGGTCGAAAGGCGCAGCACACAGGAGTGGTGTCCGTTGAGTTCGCCGATTTCCGTTTCGGGCATCAACTCGGTGGCCGCGAACAACGTCTCCAGTCCTGGCAACTCGGCGAAGCGCACGGCAAATAGACTACGCAGATCCTGCCCAAGCGCAGCGGTCTCCGTGCAGCCAAACAATGTTTCGGCCGCCTGGTTCAGGCGCGCTACGCGACCGTCGCCGTCGAGCACGACCACCGCCACCTGCAAGCTACCCAGCACGTCCGACAACTGATTCCGTGCTCGTTCGGTGGCGGCCAGTTGTACCGAGAGTTCCTCGTTCTTGCGTTCAAGTTCAAGGTTGAGTTCGTCCACCTTGGCTTGCAGCGCGAAATAGGCCTTCTCCATAACCTGGCTGGTCAGGATGAATTTCTCAAACGCCTCGCGCAGCAGAGCCGAGTCGGCGTCGGAGCGGGGCAATTTGTTTTCCTGTTCCGTCACGGCAGTTTCTCCCAATCGGGCATTTCGCCAAACCGCGTCTGGTTGTTCTGCAACCACGAATAGAAGGTCTCGACCGACCATTCCACCCGCGGCCAGAACCAGGCCGGCGTCGTGGTGACCTCGGCCAGCGGCGCGATGGGCTGACCCAACGCCTGTTGGGCCTGCACTATACGCGCGCGCGCAAGGTACGTCCGTTCGCCGCGCGGATCAGCCTTGACGAACTCGGCAAAGACCGCCAGAGCCTCAGCGTAGCGGTTGCTCTCGAACAACGCTTCGCCGAGATTGAAGGCGGCGTCTAGCTGTTGCGAACGCAACGGCTCGTCGGCCGAGAGCAGACCCAATCCGCGCACGGCATTGGCCAGCCGTTCCGCCGCCGCCTCAGGCGTGCGAACCTGCAACAACAGTTTGCCCGCTTCGAGATCGATCAGCGCCCGTTCGCGGTCGTCACGCGCCATGGGCTGAGCTAGCCCCAACACGCGCAACGCCTCGCGCGGGTTGCCCTGGTCGCACTCGATCTGCGCCCACAACAGGCGGGCGGCAAACGCCAAGCCATCTCCAGCATCCTCCGGCGCGGCCGCCATGTCCAGCAGGCGACCGAGGGCGGATTTCGCCAGATCGTATTCGCCGCGCAGCCGGCGTCCCTCGGCAGTCAGGTAGGAAGCCACCCGCGGGTGGGCCTTGGCCAGCGGATTGTTGCCCGAGATGGCCAACAAGGTGTCGGCTTGCAGGTTCTGGTTGAGCGCGGCACCCAGTTCAGCGTACATCGCGCGCGGCGCGCTCGGCACGTCGAGAAAATCGCGGTACTTACGAAAAGCCACGGCCACCAGCATCGGGTTGGCGCGGTTTGCCGCCAACACGTTCTGGAACGCTTGCAACATCAGCTGCGTGGCCGCTTCTGCGTCGGCCCGGACGATGGGGTACTTGATGACGTCGGTGACTTCATCCATCGCCTCGAGCGAACGCCCGACGCAGATCAGGTACTCGGCGAGCTTGAGGCCGGCTTTCTGAGCCATGTCGTGATAGTCATTCTGGTCACGCACCTGCCTCAGCAGTTGTTCGGTCGGCTCATCGGCCTTACCCGGTTGGGCGGTCATCAGCAACGAGGCCAACTGCAGCTTGCTCCGCACGCCGGCGTAATGCAAAGGGTACCTCTCAATCAGGAACCGGTAGCCTAGCACGGCTTCGTCGATCTGGCCGATCCGCTGTGCCTCCTCCGCCAGATACAACACGGCCAGCGGACGGTCGGAGCCAAACGGAAAGCGTTTCAGATAGGTCATGAACGCCTGGGTTTCTTCGGCGTACTTCTGGTTCTTGAGATAGACTTCTCCAAGCGCGAATAACTCAAAATCTTCAAGTGTCTCGAGTTCGTCAGGCCAACGGATCGTCTTTTCAAAATCGGCCAGCGCCTCGGCCGAACGTCCCTGGCGGTGGCGGGCGACAGCCAGGCACACGGCGGCGTGGTGGCGAATTTGCGCGTCTTTCGCAGTCTGCAACACCATTTCCGCCTGTCCTTCGGCGTCGGCCAACTCGCCGTTGCGCAAAGCGGTCATCAGCAGTCCCAACCGGCCGGATTCCGCCAGCGGGTCGTCCGGATACCAATCGACCAGCAAACCATACGCCGCCAGCGCCTCGATCGTCAGTCCTTTACGTTCGTAGATCGTAGCCAGACGGAAGAGCACCAGCGGCTGGTTGTCCCAACGCGGGAACAACCGCATGAGTTCTTCGTAAATCGGCTGGGAGTAGCGGAACTGCGGGGCCGGATCCTCACTGCCCAGGGTGTAAAAGCACTCGGCCAGCAAAAGCTGTATCGGGCGCATCCGCGACAAACCCGGCTGCCGAATGATCATGAGCAGTGTTTCGTTCAAGGCTTCGATCGGCTGCTCGTTCTGCAGCATGCCGACAGCTCGACTGAAGGCCGTTTTGGACAACGCTTGTGCTTCGTCACGTGTCAGTGCAATGGCGTGGGCATTGAGTTCGAAAGGCAGCAGAGTTCGATACGGCAACGGCGTCGGTGTTGGTTCGTCATCCTCCACGCCGGCCTCATTTCCGTGCTGCGCGAAAACCCCACTCGGCAGCAGTGCCCCCCCGAGCACCAGTAACGCGACCAGAATTGGGATCAGGTGACGAACCAAACCGCGCCTCTCCGCCAAGAGAATGGTACCTCTTTGCCTAAGCAATCCCTGTGCCGACCTGCAAGCGCCGTTCAAATTCATAACACGTTGATTTATAAACTCTTTTTTGCAAACCAATGTCAGTCGTTGCCGCACGCTCCGTCATATTCTTGACGATCTCCACCTATTCGTCAACAGGAATTCGCCAACAAGATGTCGTTTGGGGAGGTCTAGTCGTCGAAACCGAGGTTCTTTTTTTTGATTTTTTCGACCAGGGTGGTACGCTTCAAGTTTAGATATTTTGCGGCCATGTTCTTGTTGCCGCGAGCCTTACGCATGGCGGCCAGGATGAGGCGGTTTTCGAACTCATTGACCATGCTGTTGAAGTCGATGCCCTCGTCCGGCACGTCCACCGGTCCTGTCGAAACCTTGATCGGCGTATGGGCGAACTTTTCGGGCAGGTCTTCCGGCAGAATCTCACCGTTCTCGTTCAGAATAACCAGTCGTTCGATGAGGTTTTCCAACTCGCGCACGTTGCCCGGCCATTCGTAACTGCGCATGATGTCAAGGATTTCCGCCGACAGCGGTTTGATCTTGCGCGACTTTTGGCGGCAGAAGTTGTCGAGGAAGTAGTTGGCCAGCAGCGGGATATCCTCGGTGCGTTCGCGCAAGGGCGGAATGAAGACCGGAATAACGCTCAGGCGGTAGAACAGGTCTTCGCGGAAGCGACGTTCGGCCACCGCCTGTTCGAGGTTCTGATTGGTGGCGGCGATAATGCGCACGTCGACTTTGCGCGTCTTGGTCGAGCCGACTGGTTCGAATTCCTGCTCTTGGATGACGCGCAGCACCTTGACCTGTAGCGAGGCACTCATATCGCCGATCTCGTCGAGGAACAGCGTGCCGCCGTTGGCCGCCTCGAAGCGCCCGATGCGGTTGGTTGTGGCGCCGGTAAAGGCCCCTTTGACGTGTCCGAACAACTCGCTTTCCAGCAAAGTTTCGGGGATCGCGCCGCAGTTGACCGGAATCAGGTAACGGTCTTTGCGGTTGGAATTGTAGTGAATCGCGCGCGCAATCAGTTCCTTACCGGTGCCGGATTCGCCTTGAATCAGCACGGTAGAATCGGAGTCGGCGACCTTTTCGATCAGGTGAAAGACATCCTGCATTGGGCGCGAATCGCCGACGATATTCTCAAAGCTGTATTTCTTCTTGAGTTGCCGCTTGAGGTTGAGATTTTCGCTCTGCAAAGTCTGGTATTCGAGCCCGCGGCGCACCACCAAGCCCAGTTCCTCGAACTCCACCGGCTTGGCCACGTAGTCGAAGGCGCCGAGCTTCATCGCTTCCACGGCGGTGTGCGTGCTGGCAAAGCCGGTCAACACAATGCACAACGTGCGCGGAGCCAAGGTCTTGATTTCGCGTAGCAACTGCAGGCCGTCGACACGGGGCATCTTCAGATCGGTGAGTACGACGTCGAACGGCTCAAGGCGAAACGCTTCCAGCGCGTCCTGCCCATCAGCCACGGCGGCGACTTCGTAGCCCTCCAGTTCCATGAAACGCAGTAACGATTCCCGGCTCGGACGGTCGTCGTCAGCGATCAACACCCGCATGGTTACGATTCTCCGCTGGTACCCAGATCGCGCGCTTCGCGCTCACGGCGTAACATCATTCGCTGTACGTCGAACACGCGCCGCACAATGCGGTCGCGATCCCCCGCATCGATGTCGATGAAACGAACGGCAATGCGCCAGTCGTTCTCGGATTTACCTTCGGCCGAGTCGTCGACGCGTAGCACTTCCGCCAGCGTAATGATCGGCCGGGGCGGCATGCTTTGCAGCATCATCTCCAAACGCAGCAGGGTTTTGATGTCGTACCTTTCATGCGACAGGAAGCGAACGCCGGAGGCGCTCAGATCCACCGGCACCAGTTCGCCCCAGCGTTGTTCGACATCGCGTTCGATGAGAAACGCCATGATCGCATCGAGCTTGGCATCGAGTGCATAGAACAAGTTCATTACATTCGAACCCGGCAGATCCATGTGCTCGGAAACCTCGCGCGGCGTACGCGGGGCAGGAATGGTTGCATCGCCACCGATGGTCGACAGACGCTCGAGCGCGATCTGTTCCCGTACGGCTTCGCGAACCGCCGAGTCTACTTTCTTGACCCGGATTCGAATATAGTCGCGGATGCGGACGTCTTGGCGGCGGTTTTTCACATGGTCCATCGGTTTGCCCCCGAAACACGGTTGGCTCGCCCATGAACCTACCAGAGCGTCGGAAGATTGACAAGAGAAAAATGCAATATTTTCCAGTTGGTTCGCAGCCATAGGGAGTCATTGACAGACAGGGTATCAGACTCGGACGCTAGAACGCCAACTGGTGATGTCAATCTTTTGGCTGAATGGACTATTCGAGTTGGAGCTTGATCTGGTCCAGGTCGCCCATGCGGGAACACATGTCCCTAAACGCTTGCACCAGCGAACCATCGAACTGGAACCAGGCGTTGCGTTCAAGCTCGGCCATCGCCATCTCGTGCGAGAGTCCTTTGCGGTACACACGATCGGAGGTCATGGCGTCATAGGCGTCGGCCACGCTGACGATGCGCGCCAGGAACGGAATATCGCGGCCGGCCAGGCCGTCGGGGTACCCGCGGCCGTCCCAGCGTTCGTGATGATGGCGGATGATCGCTTTTTCGTGCGGCAGCATGCCAAGCGGATCGAGAATCCGCGCGCCGATCACCGGATGCTGTTTGATCGCCTCGAACTCCTCTTGTGTCAGGCGGCCGGGCTTCTGCAACACGGCGTCCGACACGCCGATCTTGCCGATGTCATGCAACATGCCGGCGAACTGGATGATATCCAGTTCCTCCTTCGAGCATTTGATCTCGTTGCCGATCATCATCGAGATTTTGGTCACGCGTTCGGAGTGGCGTTGGGTATATTGGTCCTTGGCTTCAATGGTGGACACCAGCGAACGCAACGTGCTGACGAGGTTGGAGTAGATCGTTTCGTACAGGGCCCGATTCTCGATCACCAGGCTAGCTTTCTTCAGCAACATGGTGATGAAGGTGACATCCGCATCGGTGAAATCGGAGTCCCGCTTGTTTTCAACCGTCAACAAGCCGAAATTCTGTCCCCGCACGAAGAACGGAGCCAGCAGCAGGGAGCGGACATCGTAGTCCGCCGGGCGAGCCAGATCCCAGAAACCCAGATCGTCGGGCGAATTGAACAACAACGGCACGCGTTGGATGTACATGTTTTCTGCGATGGCCGGATCCAGTTTGAACATCGTCGGCCGTTCGGCATCTCCTTCGCCGCTGTTGCCACGCAAGTAGTACAGATCGAGTTCGTGGTCGAAAAGGTAGAAGAAGGCGCCGGCAGCCTCGGTGATTTTCAGCGACAGATCGACCATGTTCTGGAACAGGTCGTCCTCGCTGGAGATGTTATCAAGCACCTCGCTGATCGAGTAGAGAATCGACAGTTCATGGACTTTGCGTTCCAAGCGGGAATCCACCGCGGTGGATTTCGCCGTGTCGACGACTGGCTCGGCACCCCGCTCCTGCAGGTCGCGAATGAGCTTGTCGACCTGATCGTAACGGAACGGCTTGGTGATAAAATCGGACGCCCCCTTCTTCATGGCCTCGATCGCTACTTGCAAGTCCGCGTAGCCGGTAACCATGATTACTTGGGTATAGGGACGTACTTGCTTGATCTGTTCCAACAGCTCTATGCCGTTCATATTCGGCATCATCACGTCGGTGACGACCACACTATAGTCTTTGGCTCGGATGTTACTGAGGCCGACTACACCATCTTCCGCCGTCTCCACCTGATGGCCTTTGTGTTTCAGATAGAGAGACAGCGACCGCCGAACCGCTTCATCGTCTTCGACAATCAGAACTGCTTTTTCCGCCACGGCTCGTCTGCCTTTCGCGCGCTCCAAAGCGCCTATTTCTTGAGTATCTGATCCTTGAGCGACTGAAATTCCGTTTCGCTGATGGCATTCTCCCGCCGCAGACGGATGGCATCCATCAGCAAGGTGTAGGGAGTGTGCTCTTTGTCTTTGTCCTTCTCTTTGTTCTCCGCGGAGGCGCCGCGGAACTGCGCCGGCACCACACGGTCGTGGAAACCGCGCAGGCGCCTCATCCCTTCGGTGATCTCTTGCTGGCGATCGCTGAGCTGCCGGTCGATGTCGCCAATCTTTTCTTCGTAGCGGCGCCGGTTCGCCACCAGATCCTCCACCCGACGTTGCATTGCCTCGAGTTGCTGCAGCAATTCCTCGTTGGCGCGAGCCAAAGCGTATTTCTCGCCGGCGTTCTTCAACGTCAGGCGGATCTCTTCGAGTTGGAACGGTTTGGTGATGTAGTCGTACACGCCGTCTTTGATGGCCGCCAGCGCCGTGTCCAGACTCGCGTAGCCCGTGATCACGATCACGATGGTGGACCCCTTCTTCCGTTTCGCGGCTCGCAGCACCTCGAGGCCGCCCACCTGCGGCATGGCCAGGTCGGTCACGACAATGTCGTAGTCCATCTGGCCGATGCGCTCGATGGCTTCGGCCCCGTCAGCCGCCGCATCTACCACAAACCCATCCGCCTCCAACGTGCGACGGAGCAGGTCTCTGTACATGCGTTCGTCATCAACGACGAGTACCTTGAGCGGAATCGGTTGGGCCATCAACGGCCTCCCGGCTCAGATCGCCTTAAGCTTACACCCTGGGAGGTGCCCCCTTCCCCCAGGGTAGTCGAATCTACGTTGGAATGCCTGTTATTTCGTACTTTCCAACGTCTGTTGTTTCAGATTCTTCACCGCCGTGTCGCCGGCTTTCTCCATGATATGCTTTTTCTTGCCTTCGTCCGAGATCTCGACCTTGTCTTTGGGGAAAGCTTGCGCCGCGGCGCCTTGTTCGCCGCCGCTTTCCTTCCAACGGGCCTTGAGCTGCCGATTGTAAATCTGCAGGATGTTCTGGATCTGGTAGGAGGAAATCGTCATCGCAATCCTTTGCCTTTCAGCGCAATCGGTTCCCTCACTCTTGTTATCGGCACACTTATCGGCAAACTAAAGCCACTTCCGCAAGAAAAGCGCGAATCAGGTTCGATAGTCGACCGCACACGATGCTCTAACATCGGCAATTGAACTCGGCCACATTAGCTGAATTTTTTGTCTGATAATCAGTAGTTACGATATATTACTCACGCCGGGGCGATCAACCCCGTCAGAAAGTCCTTCCATTCACGCAACAAAGGAGACATCTCGAACTCGAGCAGGTCGGCCACCAACACCAGGTCTTGCCCTTCTTGTCCAGCCAACAGGCTCTTGATTGAATCAAACACACGCTGGTTGAGTTTCTCGATCTGCGCGACCTCGCCGTGATCTTCGACAACCCCTTCCATGAAACGCACCAATTCCTGAACGTATTGCAGGAACATTTGCACCTTTTCAATGACCAGCCACAGCGTTTGGTTGGCCTTTCCAGCTTGGCCGGACCGGAACAATTCGACACAAATGCCGACTTCTTCCAGCATCAGGCCCACAAATTCCATTCCGTCGCTGATGGTGCGCCGGAGTAACTCCGTTACCTCTTCCATGACGATCGTGATCTGTTCCCCGGTCACACCCTCGGGGGGCACCAGTTGTTCGTAGTCGGGCATTTCGACATCAAGCTCGTCCACCGACAGCCTAGCGACCACCGAAGTGCGATACTCCGGCTTGGCCACGATCTGGGCAAACAACTCGCCAAATGGAATCGGTCCCGGCAGTGTGGTCAGAAGTTGCCCGTTGACGATTACCTTCATGGATGGCCTCCCCTACTACAGATCCATCACACTGGCCGACGGCGGCAGCGTGATCGTGAACAAACAGCCGCCGTGTGGGCCGGTGGTCACCTCGATCTCGCCACCGAGGCGCTGGACCAACGATTGCACCACGGCCAATCCGACACCCTTGGTGCGCCCGCTGAAACGCGATGCCGTCCCCTGTAAGCCGGAAAACGGCTCAAACACGTCGTTGAGTTCTTCCGACGTGAGTGGCGAGCCGCTGTCTTCAACGGACAGGCGAATTGCCTTGTCGCCCCTGGCGTGCGCGGCAATAATGACCTGCCCGCCATTGGGCATGGCCTGTTGCGCGGACATGAGCAACTGCAACAGCGCCTGCTGCAACTGGCCGACCTCGATTTCCACCGCAAGCTCGTCGTCGATCTCGCGGACAATGTCGATCTTCTGCTTGCCAAACCTTCGTTCGACCAGCGTCACGACCTGGTCCACCAAATCGGAGATCTTGATCAGTTCCTTACGTTCGTCGGTGCGCCGCGAGAAGGTCAACAAGTTGCCGATGATTTTCTTCGCTCGCTGCGAGACTTCGAACACTACCTGAACGGTCTTTTTGTAGTCGTCGACGCTGCCGGTCAGATCGGCCAATTGGGCATAGCCCAGTATGCCGCCGATCAGGTTGTTGAATTCGTGAGCCACCCCGGCGGCCAGATAGCCGACGCTGGCCATTTTTTCCGACTGAATCAACGCCACACGCAGGTAGTGTGACTCGGTCACATCACAAATCGACAAAAGCGTCAGTTGTTCGCCGTGCGGATCGCGAATGGGAAACATGTCTACCGACCAACGCCGCTCGCTCTGCTCGAGCGGGACGCGCAGCATCCCTAGCGACTGCGGCAATAGTTCCGCGAATACCCGGCGCATGCCGGCAACAAACTGCTCGGCCACCTCGGCCGGAATGTGAATCTCGTTCAACGACGCCCCGACCAGATCGTCCTTCGCCGCTCGGACCTGCGGCGGCAGTTTGTTGATCGATCGGATGGTCAAGCCTTCGTCCAAGGCAATCAGCGACAGCGGCGTCGATTCGAGAATCGTTTCGGCATAGCGCCGCCAGTATTCGGAGCGCTGGATTTCGACCTCCAGCGCCTCGTTGGCCGAGCGCAGATCGACATTGGCTGCGGCGACTTCTTGCTGCAAGCGTAAATTGGCGCGCTGCAACTGTTGGGTGGTCGCTTCAACCCGCACGACATTGCGCAATTCGTCGATATCCCACGGTTTGGTGATGTAGCGGTGGATCCGACCGAGGTTGATGGCCTGAATCGCCGCACCGAGGTCGTCATGGGCAGTGGTCAGAATGCGCACCGTATCGGGGTAATGTTCGAAGGTCCAGGCCAACAGGTCCGCGCCGGTCATTCCGGGCATTCGTTGGTCGGAAACCACAATGTCGATCCGGTGCTGCTGCAAAATCTGCTGGGCGTCGCGCCCGCTCTTGGCGGAGTACAGGTGATAGTCCTTGTCGAAAATGCGCTCCAAAAGCAGGCGCGCGTCTTCCTCGTCATCGACGATGAGCAGCGCGGCCAGACCGGGTTCTAAGGCATCGGGCGGTCGACGTTCTGGGTGATCCATGTTCGTGTCCTGTCGATGCCGGCGGCCAGCGATACCCGCGGCCGCCAAGCCAATAGCTGTTCGGCCAACGCCGGGTTGGCCAACAAGCGTTGAATTTCCGCTTGCGGATGAATATGCGGCACATGCTTGATTCGCGCCGGCTCGCGGCAAATCAGACCGGCCAACTCGTTAACGGTCACATCGTGCCCGGTACCGGCATTGATCACACGGCCGACCGCCGCATCGCTGCAGGCGGCGCGCACGGTAAAGGCAGCACAGTCTTCCACGTAGAGCAAATCCCGGGTCTGCGTGCCGTCGCCGTAGATAGCCAGTTCCTGCCCCGCCAGGTCACGATACAGGAAAATGCTGACCACGCCCCCTTCACCGGTTGTCTTCTGGAACGGGCCATAAGTGTTGAACGGACGCAGAATGACCGTCGGCAAGCCATAGGCCCGATGGAAACTCTCCACCATTTTCTCGGCCGCCAGCTTGGCGCCGGCGTATGGCGAGGCGCACAAGGTCGGATGGTTTTCGTCAATACCGCGCTCGTCTTGCGACCGGGCGTAGACCATGCAGGTGCTCATGAAAGTGAAGGACGCGCCATACTCTCGCGCCAGTTCGAGCAAATAGAATGTGCCGACCACATCGGCCTCGAACACGCGCGACGGTTGATCGATCGATTCCTGCACGTTGATCTTGGCCGCCAGGTGCAGCACCAGATCAAAACGATGTTCGGCAAATAGCGCTCGGGTGAGCGCGCGGTCTTGCAGATCGCCCTCGACAAACGCGGCCAACTGCGGGTGGCCGACGAATTCGGCCAGGTTCTCGCGGCGGCCGTTTTCAAGGTTGTCGAGTACAACCACTAACGGCGGCGGAAAACGATGGCCGTCGCTGCCGCCTTGCAGCAACTCTCGCACGACCCAGCGGCCGATGAAACCCGCTCCCCCGGTGACGAGCACACGGCGCGGAATCATGTGTGAGATCCTTTGGCGTTCGACCTGACCTGCCGGTCCAGCAACGCATTTAGCGCGTCCGCCGTTAGCGGCGCGACGCTATCACTGGTGTAGGTGGCAATCGGAATCGGCGTACCGCGCACGGCCCCGGTCAACTCACCAATCTGGGGCCGGATCAGATAGAAATCGCCCACGTCGTAGGTACGCGCGGATTCCTCAAGCGTAATCAGTTCTTCGTACATTTTCTCCCCGGCCCGCAGCCCGACCACGCGCAGATGCTGGTCGTCGGCCGGACAATTGTGCCGCCGCAACAACGCCTGGGCCAGATCGATGATGCGCACCACCGGCATCTTACGGATGAGGATTTCGCCACCGGAGCCCAGATCGAGCCCGGCCAGCAATAGATCGACGGCGTCGTCCATCGGAATCATGAAGCGTGTCATATCGGGGTGGGTGACTTCAATCGGCAGACCATGGCTGAGGCGATGTTCGAACGTTGGGACTACGGACCCGGACGATCCCATCACGTTGCCGAACCGCACCGAACAGAACACAGTCCGCCGGCGCCCTTTGTAGTAGTTGGCGGCCACCATCAGTTTTTCGGCCATCAGCTTGCTGGCGCCCATCGCGTTGGCCGGATTGACCGCTTTGTCGGTGCTGGAAAAGACCACGCGTTCGATCTCGTGATCGAGGGCGACGTCGATGACATTCTGCGTGCCCACGATGTTGGTCTTGATGGCCTCGAACGGGTTGTACTCACAGCTTTCAACGTGTTTGAGAGCCGCCAGGTGAAAGACGACGTCGCAGTACTCCATGGCGCGAGTAAGGCGCTCGCGGTCGCGGACATCGCCGACGAAAAAGCGCAACCGCGGCTCGCTGGAATACTGGTCGCGCAGAAAATATTGTTTGTTTTCGTCGCGCGAGTAGATGCGAACAGCCTTCGGCTTGAGCTCCAGTAAGCGCTGCAGCAACGCCTGACCAATCGTGCCCGTGCCGCCGGTAATCAGTACGACCTTATCACGAATTGACTGTCCCAGTTTCCCTGCGTGCATGAAACAGCCCCATTCCCGTTCTTGAACTACACCGATCATAGGGTTTTTACTTGCTTTATGGTAGCGGAATCACAGCTCGCCGGAAAGTATCTTTCGGTGCTTCTTTTCGGCGCCCACCGAACGCGTGTAGCCATGCAACGCCCGCCGTCCTTTTTGAATGCGGCCGAGCTGGCGTTTCATTTCGTCGAGAAAATCCTTCACCAGGCCTTGATTAGCTTGACTGGCTTGATGCGCTTCCTTGGCCGCCGCACGACGGCAATCGTCGAGTTTCCGCAAGTGCTCTTGTTGGGCGGGCGTCAACGGGCCTGCTTCGACCTTGGCGCGGAGGGCCTGCGCCTCGGCATCTAGCCGACGTAGCGCGGCCAGGCGTTTGTCGGCTTCGTCCTGAACTCGTTGCGCGGCGTCAAAATCTCCTTCGGCCAGGGCGAAGCGCCGCTGGCGTTCGGCCAGCGTGACGGACTGTAGCAATTTGATGGTTTGGGCCAGGCGCCGTTCGAGTTTTTCGTACTCGGTCATGCGCGCCGTCTCGCCGGTCGATCAGACGCTGATGCGGAAGTAGTTCGAGGAATTCTGCTGTTTGACCGGTTCCGTGGTCGGTTTGCCTTCGGTCTTGACCGCCAGTTCGGCCGCGGTCTTTTTACTCAGATCTGTCCACGCCGACTGGAGGATCTTAATGATCTTCAGCGCATGCTGTAGCGGCTGCACATCGTTGCGCAGGTTGGCTTCCAACAGCTTGGAGCGGATGAAGCCGTACAGACGCGACAGATTGGTGGCCAGGTCGGGTGCGTGCGAGTAGTCCAACGTGTTGTTCAACTCGTCGACGATCGCCAGCGCGCGGCTGATCGACTCGCCTTTGACCGCCAGATTGCCTTCCTTCAGCGCGTCTTCAGCGCGTTTGGTAAACCGCGTCATGCCTTCAAAGAGCATAATCAACAGCTTGAGCCGGTTGGCGGTATTCACTTCCGTCGCACGATACGAACCCAACGTGCCGTTGCCTTCCCTGTACTGTACCATGATGTTCCTCCGACCCACTCGCGAACGTCTAGAACAATAACGACGTCAGATAACTACTCTGCGTCTGAAGTTTGCTCAGCGTCAGTTCCATGGCCGTGAATTTGGCTTTCAACGACGCTTCCACTTTCTCCAACGCAGCTTCCTTCTTCTCGATTTGAGCTTTGGTGTCTTCGATCTGGTCGTTGATCGCGTCCGTCTTGGTCTTGATCAATCCATCGGCAGAATTCGTGTACTTTTCAATCAGATTGTAGAAATTTTGCATTACGCCGATCGAGTAATCGACGTTGCCGTAGCTGCCTACCATGCTGCCGGACACGCGCACGGTCAGGCCCGCCACGGGGGTGCCCGCTGCGCCGACCAGCAGGTTGCCGCCGATGGCCGACGCAGCATAGCCGCCGATCGTCCCGCCAAAACTGCCGCCGATGCCGGTGAGCACGACTTCGTAGGAGCCGGCAACGGTATTGTTTGAGGCATTGAGGAAGGAAATGCCGCTGTTGGAGGTCGAACCGTAGGCGGTCAACACGGCCTCGACGTCTTCGAAGTTGTCCTCCAGGGCAGTTTCTAATGCATCCTCATCGACGCTCATCGTTCCCGAGGCGTCGGTGGTGATGCCGAACTGGCTCATGTTGGTGAACTCGCCGTCGGTCTCCACCGAAGTGGAAACCACCGCGCGCAACGACCGCTGAATCGTGCCCAGCGCGGCATCGCGCGTGTCGGAGGTGGCGGCGTTCTTATCCTTCAGGTACGACATCACGTCGTTGTATTTTTCCACGAACGTGTTGATCGCCGTTTTGATCTCTTCGATGTTGGTTTCGACATCAATGGTGTATTCGACCCCGGTGTCGGCCTTGATCAGGTTGACGTCCACGCCGGTCACCACGTCTTCGACTTCGTTCGATTCGCTCTCGATATCCACGCCGTCGAAGGTGAACAGGGCCGTCTGTGCCTGCTGGCCGGGATCTCCCGGATTGGCGCCGTTGGTGAACGTCGGCACCGTGCCGCCGGACATGCCGGAGGTATCCAACGTGATCGCCTGGCCGGTTTCGTTGGCCGTGATCACCAGCCGATACGGCGTGCCGGCGTCGCCGGTTTTCATGATTGACGCGGTCACGTTGGCGCCCGAATCGTTGATCGCCGCGCGCAACCCGTCGAGGGTGTTGTTGTTGCTGGTGATGTCGATTTCGGTTTCCACCCCATCGATCGTGATGCTGAACGTACCGGTGGCAATGGTCGAATTGATCGAAGCGAAGCCCTGACTGACATCCTTCTCCGCCAGCGCGATGCGTTGGACGGTGATAGTGTGGGTTGTCGCCGCCGCGTAGGAATCGACCGCCACGGAAAAATGTTCGTTGTCGGCATCCGAAGTCGAGGCGGTATACTTCTGGAAATCGCGCATCGAATTCAATGCGTTGGCGGCGTCTTTTAACGCGTTCAACTTGGTCTTGAGATCGGAATAAACAGAAATTCTTTGTTGCCGGGCGGAGTTCTTGGATTCGAGACGGGTGACCGGCCGACGTTCAACAGCCATCAACTGCTCGACAATACTGGCTGTGTCGATGCCGGAGCTGTAACCGCTCAGTGAAATCCCGCTCGCCATGATCTAGCTCCCTTACTTTAACCACTCACCAATAACGAATGTCCGCACACAAGACTTGATAAAATTCAAGTGACTTGGTCCACCAACGAGCCTTTGAGCTCGTCGAGCACCTTGGCCATATTCAACATTTCTTCGGGGGGGATCTGGCGGATCACTTCTCCCGATTCACGATCCACCACCTTGATGATCACGCGGTCCGCTTCCTTGTCCATCTCGAACCGCAACTGCGTGGGTCGGTACTCATATTCCGGCGCAAACTGCGCGGCCAGCTTGCTTTCTTTCGCGACCGGCTGCGACGCCGCACTGGGCTGCTGAGGCTTTTTTTCCGCCTCAGAAGCCTCCTCAACCGGAGGCTCTTTGACGCGCTCGGTTTGCGGGTTCGCAACCCCGGCCGCACGCTTCGCCGACGCCGGACCGTAGGCCGCCGCCAGCTCAGCTACCACAGGGGTTTTGACTACCGCTGACATTTCTTACCTCATCTCACCATGTTCGTGTCATCCGGTTGGGCGGGCCTGAGCCCGCCCAACCGGTGAACTCACGCTTACTGCAACAGGCTCAGAGCAACCGTAGGCGACTGGTTGGCCTGAGTCAACACGCTCACACCGGCCTGCACCAAGATGCTGTACTTGGTCAGGTTCGCCGTTTCCGACGCGATGTCGACGTCACGGATACGGCTTTCGGCTGCGGTCAAGTTTTCCACAACCGTGTCGATGTTGTTGACGATCGATTCAAGGCGGTTCTGCAACGAACCGAGGCTGGACCGGCGGCTGGCAATCGTGTTGATCGCGTCAGTCACGCTGGTCAGAGCATCCTGCGCGTCGCTGACCGTACCGATCGACGAGGTCAGGCTCAGGGCCGAGGCGCTCACGTCGGAGACGGTAACCGTCAGAGTGTCGGTGGTGCCGTCCGAAATCCCGATCTGGATGTCAACATCGAGGGTGCCATCCAGCAGGGCGGTGTCGTTGAACTTGGTGGCGTCGGAAATACGGGTGATTTCCGTCCGCAGGGCGACGTATTCAGACGACAGGTAGGCCCGCTCTTCCGAGCCGACGGTGCCAGTGGCCGACTGTTCCGCCAGTTCCTTCATACGAACCAGCATGTTGTTGATTTCGTCCATCGCGCCTTCCGCGGTCTGGATCAAGGACACGCCGTCACTCGCGTTACGGCCGGCCTGATTCATGGCGCGGATGTTCGAACGCAATTTTTCCGAAATCGCCAGGCCCGCGGCGTCGTCGCCGGCTTTGTTGATGCGCAAACCGGAAGACAGCCGTTCCAGGCTCTTAGTCAAGCCGGTCTGGCTTTTGTTAATGTTGCGCTGGGCATTGAGAGACGAGACGTTGTTGGTAATACGAAGTGCCATTGGGAATCCTCCTTGCTATTTTCGTTCGGTTCAGTTGCCATCCTTGGGAACCTTACTCACTGTGATCGACGGGCTGTCGATCCATTTCCGTTCGCGGCGTCACCTCCTTCCCGCCTAAGCGTATTCAACTCGCACTTCTATCTATCGACAGAAGACAAACAATCCATTAGGAGAAATTGCCGATAAATACAGCGAAGTCTAACTTGCCTGAATTACTTGCGCAATTCTGGAAAAAGTGGGTGTCTGGTGGAGAATGGAGCATCCTTTAAAACGACCTGTCGGCCGATCAGTCTTTCGGCGTGGATAATAATCGGTCCTAAAAGGTTGGCCGACATCTCGGTCGCTTCGTTGTGCAGGCTCAACACCACCAGAATCACCAGTTCGTTAGCGCTTTTCACGCGCAAAGTGGCCAATTCGTCCCGTTTGATGCGGATGTGGTAGTCGGGGAAAAAGATCTTCGGGTCACAGACCGGCACGGCCAGCTCGGGTTCGTCAATTGATTGCAGCCATTTGAAGGGAGAGGCCTCGTCGTGATCGAGCAATGCGAACCGCTCCGAATTGGGGAAACCAAGCAGTCCGCCCTGTAGACGAATCACTTTGTCTTCCGGCATCTCCAACCGACCGAAACGGACGGTTTCGAAATTCAATTTCCCGCTCACTTTGACTCCCGACGCGACATTTTGTTGATCATCAAGTCGACCGCCATCCGCATCTGATCGGTGGTCGCTTTCGCTGCGGCGCGGTTTTCTTCCTGGATACGCAAATACACTTCCTCTCGGTGAACGGTAACCTCGGGCGGAGCCTTGATGCCCACCTTCACCTGATTGCCGCGGATCTCCTGAATATAGATCTTAATCTCATCGCCGATGGCAATCATCTCACCGGCTTTCCGCGTCAAAATTAGCATACGTCCGAATCCTTTCCGACGTTGTATCTCTCATTTTCTAAACGATTTAGGCTAGAAAGTCCAGGAAGTTCTGTTGAAGGATGCGGGCCGAAACCGTCATCACCGCCTCTAAAGCGGTCTCCTGTTTGGTGAACTCGGTGGCCGCCTCGGTAATGTCCGCATCCTCCACGTCAGAAAGAATGGCGGTCGCGGATAACCTAAGCTGTTCATTGTTTTCCCGAGCAATATCAATGCGGTTCGTCACTGCGCCCATCGCAGTTTCGAAGGATAGCACCTGGTCCAACGCGGCCGTCAAATCAGAGAGCTGGGCCGTGATGGCCGCCTGGTCGCCGGCGGCGATTGCATTGCGCATGGCGATCAGCACTTGTGGTACATCCACCCCGGTTTTGAAAACCTCGTCGCCGGTCAGATTGATCGTTAGATACTGGCCTTGTGTAGCCTCGATCTCGATGTCCTGCCCTGCGGGGCCGCCGTTGTAGTTGCCGGTCGCGTCAAACGGTGCTGTTGTGGTGCGGTAGCCGGAAAAGATATAGCGGTCGCCGTATTTTGCGTTCATGTTGTTGATGACTTCATCGATGATCGCGTCGAGTTCTTCGGCCGCAGCAGCGTAGTCTCCAGCGCTGGACGTTCCACCATTGATGTCTACCGCGATTTCCTTCGCGCGTTGGATGGCTTCCTCGATATTTGCCAGGGCAAGTTCGGTCTGTTCGGCAAAGCCGGCCGCCGTGTCCAGATTGCTGTCATACTGGTCCAGGTTGGCTAGCACACTGCGCAAATCAATCGCGCGCGAAGAGCCGACCGGGTCGTCGGACGGGCGATTGATCTTCTTGGTCGTCAATGCGACCTCCGCCGCCTTCGCGTAGGATGCCTGCGTCGTCTGGATTCTGCCCACTACGCTTCCGTAGATCATGCTCATCGTGATGCGCATGGGTACCTTCTCCTTTTCCTCTTTGCTATCGGCAAGTCCCGATCCATCATGAGCCGATTGCTAAACGTTGTTCAGAATGTCGATCAACTGTGACGCGGACGTCATGACCCGCGCCGCCGCTTGATAGGCCTGCTGATAGACGATCAGCTTGGCCATTTCCTCTTCGATCGACACACCCGTTTCGCCGTCGCGCAAATTCTTGTTCTGCTCCTGGACCATTGAGGTCTGTTTGAATGAATTGCTGGCGTTGCTCGCCTGTTGTCCGACATCGGCCACGACCGCCCCGTAAAAATCGCCGAAGGTCGTGGTGGCGCCGTCCATTGTCAGCGCATCGCGCAAGGCCACGATTTGCTGGGCGATGGAGTTGTCGCCCGGCGTGTTGACCGCCGCGGAGGCGGCAACGTTGCTGATATCGGCCAGAATCGAGGCATCCAAGGCGATGACACTCGCTGCCCCGTCCACCGACGCCAGAGGCGCGAAAAACTCGTTGCCGGTGGCGTTGTTCAGGCCGTAGCCGGTCACGTGTAGAGAGTTAACTTGTTGGACCAGGTTGTAAGCGAGCTCGTCGAGCTTGTCCTGGTACCCGCCGACATAACGGTCGCGAATCTGAAGGTTGCCGTACATCTCGCCGCCGGTGATTTTGTCGGTGATGTTGAACTCGCTACCCGTCGAGGAGACGAACAGCACGTCCTTGTAACCGTGATTGGCCGCGTTCGACCGGACCTCAAGTCGCCCGACGGTAACCGTCTCCACCAAAGGCATGCCGCCAGCCACATTGATGGTGACCATGCCGTTTTCGCCCTCGAAATAGGTGTAATCGATGTAACCGGACAGCTCTTCCATCGCTTGGTTACGCTGCGTACGGTAGTCGGTCGCCTTCTGTCCGTTGGACTCGACCTTGCTGATATCGATGTTGAGATCGCGAATCTTTTTGGCCAGAACGTTGATGTTCTTGCACAGGTTCGAAATTTCGACATCAGCGTTGTCGGCCACGTCAGACAGGCGCCCCCGCATCGAACGGAACTGGCTGCAGAGGATCTCCGTCTGCCCTACTAGCGCGTTGCGTTCGGCCGATCCTTCCGGCGTCGTAGCCAACTCGTTCCACGAATTCCAGAACGCGGTAAGGGCCGCGCCCAGTCCGTCAACATCCTCGCTTTCGGTGAACAGGTTCTCGATCGAAGCCAGTCCGTTGCTGGTCACGTCCTGATAGCCCAGCTTCTGCGAGGTCATGTAGATGTTGTAGTTCAGGAAGCGATCTTCGGCATCGTGGATCGAGGTGGCATTGACGCCGCTGCCCAAGAACACGCCGCCGATCTGCCGCGGTGTGTAAGGTTCGATGATCGGCGTTTCCCGAGAATAGCCGGTCGTGTTCATGTTGGCCACGTTGTGGCTGACCACTTCAATGCCGGTCTGGCTTGTCCGCAAGCCGGACAGAGAAATGCGCATGATGTCCCAAACGCCCATCTCAAACCCTCCGGCCGTTCTGCGTGTAAACCGGATCCGCTTGGCGAATCCGCCCGGCTTCCTCATAGGTCGCCGGCTCTTCGATCGAACGAACGATCAACGCCTGCAGTGCCTGCACCGTCTTGATCGATGAAGACACCAACTTGCCGTTGGTCTCTACTTTTCGCTTTAGTTCCTCGGTCAATGCCACCAGCGCATCGCGCAACCGGGCCAGGCGCGGTCCGTCGGGCATCGGCGCCCGGCTTGCGATCGTGCGCAACGACATTTCGGCCGGCGCCAGCCCCAATTCGGCCGCCAACAGCCGAATTGTTTCCAGCCGGGCCTGCTCCAGGATCTTCATGCGTAGATCCAGCGTCTCTTTGGCTTTGGTGATTTCCTCAATGCGCGGCAGGTCGTATTCGACGAGCGGACGGGTTTCCTGATCGAGCAATTCGCCGAGCTCTTTAAACAGAACCAGCTCCTTGCCCAGAATACCGGCGAGTTCTTGGAATTGATTGGCCATGTCCGCTACCCTTTCCCGAATCAGACATCCCCCTCACGCGGGGAGTCGCCGGAAAAAGCGGTTAGCGGTACAGCGACTCAATCAGCGACGAGGTAATCATCTTGTCGGCCGTTTCCTTGGCCGAGCGCTCGTACGTGCCCGCATCAACTTCGGCCTTGATGCGATTGACCAAGTCCTGGCGTACATCCGGGATCTTGTTCAATTCCTTCTCGATCTGCTGGATGTTGGTGGCTTCCTGCGAGATCGAGACTCGTTCCCTCGAGACCTGAGTGGAGGCAACCCCTTCCACCGCCTTCTGCCGTCCGTTGGCTTGCGACTGGACGAGTTTCGGGTCGAGCTGAGCAACTGTGTTCTTGGTGCTGACCTTCATCAGGTTCTCCCTAACTTAACGTCGCATAAGACATCGGCCGCGGGGGACGATTACTTGAGGCTTTTTCTAACGCACCCCACAACATTTGGCAAGAGGGATAAACCTTTGCACCTACTACCGTTTTTCCGGGTCTGATCCGATTGTCACAGAACATTTGCCGACTGGTTCATGCCTGCCGGCGGTTTCGGGCGACTGGCGGTCGCCCCCTACTGATTCGCGCGGTACGCACGCACCACGTCCGCGTTTGATCCAGAATACTTACGCAATTCCGGATGGTTGCGAGTCAACCAGTCAAAAACCTGCTTGCCGAGTCCGAAATCGTGCCGTTTGGAGATCTCTACCGCTACTTGTTCGTCAAAGAGGCTGCGGTACATCTGAGTCTCGTGCGACTCGCCCATCAGGCCCGATTCGAGCTGCGTCTTGCGCATGGCACTCATCATCATGTTGAGGAACAGCTCTTCGAACCCTTCCGCAACCTTCCAGTATTCCTGAGCTTTTTCACGGATCGCCAGATCCTCGGCGGCCATAAGGCGCTTCTGCAACCCTTCAGCCTGATCCGCGCGCTGTCCGCCAGGGACGATTGCTTGGGTGATGGGAGAAAACTGATCCATATCCCTTCCTTACATGATGTCCAGTTGCGCTTGCAGCGCCCCGGCAGCCTTGATGGCCTGCAGAATGGCCACCAAATCGCGCGGGGTCACGCCAATAGCGTTCAGCGCCGCCACCAGGTCGCCGATCGACGACTGGGCCGGCAGACTGAACAGATTCGCCTGACCTTCTTCCACCGTCACGTTAGTCTGGCGGGTCACTACGGTCTGCCCGCCCGACATCGGCGCCGGCTGGCTGACTACCGGAGTAGCCGTGACCATGACATGCAGGTTGCCGTGGGCGATGGCCACCGGGCTGATGCGCACATCCGCGCCCATGACCACCGTGCCGGTGCGTTCATTTACCACAACATGCGCCGTCGTCTGCGGCGAAACATCGATGCCCTCGATGCGCGCCAGTAAGTACGCTACGTTGCCGGCGAACGCCGCGGGCACCTTCACATTGACTGTGCGGCTGTCGAGCGCCCGGGCGTAGTCGCCCTGCAACACCTCGTTGACCTTGGCCGCCACATCGACCGCGGTGGAGAAGTCGTCGACGTCCAGCGCCACGGTCACTTCATTCAAGTCATTGAATTCAAAAAGGACTTCCCGCTCGACCAGCGCCCCGCTCGGAATTGAGCCGACCGTCGGGTGGTTGCGCGTCACCGAGGCCCCACCGCCACCGCCGGCGCTGAAGCCGCCGATGCTCATCGGGCCCTGTGCCACGGCGTAGACCTTGCCGTCCGGCCCGCGCAATGGGCACATGACCAGCGTGCCGCCCTGCAGGCTCTTGGCGTCGCCGATCGATGACACGGTCACATCCAGCCGCATACCCTGGCGCGCAAACGCCGGCAGCGTGGCGGTGACCATCACCGCGGCGCAGTTGCCGCTCTTAATGTCGCGTTGCTCGATGGTGATGCCCATCGACTGCAACATGTTGACAATGCTGACCGTCGTGGCGCGCATCGAGTTGCCGTCGCCGGTTTTGTTCAAGCCGACAACCAGGCCGTAACCGATTAACTGGTTCGGCCGGACGCCGCCGAAGCTGGCGATATCCTTCAACTTGGCCGACCACAGCGGCGTGGCCGCCAGCAGCACGAGCAGCACCGCCAAGGCGATCCAACGAATGCGAGCGGCTTTCATCATCTGGCTCCCTCGCTTAGAACGGCCAAACGTTGTCGAGGACGCGCGTCATCCAACCCGGATCCTGCTTGTCCGCCAGCGGTCCGACCCCTTGGTAGGTGATGCGGGCGTCGGCGATGCGCGTGCTCTCCACGGTATTTGTCGTCGTAATGTCTACCGGCCGAATGATGCCGGACAAGGTAATGATCTGTTCTTCGCCATTGACCAGAATCATGCGCTTGCCGCGCACGAGCAGATTCCCGTTCGGATAGACGTCCACCACCGTGCATGAAATCGTGGCCAGCACCTTGGTGCTGCGCGTGGTCTCGCCTTCGCCGGCGAAGCTATTGTTGGTGTTGGCACCGAACATGGTGTTCAGGTTCATGCCGGGGCGCGCCCGCGCCAGCGACTGCTCCAGCCCCATCAAGCCGCTGATGCCCATCGACGTCGAACTCTGCCGCGAGGTGGACGTGCCCGCCGAGCCGGTGGCCGACGCGTCTTCTACGATTTCCACCGTCACGATGTCGTTCATGATCCGCGCCCGGTGGTCGGCGATCAGGCTCTGGCCCATGTCACCCGGCCACAGGCTGGCCGAATGCGCCACGGCCCGGCCGGGACGCTCCGGTCCCGGACCCGTGAAGTCGACCGCGCGGTAGGAATTGAGCGGTGAGACGGCCACGGGTCGAGTCGCGCACGAGGCGAGCAGAAACACCGCCGCCGTCGTCAAGAAGAAGATCACGACGATTCGTTTCATCGCCGCCCCCTAAAACAAGGCCTGGACCGTCGACGCATCGGTCACCCGGGCCAGAACCACCTTGTTGCTTTGCACGTTTTTGACCTTGATCACTTCGCCGACGGCGCCGCCCTGCTGGGCGATGCCGAACGCGCGAACCACCACACAGCCGCGCTGGGCCATGATCATGACCGCGCCGCCGGCTTCGACCACCGGCGCCGGCGAAACGGTACCACTTACCAGTACTTCGCCTTCGCGGATCACGCGCGAGGCCCGCGCGCCGACGATCTGCGACCGGTCGGTGATCGGATCGCCGGCCACATTGGCCAGATCGTCGCGCGACTGAACCAGGTCGTATTCGGAAATCACCGCCCCATGGCGGATCGTATGGGCGGCTCGAAACACCGCCGCCTGCACATGCACCTCGGCGGTGAACACGCCACTGGCGATCTTGCGCGAGCCCTGGCGGTATTCCACGCGATACGAGCGCTGGCCCGTGATCGTCCGCGGACCCGGTTCGAGCACCTGCGCCGTTACCGCGCCCTCGGCCACGTTCAGCGGGGCGTGCGACCGCACGATCTTTATTTCATACTGATCCGCCGGCCACGGCGCGTGCTGCCGAATGTATTCGCGCACAGCCGCTTCGCCGAGAGCGGGGTCGATCACGGTACCCGCGCGCTCGATGCGAATCTGTGCCGGCACCGGCACATCGCCCATGCCTACCGCCTGCAGCCGCGAATGGACATAACGCCCGGCGATGACGCGGGTCGCGCCGGGGTCGGGCGCCGCCGTGATGAACACTCCTTCCAACTGGGTAGGGGCCGCGCTGCCGTCGGCAGACACCAGCAGATCGGCCAGGAATACCTTCTCGCCGGTAACGCGCACCGTGTCGGGCACCGACCAGCGCGCCTCGCCGGCGAAAGCCAGCGCGCCGCACAGCAGCAGGGCGATGGTCAAGCGCAGTTTCATGGACTACCCAATCACCCGCGTGGCGGCTTGCAGCATCTGATCGGCCGCCGAGATAACCCGCGAGTTCACTTCGTAGGCCCGCTGGCCGACGATCATGTTGACCAGTTCCTCGACCAGATTGACGTTGCTCATTTCGATGTAACCCTGCGACAGAAGCCCGAAACCCTCTTCGCCCGGGGTGCCGGTGGTGGCGTCGCCGGAACTGGAGGTGGCCACGACCAGATTGCGGCCGATCGACCGCACACCCGACGGGTTCGGAAAGCGAGCGAGTTGGAGCGAGCCGACTTCCTCAGCCGTCGTCTGGCCCGGACGCACTACGCTGACCGTGCCGTCGGCCGCGATGGTGACGTTGGTCGCGTCGGATGGAATGGAGATTTCGGGTTGGACGAGGTAGCCGTCTACCGTTACCAGGCTGCCTTCGGCGTTCCGCCGGAAGTTGCCGGCGCGGGTGTAGGCCGTTTCACCGTTCGGCTGCAGCACCTGGAAGTAGCCGTCACCCTCAATGGCCACATCCAACTCATTCTGCGTCTGCTGCATGTCGCCGGCCAGGAAGATTTGCACGATCTGCGCCGTGCGTACGCCCAGTCCCAGCTGCAAACCGCCGGGTGAAGCCTGTCCGGCCGAGTTGTTCGTGCCCGGCGCCCGCATGGTCTGGTACAGCAAGTCCTGGAAATCCGCCCGGCTGCGTTTGAAGCCGACCGTGTTGACATTGGCCAGGTTGTTGGAGATCACGTCGATCTTCAGTTGCTGCGCTTCCATCCCGGTCGAAGCGGTCCATAGTGCGCGCATCATGGCGAATCCCCCCTCTCTCGCTAACCGACTTGCGGAATGCGGTTATTGGCCGCCTGGTTAATCGTATTGACCAGAGAAATCACCCGCTGATAGCTGTCAAAGGCGCGTTCGGCCTGCACAATCGCGACCATCTCGCGCATCATGTTCACGTTGCTGCCTTCCAGCGACCGCGGCACCACCGCGGTGCCGGTGTTCTCGATGATCTGCGTGTTCCGTCCGGCGCGGAAAGCCCGGCCCGAAACCTTGACCAACGAATCGGGATTCTCGAATTCAACAATCCGTAGCCGACCGATTTCCTCGCCGTTCTGAAAAACGGCACCTTCTTCGGTTACTTCCGGCGTGCCAGCGTCTTCCCGCAGTTGGATCGGGCCGCCATCGCCCAACACCAATTCGCCGTCGGCTGTGGTCAATTGGCCCTCGGCGTCGGTACGAAAGTCGCCCGCGCGCGTGTAACGCTCGCCGTCTGGACCACTCACCACAAAGAAACCCGGCCCGTTGAGGGCCATGTCCAGCGGATTGTTGGTCGGCTGGATTACGCCGTTCGATTTCGTCGTCCGGGTCTGGATCATGTCGTTAATGTCGCGCAAACCGCGGCGTGCCGAATCGAACTGGCGATCGCGGATCTGGGCCAGATAGGCCGAGAAATCGACACGGTCCGCCCGAAAACCTACGGTATTGACGTTGGCCAGGTTGTTGGCGATGACGTCCAACCGCCGCATCTGATAGGTGCTGCCCGCTACGGCCGACCAGATGGTGTTTTGCATGCCTGACTCCTCGACACAGTTCCTCGGCCTCGAGGAGAGCAAGCGCAATGCCAAACAAACGACAAGAAAATTAACTTCCTGAATTCATATAGATAGAATTTCGACACCTCTGGCGGGGGGCAGAAACATTAGGCACTTGTTGCCTTTGTTGCAGGCATACCTTGCCGGGTGACGGGGAAAGAAGGGTCCGGTGTTGCCGGGTGAGCGGGCGGCTTAATCGACCAGATTCAGGATCAAATCGACGTGGCCGTTCACCTTGACCTTGCGGAATTCCTGCGCCAGCCGTCCCTCTTCGTCGATCAAAAATGTGGAGCGTTCGATGCCCAGGCCGATTCTACCCATCAGCGACTTTTCTTTCCAGACGCCATAGCGCGCGGCCACTTGATGGTCAGGGTCAGCCAGCAAAATGAACGGTAACCCGAACTTGGCCGCGAACTTCTCGTGGCTTTTGACGCTGTCGGGGCTGATGCCGATGACCACCGCGCCCGCGTCGGCAAAGCGCGCATGATTGTCGCGGAAATCGCAGGCCTCTTTCGTGCAGCCGGGTGTGTTGTCTCGCGGGTAGAAATAGAGCACGACCTTGCGGCCGCGAAAGTCTGACAACTTGACGATCCGGTCGTTCGCGTCAGACAACGCGAAATCGGGCGCCGGTTCCCCCACCTTCAGTTCGGGCATGGTCTACCTCCGTCTGGCGCGGTAGTTCGGATCGTTGGCCAGCCGGGCGCCCAGACGGCGCGCCTGGGCCATCGTCCGCTGGTCGTTCCGCACGGCTCCCAGTTCGTCGATGCCGCGCACGAACAAGGTGGCCGCCAAACCTTTGCCCAAGGTGTCCATGAAGTACCGCGCAGTCAAGGCGATGCCGTCGAACAACTTCTTGCCGCGCGTGCCGCCGACGGCGAGCAGCACGGCTCGCCCGCCGGGTTTACCAACTTTGCGGTGCAGCACGTTGCGCCGCGCCCATAGGTACTGCGCGCGGTCGATCAGCGCCTTTGCCTGCGCCGGAATGGCGTAGAAATAGACCGGCGTGGCCAGAACCACCACGTCGGCCGCGGCCAGCCGCGGCAACAACTCGGCCGCGTCGTCGGCGTGCGGACAGTAACCCTTGTGCGAACAGATG
>CAZEDX010000044.1:0-9477 GCA_964511015.1 uncultured bacterium | reverse complement strand
CGCAGCCGTCGCACGGCCGGATGTTCAGCGCCGACATGACGTGCTTTTCCGTGTCGGCTCCGGCTTCCTGGGCGCCGCTCAACAATTCGTCCAACAGTGTTTCGGAATTCCCCTGCCGCCGCGGACTCGCCGCCAACCCGATGATCTTCACCCCTCGCCCCTTATTCCCGGTTGCTTGTGGTGTCCACGGTGAAACGATCGCGCGCGCGCGTCAATAGCGAAATGGACGGGCGACTTCGGCCGGGTGGTTAGGTGTCAGCGTTTCTCGCGGCGAACGCGTGGAATACTCGGGCCGATCATCCATGACGGGTCGAAGGTCTGCACCACTGTCATCCAGTCGTCGAAGTCGGTGACCCGATGCATGGTGTACACGCGTTGGCGCGACAGATCGTAGACGATCGCCTCGGTGCCGTCAGGCAGATGGATGTTGTTGCGGCTGAAAAACTCGGGGTGACTCTCGAAGGTCTCCACCAGTTCGTGATCGTCATCGCTCAACTCGAGCAACTCGCCGCCGGAGACCATCGTGTCCGTGGTGCGCAGCCACGGCTCGCGCGTCTGCGTGCTCGCATGGAGCATTACGTACAACGGCGTCGACGCCGATACGCCAAGAAAGCTGTCGGATTCGATCTTATGCAGATTGGGCAGGTTGCGCATTAGATCGCCGTAGACGAAGACGCGTTGTTTGTCTTGCTCCAGGTTACTCAACTTCGTGCTCCCGCACTTCATGCCACACGGTCAGAATTTGCAGGCAATCGAAAAAAAACGCAAGCGGGTTTCGCGATGCGGAGCTGATTTTTACCGTTCGCCGAAAATGGCTGTTCCGACGCGCACGAGGGTCGAACCTTCCTCAACAGCAGCCTCGAAATCGGCCGACATGCCCATCGAAAGTTGGTCCAGTGGCAGACCGGTTTCGTCCCGCAGGCGGTCGCGCAGTTCGCGCAGAGCACGGAAGAAAGGCCGCACCTGCTCGGCCGGCCAGAACGGCGGCATGGTCATCAGGCCCAGCGGTTCCACATGCGCCAGGCCGGCCACGGCGCGCAGCAAGGGCGCAGCCTCAGCCGGCTCGCAACCGCTCTTCTGTTCCTCCCCGGCCACGTTGACCTGCACCAGCACGCCGATCTTCCGCCCGGCGGCGGCGGCGCGCTTGTCGATCTCCTCGGCCAGCCGAATGGTGTCGACAGTGTGGATCAAATGCACCCACGGCGCGAGGTACTTCACTTTGTTGCGCTGCAGATGGCCGATGTAGTGCCAACGTGGACCCGCGCCGACCTGTTCGTGCTTCTCGACCATTTCCTGTACGTAGTTCTCGCCGAAGTCCAGTTGCCCGGCGGCCAGTGCCTCGCGCACGACGTCGGCGCCGTGGGTCTTGCTCACCGCCACCAGGGTGACCTGGGCGGGGTCGCGGCCGACGCGCACACACGCCGCAGCGATGCGTTTGTTCACCATCCGTAGCGATTCGGCGATACTCACCGGTGGCCCTCAAACAGCACTTCGGGGCCGTGGATCTTCTCCCACAGCGTGGCCACTTCGGCCAGCGGCAACCCAACCACATTGGTGTACGAGCCGCGCACCTGGTCGACCAGCGCCGCGCCAATACCTTGAATCGCATAAGCGCCGGCTTTGTCCATCGGCTCGCCGGTGGCGATGTAAGCGCGAATCTGCTCGTCAGTCAGGTCGCGGATGTAGACCTCCGAAAAGGTCACGCCGATATGTTTCCGCCCCTCGTCTTGCCGCATCAGGCAGAAACCGGTAAAGACGGTGTGCCAGCGGCCGCTGATCGTGCGCAGCATGGTGAACGCTTCGTCACGGTCCACCGGCTTGCCTAGAATGCGGCCGTCGATGACCACGACCGTATCGGCGCCAAGCACCCATTCGTGCGGGTATGCGCCGGCCACCTTGGCCGCCTTGGCCTCGGCCAGCCGCATGGTGTGCTCGCGCGGCGGCTCGCCGGGCAAGGCGCTTTCGTCGATATCAGCCACGTGCACGGTAAGCGGAATGCCCATCTGCGACAACAACTCACGTCGGCGCGGACTGGCGCTGGCCAGGATCAACTGCGGGCCGCTCAAGCCACCGCCCCCGGGTTCAATAGCAGCACCATGATCGCCTTCTGCACGTGCAGGCGGTTTTCGGCTTCGTCCCACACCTTCGACGCCGGCGATTCGATGACCTCCTCGGTCACCTCTTCGCCGCGGTGCGCCGGCAGGCAATGCAGGAAGATGGCGCCCGGCTTGGCCTTGGCCATCAACTCGCGATTGACCTGATACCGCTCGAAGGCGCGGCGGCGTGTGTCTTCCTGCCCTTCCATACCCATGCTGGTCCAGACGTCGGTGGTGACCACGTCGGCGCCCTGCGCGGCCTCGAACGGGTCTTCGGTGAGCGCGATCTTGCCTTTCGCTTCCTGCTTCGCGCGCGCCAGGATGGCCGGATCGGGGTAGTACCCCGGCGGGCAGGCCAGCGACAAATCGAACGGCAGCTTGGCCGCGGCGTTCAGCCACGAGTTGGCCATGTTGTTGCCGTCGCCGATCCAGGTCACCTTCTTGCCGGCGTAACCGCCGAGGTGGTCAATGACCGTCTGCAGGTCGGCCAGCACCTGGCATGGGTGCAATAGGTCGGTCAAGCCGTTGATGACCGGCATCGTGCCCCACTGCGCGATCTCCTCGAGCACCGCCTGCTGGAAGGTGCGGATCATCACCGCGTGGCAGTAGCGCGACATGACGCGCGCCATGTCCTTGATCGGCTCGCCGCGTCCCATCTGCGTGGTCGACGATGAAATAAACAGCGGTTGCGCGCCGAGCTGGTAGCAACCGACCTCGAACGACAACCGCGTGCGCGTCGAGGCCTTCTCGAAGATCAGCGCCACGCTCTTGCCGGCCAGCGGCGTGAACGTCTCGCCGCGGCGCAAGCGCGCGCGCAGGTCGGCGGAGACGGCAAAAATGCGGTCGATCTCTTCCTTGGTGCAGTCGTAAATACTCAAAAAGTGCTTCATCGTTCCCCTCTACAAAATGTAGCGCGACAAGTCCTCGTCCTTGATCACGTCGGCCAGCGCCTGATCGACGAACTTCGCATCGACCTTCACGCGCTGTCCCTTCATCTCCGGCGCATCGAAACTGGTGGCTTCGAGCAACCGTTCCATCACCGTGGCCAGGCGGCGCGCGCCGATGTCCTCGGTCTTCTCGTTGATCTCCGCGGCCAGCGCGGCGATGCGCTTCACGCCGTCGTCGGTGAACTCGAGCCGGACGCCTTCGGTTTCCAGCAGCGCTTCGTATTGCTTGGTCAACGCGTTGCGCGGCTCGGTGAGGATACGCACGAATGCGTCGGCCGACAAGCTCTGCAATTCGACGCGAATCGGGAAACGCCCCTGCAGTTCCGGAATCAGGTCGGACGGCTTGGCGACGTTGAACGCGCCGGCAGCGATGAACAGGATATGGTCGGTGTGCACAATGCCGTGCTTGGTGCTGACCGCGCTGCCTTCGACGATCGGCAGCAGGTCGCGCTGCACGCCTTCGCGGCTGACGTCGGGCCCGTGGCCCTTTTCGCGGCCGGCGATTTTATCGATCTCGTCCAGGAAGATAATGCCCGATTGCTCGACGCGTTTGAGCGCCTCGACCTGCACCTTCTCCATGTCGATCAGCTGCTGCGCCTCCTCGGCTTCGAAAAACCGCAAGGCTTCGGCCACCTTCACCTTCTGCACCTTGGTCTTCTTCGGGAACAGGTTGCCGAACAGGTCTTTGAAGTTGATATCCATGTTCTCCAGCCCCGAGCCGCTGAAGATCTCGATCGCCGGCATGCGGCTGCGGTCGGGCAACTCCATCTCGATCTCGCGGTCGTCGAGCTGGCCGGCCAGCAACCGCTCGCGCAGCTTGGCGCGCGTGCGCTGGTAGCTGGCCTGATAGCGTTCGTCTTCCTCGTGCACCATGACGAACGACTCGCCCTCGACCGGCGCGGCGGACGCGGTCGGCTCCTCGTCCTCCGGCTCCGGCGCCTTGGGCGTGCGCGGCGGCGGGAACAGCCGGTCGAGCACCTTCTCGACTGCGTTGTGCCGCGCCTGCTCGGCAACGGCCGCCTCGTGCTCCTGCCGCACCTGGGCGATGCCGATCTCGGTCAGGTCGCGCACCATGCTTTCCACGTCGCGGCCGACGTAGCCGACCTCGGTGTACTTGCTGGCCTCGACCTTCACGAACGGCGCGTTGACCAGCTTCGCCAGCCGGCGGGCGATTTCGGTTTTGCCCACGCCGGTCGGGCCGATCATGATGATGTTCTTCGGGTAGATCTCGTCGCGCAACGATTCATCGACCTGGTGTCGGCGCCAGCGGTTGCGCACCGCGATGGCGACCGCCCGCTTCGCGTCTTTCTGTTCGACGATATACCGATCGAGCAACTCAACGATCTCGCGCGGCGTCAATTCGTTCTGGCGTTCCATGGCTTCCCCTTACAGTTCTTCCACCACGATTTGGTCGTTGGTGTAAATGCAAATGCGCGCGGCGATCTTCATCGCCTCTTCGACGATGCGCCGTGGCGGCAGCTCGGTGTGCTCCAACAGCGCGCGCGCGGCGGCCTGGGCGTATGCGCCGCCCGACCCGATCGCGATCACGCCGTCGTCGGGTTCGATCACGTCGCCGGCGCCCGAAACCACCAGCGTCGTCTGCTTGTCGGCGACGATCAGCAGCGCCTCCAGGCGGCGCAGCACCTTGTCCGACCGCCAATCCTTGGCCAGCTCGACCGCGGCCCGCATCAGGTTATTGTACTGCTCGAGCTTGGCTTCGAAGCGGTCGAACAGGTGAAAGGCGTCGGCCGCCGCGCCGGCGAAACCGGCCAGCACCTTGCCCTTGCCCAGGCGGCGCACCTTGCGCGCACCGTGCTTCATCACCGTCGCGCCCATCGTCACCTGCCCGTCGCCCGCCACAGCGATTTGATCGCCCCGGCGCACGGCCACAATCGTGGTCGCATGCGGCACTTCGTTCATTTTTCGTTCCTCGTCGTGTGGGTTTTCGACCGGCGCCCGCGCGGATGCGCCTTTTCGTATTGCGACAGCACGTAATCGGCCGTCACGTGGGTATAACGCTGGGTGGTGGAGAGGCTTTCGTGTCCGAGCATCTCCTGCACCTCGCGGAGATTCGCGCCCGATTCGAGCAAATGCGTGGCGAAGCTGTGGCGCAATGTGTGCGGCGTGACGCGCTGCCCGAGCCCCGCCGCCAGTTGCGCCGCCCGAACGAGTTGTTGGATCGTTCGCACCGCCAGTGGTCGGCCGTGCCGGCCGAGAAAGAGCGGACTGTTTTCCACTAGGCCGTGTGCCGCTGCACGCAAGCCGGCCGTGGCCGTCACGTATTCGTCCAGCGCCGCCGTCGCGCGCGACCCGACGCTGACCAGCCGTTGTTTGCGACCTTTGCCGCGAATGCGCATCGTCCCGACCTCACGCTCCCAATCGCCGACCTTCGCGGCCGCCAGTTCACCGACACGGCAACCGGTCGAATAGTAAAGCTCGAGCACTGCCCGGTCGCGCAAGGTGCGCAGCGGATCTTCGTGCCGCGGCGCTTCCACCAATCGCGCCGCGTCTTCGACCGATAGCGCGTTGGCCAGGCGCTTGTCCTTCTTCGGTGCGCGCACGAGGCGGGCTGGGTTGGATTCGATCCATTTCCGTTTGCGGCAAAAATGGAAAAAAGACCTCAGCGCCGCCAACTTGCGCTCGACAGTGGCCTTGCCGCCGGTGCCGGCGAGGGAAGCCAGAAAACCACGCAACTCCAGCTTGCCCGTGCGTAGCAAATCGACCTGGTCACCAGACCGGCACAGCCCGTGGTCAGCGCAAAACGCAGCAAATTGGCGCACATCGGTCAGGTAGGCGACCACCGTGCGCGCTGCCAGATTGCGCTCCAGTTCCAGGTGGTCCCGGAACGACGCGAGTAGTTCTTCCGGCGTCGGCAAAACACACCCCAGGTCGGTCGGGAGCAAGGATAAGTCTTGTGCGGCGACTGTCAACAGATTGCTGTTGACTCTCGGGAACGGGAGTTGGTATTTTTGAAGTGCTACTGCAACCTAACTAGAGACAACGTAGATAGAAAAGGGACCGCGGGGAGGTCTTATGAACACCGTCGTTGTCCATATGATGGTGGGCAAGTTGGTTAAGGGAGTCACCCACGACTTCCACAAAGCGCGCCCGTTTTTCCACGTGCAGACCGCCGGCACCCCGGCCAAACCCGTCGAAGTCAAGGTCGCCGACACCAAAGCGATCTTCTTCGTGCGCGAACTCAACGGGCATCTACAGGCCGGAATGGGACACCTGCATGAAGGCAAGCCGCGCGGCGGATACGGACGCAAAGCGCGTCTGGAACTGTTCGACGGCGAGATTCTGGTGGGCTACGTGCAGGCCTTCCACCAGGAAGACCCGCTGATCATGCTGTTGCCGGAAAAGGAAGACAACAACGATCGGGTCTACGTCAACCCGAAAAGCATTCGCAAGTTCGACTGGCTTTGATCACTCCCGCGCCAGCCAGTCGCGCCAATCCGCCAACGATCTTTCGTGCATCAGCCGTTTGCGCTCCGCGCGGCCGCGAATCTCCGCTATCGGCGGCAACAGGCCGAAGGTGACGTTCATCGGTTGGATCGGCTGCGTCCCCGCGCTGGTGATGTAAGCCAGCAACGCGCCTATTAGCGTGGTCGGCGGTAACGGCGGCAGTGTCCGGCCGGCGAGTTCGGCCGCGGTGAAGCGGGCCGCCAGCAGTCCCATCGCCGTGCTTTCCAGATAGCCTTCGACGCCGGTGATCTGCCCGGCCAGCCGCACACCCGGCCGCGAGCGAAAGGCCAGCGTTGCGTCGAGCACGCGCGGTCCGTCGACATACGTATTGCGGTGGATTACGCCGAGCCGCTGGAAGCGCGCGTTTTGCAGGCCCGGCAGCAGGCGCAGCACGTCGCGTTGCGCGCCCCAGGTCATGCGCGTTTGAAAGCCGATGATGTTCCACAGGTCGCCGGCCGCGTCCTCCCGTCGCAATTGCGCGACGGCGTAGGGCCGCCGGCCGGTGCGCGGGTCGATCAGCCCCACCGGGCGCATCGGGCCGAAGCGCAGCGTGTCGCGACCGCGCGCGGCGAGTTGTTCGATCGGCATGCAGCCTTCGAACACCAAGCCGGCCTCGAAACCGTGTGGCGTGACCACCGCCGCCTGCACCAGCGCGTCGTAAAAGCGGTCGTACTCTTCCTTGTTCAGCGGGCAATTCAAGTGGTCGCCCGGTCCCTGTTCGCGCCGGTCGGCGGCAAAGACGATGGTGCGGTCGATGCTCTCGCCCTCGATGATCGGGCTGGTGGCGTCGAAGAAGTACAGGTGGTCGGCCCCGGCGGCGCGGGCGATTTCACGCGCGAGTGTGTCGGAGGTTAGCGGCCCGCTGGCCACGATCGCCGGCGCGGTCGGCAGCTCGGTCGCCTCGGCGCGCACCACCTCCACCTGCGGCAACGCGGCCAGCTCTTCGGTCACCCTAGCACTGAAGGCCCGGCGATTCACCGCCAGCGCGCTGCCCGCCGAAACCGCCGCCGAACGTGCCGCGCGCACGATCAGCGAGTCGGCCGCGTCGAGTTCGGCGATGAGCAGCCCCTTCGCCGTGCCGACGGCCATGCTGCCCAGGCTATTGGAGCAAACCAGTTCCGCCAGTTCGGCGGTGGCATGCGCGGGGCTGGGTTGGAGCGGACGGGCTTCGATGAGCTCGACGGCCAAACCGCACCGGGCGAGTTGCCAGGCGGCCTCACAGCCGGCCAAACCGCCGCCGACAACGGTCACGCGGGTGCTCGCGGTCTGATGGGCGGACACGACACCTCCGGCCGGGGGCGGAACGCAAGTCCCGCGCGGTCCGTTCTACGCTTCGCTCTCCGGCGGCGGCGCCTCTTCCACGCGCTCGTAATCGCACGTCTTGAGCGCGCAATTGAGCACCTTGCCTCCATCGCGCCGGCGGCGCAGCAAAAAAGGGTGGCCGCACTTCGGGCACGGTTCGCCGACCGGTTCGGCGCGATAGGTCACCCGGCATGCCGGATAGGTCGAGCAGCCCCAGAACGGACCTTTCGGCCCGCTCTTTTCCACCAGGTGGCCTTCGCATCCTTCGCGCGGGCAATGCACACCCGTGTCGTAGGGCAACGTACCTTTGCACTTCGGGTAGTCTTTGCAGGAGTGGAAACGGCTGCCCTTACGGCTGGTCTTGAGCAACATCGGCCCGCCGCAGGTCGGACACTTCTCGTTGGATTCCACCGCGGCGGCCTGCGCCACGCCTTTGCGCAGACTGATGATGTTCTTGCAGGCCGGGTAGCCGGAGCAGGCCAGGAACGGCCCCCACCGGCCCACCTTTTCGACCATCGGCGAGCCGCACTTCTCGCAGACCTGCCCGGTCGGCTTGCGCTCGAGAATCATCACCTTGCCGTTTTCATCGCGGGTGAAGTCTTTGGTGTTCTTGCATTCCGGATAGCCGGAACAGGCGAGGAACGCGCCGTTGCGGCCGTACTTGATGCCCAGCGGCTTGCCGCACTTGTCACACGGAATGTCGGTCAGTTCGCCGGTAACCTTCAGGTTGTCCATCTCGCTGGCCGCGCGCTTGAGGTCTTCGTCGAACTTCGCCCAGAACTCGCCGAGCAGGGCGTGCCACTCGGCGCGCCCTTCCTCGATCTCGTCGAGTTGCGTTTCCATCCAGGCGGTGAAGGCGACGTTGAGCACGTCGGGGAACGAGGCGACCAGCAACCGCGTCACGGCGCGGCCGAGGTCGGTCGGCTTGAGGCCGCCTTTGACCTGCTTGGCGCCGGCCGCTTCGGCCTGCTCCTCTTTGGGCGAACCCTTCACCTTCTCGACGTAGTGCTTGTCGATGATGGTCGAGAGAATCGCCGCGTAGGTCGAGGGCCGGCCGATGCCGCGCTCTTCCAGTTCCTTGATCAGCGTGGCTTCGGTGAAGCGCGGCGGCGGCTGGGTGAACTTCTGCTGGCTGTCGACGCCCCGCCCAATGAGCGCCTGCCCTTCGACCAGCGGCGGCAACTTGGCTTCCGGCTCCTCGCCGTTGCCGGTTTCGTCGTCGTCGCGAATCGCCGCCAGGTGACCGGCGAAAGTCTCTTTGTGTTCGCTGCAGGACAGGCCGTACTCGCCGTTGACGATCTGCACAGTGGTGACCAGCACGGTCGCGGGGGCCATCTGGCTGGCCAGGAACCGCCGCCAGATCAGATCATAGATCTTCAGTTGCGCCGAGCTCAGGATGCCGTGCAATTTTTCCGGCGGCAGTTGCAAGTTGGTCGGCCGGATGCATTCGTGCGCTTCCTGCGCGCCCTGTCGGCTGCGGTAGAAGTTCGGCGTCTCGGGCAGATACTCGGGGCCATAGGTCTGCGCAATCATTTCGCGTGCCGCGGCCTGCGCCTCGGCGGACACGCGCACCGAGTCGGTACGCATGTAGGTGATCAAGCCCTGTGGGCCGTCGCCGCTGATGTCGATTCCTTCGTATAGCTCCTGCGCCACACGCATCACGTTCG
>CAZEDX010000043.1:0-37435 GCA_964511015.1 uncultured bacterium | reverse complement strand
CTTTCTGGGTCAGTGCGTTCTCCGCATCGTACCGATCCTTCAGCAGATCGGCCGCGGTGTTCAGCGAGATGGGGGCAGCCTGCGCCTGGAAGGCGGCCAGGAAGTCCCCCAGCACCTGGCGGCGGGTGGACGGCTCCACCACCCGCTCGCACGAAGGCACCGGCATCGGGCTGAGTCTGGTCAAGGAACTGGTGCAACTTCACGGCGGCCGCATCGAGGTGCAAAGCGCGCCGGGGTTAGGAGCCCGGTTCGTGGTGCATCTGCCCACCGATCTACCACCGGCGGATGCTCTGCCAAGCGACGACGCCACCGAATTCGCCGCGGCGGCATTGGAGTCCGATTTGCTGGCGCCGCTGCCCGCCAACGACGACGATACGCTGGCGTCCCCGGCGACCGCGCGGCCGACGATCCTGGTCGTAGACGACAACCGCGACATGCGCGACTTCATTCGGCGGTGCATCGGCGCCCAGTACCGCGTCGTCGAAGCCGCCAACGGCGAAGAAGGTCTGGCCCAGGCGCGCGGACAACGGCCGCAGTTGATTATCAGCGACGTCATGATGCCGGGCATGGACGGACACGAATTCTGCCGCTTGTTGCAGGCTGACCCGATGTTGCGTTCGATTCCGGTCGTGTTGCTGACTGCCAAAGCCACGCGCGAGACGATCGTTGCCGGTCTGGACGCGGGCGCGATCGATTGCCTGACCAAGCCGTTTTCCTTTAATGTGCTGTTGGCCAAGATCCGCGGCATTCTGCAGCGGCAGGCCGAGCACGAAGACCTGGTCATGCGCGACCGGTTGACCGGCCTGCTCAACCGCGCCGCCTGGCAACACGCTGCCGCCAGCGAATGGGCTCGCTTATCCCGGAACGGCGGAGTGTTGAGCCTGGCCTTCCTCGACGTCGACAATTTCAAACAGGTCAACGACACCTACGGGCACCTCGCCGGCGACCAGGTGTTGATCGAATTGGCCGCCACCATGGCCGGCGGATTGCGTTTTGCCGATCACATCGGCCGCTACGGCGGGGAAGAATTCGTGCTGTGTCTGCCCGAGTCTTCCGGCGCGAACGCCGTCAAGTCGGTGGAACGCATTCTGAATGTCTTCCGGCAAAAGGAAATTGGCGAGCACCGGCTGCGCTGTACGTTCAGCGCGGGGGTGGTCGAAATCGCTCCGGACCGCGACGGTGATTTGAGCGATCATCTCCCTCGGGCCGACAGCGCAATGTACCGAGCGAAAAACACCGGAAAAGGGCGTGTCGTCCTGGCTGAACCGTTGAGTTGACTGCGCCGCCCTACTTGTCACCGTGTGCCGAGTCGGAGAATAATCCAGATAAACCAGCAGTGCAGTCAAACAGCCGTCTCGCATCGCGAGAAAAGGAAATGGTGTAGAGGTGAAGCAGGCTATCAGAAACGCAGTGTCCCGTGTGCTCAACATCGGGGTGCCGATCGAAATGAGCCCCGAAGAGGCCAAATACGTGCAGATGGGCAACCTCGGCTCGCTGCTCATGATCGCCGTCAATATTCCATACATGATTCTTTGCCTGGCCAATGGTTGGGTTTCGATGTTCGTCGAGCTGTGCGTGGTCAACACCCTGCTGCTGGTAACCACGCTCATCAACCAGACGGGCCGGCACATGCTGGCCATCGTCTACTTCGGCACGCTGCTGAATCTGCACCTGGTTTTCGTCACCGTGGCGATGGGCCGCGCGACACTGCTCCCGCTGTTGATCTTCTTCACGGCCGGTGGTGCGATTACCCTGGTGCGGCGCGGCGAGACGAAACTGATCGTGTTCGCGCTGGTCGCCATTCTGGTGATGTACGAAGTGGCGCTCGGCTTGGAAGGCGCGTATGGTCCGATCTACCAATTGACATCCCGGCAACTATCGGGCCTGCGCACGTTGGTTGAGTACAGTTTCTTCGGCCTGATCATTGTCAACGCCGTCATTGGGCGCGTCGGCGCCATCGCCGCAGAAGACCGGCTGCGCGCCGAACAGAAGCGATCCGAGGGGCTCCTAGAGCGGCTACGCGAGGAAGACCGCCGCAAGACCCAGTTTTTCCAGAACGTGTCGCACGAACTGCGCACGCCGCTGACGCTGATTCTCGGTCCGCTCGAAGGGCTGCTTACCGGCGGCGACGGCCCGTTGTTGATCGAACAGCGGAGGCAGCTCGAAATAATGAACCGCAATGCCCGGCGCTTGCTGCGCTTGATCAACCAGTTACTGGATCTGTCCAAGATCGACGTCGGCAAGATGAGCGCGGCGCCCCGGCATGGCAACCTGGCCGCGTTCGTCACCGACCTGGTGCAGTCCTTTGCCGCCTACGCCGAACGGCGCCGCATTGCGCTCGCCGTCCACGCCGATGGTGCCGGCACGGCCGTGATGTTCGACAGCGAGATCGTTGAAAAGGTCTTGTCCAACCTGTTGTCCAACGCGTGTAAGTTCACGCCCGCCGGCGGCCAGGTGGACGTGCGTCTGGCCGAGACTCCGGCGCGTGACGAGATCAGCATTTCGGTCAAGGACACCGGCATCGGCATTCCGCCCGGCGAGGTCCAGCACATCTTCGACCGTTTTCATCAGGTGGATGGTTCGACCACTCGCAGCCATGAAGGCACCGGCATCGGGCTGAGTCTGGTGAAGGAACTAATTCAGATCCATTCCGGCCGCATCGAGGTACGCAGCATGCCGAACCACGGCACCGAGTTCGTAGTCACTCTGCCTCGTTCGCTGCACGCTGCCGAACCGTCACGGCCGACCCCACTAGCCACGCCGCCGGATTTCGCTTATGCCCAACTCAAGTCAACCGGTCTCGAGTCGCTCTTGCTCGACACCGACGAGAGCGCGAACGGCTCGTTGCGCGACGACCGGCCGCTGGTGCTGGTGGTCGAGGACAACCGCGACATGCGCGGCTTCATCCGCCGCGGCATCGAGGCTCACTGCCGCGTGATCGAGGCCGCTGACGGCGAGGAGGGCCTGGCCAAAGCGCGCGAACACCGGCCGCGGTTGATCATCAGTGACGTGATGATGCCGAAGATGGACGGTCACGATTTGTGCCGTGCGATTCGCGCCGACGAACATCTCAATACGGTGCCGGTCATGCTGCTGACCGCCAAGGCTTCGCGCGAAACGATTGTCGAAGGCCTGGAAGCCGGCGCCATCGACTGCATCACCAAGCCGTTTTCCTTCGACGTGCTGCTGGCCAAAATCCGCGGCGTCTTGCAACGCAAAGCCGAACAGGAAGAACTCGCCCTGCGCGACCGCCTGACCGGCTTGCTCAACCGCGCCGCCTGGCAGCATGCGGCCGACTGTGAACTGGCCGATCTGGAACGGCACGGCAGCGTGGCCAGCATCGTGTTCCTCGACCTCGATGATTTCAAACGCGTCAACGACACTTACGGCCACGCGGTCGGCGACCAGGTGCTGGTCGAACTGGCGCGCACCTTGGTTTGCGAACTGCGTTTTGCCGACCATGTCGGCCGCTACGGCGGCGAGGAATTCGTGCTTTACCTGCCCGACTCGTCCGGCGAAAACGCCGTGCGTTCTATTCAGCGCATCCTGACCACTTTCCGCCAGACCGCGATCGGCACCCAGAACCTGCATTGCGCCTTCAGCGCCGGCGTGGTGGAAATCGGCCCGGGCCAATCCGGCGAATTGAGCGATCTCGTGGCGCGCGCCGATGCCGCCATGTACCGCGCCAAACGCGAAGGCAAAGGCCGGGTCGTACTCGGCGACAGCCACACCGCCGTCAACTGACCTGCCGCCCTCACCCCTTGCTATTGTTAGAAAGGACTTGACAGCCGCCGCTATTTCGGTAATCTAGTACCGTAATTCTGAAATAGCGGGAGCGACGACGATGGCGGACATCTTTCGGTTGAGCGAAGCGGCCTCCCTGGCCCTGCATGCGGCGGCCTACCTGCAAGCCCATGGCGACCAGCGGCCCAGCGCGGCGGCGGTGGCGGCGGAACTGCACGTCTCGGCGCATCACTTGGCCAAGGTGCTGCAACGGATGGCGCATGCCGGACTGGTCGAGTCGGTGCGCGGCCCCAAGGGCGGTTTTCGCCTCGTCCGCCCCGGCAACCAGATCACGTTACTCGACATCTACGAAGCCATGGAAGGTCCGCTCGCGCCACGGCCTTGCCTGCTGGGCAGCCGGCCGTTGTGCGCGTACCAGGAATGTCTGTTGGAGCCCTTGAATCAGACTCTGCATAAACGTGTCCGGAGCTATTTCGCGACGCAGAAGCTCAGCAGCTTCGTGCGCCGCGCGGAAAAAAATGACCGGCGGGGGCGCTGAGGTCCACCCGCCACGAAAGGGGAAAAACATGTTCTGTTACCAGTGCGAACAAACAGCCGGTGGCAAGGGATGCACGAAAATCGGGGTCTGCGGCAAAGACGACGTCACCGCCGCGTTGCAGGATCTGCTCGAATTCGCGGCACGGGGTATTGCCCAATATGCCCATCGTTGCCGTCAGCTTGGCGTGATCGATCCGGCCGCGGATCATTTCATCATTGACGCCTTGTTCACCACGGTCACCAACGTGAACTTCGACCCGGCGCGTCTCGAGACGCTACTGGCGGAAGCGGCCCGGGTGATGGCGCAGTCCAAACGCCTGTATGAACAGACCGCGGCGAAAGCCGGCCGGCCGATCGAGGCGCTGGACGGCCCGGCCACCTGGAAGCCGGCGGCGGACCGGGCGGGACTGCTGGCGCAGGCGGCGGAAGTGGGTATCGACGCTGACAAAAGGACCTACGGCGAAGACATCGCCGGTCTCCGCGGGCTCTTGGACTACGGCTTGAAAGGCACGGCCGCGTACGCCCACCATGCCCGGATCCTCGGCCAGGAAGACCCGACCGTGTACGCCTTCTTCCACGAAGCGCTCTCGTTCCTCGCCGGCCGCACGGAAGTGGTTGGCGATCTGCTCGGCTTCTGTCTGCGTTGCGGCGAAGTGAACCTGCGGGTGATGGAACTGCTCGACGCCGCCAACACCGGCGCCTACGGCCACCCGGAACCGACCGCGGCGCGCATCACGCCGCTGAAGGGCAAGGCCATTCTGGTCAGCGGCCACGATTTGAAAGACCTGGAAGAGCTGCTGAAGCAGACCGCCGGCCGCGGCATCAACATCTACACCCACGGCGAGATGCTGCCGGCGTTGGCCTATCCCGGCCTCAAGAAGTACCCCCACCTGGCCGGCCACTACGGCTCCGCCTGGCAGAATCAGCATGCCGAATTCGATGCTTTCCCCGGCGCGATCCTGATGACCACCAACTGCCTGCAGAAACCGAAGCCTTCCTATCAGGATCGCCTGTTCACCTGCGGTCTGGTGGCCTGGCCCGGCGTGGTCCACATTGCCGACCGCAATTTCCAGCCGGTGATCGACGCCGCGCTAGCCGCGGCTGGCTTCACCAGCGAACCGCCGGCCAAGACCATCACCGTCGGCTTCGGCCGCAACGCCGTGTTGAGCGTGGCCGACAAGATCATTGCGGCGGTGAAGAGCGGCGCGATCAAGCACTTCTTTCTGGTTGGCGGCTGCGACGGCGCGAAGCCGGGCCGCAACTACTACACGGAATTTGCGCAATCGGTGCCCGCCGACTCCGTGATTCTCACCCTCGCCTGCGGCAAGTTCCGTTTCAACACGATGGAGTTCGGCGACATCGGCGGCATTCCGCGCCTGCTCGACATCGGGCAATGCAACGACGCATACTCCGCCATTCAGATCGCGGTGGCGTTGGCCAACGCCTTTGGCACCGACGTCAACAGCCTGCCGCTGTCGTTCATCCTGTCCTGGTATGAGCAGAAGGCGGTTTGCATCCTGCTCACGTTGCTGCACCTGGGCATCAAGAACATCAAGTTGGGCCCGAGCCTCCCGGCGTTCGTGACTCCGCCGGTGCTCGACGTACTGGTGCAGAACTTCGGCATCGCCCCGATCGGCAATGCCGCCGACGACCTGCGCAACGCGCTAGCGAAATAGTCCACCATGGCACGCTGGGACGGTTGGACGGCCGCCATCAGGGTTTCCGACCGTCCCCGCCTGCCTCCGGAGAACCTTCTTTCCTCAACTTCGCCGCACCTTGACCGCCGCCGAGCTTCGTTGGTAGTAATTATAGGGAATACGGAACTACCAAACAGCAGGTGCAATCATGAGTTTGGACGCGGGGAAACTGGCGCGGCTGATCTTGGTGCAACTGATCACCATCAGCCGGGCAGCCGCGGCGTTGGTGTTTGTTTATCTGGCTTATGTGCCGGAACTGAAGTGGGTGGCCGTCGGCGTGTTCACCTACGCGGCCCTGAGCGATTTCCTGGACGGCTATCTGGCCCGGCGTTTCCAAGTCACCACCCAGGTCGGCAAGGCGCTCGACTTGTTCGGCGACAAATTCCTGACCGTCGTCTCGGTCTTGTACGTCGGCTCGCGCGGCGTGCCGTTGATCCCCTGCTGTATCGTGGTCATCCGCGAAGTCTTGCTGATGTCGCTGCGGGGCGTGCAGGTGGACGGCCAACCGCTGGTCGCGCCCAACCGGACGATCGGCGGCCTGACCGTCATTCCCATCCGCTTGATCGTTTTCGGCTTCCTGCTGGGCTCGATGCCGCCGGCGCTGCCTGGCCGCGTGCTCATCGTTTTGTTCTGGACCGTGGCGGTGGTCTATGCGGTAAGCTTGTTCTACAAGCTATGGACCGACCGGCAACGGATTCTCAAAGCCTTCACCCAAACCGGCACCTAACCGCCCTATCCGGCGGACTCGGGCTTACTTCTCCGATTGACGGCCCACCATCGGGCTGGGTTAGAATCTCTGCTGCAACCGGAACACAAAACCAGTATCGCCAAGAAGGAACAGTGACTTGAGCGTCTGGTTGTCTAAGGGCGTACGATTCGCGGCCCTGACGGCGAGCATCGTAGTCGGCCTGGCGGTCGGCCTGGCCAGCTTCACCTTCGTCTACGCCAAAGGCTTCTCCTATCTAAGTGAAGACCCCGAGGTCTGCACCAACTGCCACCTGATGCAGGACCAATTCAACGCCTGGTCGCGCGGCAGCCACCATCAGGTCGCGAAGTGCAAAGACTGCCACATGCCCGACTTCCTGCCGGCGGAGATGGCGTTGGAAGGGTGGAATGGCGCGCGGCATTCGTTCATGTTCACCACGGGCCTGCACCCGGACTACCCGCTGATCACCAACATCAACCGGGCGGTCGTCGAAGGACAGTGCCGGTCGTGCCATGAGCCGATCGTGCGGGCGATCGACGCCGACCCGGGCTACCACATGAAGCTCGACTGTGCGCGGTGCCACGCATCGGTGGGGCATCTCGAATAGACACGGTCCGCGGCGCGCCGCGGGTGGGGAGGAAAACTATGGGCCAGGCTTCTTCGAGCGGACGGCGTTGGGTGCTGGTACTCGCCGGCGCGGCGGTTATTGCCGCCGTCGCGGCGCTGATTACCGCGTTCCTGCTGATCGACATCATGGAAAAGAAGCAGGAGGCGAAGAACCCCTTCTTCCGGGTGGTCGACCTGACCGACGACACCGAAGACCCGGCCGTCTGGGGCCGCAACTTCCCGCTGCAGTACGACCGCTACCGGCGCACGGTCGACATGGTGCGCACGCGTTTCGGCGGCAGTGAGGCGTTGCCGCATACGCCAGACGCCAACGACCCGCGCACGGTGGTTTCGCAGTCGAAAATCGAGTTGGATCCGCGGCTCAAAACGATGTGGGCCGGTTACGCCTTTGCCAAGGATTTCCGTGAAGAGCGCGGCCACGCCTTCATGCTCGAAGACCAGATGTTCACCCAGCGCCAGATGGCGGCCAAACAGCCCGGCGCCTGTCTTCAATGCCATGCGTCGGTCTACGTGCCGATGAAACGGCTGGGCGGCGGTGACCTCTTCGCCGGCTTCGCCAAATTGAATCCCCTGCCCTATGCCGAGGCGCGGCAACAGGTGAAGTTCCCGGTTTCGTGCATCGACTGCCACGAGCCGAACACGATGCGTTTGCGCGTCACCCGGCCGGCGTTCATCGAGGCCTACCGCGCTTACAAGGCGGCGCAAGGCATCAACGGCTACGACGTCAACCGCTCGGCGACGCGACAGGAAATGCGCTCGTTTGTCTGCGCGCAGTGCCATGTTGAATACTACTTCAAGGGGCCGGAAAAGAACTTGACCTTCCCCTGGTCGAACGGCCTGCGCGCCGAGCAGATGCTGGCCTACTATGACCAGGTCGGTCACAAAGACTGGGTCCACGCCGAGAGCGGCGCCGAAGTGCTCAAGGCACAGCATCCGGAGTACGAGATCTGGACGCAAGGCATTCATGCGCGGGCGGGCGTGGCGTGCGCCGATTGTCACATGCCATACCTGCGCGAAGGCGCGCTCAAGATCAGTGATCACCACGTGCGCAGCCCGCTGTTGAACATCAACAACTCGTGCCAGACCTGCCACCGCATGCCCGAACGCGAAGTGTTGGGGCGGGCCGAGGAGTTGCAGGACAACTTCTTCCGCCAGCGCAACCAGGCGCTCGATGCGATCGTCGCCTTGATCGGCGACCTCAAGGCCGCCCGCGCCGCGGGCCGCCCCGATGCCGAATTGGCGACCGCCCGCGCCATGCAGCGCCGCGCGCAGTTCCTGTTCGACCTGGTGGAGGCGGAGAACTCGACCGGCTTCCACGCGCCGCAGGAAACGATGCGCGTGTTAGGCGTGGCGATCAATCTGGCGCGACAGGGTCAGTTGGCCTTGCGCGACCCGGCGTACCAGCCGCAGGTGGTGTGGGAAATGCCGGCGGTGCAGCCACCGGCGGCGGCCAAGCCGACGCCAACCCCCGCGCCCTGACCGGCGCGGCGCAACTTCCGTTCTTCGGCAATCGCTTACTTAGGCGTGCCTAGCGAGGCGACGGCGTCGAGGTACGCCTTGATCTTGTCGAGCTGGGAATCGGTCTCGTCGAACATCACGCCGATGCGCTGTTCATCCTTGTCGGCGATGACGCGCATGATGGTGGCGGTGAGGTTTTCGATCTTCTCGCCGTCCGGCAACGTGAAATTCAACAAGATGACGTCGCCGACGGTCTGTTTGGTGTCGACCACCAGTTGCGCGCCGTTGGTGGACAGGTCGAGCGTGTACCACAGCTCGTCGAGGTGATTCCTTACCTGCAGCATGACCGCAATGCGCGGGCTGCGCCGTAGGTTCTTGACCTCGACCACTTCGGGGTATTCCACCATCCAGAGCGGCAGCGGATCGATCTGCTTGTGAACAATGCGCGACACGAAGCCGTAGACCCGCCCTTCGAACAGATAGCGGACGATCATCTCCGTGCCTTTGGGAATGACGATCAGGCGGCTGTCCTGCGGCACGGTGGTGATCAGCACCTTCGGCCGCACCCAGCCCACCATATACGCTTGGGCCCGCAACCGCTTGGTCTTCTGGCTCAGTTCGAAGAATACCGGCAGGCCGACCGCGAATTGCGGCGAGTTGTCACCCTTGTTGTAAAGCAGTGATTCGTCGGGTTTTTCCATCGGTGGCGCTGGCGGCACGGCAAGCTCCTCGTCTGTTTGGCGTTATACCCTTGTGGCCGGATCGTGTGAGATCTCGAACTCTGGCACAGTCAGACGATGGTGATGAGTCTGACTGTTCTCGACGTAGTTCTTGATCTTTTCCAATTGGGCCACGTCGGTTTCGTCAAACATCACACCGACGGTGTGGTCCTCACGGGTGTGGTGCACACGCACGACCTCACCCTTGAGATTCTCGATCTTCTCCCCATCCGGCAGCGTGAAGTTCAGGTTGATCGTGTCGCCGATTTTGCTGTCTTGCTCAACGGAAAGCAAGGCCCCCTGCATCGAGATGTCCAGCAGCATCCACGAGTTTTGGCTCTCGTCTTTCACCTGCAAATACATCTGGACGCGCGGGCTACGCCGCAGGTTCTTAACTTCAATCATTTCCGGATAGGCCAGGATCCAAACGTTGACCGGGTCTTGATATTTCTGCACCAGCCGCGTGATAAAACCATATACCGCGCCATCCAACATGTAACGGACGATGATCTCCGTACCCAGCGGCGCGGTCAGCATGCGCCCTTCGAAGGTCGGCGCCGTGGTCAACAGGATGCTCGGCCGGTACCAGCCAAGCATGTTCGCCTTGACGCGCACCCGGCGGTTGCGCTGGCGAATTTCGTAATAAAGATTGAGTCCGACCGCGAACTGCGGAGATACTTGCTTGTTCTCGAACAACAGTTCTTCCAGGTTTTCCGTGACCTTGCCGGCTTTGGATTCAGGCATCGCTTGATCTCCGCGTTTCGCTTGGGTTGTCGGCATTCACTTTCGTAGCAAGTCTTCTTCCGTGTGGCAATTCGCCGGATTACTTCTCAGAGGCGTCAATCGCCCAGTGCCAGTTGTTTGATCCGGTCCAACCACGAGTCCTTTTTGCTCTTTTTCTCCCGTTTCTTTTTCGGCGTTTCGGGCGACTCGCATGAGTCAAAATCCCGCAAAAGCTCGACCTGACGCGCGGAAAGGTGAGTAGGAACACGGACTTGTACTAAAAAGAGTATGTCTCCACGCCCGTAACCACGGACATTCGGCACGCCCTTTCCGGCGACCTTAATAATCGAACCGGGTTGGGTGCCCCGGGGAATGTTGACTTTGATTTCACCCTCAAGCGTCGGCACGGAAACCGTCGCGCCCAGTGCGGCCTGGCAGAAAGAGATGGGCAGTTCGGCCAACAGGTCGTTGCCCCGCCGCTCAAAAAAGTCGTGCGGCCGGACATGCAGGAAGATGTACAGGTCGCCTGCCGTACCGTTGTTTTCGCCCGGCTCGCCTTTGCCGGGCACACGCACCTGGGTGCCGTCTTCGACACCGGCCGGAATGTTGACGTTGACCGTCACTTTTTCCAACGACTTGCCGGTGCCGTGGCAGTTCTTGCAGGGGTTGGTGATCACCCGCCCGGCGCCATTGCAGTGCGGACAAGTGGTGGTCAGCGTAAAAAAGCCTTGACTGCGGCGCACCTGGCCGTGACCGCCGCAGGTTGGACACGGAGACGCGGCATGGCCCGGCTCAACCCCTGTCCCTTTGCAGTGGACGCACGGCTCGTGGCGCTCGATTTCGATCGTTTTGGCGACACCGAACACGGCCTCTTCGAAGTCGATTTCCTGATCGTACCGCAGGTCGTGACCGCGGCGGGCGCTGGAGCGACGCCGTCCGCCGCCACCGCCGAAGCCAAAGAATTCTTCGAAGATGCCGCCCATCGATGAAAAGATGTCTTCAAACGACGAGAACCCGGAAAACCCGCTGCCGCGCAGTCCGTCGTGGCCGTACGCATCGTAGGTGCGCCGCTTCTCAGGGTCGGACAGCACTTGATATGCTTCGCTGGCTTCCTTGAACGTTTTTTCCGCTTGTGGGTTGTCGGGGTTGCGGTCAGGGTGGAACTTCAGCGCGATCTGCCGATAGGCTTTCTTGATGTCCGCATCGGAAGCATCGCGGGGAACGCCCAGAATTTCGTAGTAATCCTTGCGGACCATCCGCGTTCACCCCACAGGTGGGCCGTTGTGCGTCCGGCTAGTTGTCGTCCTCTCTATCGTTGTCTTTGGGCAGGTCGAAGATGGCCTGCAAAGGCACGATTTCCATCTTCTCGGTAACGTCGGGCAACGAGCGGAGATATGCATCAACGTCCTTGCGGGTAATGCGGCCGGACGCAATGTGCCGCTCGAGCAGGCGCACATCATAGACGAAATCTATCGAGGTATTGATTTTCATTTCTCGTTCTCTTCCCCTTATAGGTCGTCCTGAATCTTCTGGATCACACTCAAGTCGTTCTTCATCCGCACCTTTCCTTCGGCGATTTCGCGCAGTGCGCGCACGACCTGCTTGTTGTCGCAGGGTTCGCCCACGTAGCGGCTGCCTTTCAGCAACTGCTTGGTGCGTTCGGCGGTGGCATGCACCAGCGCGAAACGATTGGGAATGTGCTCAATGCAGTCTTCTACGGTTACGCGAGCCATGTCTCTCTCCTTGCTCGAACGCGGCGGAACCGGGTCCGCCGAATGACTATTCTTCCTCGTCGCCCTCCGCCGGCATCTGACCGGGAGGAGCCGGCGGGGGAGTGGCCGGCGCGGCTGCCGCCGGAGCCGGCACCTCGGCCTTCAGCCGATTGGCGTCGGTCGGGACTGCGTCCCGCACGCTCGGGTCGGCCAGGTAAACCGTGCCCTCGTAGCCGCCCTCCACCAGCACGACGATCTTCTTCGCCGGCGCGGCCGGCGCCGCCGGAGTGGCTTCGGTCTTCTTGACCTTCTTCGGCCGCGCTGCGCCGATGTTCGCGGTATCGGCCGGCGCCGAAAGGCGTAACCGGCCCAACACGCGATCCTCAGCCCCGAACAGGGTCAGCGTAATCACCTGCGGGCCGTCAACCAACTTGGTCAATGCGGCTGCGCGGGGTGCGCCGACCAGCTCGTCGGCCCGCCATTGGCGCGCCGCAGTCAGCAAATCTTCAATCAACGCCCGATTGGCGGACACACCATCCGCCAATTTCCAGCCCTCGCCGGAACGCGTGATTCTAAGCGACGTCTCGCCGGTTTGCAAGTCGATCGCCATGACCTTGGCCGGGTCGAGGCCGGGCAGCAACCGGTGGTCGCGCAGGTCCGCCCGTGTGACACGCAGCGGCTGCAAACTCGGGTCGTCGACCGACATGACGAACGACCGGCCGTCCACCATGACATACCAGGTGTTGCCCTCTTCCAGCTTCTTGCCGACCTTCAGCACTTTGGTCACGGCCTGTTCGCCTTCGCCATACGTGGCGGTCACCACCAGCGTCGGCCGGTCCAAACCGTACACCGCCAGATCGGCATCCTGGTTCTTGATGAACTCGCCGGCGCGCAACGTGGCCAGCTTGTCCAGTATCTGCTTGGTGCGTTCGGCGTCGGCCTCCGGGCCGTCCAGCGCGTCGATCACCCAGGTTTCGTCTTCCGGCAGTTCCTCCGTCGACGGAGCGCCTTGGGTCGCCGCGGGTTTCGGTGCCGGCTTCGGCAACAGTGTCAACGGCACTTCGCCGGCCTGTTCGATCTTCACCTGCTTCAGCTTTTTCACCGGATCGCGCGGCGCCAGCAGTTCACGGCGGCGCATCTCGTCGACACTCTTGTCGAGGGCGGCGATGGTGGCCGCGGCCACCAGGTAGACGACGTTCGCTCCCTGGGGCTGTACATAGGTCGTCTCCCCGACCGGATTCATGTTGCCGATCAACACCGTTTGCGTCTGTCCGCCGGCGGTGAATTTGGCCACGGTTCGCGGCTGGGCCAGACCGAAAGTCTTGGCGTAGTCGGCCGGCAGTTGCTCCAGCTTGCGGGTCGGGTTGGCGTGCTGAATCGCGCTGACCAGCGCCTGTACTGCCCAGTTGTCGGCCTCGTCGGCCAACGGCACGGTCATCGACCACTCGCCGTTCTTCTTCTCGAAAACGGTGGACGCGCCGCCGCGCACCAGTTCGATGCGATCGACCGCGTCCCAGTTCATGGCGACGATCTGCTCGCCCGCGGCGGCCTGCTGTTCCTTCTTCTGCCGCGCCGGGCGGTCCCACAGGAAGTAGGTGGCCGCCAGAATGGCCAGGGCCACCGCGAAGATCAGGGTCTTTTTCGGATTCATCGCGAACCTCCGCGGACTAGCGCTTGCGGCGCAGGGCGACGCCGATGCCGAGCATAATGACGATCTGCGGCATCAGGAACACCGAGGCGAAGAAGATCATCGACCGGTCGCTGTCCTGCAATTGAAATACATCCGGCGTGAAGGTATTGGCCCGGATCGAGATGTAGCGTTCCTGCCCGGTCAGCCAGTTGATCGTATTCAGAAACAGGTTGGCGTTGAAATATTCGCCGATCCAACGGTTGGCGGCGAAACTCGCGCTGCCGATTACCACCAGGCGGGCCTTCTTCTCGCCGACCGGCCGTTCGACCGTAGCGCCGAGCACCAGCGGCCCGGGTTTGTCGGTGGCCGGGTCGAGCTGCGGTGGCGTGTTGTTCTTGAAGCCGGCCAGATCGCTTTCGCTCCAGCTTTCCGGCCGCGTGTTGAGCAACGGCTCGGCGACCACGCCGCTCAGTGTGCCCTCGGTCACCACCTTCAGCGAACGGGCCAGGTGGAACACCGTCGGATTTTGGCCGATCTTCTTGGTGATCTCGTGCGGCGCATAGTTGATGACGATCGGGTCGTAGCCCGGCACCGGCGCGGCGAAAAGCTGCAGCTGCGGCTCGACGATCACGTCGTTCTGGGGCTGGATGCCGTACTTCGCCAGCAGACCGTCAAGGCCGGCGTTGACGAACGGGTCGAGCATGACGAACAAACGACCGCCCCTGTCCAGATACGCTTCCAGCAACGTCACTTCGCTGGCCGAAAGCGCCTGCGTCGGACCGGCGATGATGATCAGATTCGCGTCAGGCGGAATGCCGCCGGCGAGCTGGATCAGCAACGGCTTGATAGTGATATTCTCGTTCTCCAAGCCGCCTTTCAGCAGGGCGAAGCCGCGCTCCTCGCGCCCTTCCAGCGGCAATTCGCCGTGGCCTTCGAGCATATAGACCGTGCCCTGGGTCGGCGCGCTGACCTTGAGCAGCGCCGTGGTCAGGCCCTGTTCGCTCAGGTCCATCGTGACGTTGGTGCGGCCCTGACACGTCACCGCGATCGCGCCGGGCTCGGTGACCTGATACTTCTGCGCCGTGGCCGGATTCAGGTCGGGGTCGAACACCTGCACCTTGATTTTGCCCTGCGACGCCTCCGCGTAACGCTCGGCCAGCTTGGTAAACGGCTTGGCCTCGGCGGCTTTGAAGAAGCCGACGATCTCCGTGCCGAGCTTTTGCACACCTTCGGGAGTCTCGACCGTCTTGTCGGGCGGCAGGTTCTTGATCACTGTGAGCGTCTGGTCGGTCAGCGTGTTCACGCCGGCCTTGGTCAGGTCGATCTTTTTGGGGTGACCGGCGGCAAAGGCGTTAACGAAAACCAGAATGCCGAAGAAAACCAGCGTATAGACCACGGCGTTGGCACCGTACCGGGCGCTGCGGCGGCTGATGTTTTCGCGAATGCCGCCGAAGTCGAGCACCACGCCGATCACCAGGGACAGCAGGCCCAGCACGCCCAACACCAGCGAATAGAAAGTCACCTGCGCCGTAAACACCAGGGTGAGCACGGCGAACGCGACCAGAATCAGCCCTTCGTAAAACAACACGCGACTGGCGTTTTTCATGGCTTACCTCCACCTCGTCGATTCCACCGACCGGGTGGCTAGGAACCAGAAGAAAGCAATGAAGCTCAGGAAATAGACCAGATCGGCAATCTCCAACGCGCCTTCACCGAACTTCTCGAAGTGCTCCGTCATCGACAAGTACTTCATCACCTGTCCAACGACACCGGTCTGGCTCTCGGCGATCCAGCCCAGAATCCAGAACACCAGCAGCACCGAGAATGTGGCCACCGCCGCGACCACTTGGTTGCGGCTGAGCGTGCTGGCGAACAGGCCGAACGCCACGAAAGCGATGCCCATCAGCAGCAGGCCCAGGTAACCAGCGACGATCTTGCCCACGTCGGGCGCGGCGTACTTGGCGACGATCGCCGGGTAGTGGAAGGTCAGCACCAGCACCAGCAGGTAGAACACCACACCGGCCAGCAGCTTGCCGGTGACGATCTGCCCCACGCTGACCGGGCTGGTCAGCAACAGCTCGTCGGTGCCCGCGCGCTTTTCCTCGGAATACAGCCGCATGGTGATCAACGGCACGATCAAGAGCAGAATCACATTGATGTTGTGAAACAGCGGGGTAAGGATCATGTCGTTGACGTTGACCTGCTCCATCATGCCCGGCTGCTGGTACATACCGGCATAGCCGAGAATTTGGCTGTAGTTGGAAAACAGGTCGTAAAAGAAAAAGCCGGTCAGCATCAGGAAGGCGGCGAGGATCACGTAGGCTACCGAGCTACCGAAGATCTGCCGCAGTTCCTTGCCGCAAATGGCCAGTATGTTGCGCATGTCGCCCCCCTACTCGCTCGTCAGGCGAACGAAGATCTCTTCCAGGCTCGGCTGTTCGCGGCGCAGCTCGAGCAGGCCCCAGCCACGCTGCAGAACCAGCATGCCGAGATCGGAAGAGGGGTCGGCGTTCGCCTGCCCCGTGATGCGGAACGAATTCGGTTCGTCGCCCTTCACGGCGCGCGCCACGCCGGGCGTTTCCTGCAACAGCCGCAACGTTGCGTCGTCGGACCGCGCCAGGCGCAGCACCAGCCGGTTCTCCGTCTGCAAAGTCTTGGACAGATTGGCCAGCGTGTCCGCCGCCACCACTTTGCCACGGTGAATAATGACCGCCTCGTCACAGGTCATGGTCACCTCGGGCAAAATGTGGGTCGACAAAATGATCGTGTGCGAGCCGGCCAACGCCCGGATCAACTCGCGGATTTCCTTGATCTGGTTCGGGTCGAGGCCGATGGTCGGCTCGTCCAGCACCAGCACGTCGGGCTCGTGAATGAGCGCCTGCGCCAGGCCGACGCGCTGCCGGAAGCCTTTCGACAACACGCCGATCCGCGCGTCGCGCACGTCTTCCAGCGAGCATTGCTTGATCACCGCCTCCACCCGCTCACTGTAGCGCTTCTTTTCCACGCCTTTGATCTTGGCCACGAAGCGCAGGTAGTCGACCACGGTCAGGTCGACGTACAGCGGCGGCTGCTCGGGCAGGTAGCCGATGCGCCGGCGGGCCTCCATCGGTTGGGTAAAGATGTCGAAACCGGCGATTTTCACCTCGCCCCCGGTGGCCGGCATGAAGCCGGTCAACACGCGCATGGTGGTCGTCTTGCCCGCGCCGTTGGGGCCCAGGAAACCGAGAATGCGCCCCTTTTCGACCCGGAAACTGACATCGTCCACCGCGGTGAAATCGCCGTACCGCTTGGTCAGGTTTTTGACCTCAATCATGGTGATCCCCGCTGGGCCGCAAAACGGCCGAGTTTTCCCCGAAAAACAAATGCTTAGCGGTGCCGACAGTCGGCCCGTCAACATAGGTTCCGCACGCGCCGGTGTCAAGGGGACCGGCGTGTGCGCCGTCGACTCCGGCCGCGCGGTACACGTACCCCCTTCGTTCTTCCGAACATGGACAACCGAAACGCCCGCCGGGTTCAAACTTCGAGCCCCAAGGCGGGTTTGCGCGCGCCCTCGGCCCGTTGTAGTCTTTCCCCGTCCCCATGGGGAGGGTTGGATCATGCACCGTTTGTTCATGCTCTTCTGGACCCTAGCGATTTGCCTCTTACTGGCTGGCTGCGGCTTGGACGACGACGATACCAAGTCGGACGACGGTCAGGCCGACGATGACGCCGGCGACGATGACGTGGCCGACGACGACCAGACCGACGACGACCTCGACGACGACACCACCGACGACGACCTCGACGACGACACGATCGACGATGACATGATCGACGATGACGCGGTGGATGACGACTCCGTGGATGACGACTCGGTCGACGACGATTCGGTGGATGATGATTCCGTCGATGACGATTCGGTGGACGACGATACCGCCGACGACGACACCGTGGTCGTGGAAGAAGAATACATCGCGGTCGGCCAGGCCGCGTTGCAGGCCGGCGTGAGCGAATTGCTGACCTGGCATCAGTCGCAGGGCCGCACCGTCTGGTACATGGACACCGAGACGATCGCCTCGACCTTCAGCGGCGAGGATCTGCCGGCCCAGGTACGTGCCTATCTGCAGAGCGTGCTCGACCCGACCAAGCGGCAGTTCCTGCTATTGGTCGGTTCGCACCAGACCTTGCCGCTGCGCTGGGTCGACCCTGATCCGCTGGTGCCTTACGAATACGAGTGCGCCACCGATTCCTACTACGCCGATCTGAACGGCGACTTCGACGCCGACGGCGACGGCACTTACGGTGAGTACGGCCAGGACACCTACGACTGGACGCCGGAAATGTACGTCGGCCGCTTGCCCTTCGACGATAACGACACCCTCGCCGCCGTCAGCGACAAGATTGTCGCCTTTGCCGAGGCCGACGCCGCCTACAAGTGGGACACGCTGCTGGCGGCCGGCTCGATTCAGATTAACGGCGACAGCTCGGTGATCGTCGAGATGATCGCCGATCTGATCGTCAAACCCAACGGCTTCTCCGCCTATCGCATGTACGAGCAGCCGGGCTTCATTCAGCCCGATGAGTGGCTGACGCACGACGCGTTCGTCGGGCGGCTTTCGAGCACGCCGGCCGGTCTGGTGATGTCGGCCAGCCACGGCAGCGACGTATGCGCTTTCGCTGGAGCGCCGTTCGTGTGCAACGTCGACACCCCCAACTTCTCCGACGAACAGCCCGGTGTGGTGATGAGCTCGGCCTGCAGCAACGCCGATCTGACCGTGGTCAACAGCCTCGGCGAGGCGTTCCTGCACCACGGCGCCGTGAGCTACGTCGGCTCGACCGCCGTCACCCACCCGGGCGACATTGGCGAAGCCAGCATCGTGTTTCTGGCGATGATGAACCACACGCTGGTGCTCAACACGCCGCTCGGCAAGGGCGTGGCCGATTCGAAGCAGCTTTATATGGATACCTTCTTCCCGCTGCAGTGGTATGATGACGGCCTGTACTTGCGCAACTTCTTCGGTTTCACGTTGGTCGGCGATCCGGCCTTGGCGTATTGGCATGACTCACCGTTCGTTTGATCCGGCGCTGCGCGACGTTGCCGCGGCCCTGTTGCTGATGCTGGTGTATCTGCTGGTCTGGAACACCGCGTCACTGACGCTGCGGGGCGCGCCCGGCAGTTGGGAATTCGCCCTGGCGATTCTGCTGGCGCTGCCGGTCGCGCTTTACGGCCGGCGGCTCAGCCTGCCGCGCCTGCGTAGCGACCTGGCGCCGCTGCACGATGAAGTGGTCCTGGCCGCCGCGGCCGGTCTGGCCATGCTCGCGCTGTGGGACACCCGGCCGGGCGTGAACGGTACCTTCGACCGCCTGCCGGCCTCGGTGCTCGCCGTGGCCGCCATCGCCGGCGGCGAAGAGGTGCTCTTCCGCGGCACCATCTTGCCCGCCGTCGCCCGGCGTTTCGGCCGCGGCTGGGGACTGCTGATCAGCGCCAGCCTCTTCGGCGCGTTGCACCTCGAAGGCGGCTTGAACACCATGGCGACCGCGTTCCTGCTCGGCCTCGCGCTAGGCGGGCTCTACCTGCGCAACGGCCTGGGCGCTTGCGTCGCCTTCCATGCCGCGTTCAACTTGCTGATCGGACCGATCTTCGGCCTGCCGGTCGGCGGCGTGCCGTGGCCGGGGTTGCTCGAACCGGCGGCTGCGCGCAATCCGCTCGATTTCTGGCTGGTGCAGGCGGCCGCGCTCGTCCTGGCCGTGTGGCTCATCCCCTGGCGCACCTTGCGTCTGCGGCCGACGGAATAGCCGTTCTATCTTTCCCCGATCTGACGAATCGCCGTACTACCCGCCGTAAAGCCGCTTGAGCCGGTCATGCTCGCGGTCGACCCATTCGACGATCTGCTCGAGCCCCTGGTCGAGGCCGACCTGCGGCCGCCAGCCGAGCAGTTCTTCGGCCTTGCGCGAATCGCTGATGTAGACCACGTGGTCCGCCTTGCGCGGCGTGGGTTCGATGTGCACCGGCACCTGCTTGCCGAAGCGCTTTTCGCACCAGCTCGTCATTTCCTGCAGCGAGATGTGGCACGACATGCCGCCGCCGATGTTGAACACCTGGCCGCGCGCGCGGTCGATGTGCTGGATCTCGAGCTCGACCAGGCGGTTGATGTCGGGCGTGAACAGCGCGTCACGCACTTGCTTGCCGCCCCAGCCGATATAGAGCAGCGGCAGATTGAAGTGGAAGGCGATGATCCACCACGCCACCCAACCTTGCGCCGATTTGCCGAACTGCCCCGGTCCGGCCAGGCACGAGAAGCGGTTGACCACCGTGCGCACGCCGAACGCGTCGGCCCATTCCTGGCAGATCAAATCGGCGCAGATCTTCGACAGGCCGTAGATCGAATGCTGGCCGCCGTCGACGTCGAACTGGTCGCTGATGCCGTGCTCGAACGAAAAGCCGCGCGCCTGGTAGCCGCTGGCGGCGTCCCACACCCAGCGCGTGGCCGCTTCCTTCACCGGGATCGCGTTCACGCGGTCGCCGCTGTAAGTCTTGTTGGTGCTCCAAAATATGAGAATCGCGTCGTCGCGTCGGGCTTTCTCCAGCACGTTGACCAGACCCAAGGTGTTGTTGCTCAAGTCGTAGAGCGGATTGGCGTAGCCGTCGATCGCGCTGGGCTGCGCGCTGGTTTCGCAGATCGCATCCACCCGCGGCAGGGGCGTGAGGTCTTCGGCATTGCGAACGTCGCCGTGCACGAAACGCGCGCCGAGCCTGGTCAGATCCTCCACGTTGTACTCGCTGCCGCGCCGCGCCAGGTTGTCCAGCAGAATGACTTCGTGTCCGCCCTGCAGAAAGTGGCGCGCCAGGTTGGCGCCGACAAAACCGCAGCCGCCGGTGATGAGAATCCTCATGATGATCCGTTTGCCTCCGTGCCCATTTTGTTACATCCTAACCCAACGCCGGGTGGGGACAAAAGGGCATGGACGAAGCGAACCGGCACAGGGGGAAAACGAACGGCCGTGCCTTGGCGGCCGCCGAGAGGAGTGGAGATGGAGACAGCGATTCTCGAGTTCTCCGAATTTAAGATCCTCAACCATTTGGATCGCGTGCACGCCGTGCTCCGCGGCGAGTTGCCGCCGCCGGTGACGCTGGAAATCGATCCGACCAACGCCTGCATTCACAACTGCATCTGGTGCATCGACGCCAAGCACCGCAGCGACCACCCGGAAACGCTGCCGCGCGAGGTCGCCCTGCGCGCCATCGAACAGGCGGCCGAGCTCGGCGTGCGCAGCCTGGTGATCAAGGGCGGCGGCGAGCCGCTGATCTACCCGCACATCGACGAGCTGCTGCGCGAAGCGAAAGAACACGAGCTCGACGTCGGCATCATCACCAACGGCGAGAACATCCTCGACCATCAGGATGTGATCCGCGACAACTGCACCTGGTTGCGCATCTCGCTCGACGCCGGCAGCCGCGAAACCCACGAAGCCACGCATCGCCCGCGGCGGCCCGGCGCGTTCGACCGCGTGTGGGAAGGCATCCATGCGGTGGTGAAAGATGTCTACTGCGGCATCATCTACATCATCCACCCGGCGACGTTCCACGAGATGGGCGTGGCCGCGCGCCGCGCCAAGGAAGCCGGCTGCCGCTACATCGGCTTCAAACGCGTGGTGGCCGAGAAAGAGATCTTCGACGCCGAGTTGTATATGACCATCGACGCCAACTACGTTTTCGCCCGGCGGCAGTACGAAGACGAAAAATTCTCGGTGATGGGCTTCCGCATCTACAACTTCAAGCAGGGCGTCAATGCGCGGCCCTACTCGCTGTGCCTGGGCCACCATCTGGTCGGCATCCTCTGCGCCGACGGCGGCGTGTACGCCTGCTGCTCGACCCGCGGCAACGCCGACTACTGCTTCGGCAACATCTACCAGCAGTCGTTGGAAGAGATCTGGTACGGCCCGCGCCGCCGTGAGATCCTTGGCCGCATCGACCGCGGCGACTGCCGGCAGATCTGCCTGGGCCACACCTCCTACATGCGCTACGACCACTACAACGACCTGTTTGTCTACCTCTCGCGCGAAGACAAACCGCACGGCGGATTCTTGTGAGGGCAAGCGCGCCTGGCGCTCAGTAATCGCGCCCCTGCCCCGAATCGCTGATGGAAATCAGGTCCTCCGGGTACGGCCGGAAAAAGGTTTGCGAGCGCAGGTATTCCTGATCGAAGCGTTCGATCCAGACGCGCACGACCGCGACCGGCGCCGAAAGCGGCAAACGTTTGCGGCGGTAGCTTTCCAGCAAATCGAGGAATTGCGCCTTCTCCCGCGCGTGCAACTCGCGCTTGAAATAGCCGAAGGCGTGCATCAGCACGTTGATCGCGCCGCCGGGCCTCGGCCCGTGCTGCAGCGCGCGTTGCAAGCCCTCTTCGTAGTCGCGGCACAGCCCGTCGAAGTCGTCGCGCCGGGCGGCCGCCACCAGGCGGCCCAGGTGTCGCATTTCGGTCTGGTGGCAAGCCATCAGCATCAGCTTGTGCCGCTGCTGGAAATCGACGACCTGCGCGATGCGCCGCGAGCGTTTGACCCGCCGGAAGTCGGCCAACGCGAACGCTTTGATGAAAAACCGTTCGCGGATGGTGAAGTTGTTCAGCCGCCCTTCGTCCTCGACGGCCAGCAGCCCCCAACGCCGCAGCACCTCGTCGCCGAAAAAGCCGGCTGTTCGTTGCGGCGTGCTCTTGCCCATGCGGCCGTCGTACAGCTTCACGTCGAACAGGCCGCACGACGGCGAGCGGCCCTTCAGCAGCGCGCCGTCAATCTCCGGCAGTTCGTCCAATGTCTTTCGCGCGTAGGCGGTCATTTCGTTCGTCAGCAGCCGGTCGGTGTCCGGCTGGTACAGCTCCCGCCGGCCGTCGAGTTCGATGACGCGCACCGGCGGGCGCGGCACGCCCAATCCGATCTCCACCTCGGGGCAACGGACGACGAATTTCACATGTGGTTTCAGTTGCTCGACCAGCGCGGACGGAATGACGTTGCCGTCCCAGCGGCACGGCGCGAAACCCAGGCAACGGCTGACCAGCAGCACTGGAGTGGAAAAATCCACAACTCCCTCCTGACGAACCGAAGCCCTCGCGACCCCGCGCTACTCCGTCACCGCGCGCGCAACGACGTGGCGAACGGGCCATTGGCGCGCCAGCGGCTTCAGACCGCGCTGCACGCAACGGCGGAAGAACGCGTGTAGCGACGAATTGTCGTAGACCGGAGCGGCCGGCAAACCCGCCGCCTTGCGCTCCGGGACATAATGCGTGGTCAAAGTCGGCCCAACGATATGCAGCGCGTCGTGGCGGATCACCTGGACGACCGTCTCCGGCAAGGCGCGTGCAAGGTCCTCGACCGGGGAGAAGGCCGAGTCGCGGACGACGTCTTGCCGAAATGTGACTTCCAATTCCAGATGGCGGTACTCGCCTCCGTTGCTCAATGAAGCGAGGTAACGCATGGTGTCGAATTCAAACGGTAACCGCTCCAGCCAACGCCGCTGCCCCATGGGGTACCATACCCGCGACCACTCCATCAGGCCCAAGCCCAGGCACGCCGCCGTACCTACCCCGACCCAGGCCCACCACAACTCGCCGGCGAGAAACGCTCCGACGATGGCGGCGCCCAACAATACCGAACCGCCGAGGTCGGCAGTCCTTTTCATGGAACGGCCGGGCCCCAACGAGCGACGCAGCAATTCGTTGCGTCGATGATCTCGTTCTCGGACTTCCGCGGGCACCGGCTCCGGTTCTACCGGCCGTCGGCGCTGCGCCCGCACCTCTAGTTGTTCATCACGTTGAGACATGCCCCCTCGCTGTTCGCGCCCCACGCCATTTCAACCTACAGGTGCCCATACAAAACACGACTTTCCAACGGACGCATTGTACCATGTCCCAGGCCCAATCTGCAGGAAAAATCGGGGTCGAACCGGGCGCTCCGGACTCGTCCGTGGCCCGGCGCGCGACCAAGCCCCCGATGCCGGCCCGCTATGCCTTGTTTTCGGCGGCAAAACAGTGTCAAATGACAACCATCTGACTTGGTGAATACTTTTAAAAAAAATATCTTGAAATAACCGTTCACTATTCACGGGAGGAATGTAATGAAATGGTGTTCGACGCGAACCATGGTTGCTGGCTCGGTTCTTTTGCTGTTGGCGGCGCTCTCCGCCCCAGCCGGCGCGGCGATGCTGCCGTAATGGACGGCATCGTACAACGGTACGAACAACAAGGAGGAAAGGGCCTACGACGTTACCACCGACTCCTCGGGCAACAGTTATATCACCGGTTACGTAACCGACGACGAGGGCTACTACGACCTGTTCGTCGCCAAGTACGATCCGGAAGGCACCCTGGTCTGGGACGAAACGTGGGACGGCGCGGACGGGTTGAATGACTGGGGCGAAGACATTGCCGTCGACGAAGACGGCAACGTCTACGTGGCCGGCTATACGGCTGGCGACACGACCGGCGGTGACGCATTGCTGGTGAAATTCACCGCGGCCGGCGCCCTGGATTGGGACGAGGTGTTTGATACGGAAAACCTGGGCGACTTCTTCTACCAAATCGCGTTAGACGACGACGGCCACGTTTACGCCGCCGGGCGCGGGTCGACCCTCGCCACCGGCTACGACTTCTTCGTAGTGAAATACGAAACCGACGGCACGTACGTCTGGGACATTTTTCACAGTGGCGCGGTCACCGGCGGCGAAGATGAGTTGTCGGGAATGGCCGTTGACGGCGACGGCAACGTCTATCTCTCCGGCACCATGCAGGTCACTGCGGAGGCGGATGTCATCTACTATCGTGACGTGGCCTTGGTCAAATACAACGCCGACGGCGATTTCCAGTGGGAACGCGTGGTGAGCGGCTCCGCCGGCAACGCCAACGATATGGGCGATGGCGTGGCCGTGGGAACGACGGGGGTCTATTTTGCCGGCATGTTCATGCAGGACCACACGGTAGACAATTTCGACATTGGCATCCGCCACGTGCTCGCGAACAACACCAATCTTTGGACGTCCACCTGCAACGGCATTGGCGACCAAACCGATATCCTGCCGCAGTACTCCATGCGTAACGGCTTCGTCGGCCAAAACGCCACTGGCCTGGCCGCCGGCCCGGACGGCACGGCGTACATGATGGGATCCTTATACAGTGGGGCCACCCAGCGTTACGATCTTACCGTGTACAAATACCAAGAAGACGGTTCGTGGTTGTGGACGGCCACCTACAGCGTCGGCGACAATGTTCACCTATACCCGACCAGCCTAGCGGTGGACGAAGAGGGCAACGTTTTTGCGACCGCCGTCGAGTTTCACTTCTCGGGCAACACCTTCGACTACTTGACCGTCATGATCGACTCCGACGGCACAGTGGTCGACCACCAAATCTTCAACGGCCCTGGGAGCGGCATAGACTACCCCAACGCCGTGGCGATCGATCCGGACGGCAATCCGGTGGTCACCGGCGTCGGCTATCAGGGCACCAGTGAGAGTTACAACGCCTATACGATCAAGTATTGCGTCGGTTGTCTGATCGACGACGTGTGCTACGCCGAAGGCGAGGTCGATCCGGACAATTCGTGTCTGGTTTGCGACCCCACCACGAACCAGACCGACTGGTCCGACAACGACGGCGCTTCGTGCGAAGACAATGTCTTCTGCAACGGCGCCGACACCTGCGACGCCGGCGCCTGCTCCGTACACACCGGCGACCCCTGCAACGACGACGGCCTCTGGTGCAACGGCGAGGAAAGCTGCGACGAGACGAACGACGAATGCCTCTCGTCGGGCGATCCATGTGAAGACGACCAGACCTGCAACGAAGACCTCGACCAGTGTGACGAAGTGGCTGACGACGACACCGTCGACGACGATACCGTCGACGACGACGTCACCGACGACGATGCCACCGATGACGACCTCACCGATGACGACAGCGACGATGACCATGATGACGACGACACGAGCGGTGGTTCCGGCGGCGACGACGATGACGACGACAGCGGCTGCGGCTGCTAAGCGGTAAAGTACGTAGGCTTATGCACGGGCAGGCCCGAGGGCCTGCCCGTTATGCTCGGGGCGACCGCGCGGGGGGCGTACGGGTTTGCGGTGGAGTGCGTGCAGTGTCTGGTGTTTCGATTCCGGCAAATGGAGAATGAGAATTACTGGACTGATAGAATTTATGGGAATCGGATTACGGGTGTAGGGTCTGCCTTCTACCTACGGCCTAAAGTTCCTGCCTCAATGTCGCCTAAACCTGTCTTGCTTTCAGGGGGACACTACGAGTACGCCTCCTTCCGCACTCTTCACTCTTCACTCCCCTCTCCCTTCCCCCCGCTCGTGAAACCTGCTATCAACGCGGCATGTCCAATTTGCTGGCCACGTTGTCCGCCTTGCTGGCGCAACTGACCGGGCACGTGCTCGTGCACGACGCGCTGGGCGTGGTCGCCTGCCTGGGCTGGGCGCTGGGCGCACTGGGGCTCGGCCTCGTCGCGCGGAAGCTCTTGCATGCGCCGGTGTGGCTGGCGCGGCGGATCGTCGTGCTCGGGGCGAACCTCTGGATCGTTCCCGCCTTCTACTGGATTCACCTCTGGCCCGCCGGCTGGCTGCCGGTCGCAGTTCTGCTCTATGCCAACCACTGGGTGCAGTCGCGCCACGCCCTCCCGAGCTTGCAACGTGACGGCGAAACCGCGGTGGTCGATCTGTTCGGCCATCAGTGGTCGCTGCTGATCGTGCAGATCTTTCTGTGGTGGCAAGGCGATCAGTTCATGGCGATGGCCGGCTTCGTCGCGCTCGGGGTCGGCGACAGCGCGGCAGAGATCGTCGGTCGCCGGTGGGGCAAGAACCATTTCCGTTTTCGCGGCGGACGGCACAAGACCTTCGAAGGCTCACTGGCCATGTTGATTGCCACTTTTGTGGCAGTTGTGTGCATCAACTCTTTCTTTGCCAAAATCCCCGACGTCTGGTTCCCCGGCTGGGTGACGATCAGCGCGATCCTGACCGCGTTGGTGGCCACCGTGCTCGAACTGTACACCCCACGAAAATATGAAGATTTTCTCGTCGGCCTGCTGCCCGCGTTCTTCATGTACTACTACACGGTTGCCGGTTTCCGCTGAGCCCTGATCCGCCGGACATTATGCTCCATCTTTTCGCCGCGCCGGTCGATAGAACGGTCAGGGAATAGGATTGTATGGAGTGCGGCAATGCAACAAGAGTTGGCATGGGGTCCTGGGGATAGCAAGGAGGCTGTGATGGGAATGATTCGTGTTCTCCTCGCCGAGCGAGACAGCCAACTGCGGGAAACGATCCACGGCGCCCCGGTTGGCGCGAGAACGATAGAGGTCGTGGGGACCGCGGCCGACGGCAACGAGGCGCTGCGCCTGGTGCAGACCTCGCGGCCGGATGTCGCGGTGTTTATGCAGGATCTGCCCTTCCTCGACGGCGTCACCGCCGCCGAACATCTTCGTCTGTTGCAGCCGGATATCGGCGTGGTGGTCATCGCCCTGGATGAAGCCGAAACCATCCGCAACCGGGTACTGCAAAGCGGCGCGCACCATCTGATCCACGGCAGCACGACAACCGACTTGCTGGCCGCGGTTTGCCGCGCCGCCGGCCTGAGCGACCGCAAGGCCATGTAGGCGGCCGGGCGCCGCCTACTTTTCGAGCGCACCGAGGCGGGTTTCTTCGAGCACCTCGCCCATCACCACGCGGGCGCCGCGTCGCACGAATTCGTCGGCCAGGCGCAGGCCAACCGCCTCGGCTTCCCTCATGCTTCCGTGCATTTCGCCGCGGTACACCCGCGCCCCGTCCCACGAAGCCAGCGCGCCATACAGCATGAGGCGTCCGTCGGCCACCTCCGCCAGCGCCCCCAACGGCAGGGCGTGCTCGCTTTCCAGCTCGCCGAGAAACGCCCGTTCGGCGGTCAGCGCGAGGGCGGTCGATTCGTCGTGCAACGGGTTCAAAACACCCTGGGTGGCGATGTCGTCGGAGCGGGTTAAAAACGCCACGGCACCCTGCCCCACCGGCGGCACCAGCAGGTCCGCGCCGGCGAGTTGCGCCTCGCGGTCAACCACTCCCAAAGCGGCCAGTTCCAGCGGCGCAAATACCGCCGCGTCGGCTGCACCCGACTCGATCCTGCGCCAGCGGTTTTCGGGGTCGAACGAACGCACGAATTTGAGGCCGGCGACCAGGCGCGCAAGCTGCGCTTGTGGCAGCGGCGAAGGCACGGCAACCGTCATTCCGGCGGCGAGCTGCGCCCCCGTCAGACCCGGTCGGTAGACCACCGCTTCGAAGGGTGTTTCTCGCGGCGGAGTTGCGGCGACGACTACCCCTCCCGGCAGGTGGGGCGCCAACTCGGCCACCGGCACCACCGCAACATCGATGCGGCGGTTCCACAAGGCCTCAATTAACCGAACGGTCAATTCGCTCCGCGACGCTGTTTCCGCCTGCTCCGCCGGAGTGACCGGCAAGGGCATCAGCGACGCGTCCGACGCCGCTCGCGCCCGCAGGCGATCGGCGATCTGCTCCGCTTGCCAACGGGCGGTGCGTGTTGCTCGCACGCCCAATACAAGACGGTCCCGCATGAATGCAACTCGCTAGACGTGTCTGTGCGGCTGCATACTAGCGCTAAGCAGCTCGGATGCAAGTCTATTCAAACGCGCGTGCTAGATCGGCAATCGTGCGTCCCAGCAGGGGGTGGACCAGTCGCGGGGCGATCTCCGCCAGCGGCACCAAGACGAAGCCGCGCCGGTGCATTTCCGGATGCGGCAACATGCAATCCGGATCGTCGAGCACGACATCGTCGTACAGCAGCAGATCGAGGTCGAGCGTGCGGTCGCCCCAGTGCTCCTCGCGCTCGCGGCCGAAGGCGTTCTCGGTGCGCAGCAACTCGACAAGCAACTCGCGCGGCGGCAAGGCGGTATCGACCAGGGCGCAGGCGTTGATGAAGCGGTTGCGAGCGACGCCGCCGACCGGCTCGGTTTCGTGCAGGTTGCTAGCGCAGATCAGCCGCGTGGCCGGCAGCTCGGCGAGCGCGGCGATGGCTGCCCGCACCGTCGCGATGCGGTTGCCCAGACTACTGCCGATGCCGATTGCCGCGAGGGCCATGCCGGTAGCATACCACCGTTGGCGAACGGCCGCACTTCGATTAGGATAGAGCCATGCTAAGAGTCGGATTATTGGGCGGCACGTTCAACCCGATCCATCTGGCGCATTTGCGCGCCGCGGAAGAGGCGCGCGAAGCGCTGCAACTCGACCGCGTAATCTTCATCCCCGCGCATCTGCCGCCGCACAAAGACGCCGAGGGCATCTCCGACACCGAGCACCGTCTGGCGATGGTGCGCCTGGCCATCGCCGATCAAGACGCGTTCGACGTCAGCGACGTCGAAACAAAACGAGCGGAGAAGAGCTACACGCTCTACACCATCCGCCACTTCCGCAAGGAGCTCGGGCCCGCGACCGAGATCTTCTTCCTCACCGGCGCCGACGCCTTCGCGGAAATCTCCACCTGGCACCGCTGGCGCGAGGTGCTGCCGATGTGCCACTTCGTGGTGCTGACCCGCCCCGGCCACGTCATCGCCAAGCCGGTCGACGCCCTGCCCGCGGCGTTCGCCGAACGCTATCGCCCGACCGGGCCGGGCACCTACGCCATGAAGGAAGGACCGCGGCTCGTCTTCTTGCCGATGACCGGGCTGGACATCTCCAGCTCAGACATCCGCCGCCGCCTGCGCGAAGGCAAGTCGATCTGGTATCTCGTGCCCGACACCGTCATCGGTTACATCGAGCAGCACGGGTTGTATCGCGACGGCGCGGCGTAGGGGAAACCCACCCGTCCGCCATAATATGATGATAACCAGTTTTTTCCTGTCGCCGATCCGGTCGATCCTTGGAGCCCGGGTTCCGGGTATCGGGTACCGGGTCTCGGATATGAAAGAACGGGTCGGAGTACAGAGTGAATAACCACATTTCGTTGCCGCTGATCCTGTCCATCCGGTACGATCCGTTCGATCCTGACCATCCTGTCAGATAACCGTCGCCATCCTGTTTATCCAGGCGATCCTGTGCATCCTGTCCAAAAAGACGTTGTTACCGCAAAACGCCGTGTTTCCAAGCAACCACCACCGCGTAAGCTGTTGTTATTGCGGTGGTTGTTTTTGCGCATCGCCGTAAAAACACCGCGCAAACGTGCCGTTTTCGGCGTACAAGTGCTTGATTTTGTTAGGGGCGTTTTCCCGTTAAATGGCCTTTTTTCGCCCGTGATTTTAGCCGATTTCGCCCGCGTGGAGGCCTGTGGCTGTAGGTGACGTAAATGCACATTTTGGATGCCGGCTCGAAGAGGGCGGAACAGGCGTTCGAATTGCTGTGAAAGATTTCACAAGGCGATGGATTTCAAGGCGGGGCCTGTTATCCCGACTGAAGCCCGAAGCGATCGCGACGGGCGAGCGGAAGGGATCCCTTCCCAGACCTGATCCCTTCCGCAAATCGGAATGACTAGTCGCAAAGCTCCGCAAAGGATCTACAAAAGAGCCTTCGATTGCCGCCCCGTTTTTCATTCTTCATTTTTCACTCTTCACTCCGTGACCCCTTACAGTGATTCGATGGTGCGGAGCCGTTACCGGTGATGGTAGGGGCCGTTCGCAAACCGCCCGCCGAAAAGCGCATCCCCTCCCCCGGCTCCTCTCCCACGAGCCTCGGGGAGAGGGGAGACGGGTTTCGGCATGGGAACTATAGGACTGATGGGACTTACAGTTACAGGGGTGATGGGAATCGGCAGTATTCCGTTGTGGCCGCGCGTTCCGCACAACCGCAAGTAAATGGCACCTTGTCAACGTACAATGTCATTACGCGAAAGCGAGAATCTGCAAAAAATAGGTGGCCGCCCTAATTACCATGTTCCCTATTTTCCGGCGGACAAACACGGCGGTTTCCTTCCCTACCTCGCGCGATTTCCGTGATGCACGGGAAAAAGCGCAAAAAATACGCTAATAATAACAAAAAGAAAAGCCGCGGAAATCGGCCCTTTTGAGGATGGGGCCAAATCGCTTGGGCAAAAAAAACGGCGGCGCTAAAAAACCAGCGGATTTTCGCGGCCATGACGGCCACGCCGGTTCCCGGCGACCAGACCTCTCGTTGACTGGCCGCCGGGGTTGGAGTATGGGTGAGACAACATCTCGGCGACCACAGAAACGATCTCATCAAAACGCGAGAATCGGTGCCAGCTTACAGACCAGCTAGGTAGCGGGGCTTGGGCAGGGCGAAGTTGCGTTTGAATGTCGCGCGAACCGCGGCATACAATCAACATGACGAAAGGAGATCGTTTATGAATAGGTTCACCAATCTTCTGTACTTGATTGCATGCCTGGTCCTCTCCCTGGCCGTCGCCTCCTGCTCCTGCGGCGACGACGACGACGATGACAACGGCGGCGGAGGCGACGACGACGCGGCAGATGACGATAACGACGACGACGATACCGCCGATGATGACACCGACGACGACAGCGACGACGACATCTCACCGGATGACGATGTGGTGGACTACCCCGTCATCGAACAGGTGGTCGGCGGCGCGCCGGGGCATTCCGGCACTTCCATCGCGCGGGACAGCTCGGGCAACGTTTTCATCGCCGCGGTGAAAGGCCGCAAGCTGCTGATGTATTCGATCACCAAGAAGGGGATACTGACCGAAGAAGTGGCCCCCTATGCCTACGGGCCGTCGATGAAGGTGGACGGCACCGGGAAGCTGCACGTGGCGTATCTGGACACCAACGGCAACAACCTCGCCTATGCCACCAATGCCTCGGGTTCCTGGGTGCGGCAGACGGTGGACCAGGCCGGCGACGTGGGGTTGTACGCCTCGCTGGCGCTGGATCCGGACAACCACGCGCACATTGCCTACTACGATATGACCAACCAGAATCTGAAATACGCCACCAACGCCACCGGGGCGTGGGTGGTTTCGGAATTGGACGACGGCGGCGCCACGGAGATCGGCGAGTTTTGCTCGCTGGCCGTCGACGACAACGGCAAGGCGCACATCGCCTACTTTAACGCCTCGGCCATCCGGCTCCGCTATGCCACCAACGCCAGCGGCTCGTGGGAGTTCGGCACGATCTCCGCACATGAGGCCGTCACCATCTCCATCGCGCTGAACGGGAGCGGCGCTCCGCGCGTCAGCTACTACAACACGATGGCCGACAACCTGGTCTATTGCGAAAAGGATCCCGGTTGGTCTTGCTCGGTGCTGGATGCCACGGCGAGTTCGGGCGGGTATTCCTCGCTGAGCGTCGACGCCGACGGCAACGAGCACGTATCGTATTGGGCCGGCACCGCCGGCGATTTGATGTACGTTTTCCGCGCCAACGGCGGCGCGTGGGGCGCGCCGGTGACGGTGGATTCCAGCGGGTTGACGGGCCTGTGGACCTCGGTCGCCGCCGACGAAAACGGCAAGGCCTACATCAGCTACTACGACTACACGAACGGCGGGCTCCGTTACGCGACCAATGCTTCCGGTTCCTGGTTCAAGAGCGCTGTCGAAACGTCCGGCGTTTACGGCGATTCGGCGGCCGGTCCGGGTCTCGCCCTCGACGAGAACGGGTTCGCCCACATTTCGTTCATGGACGCCGGCAACTACGATCTGCGGTACGCAACCAACGTGGCGCGCGGCTGGACCAACGAACTGGTCAACGCCACCGGCGACGTCGGCTTCACTTCGTCATTGGCCCTGGATGCCGACGGCTACGCGCACATTTCCTATTTCGACCAGACGAACCACGACCTGAAATACGCGACCAACGAAACCGGCTCTTGGGTGACGGCCACGCCCGACTCCGCGGGCAATGTCGGCGCCTACACGTCCATCGCCGTTGACAGCGCCGGCTACTCCCACATCACCTATGTCGATACCGACAACGCAGACCTGAAATACGCCACCAACACCAGCGGTTCGTGGGTAGTCAGCACCATCGACGACTCCGCCAACGCCGTCGGCTATTTCGATTCGCTGGCGATCGACGGCGACGACAAGTGTCACGTTTCGTACTATGACTCGTCCGCCAAAGACCTCTATTACGCGGTCGAAGGCACGCCCTGGACGATCACGCCCGCCATGCAGACCGGGGATGCCGGGGCGTACACTTCGCTGGCCCTCGACGCCTCCGGGTTTGCTCACGTGTCCTATTACGACGGCACCAACAACAATGTGGTGTATGCCACCAACGCCGGCGGCACTTGGGTGACCACGCCGGTCGACAACAACCCCGAAGGCTTCGTCACCACCTCGATTGCGGTGGATGCCGACGGCTACATCCACATCGCATACGGCAGCCTCGGCGTCTTCTACGACAATGTCAAATACGCCACGAACGAATCCGGCGACTGGAAAGTGACGGTCATCGACGGCCCAGGCTACCTCGGCCTGCCGACCTTGCGCCTCGACGGCGGGGGCCTGGTTCACGTGGCTTACTACGGCGAAAGCGCCGTGTGGTACGCCGTCTTCCCCGAAGGCTACACCGGCGACTGAAGCCGATGCGACCAACGTCCAGCGCCACCGGGCCCGCTGAGGGCCCGGTTCATTTTTGCCCCGAGCAGACCGGCCGGGAGTTCAGAGCGCATCCCACAATTCGGCGGCGATGCCGTCGGCGACAAGCAGACCGGCGGGGGTGGGCCGGAAACGCGAGCCGTCGCGGGTGAAGCGCCCCTCTGCCGCGTGGCGGGACAGCGCGTCCGCCAGCGCCGGCGCCGCGGCGCCGAACTGGCTTACGTCGATACCGGCCGCGGTGCGCAGCGCCAGCATCAACCGCTCGCGCCGCGCCATCGCCGGCGTGACTTCCTCCGCGAAGTCGACCGGCGAAGTTCCCGCTTCCATGCGGCGCACGTAGTCGTCCGGATCGCCCGCATTCGCCCACCGCGCCGGACGGCCGTCACGCAGTCCGTAAGAATGCGCCCCGGCGCCGAGGCCCAGGTACGGCACGCCCGCCCAATACGCGGCGTTGTGCCGGGCTTCGCGTCCGGGCCGGGCGTAGTTCGACACCTCGTAGTGCGCGTAACCGGCCGCGGTCAGCGCGCGATCGATATCCAGGTAGACATCGGCTTGCCGGTCGGCGTCGGGCAGTGTGATGCGCCCGGCTTGCACCGCGTCGTGCAACCGCGACGGCTTCTCGGCCGCCAGCAGATAGACCGACAGATGCTCCGGCGCGAGCGCGAGCGCGGCGGCGAGGTCGGCCCGGTAGGTTTCGGCGTGTGGCGCGGGCAGCCCGGCGATGAGGTCGAGGCTGAGGTTGTCGAAGCCCGCCCGGCGCGCCGCACCCACCGCCTGCGCCGCCTGGTCGGGCCGGTGCCGGCGCTCGAGAAACGCCAGCGCCGCGGCGTCGAACGACTGCACGCCCAGGCTGATGCGGTTGACCCCCGCCGCGCGGAAGCCGGCCAGCGCGCGGTCATCCAGCGTGTCCGGATTGGCTTCGAGCGTCACCTCAACGTCGTTCGCCACCCCGCCGGCCATCGCCCGCGCCTGCGCCAACAGCGCGGCCACGCGATCGGGCGGCAACAGCGCCGGCGTGCCGCCGCCGAAATAGACGGTCGTGATCCAGGCGCCGGCCAGCCGTTCGCGGTGCGCGGCGAGTTCACGCACCAGCGCGTCGGCGTAGCGGGCCAGTTCCGCCTCATCGCGCAGCGGCCGCGAATTGAACGCGCAGTAGCCGCACTTGCCGCGGCAGAACGGAACGTGGAAGTAGAGGCCCAGATCCTTCATGGCCGTCATGCTACCCGCGCGCGCGCCGGCGGGCAACGAACCGCTGTTGCCCGCGAGCCGGGCGTGCGATAATGCGCGCCGGGACGGGAAACAAGGAGCGAACCATGAAACGCAAGACGCAGACGGCCATGGTGGCGCTGCTGGCGGCGCTGCTGCTCGCCTTGGCGGCGGGTTGGGCGTGCGACCAGGGCGACGATGACGACGACGATGACGCGGCCGACGATGACGCCGCGGCCGATGATGACGGTTCCGGCAGCAGCGACGACGACGCCGATGACGACCTCGACGACGACGTGGCGACCGACGACGACTCGCCGAGCCTGCTCGACACCGACCACAGCGACTGCAAAGACGGCTCGACCCCCGAAGCCAAGGATGACGAATACCCGATCGACATCGAGTTCGCCTACGAAGACGGCGTGCTGACCGTCACGCACGTCAACGGCGTGTTCAACTGCTGCCTGGAGCGGATCGACGTCACGCTGAACATCGACGGCTGGGCGATCACGCTGTACGAGGTCGAGTACACGCCCGAGCCGTGCTGGTGCGAATGCCCGTTCGACGTGGTTTCGCAGATCGGCGGGCTGGCCCCCGGCACGTACACCGTGGACATCTACGCCAACGGCGACTATTCCGTCGGCGGCGAAGTGGTGATACCCGAAGAAGGATGACCGTGTCCGAAAGCCCGCCGCAAGAATCGATCAACACGCTGGTCACGCGCCTGGCGCGCGCGTTCCGGCAGGTGCACGACGCGACCGTGCGCGAGTTGTTGGTCATCCGCCGGCTGGCCGAGTTCGACAACCGCACCATTCTCGAGATGCTGCACCGGCTGCAGGTGCGCGCCCTGCAGGGCGACACCGACTGCAACGCGGTGCTCGCCGCCGGGTTGAACGTGCAATTGATGTCGGCGGAGATCGGCCAGAAGCGCATGAAGGCGCTGCTGCGCGAGGCGGAAGACGAGGAATTCGCCGGCGTGCGCGCGCTGCTGCGCGAACTGAAGCCGGTCAAGCTGCCCGAGGGCGACGAAGACCTGTTCCTGCAATACGGCCTGCCGCGCATGACCACCGGCGAACGCAAGAGCGCGGCGCGCAGCCTCAACCGCGACATCCTGACCCGCGTCGGCTACGACACCGACCCGAACGTCATCCGCCAGTTGTTGCAGAACCCGCACCTGACCGAACTGATGGTGCTCAACATCGTCGCGCGGCGGCCGAACCGGCCGGAGATCATCGAGGAGATCTACCGTTCGCCGAAATGGAAATCGCGCACGCAGGTGCGCCTGGCGATCATCCGCAACCCGTACACGCCGCCGCAACTGGCCGTCTCGCTGGTGGCCACGTTGCTCAAGCAGGAACTGCGCGAGGTGGCCAACGACGGCGCGCTGCACCCCGAGGTGCGCGAAGCGGCGCGGCGGGCGCTGGAATGGAAAAATCAGGCCGGCAAACGCAGCCGGCCTGAGGGTGTGACGGAGCACTAGGACGACGGGGTCTGGGGGCCAGGAGTCGTCGCCCTGCGCAAAGCGAAGGATCTAGGAAAGGGTTATGAGGTGGGGGAGACGACTCCTCGCTCTGGAGCGTAAGTCGACAGCGAAATGGCGCGCCTCGCTCAGAGCGTGACCGAACACTTTGTCATCGCCAATCGGTCCGGATTCTGCTGATCCAAGACCCCAGCTCAGGGACCCCTGCCCTAATCCTGCACACAGACCTCGACGTAGAACTCGCCTTTGTCGTCGCCCAGATTGAAGGGCACGACGATGACGTGTCCTGACGTCTTGTGGGTGATGGTGTGGTCCTTGCCGGTAATGGTGGTCGGGATCGCCATTTCAAACTTGTAGCCCTTCTCGGCCAGCACCTTCTTGGCGCCACCCGAAACCATATTGGTGATTTCGCCGACCAGGTCGCGCACGGTGTCGTCGACCGTTTTGATCTCCTCGCCGAGCATCTGGGTGGCGATATGAATGATCGCCGGCCCGGTGAAGGTAATCGCCAGCGAGCCTTTCACCTGCCCGCCGGCCAGGCCGATCATGCCGGTGATTTCGCCCAGCGCCATGTGGCCCTTCTTGAGGGTCGGTCGACCGGGCTGTGCTTCGGTCATCGCCATGGTGGAGAGCACATTAAGAATTGCGTCGAGAAAAGGATTGACGAATTCGACGTTCATAGCCTCTGGCCTCCCGCTATCCAGGATCCGTCTTTGTCCACCCGCCCGAGACGGGGAAACGCACTTGCCGCCCGGGTTTGCCCCTAACAAGGCATAGTTCGGCCAACCTTGGCCGGTTCTTGACGATTTTTTACGTGGAAATTCAATGGCGGTTGAGCACCAAGGCGGGGTAACAGCAGTAATGGAAAGTTTGCAGGGGGCAAAAGCCGGGTTCCGGGTAACGAACTATCGATAACGCTCACATTCTGACTTGGCGTTCTTGGCGTTTCGGGTCCGGTCTTCCGCGCTCACCCATGAGTAGATTCTTCGCCTGCGGCTCAGAATGACCCGCTTCTCTTGGTGTCCTTGGTGTCCTTGGTGTCCTTCGTGCCTTTGTGTTGAACAAAGACTTGGCGTCCTTGGTGTTCTTTGCGCCTTGGTGTTGAAAAACGAATTGGTGTTCTTGGCGTCTTGGCGTTTCCACTTTAGGCTTCGTCTCGCGACGGCCGGGCGCACCTGCGCGCGAACTCGTCGCCCGCTCTCCACCACCCGCCTCGCCCGCCATGTCTATTGAATATTGAACATATAACTACTTGACGCTGTCGCGTTTCCTTTGCTAGCTTTGACGCTGGGAGAATCGTTGTCATCGAAAACGCCAACCGATATTTGGGTCTCCTCGCCTTCCTGCTCGCCCTCGCCGTGCTTGCGTATTTCGGCTGCAGTAACGATGACGAAGACGATGATTCGAGCGATGATGATACGGACGATGATGACCAACAGACGGATGATGATGTGGACAATGACGACGATTCAGAAAAAGACACGTTTTATACTTATCGGAAATCCAAATCCGGATCCAAATCCGGAGACACCATACTAGGAAATCCGGGGACACCATACTAAATTACTGTCTTTTGATGAAATCCGGGGACCCATACTAAATTATTGTCTTTTGTAACGGATAGTGCGAATTACAATCCATGTCGCGGATAGCTAGAGTCATAGTTGAAGGGT
>CAZEDX010000042.1:0-38015 GCA_964511015.1 uncultured bacterium | reverse complement strand
TATCGTCGTCGCCGTTCCAGGTGTCGTCGTCGTCGCCGCTGTCGTCGTCGTCGTCACCGCCGCTCGAGCAGGCCGTGAAGAGACCCAGGGAAAGCGTCATTGCGCTGATCAACGCCAGCAGCCACCAGTTTCTTTTCATCGATTGGTCCTCCAGTTGGTCGTGCCTTTGACCGCCGACCTTAGTAAGCCGGGACGGACCGGGTGTCAACCGCGTCGCTTGACCGGTGGGGACGGTGCGGCACAAACTAGCAGGAACACAACGTCCGGCGAAGGATTTATGGCGCAAGTGTCCGTCATCATTGCCGCTTGGCAGGCTGGGCACACCCTCGCCCACACACTGGAATCGGTGCGGCGGTCCGTCGGCGGACAGGCGGCCGAAATCATCGTCGCCGACGACGGCAGCACCGACGACACCGCCGTGGTCGCCGCCGCGCATGGAGCGCGCGTGTTGTCGCTCCCCCACGCCGGCCGCGCGGCCGCGCTTAACGCCGCCCTGGTTACGGCCCAAGGTGAGGTGATTTTTTTCACCGACGCCGATTGTGTCGTCCCGACGGGCTGGATTCCGGACACTCTTGCCGCCCTTGGCAACAACGCCGGGGTAGGCGGAAACCTGTGGCCGGCCAACCTGTCGACCGTCGAGTTGGCGAAGGTGCTGCGCTATGTCGAGGAATTCGAAAACGACTTTGTGCTGGCCGGTCATTACGACGGCGTTTGCCTCAACGGCAACAACATGGCGATTCGCAAATCCGCGCTCGATGCGGTCGGCGGTTTCGACCCCGCGTTCGTCCATGGCGCCGACGCCGATCTGACCCGCCGGTTGCTCGCGGCCGGCTACCGCCTGAGCCGCGTGACGCGCCTGCGCACGTTCCATCTGAAGGTCGACCGTCTTGGCGGGTTCCTACGCACGATGTGGCGGCGCGGCAGCACGGTGCGTTTCGGCATGAAGGAAGGGACTGAAACGCCGGCGACGCTGGCGCGCGCGCTGCTCTTGTCCCCTTGGAAATGGCTGGCGCGTGATTTGGCCCGAGTGCCGCGCCTGGCGGTCTTCGGCGACGCGGTGCGTTGGCAGCGGGCCTGGCTGGCGCCGCTGGTGAACCTGCTTGGCAGTCTGACCACTGCAGTCGGGCGGATCCATTTCTACCGCCGTTTCCGCCGGGAGGGACTGTGAACCTCGCGCGGCGCGCGGCCGGCAGCGCGGCCTGGGTGGCGGGCACCGCCTACCTGAATCAGATCATCACCTTCCTGGCCAATGTCGCCCTGATGCGGCTGATCGCTCCCGAGGCCTTCGGCGTGTTGGCGCTGGCCGTCTTCTTCTGCACATTGGCGCGCAAGGTCACCGCCTTCGGCTTCAACTACGCCCTCATCCACCGCAGCGACAGACTGCCGGAGGCGTCTGGAGCGCATCTCGGGTTGCAGATTCTCTCGGCTGCGCTGGTGATGGTCATGGTCGTTCTCTCCTACCCCCTGGTGGCGGCGCACTATGACGCGCTCACCGCGGCGGTGCTGATCGGCGTGGCGATCGGCGCCGCGTTCGAAAACGTCGGCACCACCCCGCGCGTGTTGCTGGAAAAAGACGTCGATTTTCGCCGGCTGCAAATCGTCAACACCGGCATCAACGTCGGCATCAACGCCATCGCCTGCCTCGGCGCGTTGCTCTGGCCGAATGTTTGGGTGCTGCTGGTGCGGCTAGCGGGGGCACAGATCGCCGGCGCGGTGGGCTACTGGTATTTGAATCCGCGTCCGCCGATGCGCCGGCCGTCTTTGGCGATGTTCCGCTGGTACTTGCGCTTCGGCGCGCCGCTGTGGTTGGGCGGCATCGCCACTTTCGCCGTGCTGCAATTCGACGATTTCCTGGTCGGCACGTTGATCTCGGCCAAGGACCTCGGCTTTTACACCCGCGCCTACCAGTTGGCAGTGTTGCCCACGACGATGGTGACGCACATCATCGCGCGCGTCGCATTCCCGCTCTACAGCAAGGTGCAGGGCGATCGCGCCCGGCTCTCGCGCGTCTTCGGCATGGTGATGCGCGTGATCGTGCTGTTCTCCGCTCCGGCCGCGGTCGGCCTGTTCTGGTGCGCGCCGGAGTTCGTGAACGTGGTCTTCGGCGAAAAATGGCAGCCGATGGTGCTGCTGGTGCGGCTGCTGATCGTCTACCAACTGATGCGTCCGATCTTCGACGATGTGGGCGAGTTGTTCGCCGCAGTCGGCGCACCGCGCGCCATCGGCCGAATCCAGATCGCGCAGGCGCTGGCAATGATCGCGACCGCTACCCCGGTGGTCTACTTCTTCCAAGCCGAAGGCGCGGCGATTGCGGCGAGTATCGTGATGCTGGTGGGCGTTATTTTGGCCTACCGACGCGTCGGCGGCCATGTTACCATCGACTATCGTGGTATCTTTGTGGTGCCGATAGTGAGTTGTTTCGTCGCGGCCGGCATTGGCGCTCTGGTGCTCTGGCGCTGGCCGGTGGAGCACACGGTGTGGCGGTTGCTGGCCAAAATCGGCCTGTTCGGCGGCACTTGCGTGTTGCTGCTCGCGGTGCTGCAGGGCCGACGATTCTGGCAGGAATTCCAGTACCTGCGCGGCCGCCTGAAGGAGGAACCGACCCTGTGAAGACGCTTGATCTTGGTTGCGGACCGCGCAAGGAGCCCGGCGCCTACGGCATCGACGCCTTTCCGCACCCGGGCGTCGATCTAGTGCATGATCTCGACCGCACTCCCTGGCCGCTGCCCGATGGCGAATACGAGCGGATCGTGATCCGCCACGTCATCGAACATGTGCAAGACATGGTCACGTTTCTGCGCGAAGTGCACCGGGTGGCTCGGCCCGACGCCATGATCGAGATCGTCACCCCGCACTTTTCCAACCGTAGTGCATACGCCGACCCCACCCACCGCCGCGCCCTGAGCGTGCGCGTCTTCGATTTCTTCACCGGCGGTGAGCCGCGCCCGCTGCACCGCGCCGCAATCGCGCGCCACTGGCTTTTCGAGCATCGCTTCGTGTTGGAACGGCTGGCCGGCGTGCCATCCTACTCGCTGGTCCGCCGGCGCCTGACCTTCAGCCGGTTCTTCCGCTGGCTCGGCGTGGCCTGGCTGGCTGCGCGCCATCTCGACTTCTACGAATTCTATCTGGCGTGGATTTTTCCCGCGCGCGACATCGAGATCACGCTGCGCGCCGAAAAAGGCTAAGCGATGGACTTGGCGCGCTTCGGACCGAAAGTCGTATTGTTCTCGCAGACCACCGGCACCGGTCTGTACGGAATCATCCGGCGCGCCCAACTCGCCGCCGGGAAATCGCCGGGCCAACTGTGGCGGGCGGCGCGGCGCAAATGGCACCGGCGTTTCCGGCCTCACGAAATGATGCCGTTTGCGCAGGCGATCCACCTCGAGGTGACCAACGCCTGCAACCTCAAGTGCGTCATGTGCCCACGCACTACGATGTCGCGCCCGGTCGGCTTCATGCCGCGCGAGTTGTTCACGCGCATCGTCGCCGAGCTGGCGCCGCAGCGGGACTGGATCGAATCGATCGCCCTGATGGGCCTGGGCGAACCGTTCCTGCACAAGGACCTGCTGGCGATGGCGCGCGAGGCCCGCGACGCCGGCCTACCCGGTCTGTACACCAGCACGAACGTCTCCATGCTCGATCGTGATCGCGTCGACCGCTTACTGGCCGAAGACGTACTCGATCTGCTGATCTGCTCGGTCGACGGCGTGACCAAGGCCACCTACGAAGCGGTGCGGCCCGGCCAGTCGTTTGAGGTCGTGCAAACCAACATGGAGAATCTGCTGGCGGCCAAGCGCGCGCGTGGCGCCAGCCGCCCGGCGATCGAACTGCAGATCTTGCTCATGCAACAAACCGAACACGAGGTGGAGGCTTTCTGCGAGCGCTGGGTGCCGCTGCTCGGCTCGACCGATCGCATTCTGGTCAAAGAGGCCGACACCTTCGGCGGCCAGGTGGCCGATGTGCGCGTGGCCAAGCAACGACGGCGCGAACCGACCGAGCGCTTCGCCTGCCGCCAACTTTGGAAAGACCTCTCGATCGGCTGGGACGGACAGGTCACCGTGTGCTGCAAGGACGTATTGTATAAGCTCGCCATCGGCAACGTGGCGGATCAGCCGCTGGTCAAGTTATGGTCGAGCGCGCGGTGGCAAAAGCTGCGGCAGTTGCACCAGCAAGGGCAGTGGGACCGCCTGGATCCGTGCGCCAATTGCCGGGAGTGGTGGATTTGAGCCCCCACGTGCTGCACGTTACCGATGCCTTCCCGCCCGAACACGGCGGCGTGGAACGCGTGATCGAGCATTTGGCCGCCGGACAGGTTGCACATGGTTGGCGCGTGACCGTGCTGACCAAGTCCGTGCCTGCCGCACCACGCGTCGAGTTGCGCGCCGACGGCGTGTACGTGCTCCGCTACCAGCAGGCCGCGCAGCCCACGCCCTGGATGTACGCCACCACCATCTACGGGGCGGGCGCCGTGGCGGCCGGATTGCGGCGCTGCGACCCGCCCGACATCGTCCATTATCACCTGACGCTCTCCGCGCAGGGGCCGCTCAGCGTCTTCCGCCGCGTGCCGACGGTGTACAGTTTCTATGGCCCTTGGCACGGCGAGTTCGCAGTCGAGTCCGAAGAACTGCTTGCCAGATCTGGCGCCGGCTATCGTGCGTATCTCCGGGCGCAGATGAACGCGCAGCGCATCATGCAGCGGCGTTTGCTGCGGCGGGCCGACCGGGTGGTGGTGCTGTCTGAGTTTTCGCGCAGTCGCGTGTCCGAAATCGCGCCGGAACGGGCGGCGGGAGCGGTGGTCATTCCCGGCGGTGTTGATCCCGCACACTTTCATCCGGCACCGGCAAACGATACATGGCGCACAGAACTCGGCCTGCCGGCTGACGCATTCGTAGTGCTGACCGTGCGCCGGCTCGCGCGGCGCATGGGCATAGATCTGTTGCTCGAAGCGCTGGCCCGCGTGCGCGCCGAAGGCATCAACGCCGTCTGTCTAATCGCCGGCAGCGGTCCGTTGCGCGCCGAATTGGAGCGACAGGCTCGTGTGCTCGGTCTGGGCGACGCCGTTCGTTTCCTGGGTTTCGTTGCCGACGAGCGCCTGCCCGATCTCTACCGGCTGGCCGATTTGTTCGTCGTCCCGACCCGCGCCGAAGAAAACTTCGGCCTCATCATTCTCGAGGCCGCCGCTTGCGGCACGCCCGTCGCCGCAACACCCGCCGGTTCGTTGCCTGAATTGCTGCAGCTCACCAACCCGGGCGGCTTGGCCCACCAGGTGTCTGCCGAAGCATTGACCGAGGTGTTGCGACGTGCTGTCGTCGAGCGGGTCGACACCAGGGATCAAGCGCGGGAAGTAGTTGCCCCGCGCATCCGTGAGCAGTTCGCCTGGACGCGCATCGTCGATCGCCTGCTCGCGCTGTACGCCGATCTGGGGGTGCGCTGATGCGCGTGGCGGTGCTCGGCCACACCTACATCGTCGCCGCCAATCGCGGCAAGTTGCGCGAACTACAGCGGCGCGGACATCGCGTGCTGTTGCTTTCACCGCGCCTCTGGCGGGAGACCGATTTCGGTTTGCGGCGTTTCGAATCCGAGAGCGAGTTGACCGTCGAACTCTTCGAATGCGCCCGGCACGGTCAGGTGCGCCGCTTCACCTATCCCTTCTTCGCCTTGCGGCGGGCGGTTCGCATGTGGCGACCGGACATCTTGCTCGCCGAGACTGAACCCGGCGGGCTGGCCGCGTGCCAGGCGACGTATCTCGCGGTCTCGCTGGGGTTGCCGCTGTTGCCTTTCGCTTGGGAGAATCTGCCGCTGGCGCTCCGCACTCGCGCAGCGGCTCTGCCGGTCTATCTCGCGGCGCGGCGGTTGCTGGCCGGTTCACGCGGCGCCGCGCAAACGGCGCGCGCAGCCGGATGCCGGGCGCCGATCACCGTGCTGCCACAAGTAGGGGTCGACCCCGCATGGGTGCCGCCCCATAAGCCGGCGCCCAAAGATGGTCTGCTTCGCGCGCTCTTCGTTGGACGTCTCGACCGGAAAAAGGGGGCTGATCTGCTCCTCACCGCCTTGGCCGACCCGGCGACGAGAAGCTGGCAGGCAACCATTGTCGGTGACGGCGCCGAGTGCGAGGTTCTGAAAAATCAGGCCGGCTCTTTGGGTCTGAGCTCCCGGGTCCGTTTCGCACCCGCAGTGTCCCACGATCAGGTGCCGCAGCTACTGGCGGCGGCCGATGCGCTGGTAGCTCCGAGCCGCACGGTACCGGGCTGGGCCGAGCAATTCGGCCATATTCTGGCCTGGGCCATGGCCGCGGCCGTACCGATCGTGGCCAGCCGCTGTGGCGCCATTCCGGAAGTGGTGGGTGACGCCGGTTTGCTGGTCGACGAAAACGACGCGGCCGGCCTGGCCGCGGCGCTTTCGCGCTTGACCGCAACCGACTTGCGCCGGAAGCTGGCGGCAAATGGTGGCGCGCGCGCACAATCCCTATTCACCGATGCCGCGGTGGCACGGCGGCTAGAAGAAGCGCTTGTCGCCGCCCTGGAGCGGAACCATGCCGACGTCGGGCTTTGACAACCTGATCCGCCGTGTGGTCGTTCAACGCGATGTCGCGTTGGTCGTGGCCAGTGTGGCGGGCCTGGCCGTCGCCTGGATAGTCGGCAAAAGCATTGCCGGTATGCAGTTCTCGGTACCCCTGGCGCTGGCCGGTTTTGCCGTCCTTTTGCTGTTGTTCTTCCGGCCGCACTCGATGGTGGTTCTCACCCCGCTCATTCTGGCGCTGCCGAACATCGGCCTGGACTTGCCTGGTCCGTGGGCCATTACCACCGAAGATGCATTCGTGCTTCTGGCCTTTGGGGGTTACCTGACGCGTTCACTGGTCAAACGCAAGTACATCATTCCGCGTGACGATCGTCTCATCTATCCGTTGCTCATTTTTAACGGTATCGCCATCTTGTGCATCTCGCAGGTGGCCATGATCAGCCCGGGCAACGTCACCTTCAACATCAAGGAGTTGCTGCGGCTGACGTTGCTCAATCTTTTTTACTTGTCCCTCTTGGATGTGTTGGACAGCAAGCAGCGGGTGATGCAACTGGTTAAATGGCTGCTGATCTGCGCCGTCTGGATGCTGGTGATCAGTTTTTATATCTATGTGACCAAGTCGCCATTCTGGTACTATATACTGACCATGACTCCTGCCTACCTGTACGTGCGCACGAAGCTGCTGCGTCTGGTGAGCATCGCGGGGTCGACCAGTTACACCGGCATCTACTACGCCACGATCCTGGCCCTGGCGACGCACTTCTCACCGTTGTTGGCGAATCGGGCCCGCCGCATGGCCGGATATCTGTTCTGGTTGCTCCTGTTGACGGCCATCTGCCTCACTTTCAATCGCGGCACGTGGGTCGGCATTCTGTTCGGCCTGGCGGTGCTAACGTTGCACGGGCAAATCGACGCGCGGCGCGTGGTGTGGATCACGTTGCTCACTTCGGCCATCGTCGCCTTGCTGACGACGGACATGTTCGGAGAGTGGGAAATCGAGCAGAAGGTAGCCGATTTCATCTACTACTCCAGCAGCAGCGCCGAATCGCGCCTAGTGCGTTGGATCAGCGCGGTGAACGTCATTCTCGACCATCCGTTGCTGGGCGTCGGATACAACAACTATGCCTTCGTCTACGGCCAGTATTCCGTGCTCGAAGGCATTCACCCGATGTATGGCAGCCCGCACAATATGTACGTCGACATTATCACCGGAACGGGGTTCATCGGGTTTTCGTTCTTCATCGCGGCCCTGGCACACATCTGGCGCCGTATGCGCGACAACATGAATCTGGTAACCGACCCCGAACTGCGTCTGCTCAGCCGCGGCATCTTTGTCGCTTTCCTGTTCTTCCTTGGTTCGGGCGGCTTCGATTCCTTCTTGTTCAAGCCGCACCATAGCTCGTACGTGATCGTCAGCCTGTGGGCGATGGCCACCGCCATCTATCGCATGCGGATCGGAACCATCCAGGAGCCTGGCATGTCGCCGCCGCCACCTCCAACAGAAACCAAGGAGCCGACCGCGTGAACGCGGTTTACGCCATACTGCGACTGGCCGCCTGGCCCGGCCGCCGGCGACGCTGCCAACGCGCGTTAGCGTTCGACCCCGCTCGCGCGCGCCGTATCTGGGTGCACAAGCCCGATCACCTCGGCGACGCCGTGCTCGCGCGACCTGCGCTGGCAACGTTGCGGGCAGCTTGTCCGAATGCTGAGATTCGCGTGGCCTGCGATCCGGCGGCCGCCTCGTTGCTGGCGCTTGACGGCGCCTGGCATGTCGAACCATGGGCCAGTCCGTTTTTGGGCGGCGACGGCGAATGGCGCGAATACCGGCGCCGCGTGCGGGCCTTCGCGCCCGACCTGCTGGTCAATTTGCGCCATGATGTTCGCGACATCCTGCTGTGTACGGCGCTAGCCCCGTGCCTGGTCAGCTACGACCACCGCGGCGTCGCGTCCTCGGCCACGCATGCCGGCTCGCCGCCGGCGGATGACCGGCCGGAAGCGGAAAATCACGTCGCGCTGTTGCAAGACACCCTCGGCCTGAGCGCAGCCGCTTTGGGTCCGCTACCACTCCCTAACGAAGCCGTTCGCCGTGCGGCAGCCGCATGGGGTGGAGTCGAAGGGTCTGGGCCGAAAATCGTCTTGCACGCGGCGGCACGCACGCCGGCCAAGCTCTGGCCGGTCTCACACTGGCGCGAGCTGATAAAATTGTTGCGCGCTCAACATCATGCGCGCTTGGCCTTGGTCGGCGGCGCGCCAGATGCGGACCTAAACCAGGAGATCGCGCGAGACGTCTCAGCGGTGGTCAACTGGGCCGGCCGCCTATCGCTTGTCGAAACGACCGCAGCTATTGCCACTGCCGATTTACTGATCGGCATTGACTCCGGACCCGGGCATCTGGCGCGCGCGGTCGGCACGCCGGTGGTCTCGCTGATGAGCGGCACGAATGAGACGCGGCGTTGGGCTCCCGTCGCGGCACACACGCTGACTTTTCTCGTGACTTGTGCCCCGTGCCACCGCGAATCGTGTCACGTGGACGGCCATCCGTGCCTGAGCCGCATCGAGCCCGCGCGCGTCGCGGTGTGTGTAGCGGAGGTGCTCGGCGTATGAAACAGATCCTGCTTGACGCCACGCCCTACTCTGCCGAAAACCTGACCGGCGCCGGCCGGATCGTGTATCACCTCTTTGCGGAACTGGCACAAATCGACCGCGAAAATCAATATGTGATCTTCGGTTTCGCGCCGCCGATCTGGCCGGCCGGGACGTTGCCCGACAACTTCGAGTACCGGCAATTGCGCGTGCGGCGTTGGCTCGGTCCACTGGCGATGGAAGCCGCGCGCCGCTGGTTTGTCGAACGATACGCGCTGTCGCACCAGGTCGATCTGCTGCATTGCACATTGGAGATGGTGCCGCTCTATGAAGAGCGCGGACGGGTGTTGTTTTCGCTCTACGACCTGGCGCGGTGGAGCCCGCATTTCCTGTATTCCACCCCGCATAGCCTCCGTGCACTCATCCGCACCCGGTTGCGCTATTCGCTCGCGCGGCGGGCGGACATGTTGCACACGATCAGTGAGTACAGCGCCGATGAAATCGCCCGGCAACTGCGGGTGGATCGCCAACGCATTCGGGTCATCTATCCTGGCTACAATCCGGACCTAACGCCGGGTACACCTGACGCAGAGGTCTTGCGTAAGCACGGGCTAGACGGTCGCCCGTACTTTCTGTTCGTTGGCGAGTTCGGCCGCCAGAAAAACGAAGACGGCTTGATTCGCGCCTATCTCACCGCGCGAGCGGAAAAGGCAGTTGCGCCGGAGACGATTCTGGCGCTCGTCGGCAACCCGGCCAATCTGAACGACCATACCCGTCAGTTGCTAGCGCACCAGGAAGCAGCCGACGTTCGGTTGCTCGGCCGCGTTCCCGACGAGGAACTGCTGCATCTGTACCGCGGCGCCGTGGCGCTGGTGTTGCCTAGTTTCTATGAAGGATTCGGTTTGCCGGCGCTGGAGGCCATGGCCTGCGGCACGGTGCCGATCGTCGCGCGCAGCACCAGCCTGCCGGAGGTGGTCGGTGACGCCGGGATCGTGGTCACGCCGGGCCGCGTCACGGAATTGGCCGAGGCGCTGGCGGCCATGGCCCAGGATCGGCCGCGGCGCGAAACCCTTGCCGCGGCGGCTTTGCAACGCGCGGGGAAGTTCACGTTCGCGGCCATGGCGCGAGCACAGATCGATCTCTATCGGGAAATGACCAATGGGTAGAACGCTGGTCGTCAGCTTGCAGGGAATCGGCAACGCGCTGTTGGCGCTGCCGCTCGCCGAAGCCCTGCGGCGGACCGGCGACGAAATCGCCTTCCTGACCTTGTCGCCGCGCTTGCAGCCGGTGATCGCGCGCGCGCCGATGATTCGCGAAGCCATCTTCGCCGGGGACGACATCTATCAAGGCTGGGCCGGCCGGCGACGACTCTGGCGCGAAGTCGGTCGACGCCATTTCGATCGCGCGGTCTTTTCGTTTCCGTCCGGCCGCAATTCCTACCGCCTGGTCCGGCTGGCCTGCGTACCGCAGCGCATTGGTCACGCCTACCCCGAGGTGGGCCGAACCTCCCGGTGGTTGACGGTCGCGCTCGATCCATTGCGGCGAGGACACGACTTCGAGCAGAACTTGCAGTTGGCCGCGTATCTGGGAGCTCCGACCGATATCGCCTCGCTTTGGCCGATACTGCCGGTGCCGGTAGACCTGGCCGAACGCGGCCGACAGTATCTGGCCGAACATGGGTTTGACCCGCAAGCGCGCTATCTCGGCCTGCACACCGGCTGCGACGGGCAATGGGTCGAGAAGCGGTGGCCGGAACGGCATTTCGCGCGCGTGGCGGAAGCGGTCTATCGCGAATACGGTCTGCCGGCGATCGTGTTTGACGGCCCCGGTGAGCCAGGCAGCGGACGCCGCGTGATGCGGGCCGCGACCTCGCCGGTGCACGCGCTCGACGGCTGGGGCGACCTCGCCGACGCCTGGGGCCTACTGGCGGTGTGCGACTTGTTTGTGTCCAACGACTCGGGCCTGATGAACCTGGCCGCCGCCGCGGGCGTGCCCACCGTGGCGGTCTTCGGCCCCAGCGAGGCGCACCGGACGCGTCCGTTCGGGCCGCTGGGTCGCGCGGTGATCACCGACCGCACCTGTGCTCCGTGCTTCGGCCTGGGCCGCTACCCCGGCTGTCCGCACGAATATTTCCCTTGTCTAGCCGACCTGCCGCCGGAACGGGTGCTCGCGGCGGTGAACGAGTTGATGAAACGATGAGGATTCTGTACCTCGACCAATATTTCTCCGACCGCGAAGGCATCAGCGGTACGCGGGGCTACGAGTTCGCGCGGCGTTGGGTGGCAAAGGGGCACCAGGTCACGGTGCTGACCACGGCCAGCCGCTATTCGAGCCTTGGCCACACGCCGCAGGCGCGGTTCGTGCGCCGACTGCAAGTTGAAGGCATCGACGTGGTCGCGGTGCGAATTCCCTACCATCAACATATGGGCGTGTGGGCCCGGCTGCGCGCGTTCTTCTCGTTCATGGTTTGGGCGGCGGCGCTCGGCACGCTGTCGCCACGACATGACGTCGTCTTCGCCTCCTCGACCCCGTTGACCATCGGCGTGCCGGCGGTGCTAATCAGCCGCTTGCGCGGAATACCGTTCGTCTTCGAGGTGCGCGACCTCTGGCCACGCGCGCCGATCGAACTCGGCGTCTTGCGCAATCCCATGGCACAAGCCATCGCGCGCGCGGCGGAATGGTTGTTCTACCACCTCGCCTCGCACATCGTCGCCTTGAGCCCGGGCATGGTCGACGGCGTGGCCGAGCGCGGCGTGGCGCGAGAGAAGATCACGCTGGTCCCCAACGCCTGCGATCTGGATCTGTTCGACGCGGCCGATTCTACCGGCGTGCGCGAGCGGCTCGGGCTGCCGGCCGACGCGCTGGTGGTCATTCACGCCGGTGCGCTGGGCCCAGCGAACGACGGCCCGTGGCTGCTGGATCTCGCCGCGCATTGGCAGCACCAGGGGCTCGATCGCTTGCGCCTGCTGTTGCTGGGCGAAGGCAATGTGCGCGACGAGCTGCAGCAGCGGATCGCCCGCGACGGCTTAACCAATGTCACCCTGGCCGGGCCGGTATCGCGCCGCGAAGCCGCCGACATCATCAAGGCCGCCGACATCGGGCTCGTTTCATTTGCCGACTTGCCGGTGCTGGCGACCAACAGCCCGAATAAGTTTTTCGATTACCTTGCCGCCGGCCGACCGACGGTCGTCAACACCGCGGGTTGGACGGCCGAGCTCGTCACCGAAGCCAACGCCGGTCTGGCCTTACCTCGCGACACCAAGCACGCCGCCGCCGACCTGGCGTCCCTGGCCGATGACGAACCTCGTCGTGCGATGATGAGTCACGCTGCCCGCCAACTGGCCGAGCGGTTCGAACGTGGGCAGCTCGCCGAACAGGTCTTGGCGCAACTGCGACAAGCGGCGGCCGAGCGGGTGATTGGTCTCGAGCCGCTGCTCAAGCGGGCGACCGATTTGCTGCTGGCCGGAGCCGCGTTGCTGGTGGTTTCGCCCTTCTTGGCGTTGATCGCGCTACTAATTCGTCGTGACTCGCCGGGTCCAGTATTCTTCCGGCAAGAACGCTGCGGCCGCGACGGGCACCCGTTCCGGCTGTGGAAATTCCGCACCATGGTGGTTGGGGCCGCCAATTTGGGCGACGGATTGAATGTCGGCGAACACGATCCGCGCATCACACGCGTCGGCGCTTTCTTGCGCGATTGGTCGTTGGACGAAGTGCCGCAGTTGCTCAACGTGCTGTTCGGCGAGATGTCGCTGGTCGGTCCGCGTCCGGCGTTGGCCGAGCACGTGGCGAAGTATTCCGCCGAACAGGCGGAGCGTTTGCGGGTGAAGCCCGGGCTGACCGGCCTGGCGCAGATTCGCGGCCGCAACGCCCTGACGTGGGATCAGAAACTCGCCCACGACGTCAAATATGCGCGAACGTGGTCGTGGCTGGGCGATTGGTGCATCATGGCGCGCACGTTGCCGGTCGTTTTGCGCCGCGAGGGGCTGTACGAAGCCGACGCGGGCAAAGGCGACCGTTTCAACCGGTTTGACGATGGCGATTGAACTGCTGACGCTCGACCAGGCTGATCGTTGGCGCGCGCTGTTGGCGCGTTGGCCGCTGGGCGATGTCTACCATCTTCCCGGCTATGTCGCCGCGCTTGCCGCGCGGGGTGAAGGCGAGCCGCTGTTTTTCCACTACGAGCAGGGCGGTGTTGTTGCGCACCACGTGGTGTTGTTGCGGCCGCTGTCGGCGTTGCCGTTTGTCCACCCTTACGCCGACCGCTTCGACGCGATCACGCCATACGGTTATGCCGGGCCGGTGCTCAACGAGCCGGGCTACGCCGCGGAAGTCTGGGCGGCTTGGTCGGCAGCGGCACACGACCGCGGCATCATTGCCGAGTTCGTCCGCTTCCATCCGCTGCTGGCCAACCACGAACCGTTCGCGACGGTCTTCGATGTGCGCGCGGCCGGGCAAACAGTGTGGATCGACCTGGCTCGCGATTTCTTCGCCGAGTTCTCCCCGTCCTGCCGGCGCAATGTTCGCCTCGCTGCGCGGCGCGGGCTGACCGTTGATCGTGTTGAGCCGTCGCTATTGCCGCGGTTCTGGGCAATGTACTGTGCCACCATGGAGCGCAAGCAGGCCGAGAACTACTACTTCTTCGATCAGGACTACTTGCACCGCCTGTTCGCCGGCCTGGGCGACGACTGTTGGCTGCTGCGCTGCGGTCATGGCAGCACCGACGCGGCCTTCACCCTGTGTCTGCGCCACGGCGAATCGCTGCACTATCATCTGAGTTGTTCCGACGACTCGCAGGCCAAAGTGAAACCGGTCGACTTGATGCTGGCGGAAGCGGCCCGGCTCGGGGTCGCGGCCGGCCTACGACGCTTTCACCTTGGCGGCGGCTACCGCGGAGCCGACTCCTTGTTAGAGTTCAAATCGCGGTTCTCCCCTCTGCGCGGAGCGTTTTTCGTCGGGCGCGCGGTTCACGATGACAACACTGTCCGCGAACTGACTGCCCTGGCACGCGCGGCGAACGAGGCGCCGGCAGACACCAACTTTTTCCCGCCCTACCGGAGCCGGCGATGACTAGCGACATGCGCCGTTTTTACGACGACCCGGCCGAACAGCGAAAATGGGGAGAAGAACTTGTCACCGCGGGTTTGTTCCCTGTCGAAGCCGGCCTGATCGACAGACATTTCCGGCCGGGAGCGGCCGTACTCGATGTCGGTTGCGGCGGCGGACGCGAAGCGTTCGGCTTGGCCCAACGCGGATTCGCCGTTACGGCGGTCGACTACACGCCTTCCTTCGTCGAAGCTTGCCAACGCGGCGCACAAGAACGTGGGTTGGCAATGCGCGTGTTGTCCGCCGAAGCCACCGCCCTGCCTTTCGCCGATGCGGAATTCGATCACGTCGTCATGGTCGGCCAACTGCTCGGCCATGTCCGCCCGCGCGAGAAACGTTTGAAGGTATTGCGTGAGATCCGGCGCGTTATGCGCCCCGGCGCGGCGCTGGTCAGCACCAACGCGGTGGAGCGGCGCGGCGTTTACGGCGCGTATTTCGCGCTGGTAAACGCCTGGCGCGTGGTCTACAACCCACATGGTCTGGAGCCCTTCGACGCCTTCGTGCGGCGCATTGGCGGGCAGCGGCGTGGCGGCGCGGACCGCCCGGTCTTCCATTGGTACCGCACGCCGGATTTCATTCGCGACGCCCGCGAGGCCGGCTGGCATATCGTCGAGCATGTACGCCGCTGGGAAGCCGAACGCGAGTTGGCCGATCCCTCGACCAGCGGCGAAACGTTTTACGTGCTGCGCAAGGAATGAGCGGCACATGAACGTCATGCGCACCACAGAACCGATTCTTGCACGAATTGCCTGGTGGCTGTTGCCGGCCACCTTGATCGGCGGCTGCGCCTTGCTCTTCACCCTATCACCGGCAACCTTGGTGAAGGTCGTCCCGGACGACGCGTTCTATTACCTCGAGATCGCCGGCAACATCGCCACCGGACACGGCTCGACCTTCGACGGCATCAACCCCACCAACGGCTATCATCCGTTGTGGTTGCTGTTTCTGGTGCCGTTGGCGTGGGCGATGCGCGATTCGTTCGGCCTGGTCTACCTCGTGCTCGCGGCACAGGCCGTATTGTGTCTGTTGGCCGTGTACGTGTTACGGCGAACCTATCGTGACCGTACGGAACGTGACAACCTGCCGTTTGCTTTGCTGGCCCTGTTTTCGTTTCCGTTGTTGATTGACCTGTGGTTGAACGCGATGGAATCGGCGTTAATTCTGCTTTTGCTGGTTTTGCTCATGAACCGGCTGTACGCGTGGAACCGCACAACGGCGGGTGGCCGGGCCGGCCTTGTGCTCGGACTCCTGGCCGGCGTGATTACACTAGCGCGATTGGACCTTGGTGTCGTGGTGCCGGTGGCCGCACTGTTCGTCTCGCTTGCGCCCGGACCTCGACGAAGTGCAACTCTCGGCGCCTACCTGTTCGGCGCACTGGCGCCGGTCGGGGCGTACCTGCTGTTCAACCGATGGCACTACGGCCATGCCATGACTGTTTCCGCTTACGTAAAAACCGCCAGCCCATACTTGGTCGCGGGGTTGGGCTACAGTTCGCCGACCGTCTGGGGCGAAGTCGTCAACACCCTGCGCATCTTTGTCGAATCACGCATTTACGCGCCGCTGTTAGCATTGATCGCCGCTGGCACGTTGGCGTTGTTGGTTTTGCTGTTTGTCGCCGCCCGGCGCCGCCGTCCGGACCTGCTCCCCGACCGGCCTTCGTTGGCCCTGTGGTCGTTCGCGATTGTTCATTTTCTCGTTGTGCTCTTCATGCAACGGGTCAACGTATTGTTCCCATGGTATTTCGCGCCGCAGATCATCGCCTTGGCGCTTGGCGGCTTGTTCGTGCTCAATCGCGTGCGCGTTCTGCATTATCCGGCGGTTCGTGCGGGAATGCTGGCGCTATTCGTCGCCGTTTCGGTGAGTTGGACCCTGCACCTGGATCGCCGTCCGGAAAACCATTGCGCCAACCGATTGCTCCTGGCGCAATGGATGAACGCCAACCTGCCGCGCGGTTCGATTGTCGGTTCGTGGGATTCCGGCGCCATCGGCTACTTCTCCGTACACCCGGTAGTCAATCTCGAAGGACTGACCAACAGCTACGCCGCGATCGAGGCCATTCGTACCCGCGGGCTGCGCCAGTATGTGCTGGACAGCGGCATCGGCTACCTGGCCAACGACCTGAAGTGGGCAGGCGATTTCCGGTCTTCGTTGGGCGGGTGGCGAAACGGCCTGGCCGCATCGCTGGATAGCGCGGTCGGCGATCCGGTGTATCTCCGCCGGTTTGAAACCGCCGCCTTCTATGTGGCGCCGGTCAAACGTCCAACGCAACCGTAGTCGCCTCCCTTGCCAGCGACCCGCCCACGCCGCTATCGTGTTGGCCGTCGCGGCAGGCGAAAGGATCTTCCATGAACGATCGGACCATCGAGCTATCCAAACCGACGCTAGTCGACTGGAACGAAGTCGCCCCGATGTTCGCCGAAGTGTGGCGGACCGGGCAACTGACCACCGGCCCGTTCACCGCCGACTTCGAACGCGCGGCCGCCCAGTTGATGGGCGTGCGTCATGTCGTCGCCCTGAGCTCGTGCACCAGCGGTTTGTTGCTGGTGGTGCGCGCGCTGAAGCTGACCGGCGAAGTGATACTGCCGTCATTCACCTGGGCCAGCACCGGCCACGCGCTGGTCTGGAACGGCCTGACGCCGGTCTTCGCCGACGTCGCCGACGGCGTGTACACGTTGGACCCGGCCGATGTCGAGCGCCGCGTCACGCCGCGCACCAGCGCCGTTTTGGCGGCCAACGCCTTCGGCTTGTACCCCGACCTCGACGCGCTTCGCGCCGTCGCCGACCGCCACGGCGTGCCCTTGATCTGCGACAGCGCGCAAGCGATCGGTGCCCGCTACCGCGACCGCGTCGGCGGCGGGCTTTGCCGGGTGGAGATCTTCTCGCTTTCGCCAACCAAGGTCGTCACCGCACTGGAAGGCGGACTGGTGACCACCGACGATGACGACCTGGCCCGCGTCGTGCGTGGCATGCGCGACTACGGCAAGAGGCCCGACGGCACGGACATCGAATCGATCGGCCTGAATGCGCGCATCAGCGAGTTCCACAGCATTGTGGGCCTGTCTAATCTGCGGGCGCTCGACCAACTGCTTGCCGCGCGCCAGGCGTTGGCGGCACGTTACCGCGCCAACCTGGCCGAGGTGCCCGGGCTGTCGTTCCAAGAGATTCCCGCGGGCTATCGGTCGAGCTACAGCTACTTCATGATTTTCCTGGACGAAAAGCGCTACCGCCGCGACGACGTGTGGCGCCGCATGGCCGAGTTGCACACGCAAACCAAGCGCTATTTCTTTCCGGCCGTGCATCAACTGAGTTCGTATGCCGCCCTGCCGCCGCCGCAGCCGGCGTTGCCGGTGACCGAACGCGCGTCCCGCACCTCGCTGGCGCTGCCGATGTACTCGCACCTGACCGCGGCGGATATCGATCTGGTTTGCGAACGGTTACACAAAGCGCTGCAGTGAGGTGTTGATCAACACTCTGCTAGCGCGGGGTGTTGGCATCGACCACTGCCCCGCCGAACGGCCGGGAGCACATCCTGCGCTCGTAGGCTTCGTCCAGCAAAGCTTCCCAATGCCGTTGCGCGATCGTTTCCGCGGCTGAGGGCTCCACCCATGGTTCGCCGGGCGAACCCGCGATCCTCTGGTTGTCGATCAACGTCTGAACAATGGTTCGGGCGGCCAATTCGTAGCCCCGCCAAGTCATATGGCAGTAGTCGCAAAACAATTCTTCATCGGGGATACCATGCGGAGCGGCTTCTTCCACGACCTTTTCCACGTCGGCCAGCAACAACCGTTTCTCGGCGGCGATGGACCGCAACAAGGCGTTGAGCGATGGACGAGTGCGGTTCAGCGGATTGAGCTGGGCCGCGTTTTTGTAGGATATTTGTGCGTCTTTGTGTCGACCCAGGGCCGCCAGGCAATCGCCAATAAAGGCCGCGGCTCGTGCCTGGTACCGGCTTTTCGCGAACTCGGCGATGGCTTGGTAATAGCGGCGTTCAAGCATCAAAGCATGACCGCGCCGCAACGCCTCCTCGTCCGGCAGCGGGGCAAGGTCTTGGTAGCGCAGGTTGATCGGCATCGTGCAGAGTACGACCTCTACCCCGTTGGCCTCGGCCGTCTCGACGATTTTCCGGATGTGGCGCTCGAAGAGCTGTTGGATCTTGTCCGGATTCGGACTCTGCGGTGCCAGGTATGGCCGCTGAGCCAGAGAAGGATCCGACAGCAGCGCCCGTTTGAGCGCGCGATAGACTACCCACTGGTGCATATGGTCGTTCAGCCCCGTGACGGGCACGAAACCCTCATTGTTGCCGGTGGCCACGACCAGGAAATCCGGCCGGACGGCGAGCATCGTTGCGGCAATGCCCACGACCGCCTGGGAGAGTACACCGCCGGCGGCCGCGTTGATGGCCTCAATTCGCCGCGATGGGTAACGGGCCGCCAGTTTGGCCTGTGTCCAATCCGGGATGCCGCCGAACCCAATACCGCCCCGAGGAGCAACCACGTACGGTGTGCCCATCATGTACGACTCACCGACGAACACGAAGCGCACTGTGTCCGCTGGCTTGGCCACCGTGACCGTCTGGGGAATGATGGCCGGGTGTTTGAGCCGATAGACGTCACCGTCACGAATCAGGAAGTTCGCCGGGGCATACAACGCCCCGTCGTCGACGCGTTCGATGGGTCGGCCTCGCCAGAGTTCCCACTGCGACAAGCCGAGAGTGGCCACTCCGCACAACACCACGAGCGGCAACAGGGCAAACACAAGTCGCCGCCACCGACGGCGCAGTGACCGGACGAGCAGGCTTACCGCTGGTTCGAACACTAGTCCTCCCCGAAATCGTTCCGCATGATACCCGTGGGTCTATTTGAACGCAACACGCGGCGCGAGCGGACCTTGCCATGGCCGCCGTTCGCCCGCTATGCTGGGCGCCTACGTGGGGGAACAACGCCGATGATCAGACTGAGCAGTCTGCTGCGCGACAACGCGGTATACCTCGATCTGGCGGCGCGGTCGCCAAACGAGGCACTGGCCGAGATCGCCCGGCGCTTGGCGGATGCGGGCATCATCGAAGAAGAGGACCAGGCCGCGTTGCACCGCAGCCTGATCGACCGGGAAAAGGTGTGTTGCACGGCGGTGGGACACGGCGCGGCGATTCCGCACGCGTTTTTCGACCGCCTGGACGGGCCGTTGCTGGTGCTGGCCCGGTTGCAGACACCGATCGATTTCGGCGGTCCGGACCGCCAGCCGGTTGATCTGCTGTTTCTGTTGCTGGGCCCCGAGCGCGTGGCGCAAGACCACCTGCAGGTGCTCAGCAAGATTACGCGTCTGATCAAAGACGATCAGTTTGACCAGGAACTGCGCCGGGCGGCGACGCCCGCGGCGGCGTTGGCCGCTGTGCGCGCGGCGGAGGATCGCCATCGCTGAAGGACGCGCCGGCATGCATCTGATGCTCATGGTGATCAACGATCAAGACACCGTGCGCGATGTCCTTACCGCGTTAATGGAAGCGGGCATTACCACGGCGACGATCATCGAAAGCCAGGGCATGGGCAAAGTCGTGTCCGAACAGATTCCCATCTTTGCCGGATTCCGCAACCTCTGGGGCGGCGCCAACCCCTACAATACAACGGTCTTTACCGTCGTTCGCGACGAAGTGCTGGACGATGCGCTGGCGCTGGTCGAAGAAGTGATGTTCGTGGAATCGGCAAACCCGCGCGGGGTCATTTTCACGTTGCCAGTCGATCATTTCCGCACGCCGAGCCGGCGCAAAGACCGGCCGTGATGCCCCGTTAGGCGGAGCGCGTCGTGCAGACCATTGCCGGCCTCCTGCTGTTGCTCTTCATCGCCTTTGTTGGTGCGCATTCGTTGCGCTCGCGCTGGAATCCGCCCCCCTCGATTCGCCGGTTGTTCGACGGCGGCCTCCTGTTCCTCTTTCTGGGCGTCGCGATCGGACCGCAGGGCCTCGACCTGATCAGCGACGCAGCGCTGGACCACACCGGCCCGATCATCGTGCTGGGTCTGGGCTGGATCGGTCTGCTTTACGGCGTACATCTGGAATGGCGGCGGCTGCGCCGGGTCGCCTTGCGGCTATGGGCGGCGGCACTCGGCCAAGCCCTGTTAACGTTCGCTCTGACCTTGGTGATCGCCTGGTTTGTCCTCTCCCGCTTGTTTCAGCACAGCGCATTTCCACCGCTGTTTGCCGCGGCCGTCACCCTGGCGGCATGTGCGGCGGGCACCGCGCCGGCAACCGTGTATTACCTGACCGGCCGGCCGGGTTTGACCCGTCCGGTCGCGCAAGCCATGCGCGTCATTACCTCGGTCGACGATTTGCCCGGCTTGATCGCCTTCGGCCTGCTGTTGGCGTTCGTGCCACACGCGGGTTTAGGCGGGGCGGATTGGACGGCGGGCCTGGCGTTGTCTGGGCTCACCATCGGCATCGGCGTACTCTGCGGTCTGCTGCTCAAGACTCTGCTCTTCAATGTCCGCGAACAACAAGTTATTCTGTTGGTGGTGCTGGCGGTCATCGCGGTCGCCGCGGGATTGGCCGCGCTGTTGCGGCTCTCGCCGCTTTTCGTCGGTTTCCTGGCCGGCTTTGTCTTCGTCAACACCTCGCCGCGCAAGGAAGAGGTCTTTGCGCTACTGGCGGCGTCGGAACATACGATCTATGTGATGTTCCTGGTGCTGGTCGGCTGTCGCTGGTCGTTCCATGCCCCCTACTTGATTCCACTCGTGCTGGCCTACCTCGCCGCGCGCCTGGTCGGCAAGCTGTTCGGCGGCGCCCTTGCCAACGTCGTGCTGGGCGGACCGCGCGGCCGGGTCTGGTTCGCCGGGCTGGCCTTGCTCTCGCAGAGCGGCATGGCCATTGCTTTCGTCGTTAGCTACCAACACGCCTACCCGTCGGCGGCGGCGCCGACGATCATGACCGTCTTGGTCGCCGCGATGCTCGTCACCGAGATGCTCGGCTCTCGCCTAGCCGACCTGCCTTTCGGCCGCCGTGACGATAAGCGTAGGGACACGCTATGAGAAAGTTGGTCGTTGTCGGCGTGTTGCTGTTTCTGGTCTACCTGATCCATACCATCGGCCTGACCTCGACCGCTTACGGCGACGAGGCCGTGCTCGTGTTCGGGTTTGTGCTCATCGTCGCCTGGATGGCCGGCCAAGTGACCGCGCGCCTGCGGCTGCCGATGTTGACCGGCTACCTGCTTGCCGGGTTCCTGTTCGGCCCGTATGTGCTGGGCGCCATCAGCCCCAGTCTGACGCCGTTTACGCCGCGGGCGCTGGGCGATCTCGAATTGATCGACGGCCTGGCGTTGGGCCTGATCGCTTTTACCGCCGGCGGCCAATTGAAACTGGAAAACCTGCTGCCGCGCCTGCGCACGATCGGCACGATCTCGGGCGTGCAGTCGTTGCTGGTCAGCGTTGGCGTAACCGTAGCCTTCTACCTGTGCTCGCCGTGGCTGCCGTTCCTCGCCACGCAGCCGGCGGCAGTGCGGCTGGCGGCGGCGCTGGTGGTGGGGGTGTCCGCCGTGGCCCCTTCGCCGGCGGCCAACATCGCCGTTATCACCGAACTGGGCGCGCGCGGAAGCTTCGCGACGTTGGTGATGGGCACGACCGTGCTCAACGACGTGATCACCATTGCGCTGTTTTCCGCAGCGTTGGTGGTGGCCGGCAAGCTGCTGACGCCGGCGGCCGGCTTCGACCTCGGTTTGCTGGCGCTGGTGCTGTGGGAATTGGTCGGCTCACTCGTCGTCGGGCTGGCGCTCGGCTGGTTGTTGCGGCAGTACATCCGCCTCGTAGGACAAGAACTGCCGGTGCTAATGCTGGCCCTTTCTTTCGTCGCCAACGAAGCGGCCAACCAACTGAATCTGTCGGGCATCTTGCTATGCCTGTCGGCCGGGTTCTACATCGAGAACTTCACCGCCCACGGCGCCGAGATGCGTTCCGCGTTGCGGCGTTACCGGTTGCCTGTCTTTATTGTCTTCTTCACGCTGGCCGGCGCAAAGATAGATCTGCCCCTGCTCGCACAGATCTGGCCGGTGACCGTGGCCATCGTCGCCTTGCGTGTGACGCTGATTTTCATCGGCTGCCGTGTAGGTGCGTATTTCGCCTCTGCTCCGGCGATCGAACGCAACCTGATCTGGATGGTGCTGGTCGGCCAGGCCGGCGTGTCGATCGGGTTGGCGAATATCGTCGGCGAATCGGTGCCGTTGATTGGCCGCGACCTGCAAACATTGGGGATCGCCATCGTCGGCTGCAATGAGTTGATCGGGCCGATTTTAACCCGGTACGCGCTACGGACCGGCGAGGCGCTTCGCCCGCTTGACAGCCAAGGGCGAATTGGCTAAACAAAGGCCCTCTGAAGGCTCTTTGAGTGTTCCGGGCTCGTCTAATGGTAGGACAGCGGACTCTGACTCCGCCAGTAGAGGTTCAAATCCTTTGCCCGGAGGTCAGGCCCCCTCGGGTCGTGGGAAACGGCCCGACGGGCCCCACCTGGTCCCATCGTCTAGCGGTTAGGACGCTGGCCTCTCACGCCGGAAACAGGGGTTCGATTCCCCTTGGGACTGAAAAGCCTCTCGTTCGCGAGAGGCTTTCTTTTTTTTCGCCGCGGCCTTTTGCCGGCCGCTGGGAAGGACCGCCGTGGATCCGTTGCGTGGACAACTGGCCGCCCTAGCCACCGCGTTCTGCTGGACCGTCACCGCCCTGGCCTTCGAGTCAGCCGGCCGGCGCATCGGCTCGCTGGCGGTTAACCTCATCCGTTTGATCTTCGCCCTGTTCTTTCTGACGTTGTTCAACCTCATCACACGCGGACAGGCGCTGCCGCTTGACGCCGGTGCGCATGTCTGGCTCTGGCTGTCGCTGTCGGGCCTGGTCGGATTCACGCTGGGCGATTTGTGTCTGTTCCGTTCGTACGTGTTGATTGGGGCGCGCACGTCAACCCTCTTCATGCTGCTGGTGCCGCCGCTGAGCGCGGTGGCAGGCTGGGCCCTTCTCGGGGAGACCCTTACCATGTGCGACTGGATCGGCATGGCACTGACTGTCGGCGGCGTCTGGTCGGTAGTCTCCGAAAAGCGCACAGCGGAAAACGGTCAACCCCATCCCCACGCCGCCAGCGGCGCATTGCTCGGTCTTGGCGCGGCGGTCTGTCAGGCAGTGGGGCTGATTCTCTCCAAATACGGCATGGGCGACTACAGCCCGTTTGCCGCGACACAGATCCGCGCCTGGGCCGGCTTTGTCGGCTTCGCGGTGCTTTTCGTGTTTATCGGTTGGTGGCCGAAGGTCGTGACGGCTACGCGCGACCGCGGCGCCATGTGGCGGGTGACGCTCGGCTCTTTCTTCGGCCCCTTTCTCGGCGTCTCGCTGTCGCTGATGGCAGTGCAAAACGTCGAAGCCGGCATCGCTACGACGATCATGGGCATCGTGCCCATACTCATCATCATTCCGTCAGCATTGCTGTTTAAAGAGAAAATCTCCGTCCGTTCGGTGTTCGGCGCCTGCGTGGCCGTCGGCGGCGTCGGGCTGCTTTTCTTGTAGCGCGGTCCGGTTACTCCCGGGCGAACGGCAAACGGGAGGCGTAGATCGGTTTCTGGGTTTTCACCTTGATCATCTGATAGTCCCACTTGCGCGCATCCGGATACACGGTGACCAGCAGATAGTGATAGTTGCCTTTGAGTAGATCACCGCCGCCGCCGCCGGCGATGATGAAAGGCACCCCATCGAATTCCTGTTCGGAAAACAAATGTTCGTGCCCGCTGAAGACCGCGTCGGCACCCAGGCCGATCAACAGCTTGGCAATGTCGTCTTTTTCAGGCTGAAAACGGAAATTCGGGTCCAACTTCGCGAAGAATTCCGACCGGTGCGGCGGCCGGTGCACGAAAAAGAAGACCAACGGATTGGCGTCAGGGTCCTCGGCCAGCCAAGGCTTGGATCGCAGCCAGGCGGTTTGTTCGTCGCCGAGATCCCAGTTGTAATCGTCGGTCTTCGCCTCGCTGTCCAACAAGACCAGTGCTAGGCCGGGTTTGCGCACAACCTGCCGCCGGGGAAAGCGCGAGACGAAACCAACCGGCTGCTCGGTGGCATCGTGATTGCCGATCACGGCATAAATCGCCTTGCCTCGATCCCGCAACGGCTGCACCATCTTGTCGAATTCTTCCCACTGGCCGACCGATCCGCCGGAGGTGGAATCACCGTTGAACACCACGAACTGTGCGTCGCTGGCCGCTATCTCACGTATGATGTCACCGGTCACCGCGCGGTATGGTGCGTCGCCCGGCTGCTGGATATCGGCCACGACGGCAAAGGTATAGCGGCGACCGCCGTTGCAGGCGGACCAAACGAACGTCAGACATGCGACAAGACCAAAAAGGAGAAATGCGGATAGACGGGAAATGCGGTCGCGACCGCCAAGCCGGCGGCCGGACAGGCGTCCTGGATAGGTCGTCGGCACGGGTTCCAATCTACCCCTTTCGGGATTTACTCGATCCCCTCGCCACCATCGCCGCCGTCACCGGAGAGCGGCTCGCCCAAATCGGGATCGTCCTCGATCGGCAGGACTTCATCATCCGGCGGAATCATCTCATCCGGTGATTCGCCCATAACCCCGCCCGCGGCGCCCGGGCCGTGCGGTGGCTGATTCGAGTTCTGCCGTTTCTCGATCGCCTCGCGGCGCTTCTTGCGCCATTCTTCGCGGTTGAAGCCCGGACGGTTGCCCGCGCCGCCGCCGGCGGTCAACGAGTCGCCGTTGTCGCCCCCTGCGCCCGTTGCTGAACCTGGGCGACGAACGCCCGCGCGATTGCGGCGGTTGACGCCCACCCGGTTCGCTTTGGGCTGATTCGATTTATCAGCCGGCTTTTGCACGATCGGGGTTTTAGCCACGGCGGCGCCGGCCGCGTCCATCAGCGTGAGCGTCGGCCGGGTCAGCCCCGCAATACTCGGTTCGGGCATGCGGAAATACCACCAGCTAAACGCGAACGCCATCACGACACTGAATGCGATGGCGATTTTGCGCATTTTCGGGCTCATCGGGGCTCCCTTCCGGATGCAGATCCACCCGGTCGATGAAATGCTACTCACCGCCTTCTCTACGGTCAAGACACCGCACAAGCTGAATTTGTTCAGCGGGAATCGCGGTCCAAAACCTCCCGAACCTTGCGGGCCAGGCCGGCCATGGTGAACGGTTTTTGCAGGAAGCTGAATTCTTTGTCGAGTACTCCATGCCGGGCGATCGCGTCTTCGGTGTAACCCGACATGAACAACACCCGCATGTGCGGTCGCAACGGTTTTATCTTTTCGTACAATTGCCGGCCGTTAAGGCCCGGCATGATGACATCGCTCAGCATCAGATCGATCGGCTCCTCGAAGGCCCGTGCCATCTCGTATGCGTCCTGCGTATCGTTGGCCGTCAGCACCCGATAACCCTGCCGCTCCAGGATCTTGCCGGCCAGCCGACGCACCACAGCTTCGTCTTCGACCAGCAATACCGTTTCGTTGCCGGTCGGCAATTCATCCATCGGCGCGTAGCGTCGTGGCTGCAGGGGCTCATCCGCCGAGGGCAGATAGATCTTGAACACGGTGCCCACCCCGACCTCGGAATACACGTGAATGAAGCCGTTATGCTGAGAAAGGATGCCATACACCATCGCGAGCCCGAGGCCGGTTCCTTTGCCCCTCGCTTTGGTGGTGAAGAACGGTTCAAACAGATGCGCCTGCATCTCCGGTGTCATGCCGCAGCCCGTGTCGCTGACCGCCAACTGCACGTAACGGCCGGGCTTGATATCGATGCGCTCGGCACAGTAGTTCTCGTCAAGCGTGACGTTTCTGGTTTCAATGGTCAGGCGTCCCCCGGTGGGCATGGCATCACGCGAATTGACCGCCAGGTTGACCAGCACCTGCTCCATCTGGTGGCGGTCGACCTTGACTCGGTCTAGGCGCGTCGCCGACAAGACGCGCAGCTCGATGTCCTCACCGATCAGTCGCTGCAACAAGCGCACCGTGCTGCCAACCAACTCGTTCAGATCGGTCACTTCCGGGTCGATGACCTGTTTACGGCTGAAGGCCAGCAATTGCGCCGTAAGCGCCGCTGCGCGTTCGGCCGACTTCTTGATCTCCTGCAAATCCGCCCGCGCCACCGGATCGGCCTCCGGCAGCCGATCCAACAGCATCTCGGCGTAGCCGCCGATGCCGGTCAACAGGTTGTTGAAATCGTGCGCCACCCCACCGGCCAAACGCCCGATGGCTTCCATCTTGGTCGCCTGCGCGAGCTGGTCCTCCAGCCGTTTCTTTTCCTTCTCGGCTTCCTCGCGTTCGTGAATGAACCGGGCTTGCAACAGATTCTGAAAGGCGCGGGCCGAAATTTGATTGGCAAAGGTGAACAGAAACCGCGCGATGTTTTCGAACTGTGCGCGCGACATGATCGGCACTTCCGCCAACGCCGCGCGAAACTCCTCTTCGTCGGCCCCGATCGACCGCCCGTATTCGAGCAACTTGGCTTCGTCCTGCTGTTCGTTCTTCACTTGGCCGATCAGCCAGTTGGCAACGTGCCGCCCGCCGACGGTAATGCTGGCCCCCGCGTCCCACAAACCGCCGCTGAGACATGGTTGCACGATCGGGCCGTCGGGATTGTGGCGACCGATCACGGCGTCGGACAAAAAGCAATTGGCCAGACCTCTCTTCGTCTGGCGAATCACGTCGATACAGAGCCGGCAGAAACTGCTGGGCTGGGTGATCGGCGTGCCGTCCGGATAGGTGATGATCGAGGCCACGCCGGTGGCCGCGGCGAACTGATCCTGAAACGACTGCAGTTCCTGCAAATCAAACAAATCGGCAAAGTTGATATCGACTTCGTCGCTGAGTGGACTCACCAGCCTGGCAACTTGTTGGCGCAACGATTCTTCGGCCAGTTTACGGTCAGTGATGTCGGTCGCGATGTGCACCACCTTGTCCAGCCGCCCCTCTTGGTCATAGATCGGCGTGCACGACACAACGAACACCTTGTCGTCCAACATCTCGACTTCGACTTCGGTGGTCACCGCGCGACGCTCGTCGCGCATGGTGACGAACGGACAGCCGGGCGGCGGACCGTCGATGCCTTTGCCGTGAAAGATCTCCCAGCATTTGACCTGTTTGCCCACCAGGTCCCGGCCACCGAGCAGCTTCTCCAGGCCCTGGTTGACGGCCAGCACCCGCTGGTTGGAGTCAAGCAACACGGCCGGTTGAGAAATCGCCTGGAAAATGTCCTGCCAGTCCGACTGGCTCTTGCGTAAGCTGGCTTCGAGACAATTTCGTTCCGTCACGTCCTGACCAAGGCCCCAGACCAACTCGCGGCCGTCGAGGTTCAACATCATCGAATGGATTTCTTTCGGCACCCGACGGCCATCCTTCGTCACATGAGTCGTTCGGAAAACTCGGCCATTGCCCCCCCGCATCTCCTCCACGTGGGCCGCGAAAGTCGGGCCGTAGCTCGGGTCGAAATCGCACACATTCATCGTCAATAACTCGGCGACGGTGTAACCCAGACTGGCCGCGGCAGCCTCGTTGACGTAGAACACCGAGCCATCGAGAGCGATCAGATAGGCTTCCATGGCCGCGTGGTCGAGCATCCACTTGTAGGGCAATAGATCGGCTGAGGTTTCCGCTGGTGCCGTTTGCGCACGGCCGAACCATAATCGTTCGTCCGCCGCATCCGGCGAGGTCGGCCAGAGCGTGGTCGTCCAGGATACGGTCACAAGACGCCCATCGCACGTGCGATGCGTCACTTGAGCCTGTCCAGCGCCACCGGCAGCCACCGACCGGCACAATGCGGCCCATGCCGGCGAACCGTCTTCTACGGCAAGATAAGTCTCGATTGGCTGCCCCGACGCACACGTGCCGAACAGCGTTTCAGCAGTCGAGTTGCACACGCGCACGCGGTTGTCCGCGCCGGTCACGACCACAGCCTCATTGAGACGCTCAAGCCATGCCAAAGCGGTGGGCAAGCCCATACGTTTTCTCGCTTTGATCTTTCGTCAGCACAATTCGTAGACGATCGGCCAATAGCAGGACCGGAATTTCCTTTTATCGGAGCAGAGGTTCCGGTGGCCGAGCATCCCCCGTCTCTCATTCCTTTTTGGTACTATACCATGCGACGAAGTCAAAAATTCAATCGTTTTTTGTTGGCGGGAAAAGTAGATCCGAAACGCGCTCGGGACCTGGTTTCATTCTTTTCGTCCCCCTTGCGCCGCGACGCGTTATGTTCTAATGTTTGGAATGTTCGTTTTCTGAATGGTTTGTGCGTTGGACCATTTTCGGCCGGGCACCGTTCATACGGGGGACTCACATTCATGTTGCGCATCACCGACCTTCATGCTCACCCGACCTTGAAAACCTACTACCTGCCCTACTTGCGGGCGAATCTGCACGCGCTGGTCTACAATGGCCGGCATTGGAACCCATTCGCGTTCCAGACCCAATACCGCGAGCTATCGCGTAGCGGCATGAAGGTCATGCTTTGTGCGCATTACGTGATCGAACAGGGGTTCCTGAAAGAGGGCATCAACCGCTTCCCCGGCCAGGCGTTGTTCTGGACCATCGGCCCCTACTGGTTCTGGCGGCTGCGCAACCGCGACCCGTGGCGCGTAGTCAACGAGCAGATGGACCAGCTCGAGCAGCTGGTGCCCAACACCAACCGTTGGGTGCGCAAGGGCGGACCAAAACTGAAGCTCGTGCACCGCTTTGCCGAAATCGGCCAACTGGCCGACAATGAGATCGGTTTGGTCCACGCGATCGAAGGAGCTCACGTTCTAGGCTACGGCCCGCGGAAGGGCGAGACCCTTGCCGACTTCTGGGCGCAAACCCGCACGCGTCTCGACGAACTCGAGCGGCGCGGCGTGGCGATGATCACCCTCGCCCATTTCTGGGACAACATGTTTGTGCCGCAAACCGACGGCACCGAATGGGTGCCCAAGGTGAAGCATGGCCGCGTGGTGGCCGGCCGCGACGATCTGCTGTTCCACATGAAGCGCGCCACCTTCAAGTTCGGCGACCCGCAGCACCTGGGCGAGCAACTCGTCCGCGATCTGCTCGAGCGCGGCATCGCCATCGACCTGTCGCACACGCAAGAACACGCGCGCGACGCGATCTACGGCCTATGCGAAGAGTACCGTCGGCCGGTCATCCTGTCGCACGTGGGGCTGAAGCATTTCTATCCGCATGAGTACAACCTGTCCGACGACGAAGTGAAGCGAATCCACCGTTTGGGCGGCGTGGTCGGGCTGATCCTTTCCAAGCGCCTGCTGGTCGACCCGGTCAAGCTTCACCGCGACGACGGCAATGGCATTCCGACGCTGGTCGAGAACATGCTCTATCTGGCTGAGCTGACCGGCGACGTCTCATGCATCGCGTTGGGCTCCGACTTCGACGGCCTGACCCACCCGTTCCGCGATTGCTGCGCGGCGGGTGAAATGCCGCAGATCGCCGAAGCGATGCGCGGCTACTTCAACGAGGAAGAGATCGACGCGATTCTCTACGGCAACGCCCTGCGCGCGCTGGAGCGCGGCTGGGGCCGCCGGCCGGGCGACTCGCGCCCCAGTGAGCCGCCGGCCAGACCCAAGCGTCAAAGGGGGAAGAAATGAGCGAGCCGCAGGTTACCGAACTGGCCGTCGCCTTGCGGCGCATCTACCGCCGGCTCGATCTGTTACACGACACGCAGAGCCAGATCACGCCGAAGGAACTCGAATTGATGTCGGTGCTGGAAGACGCCGGCCCGACGCGGGTGAAGGATCTGGCCGAGCAGCTCAAGCTCCCGCTCTCGACGGTGAGTTGGACGGCCGACCGCATGGTCAGCCGCAAGCTGCTGGCCCGCAAATATGACGCGCGCGACCGGCGCGTCATTTTCCTCACCCTGACTCCCAATGGGCGGTCGGTGATTGAAAACAACCGCGCGCTGTTCCGCCGCCTCGCGGAAATGGCGTTGGCCTCCCTCGACGAGCACGAGAAGACCGTGCTGATCAAGGGAGTGGAAAAATTGCTGGAATACTTCTGAGCCAACGGCCGCAAGCTGAATTTCTCGCTGACGGAAGAAAGGACCTGTTCATGTTCGACCTGCTGATTCGTGGAGCGGAAGTGATCGACGGTACCGCCCAGCCGCGCTACCGGGCCGACCTAGCCGTGCGCCGCGGCAAGATTGCCGAGATAGGCCACCTACCCGAGGCCAAGGCCAAACGCGTCATCGACGGCCGCGGCCTGTTCCTTACGCCGGGCTTCATCGACGTGCATTGCCACACCGATCTGATCATCCACAAAGACGAGGCGGTGCAACTGGTCGAGCCTCTCATTCGCCAGGGCATCACCACCTTCGTCGGCGGCAATTGCGGCATGGGCGTAGCGCCGGTTCCAGCCCCCAACCGCGAATTCATTTTTACCTACTGGGAAGCTTTCACCGCCGAGGATCTGCGCGACCAGGTAACCTGGAACACCCTCGGCGAATACCTCACCATGTTGGAAGGCCGCGGCCTGCCGCTCAACGGCGCTTTCCTCGCGCCGCACGGGATACTGCGCCTGGGCGCAGTCGGTCCCGAGACACGACACGCCAAGCCACACGAGATTCAAAACATGGCGCGCTGGCTTGAGCAGGCGATGGACGAAGGCGCGATCGGCCTGTCCACCGGTTTGCAGTACTTCCCCGGCTCGCAATCGGACACCCTTGAGCTGATCGACCTGGCCCGCGTGGTAAGCCGCCGCGGTGGCGTGTTTACCAGCCATCTGCGGTCGTATTCGGCAACGCTGCCCCAGGCCATTGACGAAGTGTTGCAGGTGGCTGGGGAAGCCGACGTGCCGGTGCAGATCAGCCACCTGTTTTGGATCCCCGATCAGGGCAAGCTGCTCAACACGTTGACGCACGGCGCGGCCAAGGTGGTCAGCCGCATCTACGAGCATGTCGAAGTGCCGGTGCCGCTGCACCTGGCGGCCAAGCAACTGCTGGACGATCTGCATCGCCGGGCGAATGCGGAAGGGTTGCGCGTGGGTGTCGACGCCATGCCCACCAGCGCCGGCTTCACGCACTTGCTGGCCTTCTTCCCGCCATGGGTTTTGCAGGCCCGCAACCGCGAAGAGATCGTGGCCAAGCTCCGCGACCCGAAGATGCGCCAGCGCATGCGGCGCGACATTGAGAAGGGCGATACGCGCGCCTGGCCGCATGACCGCAACGACACCTGGTCGATGAACTTCTTCAAGCTCATGGGCTGGGGCACGGCCTTCATCATGAGCGTGCCCAGCGAGAAGAACCGCCACCTCGAAGGCAGGAGCCTGATTGAGATCGGCAAGATGTGGAAGATGCATCCGTTCGACGCGGCCTGCGAACTGCTGTTGCAGGAAGAAGGGCGAGTGCTGGTTTTCGAGACCCTCACCCATCCCGGCGACGACTTCCTCGAACGCAGCGTCTTCGGCTCGATGGCCGACCCGGAAGTGTCCATCGTCACCGACGCCATCCTGATGGGCTTCGGCCGACCGAGTCATCTGTTCTACGACTGCTATCCAAAGTTCTTCGAGAAGTACGTCCGCGACCGGAACATGGTCACGTGGGAGACCGGCGTGCGCAAATGCTCGGGCCTGTCCGCCGACACGCTCGGCCTGAAGGGCCGCGGCTACCTGCGGCCCGGCTACGCCGCCGACCTCGTGCTGCTCGACCCCAAGACCATCGGCACCAACAGCACCTTCGACGAGCCCAACCGCTTCCCCGACGGCATTCGGTTGGTCGCGATCAACGGCGAGGTGGTGGTCGACGAAAGCGGCTACCATGGCGACCGGATGGCGGGTGAGGTGATCAAGGGCTGAGGACAGAATCTAAGGTCTGGGGGATCGGGTACCGGGTTCCGGGTTTCGGGTTCCGAGTATGAAGAACGGCTTTGGAAAAATGTGAGAATAACCACAAAGCGAAGCCGCTGACCCTGTCCATCCGGTTGATCCTGTGCATCCTGTCCAAGAAAGACGTTGTTGCCGCAAAATGTCGTGTTTTCAAGCAACCACCGTCGCGCAAGTATTTGATTTTTCAGGCGCCATTTTCCCGCACATCGTCGCCAAAGCACCGTGCAAACATGCTTTTTTCGGCGTGCAAGTGCTTGATTTTGTTAGGGGCGACTTGCCGATAAATGACCTTTTTTCGCCCGTGGTTTTTGGCAATTTCGCACGCGCGGAGGCCTGCGGCTGTAGGTGACGTAAATGCACCTTTTGAATGCCGGCTCGAAGAGACTGGAATTGCCGTTCGAAATGCTGTGAAAGATTTCACAAGGCGCTGAATTTCACAGGGGGTAAAAGTGTCATCCTGAGGCTTTGCCGAAGGATCTATGTAAGGGTCTTGGGGCTAGGGTCTGGGGGTTTAGGGTAAGGGGCGACAAAGGGGGCATAGCTGTGCGCTCCTACGGTGGTTCAGTGGTGCGGTGTCGTTGCCGTTGATGGTAGGGGCGATTCACGAATCGCCCCCCGAAAAGTCGAGGCCTACCGCTCCTTCTTCACCCACTCCAGATACCATTCCTCAGCCTTGGTTTTGAACCATCGACTCAGTTCGAAGGCGTTCGAGGGCGGGAACCGGCGGCAGAAGCCTTTATTTCCCTTGGCGGTGTCCCAGACGGCGCAGTTCTCGCAGCGCTGATCGTACGGCGACGCGGGCTTTTCGGTCATGCTGCCCATCTTTGACTCCGGCGAGTGGTGAAAGGTAATTTTAACACCAACCGAACCGCATTTGAATGGCCCCCAACCGATTTTCATTTCCCTCACCGTAGTATTATTACTACGTGGACGTTTGCCGCCGACGATGTGGAACCGAAGAGAGGTGGGATGATGAGAGGGAAACTGGTCTTTGCGAGTATCTTGATTGTTGTCGCCGTGTCCTTGCTCGTGCCCTCCTGCATTCTGACCAAACACTTTCTGGACCCGACCCAGATGCAGAGTCTCGACGATCTGACCGCGCAGCTCGACGAACACATGGCCGACATGTTGGTCGAGTGGAACACGGCCGGGGTCGCGGTCGCGTTCATCGAAAACGGGCAGATCGTGTGGTCCAAAGGGTACGGCGTGCGCCAGGTCGGCACGACCGACCCGGTCACCGCCGACACCACGCTCTTTCAGGCGGCGTCCATCTCGAAACCGGTCGCCACGTGGGGGCTGATGCGTTTGACCGAGCCGCCCATCGGCGAGGCCGACGGACCACTGGTGGACATCGACGAGCCGGTGAACAACTACCTCACGCGCTGGCAATTCCGTTCGTTGTATGACTGGAACCCGGCATGGGTGTCGGGAGTGACGCTGCGGCTGATTCTCGGCCACCGCGCCGGCCTGAACCTCTCCGGCTACCTGGGCTGGCCGCCGGAGGAATGCTGCCCCACCCTCGAAGAAAGCCTAGAAGGCGACGACAACAACCCTTTGGCCGGTCCGGTGAGAATCTGGTGGGAGCCGAACACCATGCGGTCCTATTCCGGTGGTGGCATCGCCATCATGCAACTGGTGATGGAAGAAGTCACCCAGCAGGACTTCGGCCAATACATGTACGATTCCGTTTTGGCGCCCTTGGGAATGCTGGCCAGCAGCTATACCTACAGCGACGCCATGCTGCCGGATCTAGCCACGCCCTATGATAGTTATGGCAATGAGTTGCCCAACTACCTGTTTGTGGAAAAGGCCGTGGCCGGCCTCTACACCACCGCGGAGGATCTGGCCCGGTTCGCCGCCGCCGCGATGACGGCTCCAGGGCTGGAACCCGGCCGCGGCGTGCTGCAGCCGAAAACGGTCGACCTGATCACCACCTGCTACCCTGATCCGGGCATGGCGGAATGCACCCAGACCCGGGGTTGGGGGCTGGGCTACGAGGTGTTCAAGGAAAACGGCTATTTCGTGGTCGGGCACACCGGCGGCAACCGCGGCTGGAAAGCCGTGTTCCGCTTCGTGCGGGACCTGGGCATCGGCATGGTCGTATTGACCAACTCCGATGCCGGGGTGGATCTCTACGAAGAAATCGAATGGGCGTGGTTGCAGTTCTACCTGCACTAGAACCGCGATCCCCCTCGCCTCACGGCTCGTCAGGCCACAGGCGATCGAAAACCAGGAAATTGACATCGACCTGCGCGCCGTCGTCGGGCCCGGTCGCCATTACGATGCCGGCCGGATGAATGTCGGCCGAGTCGCGCCAGACGACTTGCGAGCAGTCGTAGTCGATGTGGCTGGCATCGGTTTCGGCGCGCACCAGCATCTTGTACTGGTCTTCCTCGACGGTGATGATCACCCGCGTCCATTCGCCCACCGTGAACGTGCCGCATTCAACCAGTTCGCCGTCGACGTCGCGAGCATAGGCCACGGGCTGGCCCTCCCGGGCATCGAGCACGGCCACCGCCTGCTGCGCCTGGTCATTGCTGCCCAGACCGATGGTGAACACCCCGCCGGCCCGGACGTTGAGCGTGAAGCTGGTCTCCATCACGTACTCGCAGTCGGGCGGCGGTATCAGGCGCGACAACTCGATGCTGCCGGCCGTGTCGGCGGTCAGGCGCAGGTTGCGCTCGAGGTACCAATCGGGCGGGATCAGCTCGTCGGTATCCATCAGTTCGAGCGTCGCGCCGCCGGCGATAGTGAATTCCCAGGGGCAAGCGGGCCACGGATTGGCGTAGTCGAGCCAGTCCTCGCGGAAAAAGAAATCTTCCACCAGGTCGCAGTCGACGCCATCAAACTAGGGACCGTCGCCGGTGCATTCCTGCACCTCGTCGTCGTCGGAGGCGTCGTCATCGGCCGAGTCGTCATCGTCGTCGCCGCAGCCGACGACCAGCAACGAAAGCACCAGCAATAAGGGAATCCCGCACACAGTCCGAATCTTCATTTTCGCCCTCCCTGTCCGGCATATTTGGTATGCCGTGTCATCTGCTGCGTCAATTATTACACTGGTTCAACATACAATGAAAGCATTTTTTGCACTTTGAAACTCACCTCCCCCTCTTCTTAGCTGCCGGCTCTCGGCGAATCGCACACTTGCCCGGTCACTCCGACAATGGCTGAACCATCATTCATTTTATGGCCAAAAGAACGTGAGTCTCGGGTTGGAATTTACAGACTGTTGTGAAAAGCGACACATTGTCCAATATTGAGCGGATAGGGCTTGATTTTTGCCTATCTTCATGTATAGTCGCTGTGAAAAAATTAACGCTGTTCGTTTTGTAACGAGTGTGCGATCAATAAGACAGAAAAGGGGCGCGACAAGTGAAGAAGACATCGGCAAAGACCATCGGTCGACTGAGTCTGTACCGCTTGTTGCTGGACAATCTGCGCCGCGACGGGGTCGAAACGGTGTACTCCCACGATCTGGCTGCGGCGGCAAACTGTTCGGCGGCACAGGTACGGCGTGACCTGATGGCCCTGGAGTACGCGGGTAGTCCGGTACACGGCTACCGCATTGGAGATCTCGTCGAGAGCATCGACAACTTCCTGGACCACCCTTCCGGCCAGGCCGTGGCGCTGGTCGGCGTCGGCAACCTCGGCCGTGCGATTCTCTCGTACTTCCGCGGGCGTCGGCCCAAGCTTTCGATCGTCGCGGCGTTTGACGAAGACGAGCACAAGGTGAACCGGGTGATCAACGGAACCTGGTGCTATCCGATGAGCGACCTGAAAAAAATCGTGGCGGAAAAGAAGATTCTGGTGGGGTTGATTACCGTGCCGGCGAGTGCGGCGCAGGCGGTGGCCGACCGGTTGGTCGAGGCCGGTGTCCATGGCTTGCTCAATTTCGCCCCAGCACGGTTGAAAGTGGTGCCGCACGTGTATCTCGAGGACGTGGACATGACAATGAGCCTCGAGAAGGTGGCGTATTTTTCGCGGCTTCAAGCCGAGGAGTGAGGAGTCGAAGATGACGGTAGACATTGCGGAGATCCTGAAAAAGTACCCCAATGCGGGGCGCGACGCGCTGATTCCGGTCCTGCAGGACGTGCAGGAAACGTACGGCTATCTGTCGCGAGAAGCGGTGCTTGCGGTCGGCCGCCATTTGGGGCTACCGGCCAGCAAGATCTACGGTGTGGCCACGTTCTACAACCAGTTCCGTTTCCAGGCGCCGGGCAAACACCACATCCAGGTGTGCCGCGGCACGGCCTGTCACGTGAAGGGTTCGGCGGCGGTGCTCGAGGCGCTGAAACGCGCCTTGAAAATCGAGCCGGGCCAGACCACCCGCGACGGCCTGTTCAGTCTCGAAGTGGTCGCCTGCATCGGCGCCTGCGGCCTGGCGCCGGTCATCCGGGTGGACGAAGAGTACTACGCCGGCATGACCGCGGACAAAGTCCGCAAGGTGCTCGACAGCTACCGGCCGAAGAAGGAGGCCGCCAATGGCTGAAATGACTTTGGTCCAAGCGTTCGGATCCGTCTGCTGGCACAAGCCGGAAAAACCGTGTCCCGAACTGCTGGGCTGCCTCGGCGCCGGCCCCCGTTGCGGCGACGACGCCGGCCGTAAAGCACATCTGGACCGCATCAAGCACCTGCGCCACGAAGTGCTGGAACGCCCGGTGATCTACCTAGGCATGGGCACCTGCGGTCTGGGCGCCGGCGCCGGCAAGACCAAGGAAGCCGTGGCCGCCTATCTGGCCAGCCACCACATCGATGCGGACGTGGTCGACGTGGGCTGCATCGGCACCTGCTCGTTCGAGCCGATGCTCGATCTGCAGTTGCCCGGCCGCAACCGCGTGGTGCTGGTCAAGGCAACCGCAGACAAAATCGAAGCGCTGCTTGACGGCGCGTTCCAGGGCCAGTTCGATCCCGAACACCTGATGGGCCAACACCGCACCGACAACGGCCTACAGCCGTGGGACGGCGTGCCCTTCGTGGAAGACAACGACTTCTTCAAGTTCCAGACCCGCTGGGTGCTCGCCAATTGCGGTCTGATCAACCCGGACAGCATTGAAGAGTACATTGCCCGCGGCGGATACGCGGCGCTGTCCAACGTGCTGAAGAACATGACCCAGCAGCAGGTGTGCGACACGGTCGAGCAGAGCGGTCTGCGCGGCCGCGGCGGCGCCGGCTTCCCGACCGGAACCAAGTGGAAGTTCGCCCTCAACCAGACGCACAACCAGAAGTATGTTGTCTGCAACGCCGACGAAGGCGACCCGGGCGCGTTCATGGACCGCGCGGTCATCGAAGGCGACCCGCACCGCGTGCTGGAAGGCCTGGCCATCGCCGCCTATGCGATTGGCGCAAGCAAGGCCTATGTCTACATCCGCGCCGAATACCCGCTGGCGATCAAGCGCCTGCGCCTAGCCATCGCCAAGGCGAAGGAATACGGCTTGCTCGGCCAGAACATTCTGGACAGCGGCTTCAACCTCGAAGTGATTATCAAGATGGGCGCCGGCGCCTTCGTCTGCGGCGAAGAAACGGCGTTGATCCACAGCATCGAAGGCAAGCGCGGAATGCCGCGTCCGCGCCCTCCGTTCCCCGCAGTCTCCGGTCTGTTCGGCAAGCCGACGGTTATCAACAACGTTGAAACGCTGGCCAACATCGCACCGGTGATCAACAACGGCGCAGCCTGGTTTAGCGCGATCGGCACAGCCGGCAGCAAGGGCACCAAGGTGTTCGCGTTGTCGGGCAAAGTGGTGCGCACGGGCCTGGTCGAAGTGGCCATGGGCACCAAAATCCGTGAGGTCATCTTTGGCGCCGGCGGCGGCATCGCCAACGGCAAGAAGTACAAGGCGGTGCAGATCGGCGGGCCGTCCGGCGGCTGCATCCCCGAACAACATCTGGACATCGATATCGACTATGAATCGCTCAAGCGCGTCGGTGCGATCATGGGCTCGGGTGGCCTGGTCGTCATGGACGAAGACAACTGCATGGTCGAC
>CAZEDX010000041.1:0-39560 GCA_964511015.1 uncultured bacterium | reverse complement strand
AGGTCTGGCACCCCTACTTCGCTTAAGCCGCTGACACAAGATACATTACACCACCCGGTTGCGGCGGGTGATTCCTTCGGTTCGTTTTTATGCTACTATAAACTGTTGAAGGCCGAGGGGGAGCTTTTGCGGAAGACGCTGTTCTTGCTGCTGTTGGTTGTTTGCCTGACGTGTTCCACCACGTTGGCGCTATCGGTGTTGATGATCGAGAAACGCCAATCGGCGGGGGAAAGCTATCCGCTGGAAACCACGACGACTGTCAAGTTAGCCGACGGCAGTGAAGCGCAATTGGTCGCGTGCTGTGGGCTGGCGCACGACGACTCCTCCACATATACCGTGCGCGACGCCGCCGGCTATACGGTGGTCAGTAAAAAGTTCGTAGGTGGCCGGCAATATCTGGCGACCAACGGCCGCTTGATTTCCTTTCAGAGTGGCGCAGACGCAGCGCTGGAAATCACCTTCTTCGATACGCGGCTCAATGTGCTGCGGCGCCTGAATCTGGTGGGGGTGTCCACTGCAATTGCCGGCGAGATGGGTAGCGTGGCTGTCTTGCAGAAACGCCCGGAAGGCAGTCTGTTGCGCGTCTACAATGCCAACGGCGAGAGCGTCTGGGAACGGGCTGGGGCTTACGGCAGCCGACTCCATTTTGTGGCCAAGGAGTCCTATCTGTTCATGCCGGCGCCGGATGGCCTGTTGTTTTTCAAAGCGGCGAACGGTGAGTTGAAGACGGAAAAGACTCGCGGTGCGGCGCAGTTCATCGGTGCCGATTCCAACCGTGGGTTGGTATTCGTTTCAGTGGCGGATCCGGCCGGTGAGACGGTGGCCGCTTTCGACCTGAATTCGTTCAGCTTCAAGTGGCAGCACAAGGTCGATGAAACGTCCGCCGGTCATTGCCAGCACATGCAGATCGGGCCGAGTTACTTCTCCCGCAAGCACGGTATTTTGGCGGTTCTGTTGCGCTGTCCGGGCCAGGCCAACATGTTCTATGTTGCCCGTTTCCTCAGCAGTAACGGCGAGGTCCTCTACCAGCATAAACTCGGCGGACGAGTAGATATCGGTTTCTACGAGTTGAACAACAAAATTGTGATCATCTCCGACGGCTTTGTTTACAACTTCGCCGTTCAACCATGATTCCACCGGTACACATGGCACGCAAAGCGCTTTGGGTCTTGCTGCTTGGGCTGGTCGTGTTGGCCATGGCCTGGGTACGTGTATGGGTGTTCGGTTACCAGGCGCGTGCGCAGGCCGACCGGTCGTTGGCCGCGGGACGGGTTGATGAGGCCATCGGCTTCTACGATCGTGCCTTGCACATGTATTGGCCCGGGAGTCCGGATGTTGCCCGTTCCATCGAGCAGTTGACCGACATTGCGCTGCAACGCGAACAAACGGGCGACATTGCCGGCGCAATCCACGCGTGGCGGATTCTGCGCAGCGGGCTCTATGCTGCGCGGGGACTTTTCCAGCCGTATGCCATGACTATCCATGCCTCAGAGGATCACATCGCAGCGCTGGTTGCCCGGCAAACCAACAACGGCGCAACCGGCGCCCGTGAACTCGAATTGATGCGTCGCAATCAGGATCCCCGCCGGGGCTGGTCGATCACGGCCCTATTGGGTTTCGTCTTGTGGGTCGGCTCCGCTTTAAGTTTTCTGTGGCGGGCCCTCACCGCCGATGGCCGGCTACTCAAACGCCCGGCCGTCATTTGGGCGCTGACTTTCGTGGCCGGCTATGTATTGTGGCTGGCGGGTCTGTCATTGGCCTAGCATCCGGCTTTGTTATGAGTTCGGAATCATACAACGTGAAGTGCGATTTGCTACCGGAAGTCTACCCTGTCCCGTTGGCATCTGCCGAGCGCTGATCTAGATCGCGAGTTAGACGTTTTCGAGTCTCCGCCACGCTTTGATTTCTGGGTGTCAACCTCTGGGTATCAAACGGAAGGCGGATACAACACGCCCACCGGATCCAAGAACAACTGGTACTGGTTCGAAGCCCGCGGCAAGATAGAAACAACCGGCGACAGTTCGCTCTTTTTATGTACGAAGACGATTTTGTGCGGGCTGGGCGCCAACGCATTTCGCCTGGGCATTGAATGGGCCCGAATGCAACCCGAAGTCGAACCAGCGCTGAACACACCCCGCCTTTCTCGCCAGATGCCGCCCGGATATACGCCCACATCTTGGCTGTGTCGTTTGCATACGGCATGTTTCCCGCCGTGGCCTTGTTGCATTTCACCTACCCCTTGTGGGCTGGCGCGGACTTCTGGCTGGATTGGGGGCGCATGGAAGAAGAATGGTTCGGAGCATATCTATTACCGAGACCAACCGATTGCTGGTGGAGGAACACCACCGGCCGCCGATTTCCTACGACATCACCAAGAACGGGCCGATCAATGAGCCAATGGCCGGCTATCTGCTGGGAGTGTTTCCTGTGGGGAGGGAAGGTTGGCGTGAAGCGAGCTTGGCTTACAAAAACATCTTGCAGGGGCACATTCTGACTTATTGTACGGTCGACCGTATCTACCGTGAACGCAATTGGTCGCGACTGATGGTCACCGTCAACACCTGGGTTGCTGCGCCATGCAGCTTCGACAAGATCGCGCCAGATCTCTTCCTGGCGCGTGTGGCCGGCGTATCACGCAAAGGTGTTCTCTCCATGTTTAGTGAGCAGTGCGAACGTTTGCGGGCACGTCTGGCGGACTGCCCGTGCTTGCATGATCCGAAATGGTTTAAACGCCAACTTGACCGGGCAGCGGACCGGACCATTTGGAAGGCGATGAGTCCAATGGAACGCCCATCCACACGTTTTTCACAATTTCCTGTAGGCCTACGAATGGCTGGTGAGAGAGACACCCATTCATCTGCTGGAACACGGTGTGTGCCTCCGAATGGTCGGCAACCGAGTCTATCCGCATGTCAACTGTCTCAATCACAACCAGGAACTGAAAGAAGCCATACTCAACAGGTGCGTTCGATCCGCGCGGTCCGGAGACTACAATCGTTCTACTATTGGAGTCTGGTCGACAACTATGAATGGGGTAACTACGAACCACGCTTTGGACTGTTTGGGGTTGATTGCGCAAACGGCGCTCGTCGTCTCCCGGTCGACGTTGCTGGCTCGAATGCCGCCGGAGCTTTCCGACTCTTCGTTGAAGCCTTTCATGCGCAGGAAAGACCAGCCGTCCGGGAGGCTTTCCGGACGGAAAATATCCTGAATATTCAGATAGTTATACCGTTGTTTGGAGCCCCGTTTCTTCCATGCTTCACAGCCTCGCTTTCATGCCTTATACTTCTTCCTCAAAGGGGTTGGGCTTAGAAGGGGGAAAGGCGAGGAGGTTTGAGCAGCACCGAATTACCTGACGAACGCGCCTGGCCGTGCGTGGTCTTTCCGGACGGGGGCGAATTCGTCCAAAACTTGTTTGGGCACGGTGACGATAATCTACGAATTGTGGAGTCGGCACTGGATGTCAAGCTATTTGTGCGCGGTGACAAGGTATTCGTCAGCGGATCAGCCGAACATTTCGAACTGATCAAGCGCCTTTTCGAAGAACTCTACGGCCTAGCGGCCGATGGCTTTCCCATCTATCCGACCGATGTCGAACACGCTCTAACCATTCTTCGTTCGGGCGAGAAGATGCATTTGCGCGACATCTTCCTTGACACCGTCTATATTTCCAGCAAAAAACGCGTCATCACGCCTAAGTCGATCAATCAGAAGCTCTATATCGACGCGATTCGTGCCAACCACATTGTGTTTGGTATCGGGCCGGCAGGTACCGGCAAGACCTATCTAGCGATGGCGATGGCGGTTAGACACCTGGCCAAAGGTGAGGTCGATCGCATCATCCTGACGCGCCCCGCAGTGGAAGCCGGCGAGAAACTGGGCTTTTTGCCGGGTGACATTGCTGAGAAGGTCAATCCATACTTACGTCCGCTATACGACGCGTTGAATGAGATGATGCCCTATGAAAAGGTTCAGCGGCTGATCGAACGCCAGACGATCGAGGTTGCGCCGTTGGCCTTCATGCGCGGGCGCACGTTGAACGACAGCTTTGTCATCCTCGACGAAGCACAGAACTCCACGCCGGAGCAAATGAAGATGTTCCTGACGCGCCTGGGCTTCCGCTCCAAAGCAGTGGTGACCGGCGACGACACGCAAATCGATCTGCCCAGCGGGCAGGTTTCGGGTTTGGTGGTGATTCAACGGATCCTAGCGGACATCAACGGCATCTCGTTCGTGCGCTTTGACGAACGCGATGTCGTGCGGCATCGCATTGTGCAACAGATTGTCCAAGCCTATGACCGTTATGAGAAACAGAAAGCGACTTCGCGCGGAGGAGAGCGTTGAGCGAGAGCGTTCCCAAAACGGCTCCGAAAAACGGGACCATAGAACGAGGCCTCCGCGGCTGGCGCGCAAAAAGCGGGCGCCTGCGCGACGAGATCACCCGCCGCCCGTGGTTGTTGGCGGTAATGGTGGCGTTGTTTGTTTCGTTGCTTACCGCTCCACCATTTGCCTTTTCGCTGAAAGGGATCGAGGTCGGGCAGTACGCCAACCGCGCCATCAAGGCCGACCGCGATTTTGACGTCGAAGACAAAGCCAGCACCGAGGCTCGGCGGGAAGAGGCTGCGGCTGCGGTCTTGCCGGTCTACGATCACGACACGCAGATCGACTCGCGCGAGATCCAGCACATCAAGGAAGCGTTTCAGATGATGCGCTCGTTTTATGGTCAGGGGAATCCGGCGGCGAGCGGTCAGGACGACGATGAAGATGTCGGTCGCGCGAGCATCCTGCCGCGCCAGGCGGCCGAAGAACAACAGAAGCGTTTTGTCCAAACGCTGGGCGTCGAACTCGACGAGCGCAGCATGGATTATCTGCGGCGCGAGCAGTTCGCGCAGGCGATCGAAGACGACTTGACCGATCTGGTTCGCTATGCTTTGACGCGATTGGTCGTCAACAACCGGCAGGTGCTGATGGATCAGTTGGCGACGCTGCCGGGCACGCAGGCCGTGACTGTACGCGAACTGGGCACCGACAAGGAACGGACATACACCAATTTCACCAACGTGCTCGATCTGACAATGGTGCTGGCCCAGCTCGAGCAACGATCGCGCGAACGCATTGAAAATCCGCAGCGGCGCGCGGCCGTTGTCGCCATCGCACGCAAGCTGGTTCGGCCGACGCTCGATTTCAACCGGGCCGAAACCGAAAACCGACGCGCGCAGGCGCGAGCCAACGTTAAACCGAGCATTATTCATTTCCGCCGCAATCAGTTGATCGTCGCCGAGGGTGATCAGATTGCTGAAGACGACTTGGTCATCCTAAGGGCAATGCGAGCTGGCACCAGCGCCGCCAGCGCCGTGCTTTCGTTCCTGGCGGTAACCGTACTGCTGGCCATCGGGATGGTCGCGTTGGCCAAATTTGCGCAGACCTACGTCAAGAAGTTTAAACCGAACGCGAGGGACTATGCCTTTTTGGCCACGGCGGTCGCATCGATTGCTGGCATGGCCTGGGTGGCCAAGACCATCGCCAAGCCGCTGGCGCAATCGTTCACCTGGCTCACGCCGGAAGCTGTGCAGTACATCTTCCCATTGGCCGGGTTCGCCATGCTGGTACGGTTTTTGTTGCATAGCGAAGCAGCTTTGGTGTTGATCTGTTTGACGGGACCGATGGCTGGATTGGTGGCTGACAATTCGATGGGCTACGCAATGTATGTCCTGGTCGGTTCGCTGGTTGGCGCCCACCAAATCGGCCGCGCGGAACACCGCGGTTCGGTCACGCGCGCCGGTCTGATCGTCGGCGCGATAAATAGCGCAATCGCCCTTGCCGTGCAGGTGATTGCCGACCCGACTACGCTGCTTTCTCTGGCCACGCCGGTCAACGCCGTTGCCGCATTTCTCGGGGGCGTGCTTGCCGGTCCGTTCGTGCTGGCGGTTCTGCCGGCCTTCGAGGCACTGTTTGGTTACACTAGCAACCTGCGGCTGATGGAACTGGCGCACCTGAACCACCCGCTGTTGGAGCGAATGTTGGTTGAGGCGCCGGGAACATATCACCATAGCTTGACGGTGTCGGCGCTGGCGGAGAAGGCCGCGGAGGCGATCGGGGCCAATCCGTTGCTGACTAAGGTGGCCGGGCTGTATCACGATGTCGGTAAGATTAACAAGCCGGAATACTACATCGAGAACCAGATCGGGATGGCCAATCCTCACGACCATCTCGAACCGCATATGTCCAGTCTGATTCTTATATCTCATGTGCGTGATGGGGTGGACAGCGCAATGAAGTTCCGCCTCGGCGAACGCATCGCCGCGGTCATTGCTCAGCATCATGGCACGTCTCGCATCCGCTATTTTTACGACCGGGCGAAGGCGTTGGAGGATGCCGGCAACAAGCGGGTGGACGACACCGAATACCGTTACAAGGGACCCAAACCGCAAAGCAAGGAAGCTGCCCTGGTCATGATGGCAGACGTTGCGGAAGCGGCTACCCGGACCCTGAAATCCCCTACACCGGCACGGATCGAGGCTCTGGTGACCGAACTAATCGACAAGATCTTCGCCGACGGCCAACTCGACGAATGCGAAATGACGTTGCGCGATCTGAACAAGGTGGCCGGGCAGTTTAGTGCGGTGCTCAACGGCCGGTTCCACGGCCGTATCGAGTATCCGGAAGCCGGCGGTGACGCCGCCAAACGAGGGAAAGTTGTCAGCCTGCCTGCTGTCACAGCACCAGAGCGGTCGGAAACTGCCGAGTGAGCCGCTGCGGCGGCTGGTCGGGCGAATTCTTGAGCGGTTGGGCCACGACAATCGGCAGTTGGAGTTGACGCTTGTCGGCGACGAAGAAATGCGCGATATCAACCGCCGATTCCTCGGGCGCAACCGCAGCACGAACGTGATATCATTTGAAGCAAACGAACCTGACCGGTTAGGCTCGGTGGTGGTCAATATCGATCACGCGGCGCGCGAAGCCGCAGACAACCAAACGACGTTGCGATTCATGGTGGGCTTCTATGTCTTGCATGGAATTTTGCACTTGTCGGGCTATGACCACGAACGCTCGGGGCCGGACGAGGCGGCACGTATGGATCAGAAACAGCAGGATCTGCAGGATCTGTTGGAAGAATATGAGGCCTTGGGAAAACGATCATGAGTGACAAGGAGACACCCCGACGATCTTCACGCTTTCGCCGTTTCGTGGCTTTGTTCCGATCGACTCCCGATGACCAAACGGAAGCCACCGAAGAGGCCTTGTCCGAACTCCAGGACGAAGGGCTGATCGACGAAGACGAAAATGAGATGATGCAGGGAATTCTCTTCCTCGATCAGACCGTGGTTCGGGAAATCATGGTGCCACGCACCGAAATCGCCTATGTCGACCGCCAGGCTACGCTCAACGAAATCGTACAGGCCATCATCGATTCCGGACATAGCCGCGTGTTGGTTGTCGACGGCGACTTGGACAACGTGGTGGGCTACGTCAACGTGAAGGATGTCCTGCGCGTCTGCAACTGTGGAAGCGAGTTTAAAATCGAGGAGATTCTGCGCAAGGTCTATACCGTTCCGGAAAGCAAGAAACTCGACGATTTGCTGGCTTCGTTACAAGAACGCCGCGAACATTTTGCCGTGGTTATCGACGAATTCGGCGGTACTAGCGGCCTGGTCAGCGTGGCCGACATCCTGGAAGAGATCGTGGGCGAAATCCAGGATGAATACGATCGCGATGAGCCGTTGGTCTTCGCGCGCGAGGAAAACGCGGTGGTTGTGGCCGGCCGTTTCGAAATGGAGAAGCTGAGCGAAATGTTGCAGGTGGAAGTGCCGGAAGGGTCTTTCAACACCGTCGGCGGATGGATTTTCGACCGCATCGGCCGAGTGCCGGCCGCTGGTGAAATGTTTACGTTGGACGGCTTGGAAGTGACGATTGAAAACGCGACCGAACGGCAAATTCGCCGCGCTCGCGTGGTTCGTCGATTGCGCGTAGAGTTGGACGAGTAACCTGTCTACGAAACGAAGACCATTGTGACGTCAGCGACATTGGTGCTGGTTGGACCAGTGATCACCAGCGCGTCAGCCGCAGCTAGGGCGGTGAAGGAATCGTGCCGGGTGAGGTATTCCTCGGGGCGAAGACCATGCTTGCGCATTCGTTCGACCGTGTGGCCGTCGACAAAGGCACCGGCGGCGTTAGAATGGCCATCAATGCCGTCGGTGGAGAACGCCAACAGTGCCAAATTGGCAGATCCCTCAATGGCGAGGCTGAACGCCAACGCCAGTTCCTGATTCCGTCCACCTTGTCCGGCTTCGCCCGACAGGGTCACCGTTGTTTCGCCCCCAAAAACCAGACAGGCTGGCGTTGTCCGGCGGACACTGCGGGCCAGGCTGGCTAGCTCACGCCCGACCTGCGCAGCTTCGCCGGTTAGCGGACGATCCAGGAACTCGGGTCGATAGCCGAGGTGTGCCGCCCGCTTGGCTGCGGCAACCATGGCGTCGCGGTTGGAGCCGATTTGATGGTGGCGTACCCGCGTGAAGCACGAGTAGTCCGGACGCGGCGGCGCCTCCCGCAAGGCCTGTTCCAACCAGGCTGGCGGGGCGAGGCTTGCCTCATGCAAAGCCGCCAGTGCTTGCTCGTTGTCGGTGGGGTCGGCGTGGAACGGCCCGCTGCCGACGACGTGGAGATGGGTGTTGCCAGGGACATCGGAAAGCACGAACACGTGCGTTTCTACACCTCCTAACGCTTCCGCTAACCGTCCGCCTTTGATCGCCGAGAGGCGGCGTCGAATGGTGTTGACCTTGCCAATCGGCAGACCGCTGGCGAGTAACCATTGGCCGGCTTCGCGCTTCTGGTCGAGGGTCAAACCGGCACGCGGCAAACACCACAAGGCCGAGGCGCCACCGCTGAGCACGCCCAACACCAGGGCGTCACGGCTGGCCCAATGCCTCGCCCGTTCCAACGCCGCGGTTGCAGCCAGTAGACTGCGTTCGTCGGGCAGGGGGTGACCGGCGGCGTGAGAAGAACATCCCGGTGCGCCGCCGACATGTCCGTCCGGCGTGGCCAGTACACCATCGTCAAATGGGCGGCCCAGTACGTGGGCCAGCGCTTGGGCCATGCGCGATGCAGCCTTGCCGGCGCCCAGGCACACGACCGGCCGATCGCGGATCGGAATCTCATGCTCGTCGATGAGCAGATGATCCCCATAGCGGGAAATACGACGCGGAATCAGCTCTTCCGGCGCAATTGCCGCCAGTGTAGAAAGGACAATCTGATCCGCTTGTGAGCGCAAATCCATGTTGGCAATCCAGATCAGCTGTGTACAGATACACTAACTCCAATTGAGGTATCGGTCCAGATCGCCAAAAAGACAACTATCTTTCGACTAGCTAACGGCTAACAGCTAGCGGAATTCGTCGCGCAGTATCAGGACCGTGGTTTGGGCGCGCAGTTCCTGCAAATGGGTTTGCAGTTTTTCAAGATAGAGCTGTCGGCGGGCCAACTCGGGCAACCTTTCCGGCGGCACATCGGGATGAGCGGCTTGCAGCTTCTCCTTATTATCTTCGAAATAGTCGGTGAGCGCGATCTTGATCTGGATGCCGATTTTGCGAGAAAGATACTGTTCGATCGCGAGTCGCCGGTAGAACTCTTGGCGTATTGGTCGAAAGGCTTTGTACCCCGGAATGCCGTCGGCCGGGAAATCGTCGTCGCGATATTCATATTCGCGCAACCAATCGCGGTACTCATCAAGGTTGGCAAAGGTGGAGCGGAAGGCCTCGGTTTCGCCTTCGATGTCGGCTTCCGCGACCTCACTGAATCCCATTTTCGTGGCCGCATGGAAGAGCAAACGGCGGGCCAGAATTTCATCGAACACCATTTTGGCGGTGACGGGGTTGGGAGAATCCAACTGAGTAAACCACAAACCGGTGCGACCTAGGATTTCGGTCTGTACGCGGATTTCCTCCATCGTGATGATATCGTTGTGAACGGTGGCGGCGATTGTATCGAGCAGGATACGCCGTTCTTCCGCGGCGGCCGACGCCACCAACAACAGCAACAGGATCACCAATAATCCGCGCCGAAGCATCGTTCTCCTCATCGTGACGCCAGCCATATGGCGACCGCCAGCACGAGCAGTCCTGCGGCAACCGCAGCATATTGCCACCGCCGGCGTCGGGGCCGTCCTAACGCGAAGGATCGCGCGACGGCGCCGGAGGCACTGCCCGGTTCTTCGTAGCGCAACTCGGTGGTGCCGATGACTATGACATCTCCGCTTTTGAGCCGCACACCACGGACTTTCTGGCCGTTCACGGTAACGCCGTTCAGGCTGCGTGCGTCGTAAATAAAATGACCGCCTTGGCGATGAACGATGCGCGCATGTTGGGCCGACACCAGCGGATGCTCGATCACGATTTCATTGGTTTTGGCGCGGCCGATCCGTACTTCGGGTTGAATCAGAGGATACTTTTGCCCCGCGAGCGGACCGGCGATGTATACCAATCGCGGCAGATCCTGCCGGTCGGGCACCGGCTCCTGCTCGGCCTCGGCCACCGGTTGCGTACGGTCTATGGCCGGTGGTTGCTCATCAGGGCCGAACTCGGCGCCGGGCACACGCAACTGACGAGCGGCATCATCTCGATTGGCCATGGTTTGATCGAGCCGCCGGTCGTCTTCTTCAACAGCGATCAAAGTGTGGTGGCCGATGACAATCTGATCACCGGAGTGTACTTGATGGGGAGCAGTAAGCGGCTGACCGTTGACGATCGTACCGTTGGTGCTGCTCATGTCGCGCAGCAACACTTTTCCTTCCCAGTGAGCGATCTCGGCGTGGTATCGGCTGACCAGATCGCCTTCGAGGAAGATCTCGCAACCGGGGTCGCGGCCAATGCGCTGGACCATCTGGGTGATTGGGTAGCGCACGTACTGGCCGTTGCCGAGCTTAAGAATCAAAGTGAGCAAGGCGGGACGCTCCTGTCGACTGAATGGATACAGGTCTACCGCTGGTTGAGAATAGGAAGGCCGGTGTTTGAATGTCAAGCGTGAAACACGGTCCGCCCGTTTCCAGCGTCGATGGTGCCTACCTCTTTTTGAAATTCAAATCCAGCAGGCTGCGGGACGAGGTAGGCGGTGCGGCCTTGCGCGCGGCGCCGAGCGGTCGCGGCTTGGCCGGAGCAGGCGCCTTAGTGACCTTCTTGGCCGCCGGCCGCTTGGGCTTGGCTTTGGCCTTTTTTGCCGTTTTTGCGCGCGAAATAAGTGGTTTGCCCGGTTCCACAATCCGCAGCGGCACTACCGTCGCGTGCGGAGGGGGAGGTGTGGTGGCGGCTTGGCTCAGCGTATTTTCCAGCCGCTTGATCGCGTCATCCAGTTCATCCAGCCCAAAGGTCAGGTCGCGCAGCCGGCGCGTCTGGCGCCGAATCGCCCGTTCCACTTCGGACTTGTCCTGCAGACTCGGCAAGCCAGCCAGGTGAAAGATCTCGCTCAAGCGCGTATCGGACTTACTTTTCGCCTTGAGCATAAATTCCAACAACGCCATTCCGCGCTTGCTCGAAAGCTTCTTCATTAGCCATTTGGTGGCCGGACTCTTGGTTTGCGTGGGGGTGGGCTTCTGCTCGCTCATCAGCCGCCTCCTTACCTTACCAGGTGACACCCAAGCTCATACCGCCGGCGAGGACCCGGCCCGAGGCCGAAACCCGGTCGAACGGCATATCCGCGTCGACGAACTCCTTGTCGAATTCTACCGGCATCAGGTACTTATACTGCCCGTAGAAATCCAGCCCGACCATCCGATGAAAACGAACTCCTAAACCAGCCGTGGCCACGTGTGCGTCCATGTCCACCAGATTGCTGTAGCCGGTATCGGGTTCGAAAGGGCTTGGTTCATAACTATACCCGCCGCGGGCAGACAGTTCCAGGTCACCCACCAACGGCAGATTGCGCCATGGCATGATCCGGTACTCGGCGCCGACGCGCGGCACAAAGATGTCGTGTGTTTCTGGCTGTACCGTGGATTTGAGCGGGAACTTGAGCGAAAGACTGGTCTGCAGACCGGGCAGCGCCAACGAGGCGGCAGGAAGCGGACCGATTGTGCCTAGCACGGGCAAGGTTAATGATTGAATGCGAGCCCGGATGCTGGCCGGCAGGGTGGATAGCTTGATGTTCAGATCGTTGATTTTGATGTGCATGTCGGGTGAGGGGTATTCGGACCAATCGTACCAGGTCACATCCCCGGTGAAGGTCCAGGCGTCGCCGAGTTGGGCCGAAGCACCGAAGGCCGCTTCTTGCGGCTTCCAGTGATCGGTGACGTCGATCAACACACCGACCGGCACGAAGGCGCTAAGCACTACGGATCCTTCTAGGCTGGCCAACTCGACCGGCACGCGCAATGGCCGCGAGCCCAAGCGTGGTGCGTAGACCTCGAGCGTGGTCTTGAGCGGCAGCACTCCCGGCATGATCCGAGGTAAATCGGCCAGGTCGAGGCGATAGTCGCGGATGTTCAGGCTGATGTCGGCGCCGATCGTCACATCCCACTGGAAGGAACCGCGGTATGCTGCGCCGAGCCGGAGCCACTCAACCGGTCGCACCATGACGCCCGCAAAGGGCGTGACCGTCAGCGGGAAATCGAGATTGAGCGTCGCGTCAACATCGAGTGGTTTGGCTGCTTGTTCGTCGGGAATCAGCGACAGGTTGCTGTTGTCGGCTTCGACGGGGAAAACGAACCGGCCTTTGCAATCGGCAAGGATCTCCAGCCCGCCACCAACGGCCACGCCATAGAACGGCCCTAGACTCAGACCGACCAGCGACACGAGACGTTGTGATTTGTTCTCGTGCATTGGGAAGGTGGGAATGTGACTGTCATTGGGATGCAGCCGAATGACCAGCCCTTCCGGCATGTACACGCCGACACCAAAGCGCAGGAAGTCGTTGAAGGGCAAGACCAAGCCAAGCGTGTAGCCGTTGACGGTATCCACATCGGCGCGGCGTTCGGCCAGGGCTCTCAACTGGTGTATTTGACGGTCTGACGCTCCGGGCATCGGTTGTAGATCAAGGCCCAGGTCGGGTTGGGCGACCATCATACTGACAACCACTTGGCCTTGGTTGACCCAGGCCAATCCGGCCGCGTTGTAGTAGATGGCACTGGCATCATCGGCCAGACCGGTGAAGGCGCCGCCCATGCCGATTGCGCGTGGTCCGAAACCATAGGAATCCAGAGGGTTCGCGGCTGCCGGTGCCGCGCACAGCAGAGTCATCGCCAAGATCGCCAGAAGTGCCGCCTGAGCGTGTCGAGTCATCCTCAAATCCAGCTTGTGAGCGAATTGGCTCGGTCCGTTCGCCGTGAGAATCCACTCATCCCGGCGTCCCGCTCCTAATGCCCGGGGCAAGGGGAACAACGGCGACGGCTGGTGGTCAGTACTGGCTGCGCACTTCGCGCGTGGTTCGACGGCGAATGGCGCAATATACCCTAGTGGGCGACCAGTGAAAAGGCACGGTTGCCAAGAAGCGGGAAACGGGTACATTCTCTTTCGCATCCAGGAGGGCGATCATGGCCGAGAAAAACTGGCCGGTGTTCTGGGGTATGCTGGCGTTGGCGCTGGCGTTGGTGGTCATGGGCGGGCTGGTGTCCCATTCGTTCTTGGCGGTCAAACGTGCCAATGACGAGATCACCGTTACCGGATCGGCGCGCAAACCGATTCGGTCGGATCTGATTTTGTGGACCTGCAGCGTCTCGGGACGCGGCGCTACCAGGCCGGACGCGTACCGCGAGGTCAAGCGCTACACCGACCAGGTGCTGGCCTATCTCAAGGCGCAAAAGGTGGCCGACAACGAGATTACCCTGGAATCGCTGCAAACCACTCCTTTGTACCAGACGGAACGAATGGGCGAGGGAGAAGTCAACCGAATCCTGGTTGGCTACGAACTGGTGCAGTCGATTTCCATCCAGTCGCCCAACGTCGATGCCATTTCGGCCTTATCGCGGAAGATCACCGATCTGATCGAGCAAGGTGTGCCGCTGAATTCCGAACCCCCTTCGTTCTACTTCACCAAACTCAGCGAAATGCGCGTACAGATGCTGGGTGAGGCGACCAAGGATGCTTTGCAGCGCGCCCGGATCATGGTCGAGGCGGCCGGCGCGGATGTGGGCGCCCTGCGTTCCATGCGCGCGGGCGTGTTTCAGATCACCCCCCGAAACTCGACGGACGTGAGCGGCTACGGGGAAAACGATACCACCGCGCTCGAGAAGGACATCACCGCCGTGGTCACCGCAACCTTCGCCGTGGAATAGGCGAGGGGAGAGACAGCGAAGTCGAGGCAGTTTGACGCAGACTCAACGCAAACGACGCATCTTGGTGGTAGACGATGATTCCGTCATGCGCGACCTGATGCGGGATGTGTTGACTCGCCACGGCTTCCAAGTGTTTACCGCCGAGAGCGGATTGAAACTGGTCAGCAAGCTCAAGGTCTCGCGGCCAGACCTGGTCATTCTCGATATCGCAATGAGTTGGATCAACGGGTTTGACCTGTGCCGGTTCATTTGCGGCACGGGCCACCAACATCCGCCGGTCATGTTCGTCAGCGGCCATCACACACCGGAAAACGTCGATCGCGGTTACCAATGCGGTGCGGTCGATTTTCTGGCCAAGCCATTTGATATCCAGGAACTCGTACGCCGGGTGGAGGCCCTGGTGAACGAGGAACGTTCCGGCGTCGGCGACGTCGCCAATGAGAGGTGAGTCATCGATCTTCTTCAAGCTTTGGCGCTAGGTTCGTTGCAGGGGCTGACCGAGTTCTTGCCGGTCAGTTCATCCGGCCATTTGGTCATCGCCCAGCACTTGTTCGGTTTTGCGGCAGATGACGCGCCGTTGTTGTTCGACACCGTTCTGCATTTGGGGTCGCTGACGGCGGTGTTGGCGGTTTTTGGCGCCGATATTCTGGCGATCGTGCGCGACGTGTGGGCCGTGCTGCGGATTGACGGTCTGCGCGCCGGTTGGGCCCGGCGTCCGCATTTGCGCCTGTTGGTCTGGATGGTGGTGGCCACACTGCCGGCGGTAGTCGTCGGCGTCACGATGAAGGATACGATCGAACAGGCCTTTACCAGTGTAAAAGTGGTCGGGGTCGCGTTGTTGATCACCGCGGGCTTGCTCCTTATTTCGCGCCGGTTTGCCAATCGCACCGGCAATTTGACTACCATGAACGCCGGACAGGCGTTGATCGTTGGCTTGTTTCAGGCGGCCGCAATTACGCCTGGGCTCAGCCGGTCCGGTTCGACCATTGTTGGCGGTATGATCGCCGGGTTGGATCGCGAAACGGCGGCCCGGTTCAGTTTCTTGATTTCGATTCCGGCGATTCTTGGTGCCGCCTTGCTTGAGTCATTGGATGCGCCAGCGTTGCCGCCGGGTTTCGGGCCGGCCGCCGCGGCGGGCTTTGTCTCGTCGACAGTGGTGGGCTACGGAGCCCTGCGATTGCTATTGCGCTTTGTGCGCCAGGGGCACCTGCACTGGTTTGGGTTTTACTGTATGCTGGTGGCCATCGTAGCTTTTTTCCTGTGATGGAGTTTTGTGCATGAGACGTGCGTTGATTACCGGAGTGACGGGGCAAGACGGATCGTATTTGGCCGATTTGCTGCTCGAGAAGGGCTACCATGTCGTCGGCATGGTGCGGCGCTCGAGCACCGAGACATTCGATCGCATCGAACACCTGCGCGACCGCATGGTGATTCGCCAAGGGGATCTGCTCGATCAGCTCAGTCTGATTCGCCTCATCGAGGAAGAGCAGCCTGATGAGATCTACAACCTGGCGGCGCAAAGCTTCGTGCCGACCAGTTGGAGTCAGCCGGTGCTGACCGCCGAGTTCACCGGTGTCGGCGTGACGCGGGTGCTCGACGCCATTCGGCTGGTCAACCCCAAGATCCGTTTTTACCAGGCCAGTTCGTCGGAAATGTTCGGCAAGGTGCGGGAGATTCCCCAGAAGGAAACGACGCCCTTCTACCCGCGAAGTCCGTATGGCGTTGCGAAGGCATATGGCCATTTCATTACGGTGAACTATCGGGAAAGCTATGGCATCTTCGCTTGCTCGGGGATCTTGTTTAATCACGAGTCACCCCGCCGCGGAAAAGAATTCGTCAGTCGGAAGGTCACCAATGCCGCCGCGCTGATCAAGCTCGGCCTGCAAGACAAGCTGGTCTTGGGCAATCTCGATGCCAAACGCGATTGGGGCTACGCCGGCGACTATGTCCGTGCCATGTGGCTGATGTTGCAGCAAGAACAGCCGGGGGACTACGTCATTGCCACCGGTGAGGTGCACTCGGTGCGTGAACTGGTGGAACTGGCTTTCGAACGCGTGGGCCTCGACTGGCACGAATTCGTGGCTTCGGACAAAGACCTCTATCGTCCCGCCGAAGTGGATTTCTTGATTGGTGACTACGCCAAAGCCAAGGAAAAGCTCGGTTGGGAGCCGCGGGTATCGTTCCGGGAATTGGTCGAAATGATGGTCGACGCCGACCTGGCCCAGGCCAAACGCGTGTTGGAGCAGGGGCGCCCGTGATCGTTCTGGTCACCGGAGCCAGCGGCTTCGTGGGCCGCCATTTGGTGGCGCATTTGTTGTCCTGTGGCGACCGGGTCGTGGCCGCCGCCGATCAATTCGACGATTCATTTCCAAATCATGAAAACCTGACCAAGCTGGTGGTGGACATCACCAATGACCAGGCAGTTCACCAGTTGGTCGGTGAGCACATGGCCGATGCCGTAATGCATCTGGCCGCCATCGCGTTCGTGCCGGCGGCGGGGGACAACCCGGCGAAGGCCATGGCCGTCAACGTGGGCGGGACGGCGGCGTTGTTGCGAGCCGTGGGGCTCCACTGCCCGCGGGCACGCGTGCTGGTGGTCAGTTCGGCGGAAGTCTACGGACGCACTGCGGTCGACGGACACCAACTGATCGAAGACGATGTGCTTCAACCGGTCAATCTCTACGCCCAATCCAAGTTGCTGGCGGAACAGACGGCAGCTTGGTTCGCGACCAACCAAAGTTTGGATATTCTGGTGGCGCGACCATTTCCCCATCTGGGTCCGTGGCAGAGCCCAAGCTATGCAATTTCGGGTTTTGCCCGGCAACTGGCCATTATTGCCGCTGGCCAGGCCGAGCCGGTTCTGCAGGTTGGCAACCTTTCCGCCTATCGTGATTTTACCGATGTTCGCGACGTAGTTCGCGCATATCGTCTGGCCATTACCAGCCTTCCTGGAGGCGTGGTGTTCAACGTGTGTTCGGAAAAGGAGCACCAGATTTCACAGCTCGCTGAAAGGCTGATCGAGTTGTCCGGCGTTGACGTAAAAATGGTTGTTGACCCAGCCCGTTTGCGCCCGATCGACTTGCCTCGTTTATGCGGATCCAACGCCCGCCTGCGTAGTGGCACCGGATGGAGTATTTCTATTCCCATCGACCAAACCCTTGGCGACGTACTAAACCATTGGAAAGAACGTATCCACGCTTGAAAACTAATGAAAATGCTGTATCTATAGGCTATATTGTGCCGATATGTTGGGACAGGCACCAAGGGTGAGGTGTAGTTGAGCGAGAAAGACCAGGCCGAAGGCAACACGGCTGCGACGGAAAAACCGGCACCGAGTGACGCCAAACCGCAGGATACTGCTGAGGACCAACTGCGGGTAAACCGGGCGGCGGCGGTGACAGTGCAACGTAGCGGCGATGATATGCGGGCGATGGTGCAGGTCTTGCCTCCGGTAGGGGAAGGCTCGCATGTCACCGTTGAAATGATCAACAAGGCTTTGGCCGACAAAAAAATTACCTACGGGATTGACGAGGCCAAAATCGCCGAAATCGTCGAACAACGCTTGTACATGCAATTGGTGACCGTTGCTCAGGGCGTACCACCGGTCAACGGTGAAGACGCGCATTTGATTTTCCATTTTGATAAGTTGGTACAGCGACAGGACCGCAGCATGGACAATCTTGGTCGTGTCGATTGGAAAGAAATGAACACGATCATTAACGCCGACGCAGGGGTTCTACTGCTTGAAAAGACCGCACCAACCGAGGGCCAGGCCGGTATTACCGTTACCAACAAGAAAATGAGGCAGACCAAAGGCAAGGATTTGCGCATTCGTTCTGGCAAGGGCGTGCGGGTCGATGAAGAAGGCCTGAAATGGTACAGCGAGATCCCCGGTCACGTTCTATTCCGTAACGACCAGATCAGCGTGGAAAACGTGCTGGAATTGGCCGACGTTAACGCCGAGACCGGCAATATCCATTTCAACGGCACGGTGGTGGTCAAAGGGATTGTCGAAGACGGATTTTCCATCGAATGCACAGCGAATTTGCGCATTGAAGGCAATGTTGGCGCGGCTTTGCTGACCGCTAACGGTGACATTACTGTGGTGGGCGGCATCTTCGGCAAACGGCTGGCCAAGGTAATCTCGACAGATGGAAACGTGTATGCACGTTTTGCCCAAGATGCGACGGTGGTTGCCAAGCACAATATCACAATCGACGAATACGCTCGCAACAGCGAACTCAAAGCGGGGCGGGAAATCCGTGTGATCAACGAGAATTTGTCCCGCGGTTCGGTGACGGGCGGCACGGCTTCAGCGCTGGAAGGTATTCGTTGCAACAACATCGGCAACGAGTTGGAAATGCCTACCAAGGTCATTGTCGGCGTTAGCAAAGAAGACATGGATCGCATGACGCTCATCGAAGGCAATATCAAAAAGTATTTGGAAAACTTGGAAAACATCCGCAAGAGTGTGTTGTTTTTATGGCGGGAACGGCAACGAGCTCAAGGCCGGCTCGACGCCAAAAAAACCGAATTGTTTAAAAAATTCATGCAGACTTTACCGAAGTTGCGCCAGACTGCACACACCGAAATGCGGGAACTCGCAAAATTGTACGAGAATTCGTACGCACAGAAGAAATGCTACTTACACGTGCACAACACTATCTATCCCAATTCCGAAATCAACATCAAGCACGCTGTGTTGGCAGTGCGCCAAAATATCCAGTTCGCCACGCTGTCCGAACTTGATGGCCAGGTGGTGGTGTTGCCTTTGATGGAATACGGTCATGACACTGCTGAAACTGACAAAGGATGAGTTTCTTCAGCGGCTGGCGGCCAACGAGCCGTTGACGCAACTTGACCTTTCCTTTATGCCGCTGACCGGACTGGATTTGTCTGGTCGAGACCTGTCCGGCAGCACGATGGACAACGCCCATTTGGTTAACTGTAACCTGAGTGGCGCGCGATTTAGTCGAGCCAGTCTGTCACGGGTATGCTTCGAAGACTGCCAGTTGAATACGGCGGACTTTCGCTCGGTTCGAGCCCCCGGTTCCGTGTTCAAAAGAGTGCAGTTGGGAGAATCGCGGTTCGATGGTGCCAGTCTACGGTCTGCGCATTTCAACAATATCGATGGCGAACAGGTCAATTGGGGCGGCGCGGATCTGCAATTTGTCTGGTTCAATACCACACAATTGACTGCCTCGATCTTTCAAAAAGCAAGACTATCCTATGCCATCTTCCAAAACTGCGTAGTCACCAAAGTGCAATGGGATGACGCCGATCTGAGTTGCGCCGAAATGATCGGGGCGGACCTCCGCGGTTCGACCTTTCAGCGCACGGTGATGATGGCTACGGACCTGACCGGTGCCTGTCTGAAAGACTGCATTTTCGAGCGTGCCCTGATGTTTGGCACGGTGTTGGTCAATGCCGATATTAATCGCGACCTGCTCGATACGGCTTGCATTGACGAACTGGTCTGGGAGAAAACCGAAGAAGCCGAACCGGCCAAGGCTGAAGAAAAATAGCATCAATTATAGTTAGTTATATTTATCTATCGTCGGACTGCTTTTAGATGTCGCCTTGAGGAATACTATTCCAATCCGACGGCTTTGGGGTCGGTTAACATGTTGTGTTTAGAGGCAAAAACGTCCAAGTCTTCGCGCCGAATTTTGATAATCCCTTTGCCGCATGTATTGTATGCGGGCAGTTCATTTCGCCGGATCCAACGTCGGATCGTTTCGGGCGAAACAAGGCAGTAGGCGGCCGCATCCTTCACGCTGAGAAACTGGTTGTCCATGAGGCTTCCATACTCCTTAGCCGGTAACCGCAAGCAACTCACCGATTAGATCGGCACCCGGGCCATACGCAATGAGGAAAAAGCTGATGGTGACCGGATGTTAGGCATTGTGTGACAGTGGGGAAGTGTCGATAATTTATATAGGCAACGGCGAACGTCCGGTCACGCTGCCCACCGAAGGTAAAAACAGACCACCCGACGGCGGGGTTATAAGATGTCCGAAAAGGATGTTCAGCGAGCAATTCAGGTCCGTGAAAAACCGGTCGAACCGACGGCGGTTTTACCGAAATTTATCCTGGATTCTTTGCCAGACGGTGTGTTCGCTCTCGATGAAAAATATCGAATTGTTTTTGCCAACGAGGTGGTACACGGCCTGCTTGGTTATCATGCCACGGAGTTGGTCGGCCAGAACTTCGTTGGTCTGTTTGCCGATCCGTCGGCGGCCAACGAGTGGCTGGTCGCCACGGTCACCAACCTCCAGCGCCGGAGGCAGGATTCGGGTCGGCTGGTGCTACGACGCCGCGATCTTCGGTCGGTCGCCATTGGCTACTCCGTGGCCCGTCCTCTTCCCGGGGCTGACCCGCAAATCGCCCTGATTGGCACGTTGCGTGACATCAGCGGCGATCTCGAATCCAACCGAATGCTGACGGTGCGCAATCGCAACCTAGCCACTTTAAGCCGTCTTACGGCGATCATTGCGGAAGGCGGCGAGCTGCGACCGATGCTCGAGAAATTGCTGTTGATTTTGATGCAGACACTCGATCTCCGGGCCGTGGCGCTGTATGTCGCCAGCAAAGACAACCGGCAGGCTGTGCTCACTGCACACCGGGGCATGCCGCGTGCGCTAACCGACCGCCACTCCACTGTCTCGCTTGACCCGCCGTGGGTGCGCCGACTGCTCGATCGCACAGATGCCAGCCGTGTGCTCAGCACACCAGGTGTTGATCCGGCAATTGTGGGGGTTTTACGCGAGTTCCATCTCGAAGACGTCCACTGCCTTGCCGTTCGTCACAAAGGTCGCGCCGACGGCGGGTTGTTGTTCATTCCGGTTCGATCGTTGACCGCCGATGACCAGTCTTTGCTCGAGGCGATTGGCGCGCAGCTAGGTGTGGCCATCGATAACGCCCAATTAATCGCTGAAATCCGTGATAGCCAGACCAAATACAGCACGGTGGTAGAACGAGCCAATGACGGAATCATGATCAGCCAGGACGGCGTGTTCCGATTCGTCAACAAGCGCCTGGCAGACATGTTGGGCTATGCGGTGTCCGACATGATCGGTATGGACATCACCGCGGTCATGTGGCCCAGCGACCGCGCCGACATCGTGCGTCGCTACGAAGCCCGCATCAGCGGGGAAGTGCCCAAGGAGGTCTATCGCAGTCGCCTGCTGACTCGGGACGGGCAGGTGCTGAATGTCGAATTCAACGCGACCTTGTCGGAATTCGACGGCCGGCCCGCCAGCTTGTCTTTCGTGCGCGACATTACCCGCCGCGTGGCGATGGAGCAGGCGATCCTGGCCGAGAAACAGACCGCGCAGTTCTACAACGACGTGTTGACTCACGACGTCAATAATTTCATTCACACCATCTTGGGTTCGGCGGACCTATTGGGCGACCCCACCATCGCGGCAACTGAAGAAGACCGCCAACGCTATTTAAAAACACTGCGCAAAACCGCTCGTCGTTGCGCCGACCTGATCGATCAGGTCCGCGAATTGATGTCCATTCAACGACTGGAGCCTTCGTCGTTCGTGCCAGTGCCGTTGCGACCCGCCATTCAGGAGGCGGTCGATATTGTTCGTGACCAGATGCGAAATATCCCATTTGAAGCGCGGGTTTCGGCAGCCGACAACCAATTCGTACTCGGCAATCAGTTGCTACGCCAAATCTTTATCAATCTTGTGTCCAACGCCGTTCGTCACAATTCCAAGACTGAGAAGTGGGTGGAAATCACTGTCGAAAGCTGTGCCGGGGGAGGCGGCTGGAGAATTTCGGTAGCCGACAACGGTGATGGCGTACCAGCCGAGGCGCGGGCCAGACTCTACGAACGGTTCGCGCGTTTTTCTAAATCCGAAGGCTTGGGTTTGGGCATGAGCATCGTCAAGGCGTTGGTAGATGTTATGTCGGGCGAAATTCAGATCGAAGACCGCGTCATCGGCCAGCCACACGAAGGCACCCGGTTCGTAATCACCTTCCCGCGGGCGTGAACGACGTATCCTTTTTCACCATTTCGCCCGGTGACCGCGGCTTTTTCTTGACACACTGCGTCCAAGGCAGGTACATTCTCTGGTGCGGCGGCTGTTAATCCAGCCAAATTTTTCTATTTCTGCCAGAGATGGGGTGAAACACTGGTTTCACGGGAGGATTCATGCGCATTCTGATTTCCGACAAATTCTCAGACAGCGGCATGAAGGTGTTTGCCGGGGCGACGGACGTCGAAGTCGTATACAAGGCCGGCATCAAAGGCGACGATCTGCTGAAGGAGATCGCCGAGGCGGATGCGCTGATCGTACGATCGGAAACCAAGGTCACTTCCGACCTTATTGCGGCTGCGCCCAAATTGAAGGTTGTGGGTCGTGCGGGCGCCGGTGTCGACAACATCGACCTGCCGGCCGCGAGCAAGCGCGGGATTGTGGTTATGAACACCCCGGGCGGCAACACGGTGGCCACCGCCGAGCACGCCCTGGCTTTGATGATGGCGTTGGCGCGTCGCATTCCGCAGGCCCACTGCGCTCTTAAGAACGGCAAGTGGGAAAAGTCGAAGAACACCGGCGTCGAATTGACCGACAAGACCCTCGGCGTGATCGGGTTCGGCAATGTCGGCCGCGTCGTAACCGACCGGGCACTGGGTCTGAAGATGCACGTGTTGGTCTTTGACCCGTTCGTGGTGCCCGACAAGGTAATTGCCGCCGGGGCCACGCCGGTCGAGTTGGACCAATTGCTCGCTCAGTCCGATTTCATCACCGTGCATGCAGTCAAGAATGAAAAGACCGTGAACATGATCAATGCCGCAGCTATTGCCAAGATGAAAAAGGGCGTGCGTATCATCAATGCCGCGCGCGGCGTGATCGTCAACGAAGCCGATCTGATCGCTGCGGTACAAGCGGGTCACGTGGCCGGCGCGGCGGTGGACGTTTATCCGGTCGAACCGGTCACCGATTCGCCGTTGTTCGGCGTAGATAATATCATTGTCACCCCGCACCTGGGTGCCTCGACCAACGAAGCACAGGAAAATGTTGCCGTAGCGATTGCCCAGCAGGTGTTGGGCTATCTGCAAAGCGGCGTCGCTGTCAACGCGGTGAACGCCCCGTACGTCGAGCCCGAAGTACTCAAGCGCCTTGCGCCGGTGATCGATTTGGCCGAGCGATTGGGTGGGGTGATGGGGCAGTTGATCGAAGAAGCGCCGCGTGAACTCAAGTTGCTCGTCGGCGGCGAGTTTACCGCGCTGCCCAGCGAGCCATTGCGCCGCGCCGTGCTCGTCCATTTCCTGGGTCATCTGCACAGTGAGGGCAAAATCAACGCGGTCAACGCGCCTTATATCGCCGAACAGCACGGCATTCAGGTGATTGAGACCAAACGGCCACAGCTCACCGACTATGCCAATGTGCTCGGTGTGAAGGTGGTTACCGCCAAAGGCGAACAGATGATCCAGGGATCAATTCCGGCTCCGGGCGAACTGCGCATCATGCAGCTCGACGACTACCGCATTACTTTGGAGCCGGAAGGCTGGCTGCTGCTGATCACCAACAATGACGTCCCCGGCGTTGTCGGTGAGGTGGGCACCATTCTCGGCCGCTCCGGGATCAACATCGGCCAACTGCGGTTGGCGCGCACCAAGGGCCAGAATCATGCCCTGATGGTGGTGAGCATCGACTCCAAGGCGTCGGACGACGTCCTGGGTGCGTTGCGTGGCCTGCCCCAGGTGCGTTCGGTCAAACAGGTTCATGCCGGCAACGGCAATTCGTAGTCTTGCGGAGGTTCGATGCCATCGGTCGTGATTCTCGGCACCCAGTGGGGTGACGAAGGCAAGGGAATGGTCATCGACATCTATGGCCAACGGGCGGATGTCATCGTGCGCTATCAGGGAGGAAACAATGCCGGTCACACTGTGGTGGTGGGAGGCGAAAAGACAATTCTGCACCATATTCCGTCCGGCGTATTGCACCCGGCGGTACAATGCGTGATCGGCAACGGTGTGGTACTCGACCCCGCCGTGCTGTTGTCGGAAATCGAACGCCTCGAAGCCAAGGGGCTGCTGCGCAACAAGCAGCAACTGCTGATCAGTGATCGCGCGCACGTGATCTGTCCGCACCACGTCGCGTTGGACAAAGCGGCTGAGGCCAAGAAAGGCGGCGGCAAGATCGGCACCACCGGCCGTGGCATCGGGCCGGCGTACAGCGCCAAGACCTCCCGCAGCGGTTTGCGCTTCGGCGACTTCCTCCGCGCAGATGTATTGCGCGCGTATTTCGAACGGGAACTGCCCGAAGCCAACTTCTTGCTCGAAAACTACCACGGTGCCGAACCGCTGAATCTGGAAGAGGTTTTCGCCATCTATGCTGCCTACGCCGATCGCTTGCGGCCGCATGTCGCCTGTACATATCGGCTGGTCAACGACGCGTTGCACGCGGGCAAGAAAGTGCTGTTCGAAGGGGCGCAAGGGACGATGCTCGACATCGACCACGGCACCTTCCCGTATGTCACCAGCTCCAACACGGTAGCCGGGGCGGTGTGCACTGGTGTGGGTGTGGGGCCGCGCGCCATTGACCGGCTCATGGGAGTGGTCAAAGCCTATACCACCCGGGTGGGCGGCGGGCCGTTTCCGACCGAACTCGACAACGATCTCGGCCAGCGCCTGCGTGATCGCGGTGGCGAGTACGGCAGCACGACCGGCCGGCCACGCCGTTGCGGTTGGCTCGACCTTGCGCAGATGCGTTACGCGGTGGAGATCAACGGCCTGACCGATCTTGTGCTCACCAAGCTTGATGTGCTCGACGACCTGTCCGAAATTCGCGTCGGCGTCGCCTATGAACTCGATGGCCAGCGGATCGAAACGATGCCGGCCGCGGCAGCCGACTACAACCACTGCCGACCGATTTATCATTCGCTCCCCGGTTGGAAGGGGTCGGTCTCCGGTTGCCGTCGGTGGGAAGACCTACCCCCGGAGGCGCAGGTCTACATTCGCTTCATCGAAGAACAACTCAAGTTGCCGGTGAAATTGATTTCCGTCGGGCCGGGACGCGAGGAGACGATCGTCCTCGAACAGCCTTGGTAACCTATTCGGCAGCCGCCGGCACCACGGCCGTCTTAGGCTCCACTTTCAGCCCCAACAGCGCGGTGCCGATCACGACAATCGCGATGCCCAATCCATGCAGCCAGTTGATTTGCTCACCGAAAAAGGCAAGGGCGGCGACGATCGGCAAGACGTTACTGATAATCGTCAGAATCGGCGCGACCACGCTGGCGCGGCCGTTGGCGAAGGCCGTCTGTTGCAGCACGGCACCAATCACGTTGCAAGCCAGCACGATCACGATCGGGTAGTCGGATCCCAGACTGGCCCAAACCTCGGAGCGGCCAAGGCTGAACGGTGCGCCGACTTCCACGATGACCCGCTGGGTCAGCACCTTGCCCATCACGTTGGATAGGCCGAAGGACAGGCCGGCGCCCACGGCGAGCGTGAATTCGAGGCTGGCGCCGAGCCGTTTGAGCCCGAGCGATCCGATAATTGCCAGCAGCGTGATGGCATTGAGCGCAATCATTGCCATACCGGTAGGCATTTGCGACGTGGCGCCATGCCCGGCCGCGCCGACGAACACCACGCCCACGCAGATCGCGGCGATGCCCGCCCACTCCTTGCGCGTCACCTTTTCTTTGAGAAATACGACGCCGCCGATCGCGGCGACCACCGCGGTCAGGCAGACGATCGGTTGCACCAGAGTGATGTCGCCCGCGCCCAACGCCGTGGCGAACAAGGCCATGCCGCACAGCATGCAGGCCAGACCTAGCAGCCACATCCAGTTGCGTAGAAGGGTCGTGAGGATGGCGACAAACTGCCGCAACACGTCGCGCATGGAAATCTTTGGGAAACTGGTGGCCATCCCGTGCTTCTGCAGGGTGTTGCCGATGCCCCAGAAGATGCTGGCAATAATGGCGAGTACTACAGCGTTCATGCACGCTCTCGAAAAATCAGAAGCGCTGTATGATTGCCGCCCGCTGCTTTACTGTCAATGCCGTTCTCCCTATCATAGCCCATCTTGCAACTGGGGGTCGTTCGCATGCTTGGTCCGGGATACGTTCAGGTGTACACCGGCAATGGCAAGGGCAAGACGACTGCGGCGCTCGGTCTGGCCTTTCGTGCCTGGGGCCGTGGCCTGCGCACGTACGTCGGCCAGTTCATGAAGGGACAGTTCTATGCTGAACTGGCTGCCGCCAGCCACACCACCGGTCACATCACCATCGAGCAGTACGGCAAGGACACGTTCGTGCATGTGACGAATCCGCCGGCCGCGGAAGACGTCTCCTTGGCGCGGGACGGGTTCGCCCGGCTGGAACGGGCCATGCTCAGCGGCCAGTACCAGGTCATCGTGGCCGACGAGATTATCACCACGTTGTACTTTCACCTGCTGACAGTCGACGAAGTGTTGCTTCTGATGCGCCGGCGGCCGCCGGGAGTGGAGTTGATTCTCACTGGCCGCTACTGCCCCAAAGAGATCATTGCCGCGGCCGATCTGGTGACGGAGATGCAGGAGATCAAGCACTACTACACGGCCAACGTAGCGGCTCGCGACGGCATCGAGCGCTGACCGGCATGGTTTGCCCGCGGCCGTGTGCTTTGTTAGACTTCCACGCCCGTAACGCAAGTCCTTGGTTGCGAGGCGACGAAACATCATGCGCGCTTTGAAACTGTTCGCACCACTGATCATTCTGGCACTGCTGGCCGGCGCCGCCGCCGTCTATTACTTCTACCTGCGTCAACCGGCGCCCGGCGCGAGCGATGACTTTAAAACCTTTGTTCAGTTCGATCAGGCCGCCTCGCAGCGGCTGCTGACCGTCGATGCCGGTGCGCCGGCGCGGGCCGCCTTCGACCTGTCGCAATCGCACATGGAAGTCGACCAGGAATGGTGGTACTTCAACACGCACATGATCGACGACCAGAACCGCCGTTACACCTTCATGCTGGCGGTGCTCAAGAACGGTGAGATCTTCGGCTCGCTCGGCATGCTCGACCGCTCGGTACACCGCTCGCTGTTCACCCGCTCGCCGCTGACGCTGAAATATCGGGAGCGGGTAATCACTGGCGAATGGGGACGGGTTTCTCAGCCCGACCCGAACCGCTTTGTTTACGATCTGGCTTTTCGACACCCGCTCATTACGATGAATCTGCGCTTTGTCGCCAACAAGCTGCCGTTGGCCGTCGGCGGCGAGGGTTACGTGGCGATGGGCGAAGCAGGTAAAAGCTACTACTTCTCGTTGACCAACATGCAGGTCAGCGGCACGGGCCAGGTGTCCGGCATGTCCGCCCGGGTGCGGGGCCGCGGTTGGATGGACCGGCAATGGGGCGTCTGGCGCGATCGCGATTTCGACCAGTGGCACTGGTATTCGATCCAACTCACCAACAATGTCGAGATCGTGATCTTCGATTTCCGCAAGAACGGCGAAAGCCTTACGCCGCTATGCGATGTCGTGCTGGCCGACGGTTCGACCCGGCACAACCTGAAGTTCAACCTCCGCGTGCTCGGCCACTGGACCAGCCCCGAAACCGGCCGCACTTGGTCGTCCGGCTGGCAGATCGAGATCCCCGAATTGGAAGCACGTCTGATGATCGTTCCAGATATGCAAGACCAGGAAGTGACCGATGCTCTGTGGGAAGGCGGGTGCCGGGTCAGCGGCCTGTATGGCGGTGCGCCGATCTGGGGTCGTGCTTTCTACGAAGCGCGCCACCGGACTTGGTAGTCGGTCAGACTTTCTTTAGCGCTTGACCAAGATCGTCCATCAGATCTTCGACGTCCTCCAACCCCACGCTCAGCCGGATCATTCCCGCACCGATACCGGCCGTGGCCAACATCGCGTCGTCGTAGGTGCTGTGGGTCATGCTCGCCGGGTGCGATAGCAGCGAGTCGACGTCGCCAAGGCTGACGGCCAGCGTCCAGAGCTTCACGTTGTCGCAGACGATCTTGCCAGCAGCACGTCCGCCTTTGACGTCGAAGGTTACCATGCCGCCGAATTTGCGCATCTGCCGTTGCGCGATTTCGTAATTCGGGTGGGTGCGCAATCCGGGGAAGTAAACGCGTTCGACTTTCGGATGGAAGGCGAGGTATTGCGCGATCTGCTCGGCGCTTTCGCAGTGGCGGTCCATGCGCACCGGCAGGGTCCGAATGCCGCGGAGGATCAGCCACGAGTTGAACGGGCTGATGATGCCGCCGACTTCCTTGGTCATCGCGTGGTAGACCACGTCCAGGTATTTGTGCGGACCGGCCAGCAAACCCGCGACGACGTCGCCATGGCCGTTGAGGTATTTGGTGGCGCTATGCAACGAAATGTCGGCGCCGAAATCCAACGGGTTCTGCAGATACGGCGTCGCGAAGGTGTTGTCCACCACCAATGGAATGCCATGGCTGTGCGCGATCTCGGCGCAAGCAGCGATATCGATGATTTCCAACGTCGGATTGGCCGGCGTTTCGATTAGCAAGAACTTCGTTTTTTTGTCGATGGCCGCGTCGATGGCCGCCAGGTCGTGGCCGCGCACATGCTGGGTCTGAATGCCGAAATGGTTCGGGCAGACATTGGCAAAAAACGCGTGTGTGCCGCCGTAGACGGTGTCGGTGTACACCAGCTTCTCGCCCGGCTTCACCAACCCGAAGGTGAGATGGCTGATGGCCGCCATGCCCGAGGCATACGCCAGCCCCATCTCCGCGCCTTCGAGGAAGGCGATCTCGCTTTCCAACGCGGCGGTGGTCGGGTTGCCCATGCGGGTATAGACATAGTCCTGCACTTCGCCCGCGAATATCTTGGCGCCGTGGTCGGCCGATTCGAAAGCGAAGGTCGAGGACATGAAGATCGGCGTCGAAATGCTGCGAATCGGTTTGTGGTCGCCGGGATCATGCTTGTCGACGTGCTTGCGGCCATGAACTGCCTTAGTGGAAAAGCCGACCGGTCTGTTGCTCATTTCAGTTTCCTTTCATCACGTCTTCAATCGCTGCGCGGATCTCGTCGCCATGCGTGGTTCCTTCCCAGGGCGCGCCGACGTGGCCGACGTGCCCGTAGCAACACAGTGGCGCGTAGGATACGTGCCACAGGTCGAGGTGCTCGACGATGCCGGCGGTGGACAGGTCAAACACTTCGCGCAATGCCGCGGCGAGGTCCTTGTCCAACCCGATCTTGCCGGTGCCGAAGGTGTTGACTTGCACGCTGAGCGGATCTGGCCGGCCGAACAGATACGCCAGGCGTACTTCGCAACGGTCGGCCAGGCCGCCGGCGACAACGTTCTTCGCTAGGTGACGGGCCATGTAGGTGGCGGCGCGGTCGGTCTTGGTCGGATCCTTGCCCGACAGCGAACGGCTGCCACACGGTACCGCGGTGCCGTACAGATCGTGCACCGTCAAGCGGCCGCTCATGCCCACGTCGGCGTCGGGGCCGCCACGAGTGAACGGGCCGGCCGGGTTGACTAGCAGTTCAGCTTCGCTGGTGTCGACTTCGCCCAATTCGGCGACGACCGGTTTGACCACCATTTCCATCACCGCCTCACGTACCGTCCGGTCGTGTTGCGGATCATGGTGCGCGCAAACCGTCGCATTGAGCAGCCACACCGGCACCGCTTCCTCATGCAGGAAGGTGACCTGAATCTGTCCGTCCGGATGCAGGCCGGCCACTTCGCCGGTGTGCCGCACCTTGGTCAGCCGGTCGGCTAACCGGTGCGCCATCACGATGGGCAGGGGCATTAATTCGGTGGGAACCTTCACTTTTTCGGTTTCGTTGGTCGCATAACCGATGAGAATGCCCTGATTGCCCGCGCCGCGGCGGTCTACCGCCAGCGCGATTTCTTCCGATTGTTCCTGGAGAATGTTCAGCACCGCGATCGACCGCGCGCAGAACGGCAGCGCCGGGTTGTCGTAGCCGACGTCGGTCAGCACCTGCCGGACCGTGCCGGTGATGTCGACGTAGGCCTTGGTCGACAATTCCCCGGCCACGAGTACCAGTCCGGGTGCCGCGGTGGCGTCGACGTCGACACGGGCGAAGCGGTCGCGCGACAGCACGCTGTCGAGAATTGTGTCGACGATAATATCGCATAGTTTGTCCGGCTGGCCGGCAGTGACAGATTCCGCGCTGCGGACGAGTTTGCGGGAAGGCATGATTCCTCCTCGGATGGTGCGCCTATAGACTGCGGATTGGCCGCGCCTATGGTAGGAAGAGGGGCATGGACTGTCAACGCGAGATGCAAGCCCGAATGATCGGCGTGATCCACCGCGACCCCTTCGGCGAAGGGCACTTGGCCGCCGTGCTTCGGTGGCTGCGGCCCACGCTGGTGACGCTCGAAGTCAGCCCGTATGGCGCCGCGTTTCGTCGTCAGAACGGCGAACGGTTACTGTGCCGACTGGAAGAACTATTGCCGCCCGGCGCGGGGAAACACGCCGAAATCGTTTTTGTTCGCGAACTCCTGCGCCTGCCGTTCGAATTGCGCGCGGCGGAAGATTACGCTTGCGAGACAAGTGCCGCCGTGGAACTGGTGGGGGACAGTGACGAGTCGCGCGAATTGCTGGCCAGTGTGGAAACCGAATTGCTTACACCTGAGAACCTGCGGACGTTGGCCGCCCAGCCTGACTACGACGTAGCCGCCTCGATCCGTGCCCAATACGAACGTCATCGCCGCTGGCGGCGGGACGAACCGGTGCCGTCGGCGTTGCTCGGCTGGCCGGCTGACCGCGTGGCGCAGGTCGAGGCGCGCGAGGAACAACTCGAGCATCGCATACGGGATGCGATCAGGCGCCATCAACCCGTCTGTTGGGTGCACGTTGGCGGCGCGACGCACCTGGTGCGGGCGCGTGGTTTGCGGCTGTTGTGGGATCGTTTCGCGGCGGAGGGGGTAACGCGTTTGCTTTTGGACGAGGCGCTTATTCCCCGGTGTTGACCGCGATGGCGAGCCCGGCCTGCATATCGAGCGGATCGGTCTGTGCATAGATCATGCAGTACTTGCCGTCCATCTCGATTACACTGGGCGACCATTCCCCGTAGACCACATACGGCGCCAGGCCGGGCAGGTGCAGAGGGAACAACTCCTGCACGATCGGATTCACGCCTTCCTCCAGTGGCGTCCAGCGCCGGCCGTCGTAACTGCCGGCGTAACCGATACTCACGTCGGTGGCGAGTGCGTCACCAGGCTGATTGCCGGAGTAGTACATACGGTAGACATCGCGATCGACCGGGTGGTCGATCAGTACATGCGGGCTCGAAACCGCGCCGCCGCGCTGCGTGGCTGCGTCAATGCCTTCCCACGTCTGGCTGGCCCAAAAGACCGGCTGTACGTCGGTCGTGTCACCAGTGCTCGAACGGCCGTCGCCGTCGTGCTTGGTCCAGGTCACGCCGTCGCTGCTTGTCGCCATGCCGATGGCATGACCTACGCGCCGCGCCAGTAGCGGGCCGCCGTTGGTGCCGCCGGAATAGAACAACTCGTAATCACCGTCGTGTCGCACCACGCTGGGGGCGCCGACTACGCCGTCTTCCCAATCCTGGTCTGGAACAAGGACCGGGTTCTCGCCGTATTTGGTCCATTGCCGGCCGTCATCGCTCTCCGCGTAGCCGATGCCCGCGCCGCCGCCGCCCGCGTACCACATCCGCCAGCCATCGCCGGTGTGCATCACCGACGGGCCGCCAACCTCGCCGTCTTCCCAGTCGGCATCGGCCCATAACACCGGCGCGCCGCCGTTGCCGGGTTTCCAGACGATGCCGTCTTCGCTGGTGATCAGATAGATGCTCGCCTTAACGATTTCCTCGCCTGTCAGATCGCGAAATTCGTCGACTTCATAAAAGCAGTAGTGAACGCCGCCGACGCGCAGGTACGCCGGTTCGTGCAGCCGCTGGCCCGGTCCGCCCAGCAGAATGTAGGGCTGTACCAGTTCGCGGTCGGGGTCGAGGTCCATTTTTCTCCATGGCGCCACACCGGTCAACGGAATGGCGCTTTGCGAGCCGAACATGTCGATCGCCTGGCCGCAACTCCACAGCCCGGCGGCCAGAGCTACCAGCGCCACTAGCCAGCTTACAGTTCGACGCATCACTAGAACCTCAAGGTCAGGTTGCCGCCGATATTCCACCACGCGCCGCCGACTTCGATATCGCCCACTAGGTCGGTCGGGTCCTGTTTATGGAACGTGCGGTTTTGCAACCACTGGTACTGAAAGTAGGTGTCAACCGACAATGGCCGTGGCAGAATCTCTCCGAGGCCGAACACGGTGAAACCCACTCCGCCGGAAAAGACGTGGGCGTTGGCATCGAGGTAATTGGTCTGGCCGGTTTGACTGCGCAACGGGCTGGGCCGGTACCGATAGCCGGTCCGGACCTTCACGTCGCTCCAACTCGTTTCGACTGCCTGGTACTCCGCACCGAACGCGGGATTCCACGTATCGCGCGCGTGCGGTTCCTCGGGCATGGGGCCGATTTGGGTGGGGAAGACGTCGGCCAAACCGCCTGTCAAGTAGACATAGGAATACGGCGCATCGGTGCGCATCTGCGACCATTGCATGAAGGTCAAATCTGCACTCAGCACCAGCTCCTGCCATGGTTGGACCCCGGTCCCCAGTTCGAACTGGCGCGGCGAAAAGTGGCTCCAGGTATAGGCTAGTATGGTCATGTAACTTTCGCGCAAAATCGGCATCGTGCTGCCGGAGAAGCCGGCGACGGCCGGAATCGTAATGTGGTTCGGCAGTTCCAAGCGCATTTCCACGCGCTCGCGGTAAGACAGGCCGAGCCGCAACCAGTCCGTGGGTTTGAACCAGAGCCCGGCGATCGGCGCGAAGAAGTTGCCGATTTCGCTGGACAGCCGTCCTTGGCTGGGCTCCTTTTCGTTGATTTCGAAATCAACGCCGCCGACGTTGTCGGCCAGGATATTAGCGCCGGCGCCGACTGACATCCAGGGGAAGAAGGCGACGCTGCCGCCGACCATTGAAACCAGCGTGTGGTTGGCATTGGCGAACAACGTGAAGTGCGCATGGTTGATCGGCAGCACGAGGAAACGCATCATGTGGTCGTCGGGCATGAAGATGTTAGCCCCGATGCTGATGCGGTGGCCGAGCACGACAGTCGAGCCGATGCCGCCGAGGTTGGTGCCGCGGTTCAGATCCACGTCTTGCCGGCGGCCGTTGATGGTGACGTTCGGCACGCCATAGACGTAGCCCAACTCCATGTGCAGGCGATCCACCTGAGTCAGCGCCGCCACGTTGTAGTACACGCCGGCCAGATCCTCGCCCAGCGCCGCGTAAGCGCCGCCCATGGCGATCGCGCGGGGACCGGTGCCGAAGATCTCGTACGGCCCGGCCCACACCACCGTCGCGGCGAGTAGCATCGCCAAGAGCAACCACCAGCGGCAACGTCTACTCGAAATCAAAATGCGTCCCCACCGTGGCCAGTACCGCATAGAGCCAACCGCTGAAGCCGATGGACGGATAACCGGGGTTGTCTGCGTCCACGTCTTCTTTTTTGTAAGCGCGCCGTTCGGTCAGATATTGCGCCTGGAACGCCGCGTCGAAAGCGAACGGCGTTTCGAAACGGAAATCGCCGACACCGCTCCATTGCAGGCCCAGCGAGCAGCCGCCAATATGGCGGTCGGTGTCGAGGTAGTTGGTGTCACCGGTTTGCGGGGGCACGGGTGACGGATCGAAGCTGTAGCCGCCGCGCAAGAACAGGTCGAGATCACGTCCGTCGTAGGCCAGCACTTCCGAGCCGGCGCGCACGGTAAAGGTGTCATGGAAGTGCGGCGCGTAGCGTTTGCTGTTGCGGAACGTCACCGGCAGCACCGGGATCTTGAGTTGCACGTCGACCTTCAATGTCGGGTCCGGGAAATCGGACCACTCATTGAACGAGGCGTCGACTTCCCACAGCCACCGGCGGCGGGTGTAGGCTGCGGCAACCACCCATTGCCGCGGCGTGTAAATGCTGAAAGCCGAGAAATAGACGGCCAGCGGTACGCTGGAAATGTAGCTGCTGACCGGAATGTCGTAGTAGGTGTAGAACTTGTCGCGGAACACTAACCCGATGCGTAGGCCGTCCAACACGGTCCAGTACTCGCCGGGGCGGAACATCATGCCGAACGTCGCGGCGTAGGAAGCGGTGAGTTCCTCGCCAACCGTCGCATCGACCGCGCCGTTGGCTTTGACCACAGCGTTGAACTCGCCGGTGGTGTTGTCAAAAATCTGCGCGCCGCCGCCGATCGACCAGCCCCGCATCAGTTTGATGCTTAGGGTCGGAATCAAGGTCAGGCTGCGGCCGCTGTTCTGCAGAACGACGTATTGCGGTTCCTCCGGATAAGGGACGCAAATTCCCAACAATAACCCATTGGGAAAAAAGCTGGCCAGGCCAAATGCCAGGCGCTCGTGCAGAAAGCCTCCCAGCGGCAAGGGAAAGGAAAGACCGAGAAGCAGCCCTTGGGTGCGGTCCAGATCCGGCGCGTCGATGCCCAGGCCGTTCAGTTGCGACCCGGTCACCAGGTAGCCGAGACCGAAGTTGGGTCGCGGTTGGAACACGGTGCCGGCGGGGTTGTAGTAGGACGCGCCAAAGTCGTCGGCGGTCGCCGACATCGCGCCGCCCAGACCCACGCCGCGCGGCGAGAAGCCATAGGTAAACAGAACATCGGCGAAAGCGGAAGGAACAACACAGACTACCAGGAAGGCAGCCAAATACCACGGCCATAGCTGGCGCGCGCAGATCGTCACCGGTGTAGAACGAGCCTTCTCAGACGATGTGTTGCAGTCAGCCTAGATGAACTTTTTGAGATTGCAAGCCGGCCGGGCACTTGCCTGTCCCAAGCGAATATGCTACCGCTTTCCCAACGATCAGCTGTCATGATGAGCAGGCCGAAAAGCACAATCGGCTTGCCCGTCCGGGGGAGTCATGCAAACCGGTTTGGAAATCGGCGCGGTCATTGCCGGCAGGTTCCGGCTGGAGCGTTTTCTTGGCGCCGGCTCGCTGGCCGAAGTATTTCTGGCCAGCGACGGAGAGCGACGCGTCGCCCTGAAAGTCTTTCTGCCGAAGGTCGTACCGGCATATGTGACCGCCGCGAAAATCGAAGCCGTGCTCCGCGAAAAGGGTGCGCACCATCCGGCCATCATTGCCCCGCTCAACGTGGGCGAAGACGCCGGTCACAAGTACGTGGTACAGCCTTTTGTCGATGGCTGCAGTCTGCGCAACTGGCTCGATCACCTGCAAGATGACGACCGCGTGGCCGATTCGTCATCCACCGCCTTGATGCTCGACCGTCTGGCCGCGATTTTGTCCGACCTCCCGCCCTTCGCGGTGCACGGGGCGCTGAAACCCTCCAACATTCTATTGGAAGGAATGAGCCCCGACGATACATTAGGGGCCGATACGCGGGTCTTCCTCACCGACTTCGGCACCTGCCACGTCCTCAGCTTCAGCAAGTACGCGAGCCTTCAGCTTTCTGCCGGCTCACCCTACTATTACCTGGCGCCGGAATTCATTTCCTTTGGCGGTAAGGTTGACGCGCGCGCCGACCAGTACTCGTTGGGCGTACTGGCCTACGAGATGCTCACCGGCCATGTGCCGCGCAAGGGCTTCAAGCCGATTCGCGATCTCAACCAACAGGCGCCAGAAGAGTGGGACGATCTGATTGCGCGCCTGCTCTCCAGACAGCCAGATGGCCGCTTCGGTTCCTTTGCCGATTTGCGCCAGGCCGTCGTTGACGTCGCTGGCGTACAACCGCCGCTGCCAGTGTACCCGGCCATGGCCATGCACGCCACGCCGACCCATGCGGCCGCGCCCGTTGCGCCGGCCAAGGCAGGTTCGTTCGATGCGATGTTGGACGGGGCCATTTCCAGCAGCGAACGCTTCACGCGCGAAGAACCCGCGCCGGAAGTCATTGTCGAAACCAAGCCGGTGGTGCGGGAGCCGATTGCGGTCGTTCCCGAACCGCCGCCCGCCGCGGCCGAGTGGCTACCTGATCTCGACCATCTGGAAAAGACGGCCACCGAGGCGCCCGCACCACCAGCCGTAGAAGTGGATGAGGTGTTGAAGGCAGCGCCGGCCGCCGAAGAAGAACTACTCGAAGCGAAGGCCGTGGCCGAAACACATGCTGCGCCTCCGCCGGCAGAAGAAGTGGCGCTCGAGGCCGAAGAACTCATCGGAGCTCCGCCCCCCGAACCGGAACCTAAGCCTGAGTTGGAAACTGAACCGGAACCGGAGCTTGAGCCGGTGCCCGAACCGGAACCCGAGCTCACGTCCGAGCCGGAGCCCGAACCTGAACCCGAGGCTCCGCTCGCGCCCGCGCCCGAGCCGGCGCCCGTGCTCGAAGCCGAGGTGGTTGCCGAACCGCCGGTTGCCGAGATGGCGATTGAAGAACCGGCCGCGGTGGCGATCGAAGAGCCGTTGCCGGCCGAGCCGATTGTTGAGCCGCCGTCTGCTTCGGAACCGCCGCCTCTGCCGCCCCCGGCGCACGACGAAGTCGGCGCGGTGATCGAGAAGATCATCGAAGCCGAGAAGCAAGCGCCGCCGCCCGAAAAGACCATCGCGCCGAAACGGGCGCCCAAAGAGAAGATGCCGGCGCGGCCGAAAGAAGGCAAGGGTGGCGCCGGTTGGGCGGTCGCCGCGGCGATTGTCGTGGCGGTCGGCTTACTGGGATTCCTCGCCTGGAACCAGGGTTGGGTCGATTTCTCATCGCTCTTCGGTGGAGCCGAGCCTACTCCGGTCGCAATCAGCACGCCGGTGCCGACGCCGGTCGTCACGCCCGAACCGTCGCCGACGCCCGAGGCCACGCCCGACGACGAGAAGACCAAGAAGGTCGCCGCGTTGGTCGAGCAGGCGAAGGTCTATCTGAAACAGAAGTCTTACGTGCGCCCGCGCAAGGCGTGCGTGACCACGGTGCTGCGGGAAATCGTCGAACTCGACCAGAACAACCTGTTCGTCAGCGAGGCAACCAAGTCCATGCTCGACGATCTGCGCTCGACAGTGCAAAAGGCCAACCAGGAACAGCAGTGGGATGCGGCCTTTTTCGCCGCGCGCGACGGCGTATACATCGACCCGAACAACGTCGAGTTCCAGAAACTGTTCGAAGACGCCAAGAAAAACCGCACACTGGCGACGCTAGTCGGCAAGCTGCAGGGTTATATGGCGCAAGAGCGCTACGTCGCGCCGCCCGATGCGTGTGCGTTCTACGTGGTGCGGCAGATTGAAGCCGTACAACCAAACCACCCCGATGCCCAGAAGGCGCGGCAGACGATGATCCAGCGGCTGTTGACGCAGGCGCAGCAAGCCTACAACCAACAGAAGTGGGACCAGGCGATCTCGCTGGCCGAAGGTGGGCTGGGGGTTTCGCCGAATCATCCGCAGTTCCTCAGCATCTTGAACAAGGCCAAGCAGGCCAAAGCGACGACGCCGACACCACCGCCGGCCACGCCGACACCCGAGGCGACGCCGGCCGTGGCGCTGCAATGTCCGGCCGGCATGCGCTACATTCCGGCCGGTTCGTTGCGCATGGGTAGCGCCCCGGACGATCCGTTGCGCAAGCCCGGCGAAAAGCCCAACACGCCGACGTTTGTCGCGGCGTTCTGCATCGATCTCTATGAATACCCGAACCAACCCGGCTCGCAGCCACGGGTGAACGTCAACTACTTTTCCGCGCAGAAGATGTGTGCCGATCAGGGCAAGCGCCTGTGCTCCGAACGCGAATGGGAGCGCACGTGCAAGGGGCCGGGCAACCGTCGCTTCCCGTATGGCGACGACTACAACGCCAACGCTTGTGCCACACAGGATCAGGGCGGCGCGCCGCGTGGCATATCCTCGTCCGGCGGCTGGTCGGGCTGCCGTTCGAGCTTTGGCGTCTATGACTTGTCGGGCAACGTCCGCGAATGGACGTCGACCCCGATTGCGCCGGGACAGGCGTCATACGTCGTGCGCGGCGGGTCGGCCAGCCAGCCCGACTGGGCCGTGCGTTGCGCCGTACGCGAGGCGGCACTGCCGAGCACGCAGAGCCATACGCTCGGCTTCCGCTGCTGCCGCGACCCGTTGGAGTAGACCATGATCGCCCCTGAGCCTGTGGTGGCGGCCCGTTTCCAAACGGCGCTGCCCGAGCGGGCTTGTCGCTGCGATCTCTGCCCGCGGCATTGCGTGATCAAACCCGGACACCATGGTTTTTGCCGGCATCGCGAGAACCGCGACGGCCAGCTTTACGCCGCACAGTATGGACGGGCCGCGGCGGTCGCGCTCGACCCGATCGAGAAGAAACCCCTCTATCATTTTCATCCGGGCACGGCGATCTTGTCCGTTGGTTCGGTCGGCTGCAACCTCGCCTGTCGTTTCTGCCAGAACTGGCACCTCTCGACCGGGGTGGCCGACACGCAGTATCTCGCGCCGGATCGTTTGGTCGCACAGGCGCGTACCGGCGGGTCGATCGGCGTGGCGTTCACCTACAACGAACCGCTGATCTGGTTTGAGTACATTTTCGACGCGGCGGCGCTGTTGAAAAAACAAGGCCTGGCGGTGGTGCTGGTCAGCAACGGCTACCTGGAGCCCGAGCCGTTCGCCGAGATATGCCGCTGGGTCGACGCGATGAACATCGACGTCAAAGGCGACGACGAATTCTACCGGCAGCTCACCGGCGGCAGCCTCGCGCCGGTAAGGCACAACGTGGAGACGGCGCACAAAGCCGGCGTGCATGTCGAGGTGACCAATCTGCTGGTAACCGACGCCAACGACGCGGACGCTCAGGTGGGCGAGTTGGTGGACTGGCTGGCCGGCATTTCGCGGCGTATTCCGCTGCATCTGTCGCGCTATTTCCCCAATCACAAATACCAGGCGCCACCCACGCCGCTGGGCGAGCTCGAACAAGCGGCGATGATCGCGCGTGCCAAACTCGACTACGTCTTCATCGGCAACGCGCAAATCCCCGGCAGCTCCGACACATGCTGCCCGGCTTGTGGAGACACCGTGATCAAGCGGCGCGGCTACCACACCGACATCGTCGGATTGGCCGAAGGCGGCCGGTGCGCGGCCTGCGGCGCGGCGCTCGGCGTGGTGAGGTAGTGAGGCCTCGGTTCGCCGTACGGATCGGACAACGGGCGGTCAGAGGGAAGAGTGAAGAGAATCCGTCGTCATTCCCGCGAAAGCGGGAATTCAGAATGGTGGTTCACGAACCGCTCCTACACAATCCCGTATCGAGTGCGGGATGACGCTACGAGTCTTCAGCAGACTCCTCACCCTCCGGATCCTATAGTAGATAGCAATCATTTCTCGCCACCGCAGATCGACTGACATACGTCTTGATGGTCCTTGTAGTAGCGAAGGGCAAACG
>CAZEDX010000040.1:0-39810 GCA_964511015.1 uncultured bacterium | reverse complement strand
GCGATCCGCACCTGCATGCTCGGCGGGGTGCGCTATGAACCCGCACATCTCGGCGGCTTGTCGCACCTTACGGCAGACATGCTGACCCGCGGCGTCGACGGCAAAAGCGCATTGCAGTACGCGCGCGCCGTGGAAGACCTAGCCGGCAGCGTGCGCGGCATTGGCGGTTACAATTCCATCGGCGTGGCGGCGGAGTTCCTGTCGCGAGATTTCGCGGTAGGTCTTCGTCTCGTGGCAGAAGCGATGTTGCAGCCTTCTTTCCGGCCCAATGAGCTGCGGCGCGCCAAACAGATTACCCTTGGCCGCATCCGCCAGCGGCATGACGAGCCGGCGCAGGTCGTTCGCGATCTTTTCGCCAGCACTCTGTACGGCGAGCATCCGTATGGACGACCCATTCTCGGCAACGAAAAATCCATCGCCCGCATCCGGCGGGAAGACCTGACGGAGCTCTGGCAATCCTTATTGCATCCGCACAACATGGTCATTGCGATCGTCGGCGACGTGTCGGTCGAGGAAGCGGCGGAACTGGTGGAGCGCGAATTCGATTGGCGGAAGCGGCGGCCTTTTGCGCCGTTGACACTGCCGGAACCGACGCCGCCCCGCGGTTTGGTGCAGCGCGAAGAGCGGCGGCCGAAAGAGCAGGCCCATATCATGCTGGGCTTTCTAGGTTGCCGCATCGGCTCGCCGGACGAGCATGCGTTGCAGTTGCTGAACGCGGCGCTGTCTGGGCAAGGTGGACGATTGTTCTTCGAGCTGCGCGATCGCCTGCACCTGGCCTACAACGTGCACAGCTTTCAGCGGGAAGGCATCGAACGCGGCAGTTTCGGGGTGTACATCGGCACCGGGCACCGGACTGCCGACCAGGCGATGAAGGCGCTACGCGAGCAGATCCAACGCGTGGTCCTCGATCCGCCGCGCGGCGACGAGCTGGCACGGGCGAAACGCTACTTGATTGGTAGCACACAACTCGATCTGCAGACCGGCGGTAGCCTGGCGCTGGTCATGGCGCTGAACGAACTGCTGGGTGTGGGCTATCGCGCGCATCTGGAGTTCGCCGACCGGATTCGCCGCGTTTCCAACCACCAGATGGCGGAGGTGGTGCGCCGCTATCTTGATCCCGACAACATGGTGGCTGCCGTCGTGCGGCCGTGATACCGGCGAGGGCGTCATGATCGATCTGCATATCCATACAACTGCCAGCGCCGACGCGCACCATACTCCCCGCGAGATTTTTTCCCAAAGCGTTGAATTGGGATTGCGCTGTATCGCCTTCGCCGATCACAACTCGATCGACGCAGTGTCCGAGGGCCTGGCCCTACAACATGAGTTCCGCCTCGACTTCATTACCGGGGTCGAACTGAACGCCGAGTTGACCGGTCGGGATATTCATTTGCTTGGCTATGGGTTTGACTCGCGGCAACCGGAGTTGTTGCAGTGGTTTGCCGAGATCCGCGAACGCTTCCGCGAGGCGGCGGTGCGGCGGGTCGCGCGATTTGTCGAGATGGGATTGGTGTTGACGATCGAGCAGGTCGAACGGCAGGCGGCGGGCAAGCTGCCGACCGGATCGAGCTTTCTTGATGCGTTGAAGGAAACGCCGGCCAACCATCGGCATCCGTTGGTAGAGCCGTATCTGACCGGACCGCGTGCGAGCGATCCATACGTCAACTTCTATTTCGATACCATGTGCAATGGCGGGCCGGCCGATGTGGGCGAAACTGCGTTGCCGGTTTGCGAATGCATCACCCGTTTTCGGGTGTTGCATGCGGTACCCGTGGTAGCCCACCCGCGTGATCTGCCGGAGGCCGATTTGCGCGTCATGGTTGATGCGGGACTGATGGGGGTGGAGGCGTATTGTTCGTACCACGACCAAGCGCAATCGGAACACTGGCGGCTGCTGGCTGAACAGTACAACCTGTTGGTGACGGCCGGCAGTGACTTCCACGGCATCCGGACCAAAGCGACCGTTCGCCTGGGAGGCATTACGGGAAACCGCGATGAGTTGGCCGACCGGTTGCGCGCGGCCATCGCCGGACTATAGCCGGCTGCTTGGCGAATCAGGCGATCCGGCCGATAATGGAACAGAATAACGTGGGAGAAAACAATGACTGTTACCAGACGTGAAATGTTAAAGCTGATGACCGCCTCGGGCGCCGTGTTAGCCGCGCCGCCGATTGTGCGCCAGGCGTTGGCCGAACCACGGGTGTTGGCGTTTCGTGGGGAGTCCGCGGCGACGGTGCGCAAGGTAATCGACTCGCTGGGCGGCATGTCGCGTTTTGTTTCGCGGGGCGATAGAGTGGTCATTAAACCGAACATGGGTTTTGCTCAACCCGACGCCCGGGCCACCAATACTAGCCTGGTCGTGCTGCGAACGGTCATTCAGATGGCCCTGGAGGCCGGCGCCAAGAACATTCAAGTGCTCGACAATCCGGTTCACCCGGGGGTGATGTGCGCACTGCGCAACGGCATTCGCGAAGGGTTGAAGGACTTTGGAAATGTTCATGTCGAACTACTGAGCGACGCCAAGTTCTTCGCCGAGGTGGCGATTCCGCGGGGGGTGCAGTTGAAGAAGTGCAAGGTGATGCGGCCGATTCTCGAATGCGACTCGTTGATCAACCTGCCGACCGCCAAAAGCCACGGCGGCGCGATGGTCAGTTTCTCACTGAAGAATTGGATGGGCGCTGTGCACAATCGTGGAGAGTGGCACAACAGCCTCGAGTTGCACCAAGCCATCGCCGATTTCGCCACTTTCATCAAACCGAAACTGTCGCTGCTGGATGCGACGCGCGCGTTGATCACCAACGGGCCGGGCGGACCAGGGGAAATTAAGTACCTACAAACGGTGATCGGCGGCACCGATATGGTCGCCATCGACAGCTTCGCGGTCACCTTGTCGCCATGGAACGGACGTAAACTGGCCGCGACCGATGTGCCGCACATCCGCAAAGCCGCAGAACTGGGGGTCGGCAGTATGCAGATCGCCGGGCTCGCCGTGCGGACGGCGTAGGCATGACCCTGCGGCGCGTCGTCCAACTGTCGTTTCTGGCGCTCTTCGTGTTGTTGATCGCCCTGACGACGTTTCCGCTGCGTGTGCCGTTTCCTGTCGATCTGTTTCTGCGTATGGATCCGCTGCTCATCGCCTCCGCCAGCTTGGCGGTGCGGGTGGCGGTCAATGGCTTCGTAGCGGCGGCGGTCATGCTTGTCGCGACCGCATTGCTGGGGCGCTTCTTCTGCGGCTGGGTCTGTCCGCTGGGGACGACCATCGAACTGGCCGACGACGTGCTCTACCGGCGGCGTCGGCGGCGGTGGGCCAATCACCTGCGGGTTGGGCGAGGGCTGAAGTACATCAATCTACTTATGGTGTTGGTTGCTGCCGCATTCGGCTATGGGCTGGCGTTTCTGCTCGATCCGATTGCCTTGTTTACGCGCGCGGCAACTTATCTGCTGCACCCCCTGGCTGTGCTGCTGGCCAACGCCGGCCTCGATGTATTGCGGCCGGTTGCCGAACGAGCCGGCTGGCTTGCGCTGTGCTACGCCAATGTGCATCAGCCGCTGCTGTCCGCCGGTTCACTGGCGGCGGCGATCGTGTTCGTGACGATCATTATGCTCAATCGGTTGCAGCGCCGATTCTGGTGCCGCAGCTTGTGCCCGTTGGGCGGACTGCTCGGCTTGTTCGCGCGGCTTTCACCCACGCGGCGCCGCGTTGGCCAAACCTGTGATCACGACGCCAAATGCCGCCGGGTATGCGAAACCGGAGCCATCGCGGAAGGCGAATCGGCGTACGATCCGGCCGAGTGCATCATGTGTTGGCGCTGCGTGCATGACTGCCACCTGCACGTCAACCGATTTGCGTGGACCAAACCGTGGCCCGAGCTCCGGCAGCCGCTCGATCTCGGCCGGCGCCGGTTCCTGGCTGGGGTGGCCAGTGGCGCGTTTAGCGCATTACTGTTCCGCGGCAGCCCGGCACGAGTGCTGCGACCGGACGCGTTGCTGCGCCCGCCCGGCGCTCGGCCGGAGGAGGATTTCCGTCGACTTTGCATCCGTTGCGGCCAATGTGTAAAAGCTTGCCCGACCAACACCCTGCAACCCGATTGGTTCGACGGCGGCCTTGAAGGCTTATGGGCTCCGGTCCATCGTATGCGTCTGGCCGGTTGCGACCAGGGGTGTAACGTTTGCGGCCAGGTTTGTCCGACCGGTGCGATTCGTTCGCTGAACCTCGACGAAAAGCGCTACGCCAAGCTCGGGACGGCGGTGATCGACATCACTCGCTGTTTGACGTACGCGGAAGACAAGGCGTGTTTGGTGTGTGATGAGGCGTGCCCGTATAACGCCATCTACTTCCTGCAGTACTCGCCGGTGCGAGCGCGACGGCCGATGGTCGATCGCACGCGTTGCAATGGTTGCGGCATGTGCGAATCGGTTTGTCCGGTGCTGGGGCAGGGCGCGATCATCATCAAGCCTGACGGCCAGTTCCGCCTGAGCGAAGGCAGCTACATCGCCGAGGCGCGGCGGCGTGGATTCCGCTACGAGCAAGGCGTGGCGCAAGACCAGTTTGGCGGACCGAAGCCGGAAAGCGGTGACGGTCAATGAACGAGCCCAAGCGCTTGACCCGTTGTTGGCCGTTCGCTGTGGTGGTTGTGGCCGTACTGTTAGTCAGCCGTCAATGGTGGAACAGTGGCCTTTTGGGCGGACACAGCTCGTACATGGACCTGTTCCGCCAGGTCGTGCTGCACGACGCGGTCCGTCAGGGCGACCTGTGGCCGCGTTTCGCCGAGGCGTTCTACTACAATCACGGGTCGCTGCTTTTTCACTTTTATGCACCGCTGAGCTACTACCTGACGGAACTGTTCATGGTCGTCGGCGCGCCCGTCGCCGTCGCGATCAAGCTGGCCATGGCCGCCGGACTGCTGCTCTCGGGTGTGTTCATGGCGCTGCTGGCGCGCGAGCTGTTTGGCGACTACGCGGCGGCATGCGCCGGCGTCTTGTATGTGCTTGCGCCATACCACCTGGTGGACGTGCTGGCTCGCCATGCGTTCGGTGAGGCCATTGCTTTCGCCTGGCTGCCGTTGGCCTTCTGGGGTGTGCTTGGCGCAGTACGCGATGGTTCGGCCGGTCGCATGATCGCCGGCGCGCTGGGAGTGGCGTTCCTGCTGCTCACGCACAACATTACGGCGATGATTTCGGCGCCGTTGCTGGTGTTGTGGTGGGCGTACGTGAGTGTGAAGTACCGGGCGGCCGGGACGCGCGGCGTATTGCTCGGCATCGGCGCCGGCCTCGGCGGCGTGCTGTTGGCCGCCTTCTTCTGGGTGCCGGCTTTTGCGGAAACGAATCTGATCTGGTCGCGCGAAAGCCTCACCGACGAGTACTTTCAGTACTGGAAGCATTTTGTCTTCGCCAAACAGTTTTTCAGCACGTTCTGGGGCCACGGCGGTTCGGTGGAAGGGCCGGACGATGGCCTGCCATTCCAACTCGGGCTAGCGCATTGGACGTTGCTAGCCGGCTCGGTGGCTACCTACGCCTTGCGGCGGGAGTGGCGTACGCATCTTGCGGTGTGTTGGGTCATGTTGCTGTGGGCGTTGTTCATGGCTCATTATGCGAGTGAGCCGATCTGGAGTCGAATCAGCACCCTGGCCTTCGTGCAGTTTCCATGGCGCTTCCTGGTGTTGGCGGCATTCGCCGGTAGTCTGGCGGCCGGATCCGCGGCACAGGCCCTGCGCGATGCCGGTGGCGAGTTGTGGGGACCGAAGATGGCGCTGATCGCCGTCGCGATCGCTTTTCCGCTTTACGCGCCGTATACCTACGCCAAACATACGCTGTACGTGGAAAGGAAAGACGACTACGCCCACTACAGCATTGGCAAGTATCTCGCGCAACGCGACCGCCCGGGTTATGAACGCCTCGAACGCATGGTAACCATGGACTGGATACGCACACACCTGGTTCGAGCCACGGCACGCGAAGATTTTCTGCCACGCACCGTTCTCGAACTGCCCAACACGGCGCCGTCGGCCGACGTGGAGTGCACCATCGGAGAAGTGACCGGCAGCCGCCGCCTCGGTCCGCGGCACTACGTCGCCGACGTCAAATTGCCCGAACCCGGCACCGTGGTTCTGCAACGATTCTGGTATCCGGGCTGGGAAGCCGTTGTAGATGGGTGCGCTCAACCGGCGATGGCGTTTTCGTCATCAGGCCTGGCGGCGGTAGACGTAGCGGCTGGTGCACACCGAGTGGAATTCCGCTTCGGTTCCACGCCATTGCGCCGCACGGCGGGTGTTGTGTCGCTGCTGACGGCGCTGGGGATGCTTGCGTTCTGGATCGCCGGGCTCGTTGCCCGACGGTGAACTTGCCTCCCTTTCGTTTTCGCGTAACATGACTCGCCATAGGCCGTTCACCCGTGGGAGAAAAAGAATGCGGCGGCTCCTTCTCTGGTCGATATTGATCTTCACCCTTGTTGCTCTTTCCTGTTCGTCGTCCGTGCCGGTCTACGAGAGCATCCAGCGGCAGCGGCCGGTGGTGTTGCCGCGCGATCATTACGCACATGACGACTATCAGACCGAATGGTGGTATTACACCGGCACGCTTGATGCGGAAGACGGGAGAACCTTCGGTTTCGAGCTAGTCTTTTTCAAGCGCCGCACGGAAAACGACTTCTACTTAGGTATTCCGGTTCCCGGCCGCTGGTTGTCCAATCCGGCGCATCTGGCGCACTTTGCCATTGCCGATCCGCAACGGCGCGAGCTGTATTACCGCGAGCGGATGGGGCGCGATTACCGGATGAGTAACGGCTTCGCCGGCGCGCGAAGCGATACCTATCATGTCTGGCTCCACGATTGGTCTGTGCGCGGGATCGACGGCGCGCATGTGCTCAGTGCGGTGACGCGCGTGTACAATTTTCAGGTTTCTTTGCGGTCGCCGAAACCGCCGGTGTTACACGGTGAAGACGGCTACTTTGTGAAGGATGTTACCGCAAACGGTGTGCACGGCACATACTACATTAGCTACACACACTTGGTCGGTGACGGTGTGCTGTACATCAAAGGCAAGCCATTGGCGGTCAAGGCCAAAGCATGGATGGACCACGAATACGGCACGCACCAATTGAGCCCACAACAGGTGGGTTGGGATTGGTTTTCGCTGCGGATGAAAGACAACAGCGAATTGATGGTCTATCTGCTCAAACAGGCCGACGGGCGACATAGCAGCTTTTCCAAAGCAACGTACGTGCGACCCGACGGCAGCGTGGTGCGGCTGAATTATGAAGACCTGGTGGTCGAACCCGGCCGGGCGTGGCGCAGTCCGCGCGAGAACGGCGGTCGCTACGTGTTGGAGTGGGTGATTCGCATTCCGAAGCTGAATGCGGTCTACCGCGTGACCCCGGTGTTCGACGACAGCGAAATCGACAGCGCCATGTCCACCAACGTGCGGTACTGGGAGGGAATGATCCGCGTGCAGGCGGAGGTAGACGGCCAGCCCGTCGCCGGTAACGGCTACATGGAGATCTGCGGTTCCGCCCAGCCGGTTGCCCCATTGACCGCGTTGCCGCGTGAAGGGAACGTGTCATGAGGGACGGGGTATGGCTGTTGTTGCTCGTCTTGGCGGCCTGCGCGCCGATCGCTACCTATGAAGCGGTCACCACCGAACGTGTGCTCACCTTTCCGGCCGACCACTATGCGCATCCGGATTTTCGCACCGAGTGGTGGTACTACACTGGCCATCTCGATTGCGAGGACGGGCACTCTTACGGTTTTGAGCTGGTGTTTTTCCGGCGGCGCACCGAAGGCGACTACCGTTTTGGCATTCCCTTGTGGTGGGTTACCAATCCGGCGGTGGTGGCGCACTTCGCGCTGACCGACATCGACGAACAACGCTTTGTATTCAATGAGCACATCGGCCTGAGGAAGCCCTATCGCGGTGGCGCGCGCAGCGATCGTTTGTTGCTGTGGTCGGAAGGTTGGCAGATCGCCGAAATGAACGGCGCCCACTACTTGAAGGCGGAAGAGGGTGACTACGCCATCGACCTGGCGCTTACGGCGCTGAAGCCGCTGGCGTTGCACGGCCAGAACGGGTATTCCCGCAAAGGCGCCCAGGGCGATGCCAGCTACTACTTTTCGCTAACCCGCATGAAGACGGCCGGCTGGTTGCGTAAAGGCGACCGCTGGCTACGTGTAGTCGGCGGTTCGGCCTGGATGGATCACGAAATCATGTCCGGCGCGCTCAGCCCTGAACTGTCGGGTTGGGATTGGTTCTCGATACAGTTCGACAACGACGAAGACCTTATGCTGTTCTTGTTACGCAAGAGGGACGGAGGCATCGATCCGTTCAGTTCCGGTACGTTCGTGGATGCCGCCGGCCAGACCAAGCATATCTCCGCCGAGCAGTATGAAATCAAGGAAGTCGATCACTGGACTAGCCCGTTCACGCACACACGCTATCCAGTGGCGTGGGACGTTCGACTGACCATGCCGCGACCGCTACAGTTCCGCGTGCGCGCGCCGGTGCCGGCGTCGGAACTGCGGCTCAAGATGACCCACCTGAACTATTGGGAAGGGGCGGTGGAGGCTTCCGGCCAGGATGGTGAACAACCCTTGCGCGGACGGGGTTACGTGGAAATGAGCGGCCGCGACGAGCCGTTCAGCGGCATCTGACCGACGGACTCAGTCACGGAACATCAGGGTTTTGATTTCCCATGCGCGGAAGTCGACGCGCAGGAACCCTTTCCGGCGACCGTGGCGTACCGGATCAATCTCACGCACTGAGCGGCCGAGGAGGTCGGTGATCTCGCACCGCTCGTATTCCCAATGCGGTTTTAGTTCGACTGCCGAGTCCTTGCCGCCACGTTCGACTAGCCGCAACACGATGCCGTCATCGTCACGATAAAACGCGCCGACTTCAATGTCGTCCGCACCGAGCGTCAGCATTTCGGTCTGCTCGGCGCGATTTCGTTCGGATTCTGGCCGCGTCTGCTGCCCGTGATGAACGACCAGCGGGGCATTGAAGGCCAGGCCGCGACGCCATACGCCAGCCTGACGCGCATCGCCGCCATGGGGGAAGAACGAGTAGTGGAACACGTGACGACCCAATGCCAAACCGCCGGGTCCGGAGTCGTGGAAGTGGATCTTGTCCGAGCTTCGCAGCAGCCGCATGACCAAGGCGCCGCGTTCGACGCGGTGCCCGCCGGTGCCGCGGTTCAGCACCGCAAGGCCGTGTCCGCGACCTTCAAGATCGACGTAGTTGAGCGCCGGAAACTCACGGCTGTCGCGTGCGATTTCGCCATAAGGAATCTCGTGCACCGTGCGCTGATGATCGCGCGGCAGCGGCCAGTGGAGGTCGAGGCTGCGGTGTGGCGTCTGCAGATCGATGGCGAACTCGGCGTCGATGCGCCGGCCGGCGCAGGCCAACCGGTAGGTGAGTTCCGCGGGGTTGCGGTCAAGGTGACCGGCGAAACGAATCGCCGCGCGGATCGGGCCGTTCTCGAGCACTTCGATGCGCCGCGGTACGAAATCGCGCACACGGGCGAAGCGCGGACGATACGGCAGGTAGAGCGTGCCGGTGTCGAGGGACAGCGTCAGGCGGCCGGCATCGTGCGGCGTCAGTTCGAAACTGCGTTCCCGGTCGAGCAACCGGCAGATCGTGCCGAGCTTGGCCGCGAAACAGACCTCAAGCCACGCATTACGCAAGCGTCCATTGTCGACCAACGCCGGGGCGCGGGATTCGGCGTTCGGCAGTGTGCCGCGGTCATAGCGAACCCACAACGTGCGGTAGCCCAGCGGGGGAACTGCGAGAGAAACCAACAGCCGAACGCGTTTGGGTGAGGCGTCGGCATAGCGCTCGACCTCAAGCACTTGTGCCGGAAGAATGGATTTGCCATCAGTGACCAACGGCAGGCGGCCGCGGTCGGCCGGGAGTTGCAGCTCGACGGCTTCTTCACGCCAGAAACTCAACGTGTTGACGACCACGATGGCCGGTCCGTCGCCGTTGCCGCCGCGAACGTGAGCCGTCAGCCATTCCAGTTGACGCGTCGCTTCCTGTCGCGCCAGATCGATAGCCGTGCGCAGCCGGTATTCAACCTGGGCGTTCACCTCATCGGTGTGGCAACCGGTGATGCTGTCGTGCGACTGCGCGCGCATCAACAAACGGCGCAGACGGCGCAACGTCTCGACCGGATACACGCACTCGCCGCCGGTGATATCCGCGATGAGCGAGATGCGCTCGAGATTCGCGAGGGCGACTTCGGCCTGCCGATGCAGCAATTTGACCGACGGCCGGGCGGCGTACGTGCCGGCGTTGTCGGGGTTGAATTCGCCAGTGACAACCGGCAAAGACGAGTCGGGCAACGATGCGAAAAACCGCGACGGCAGACTGTGCTCGTAACGGATGTTCGGTTGCGACTGATTGAATTCCGCCAAAATTCGGCCGGTCTGGCTTTGCGGGCAACCGTGGTCGATGCCGGCCGGGCAGAGCAGATGCTTGCCTGGCGAGTTCAGCGCGAGTTTGGCCGCCGTACGGCCCAGCTTGTACAGCGCTCGTTTGGAGTGGTCGGGAAGAGGGTAACCGGCGAAATACAGGCGCCGCATCCAGTGCGTCTTCAGGCGGGTGCCGTCCAGCCCTTCCCACATGAAGGTGGTGGGCGCGTCCGGCGCGGTGACCGTGCGGCTGAAGGCAAAGGCGGTGCAACCGGCCTTGCGCAGGATCTGCGGCAATGTCGCCGGCATGCCGAAGGAGTCGGGCAGCCAGCCGACGGTGCTATAGCGGCCAAACAGGCGCAAGCAATAGCGCTGCCAGTCGATGGCCTGGCGCACCAACGATTCGCCACTGATCAGATTGGCGTCCGGTTCGACGTGGAACCCCATTAGCGGTTCGACGCGTTCTTGCCGCACGAACTCCGCGAGCCGCGTCAACGCCGCGCGGTCGGCCGCCGCGAGCGCTTCGAGTTGCGGCACCTGGTCAATCACGAACGTCGTTTCCGGTTCGCTTTCGAGCACACGCAAAGCCTCGAGTAGATTGCCCGCGGCGACACGGCCGAAGGTCTGTTCGTCACGCAGCCATTCGAAATCGTAGTGGATGTGCGGCACGAAATGCACCGTGGCTTGCAGTCCGGGCGGCAGCGCCGGCGTCAACGAAGGATCAGGCGGATCGATCAGCATCGCTAGCGTGCCGCGTCCTTTTTCCATGCGCACCGGCACGGACAGAGCGTAGATCGGCGCCAGATCACCGTGCAATACCAAGCTTACGAAATGCAGGCCGTCGGGTAGCGCCCCTTTGGGCACCACCAGCGACAGCGGCACGCCTGCGACGAACGGCAGGGTCGGCAGGCGGTCGGCGCGGAAACGGTTTCCCCGATAAACCACTTCCAGGTGTTTGGGTTTGATCACTCGTCCGTCGACGCGTAGTTCAGCGCCGCGCAACGACTGGTGGAACCAGCAATTGGTCACCGTGACACGAAAATCGCGCCCATCGTTGCCGATCAAATCGGGGACGAACAGGCCTTCGACCGATGGTTCGAGGTCAGATGGAATGCGCTGCCGGTAACGTTCCTTTTGCAGCACCCGCGCCAGCCGGCGAGCCAGGAAGAGCCGGACGCCGGGCAGCGTAAGCAAGCGCTCTAGAGTCGGCGGCAACAGGCTCTTCAATGGCGTATCACCGGATTTCCAGGACCTCGCTCACGGCCGGAGTCTCGATAGACTCGACTGTGCCGTCCGGCAACGTGACTTTGGCTGACAGATTGGCCACGAAACGGTAGACATAAGACTTGGTGAAGAAACCGGCGATCTGCCGTTCGAGGAAGCTCATGCGGTCGAGCACGTTGACGACTTCGATTGTGCGCTGCACCGTGTAGAATCCTTCCACCTTTGCCACGCCCGGCCGGTCGAGCACGAAGTCCATGCGCTTCGGCCATTTGACGCCGTATTTCGGGTCGGTCTGCATCTGACTCGGGGTCAGCGTGTAACGGTCGCCAGCGTAAAGAATCTTATCGCCCTTGGCGAAGAGAATCATCGGCACGGTTCGGCCACCGTATTCCTGCGGTACGGTGAATTCCAGGATGTTCAAGGTGTACTTGGGATGGAAACTGCGTAGCGAATACCAGCGCCGCGAGTACTTGTGTGGCATCAGCGTCACTGCGCCGTGGTCGCTGTAGCCGTAACCCTTAACCTGACGCGCGCCCGCCGGCGTGCGGATGGTGCCGGTGACTTCGGCGCGTGGAATGATCACGTAGTTCGAGTAATAGTCCGCCGGCGAACCGTATATCACACGGCCGCTATTGATGGCGTAGCCGGGCAGGGTGGAGCGGTACTTGAGGTCAACCGCGCATTTTTGCACGTCCATCTTCACGTTGAAGTTGGGGAACTTGCCCCAGATGCGGCTGGTGTCAAGCTGCACGTCCATTCGATCGGTAGCGGCCTGTGTTGTGCCGCGCTTCATTTCGGTGCGGCCCCAGTGGTTCTGGCCGTTCGGTTCGCAAACGGCGAGATCCATCGTCGTGTTGCCGCTGCCTGGCCCCATGTTGGTGATGAAGACGGTGGCGAAGGTGTGCGTACCGTCGTCGAGCTTTGACAGGAAGAAGTAGCTTTCGCCCCAGGTTTCGCGGTCGACCGGATGCGAACCGTACACGTTTTCCGGCAGGCCAATACCGTAGTTCGGCTGACCGGGGATCTTGGGCCAGATCTGTACTTCGGCGGCCCACACGGCCGCGACCACCGCAAGCAGTACCAACGCGATTAGAAGTGAGAGCCTACGCATGACTGTCCTCCGGAGAGTAGACGGAATAGTCGAACGCGCACATGGGGATGGGACCTAATTATAGAGGGCTTCGATCTGAGTCAAAACGTCTTTCGGGTTTTTTGTCGTGGCGAAGGACAGCTCAGTAACCAACAAGTTGCGCGCCGTTTCCATCATCTTCCGCTCGCCAAACGACAGCTCCTTGCCCTTTTTCAGCACATACAGGTCGCGCAACACAGCCGCCACCTCGAAGACGCTGCCGGTGCGGATCTTCTCCATGTATTCGCGGTAACGACGATTCCAGGTCTGGTTGTCGATGGGGTTTTTGAAATCTTTCAGGATGTCCCACACCCGGCGGATTTCCTTTTTGCCGATCAGCGGGCGTAAGCCAACCTTTTCGACGTTGTTCGTCGGCACCATGATCGTGATATCGGTCTCGAGAATGCGCACCATGTAGAAGGTGTACACCGCGCTACCGATTTCCTTCTTTTCGATGCCTTCAATGATCCCGACCCCGTGGGCGGGATACACTGCCTTGTCACCAATTTTGAACATGCCTACCCCACATCAATAGTTTAATATACCACCAAATGGCATCTTGGTGCAAATTCACCTCATGGTTCTTGCGATGTTCGTCATTTGAGATTAGCTTCCGACAGAAACGTTGAGCAAAGGATGATCGATGCCCGGAACCGTTCGCACCATGTTGACCGCGGCAATCATCGTGGCGGTATGCGGTGCCGTCGCGCTGGCCTTCAACGCTGCGCGACCGGCGGGCATCCCTCTGGTGCGTCCGCAATCATCCGACCAGCCGTCCGGCCAGTCCAGCGACGACGGTCAATTGTTGAACCTGGCCCGAGCGAAGGCGTTCTACGACCAAGGAGCCATTTTCCTTGACAGCCGTTCGCCGGAGGAGTTCGCCCACGGCACGATTCACGGCGGTCGAAATCTGTACTACAAACATGCGGCCGAACAATGGCAGCGGGTTCTGGGCGCCGCGGATTTCTCCCAGCCGATCGTCTGTTTCTGCGACGGCGGCGGTTGCAACAGCTCGTTGATCTTGGCAGACTTCCTGGAAAAACAGGGATTCGAAAAAGTGTACGTCTTCGAAGGCGGCTGGCCGGCTTGGAGTGCGGCGGGATATCCCCGTGATGGGGATCCGGCCACCCCGGTGCCGTTGTATCATTGAGGCTGCCAATGAAACGGCTGTTGTCCAATCTTTACGTAGTGCTTGGATGCCGCATTCTGCTGGCTGCTCTTTTTCTGGTGGCCGCGCCGGCCAAGCTCCTCGATCCAAAAGCGTTTGCCATCGCCATCGACAACTATCACTTCTTGCCGCGCATGCTGGTCAATCTCTGGGCGGTTGGGCTGCCGTGGGTGGAGGTCGTGGTCGGGGTGATTTTGTTGACGGGTCCAAATTTTGCGCAGCCCTTCGACCGGCTCACCGAGGCAGCGGCCTTCTTGTCGGCTCTGATGTACTTGTCTTTCGTCATCGCTCTTGGTTCCGCCTTGGTGCGTGGCCTGGACATCAACTGCGGTTGCTTCGCCCCCCAAGGCACCGACGTCATCAACTGGACCTATCTCGTGCGCGATTCGGCCCTGTTGATCGCGAGCCTGGTGGTCTTCTTCTTCCACCGCACGTTGGGTGACGGAACGCCCGCTTGATCTCTGTCTCCCCAAAAACGTACTTGTCAGAACCGCGATTCAATATTATCGTCCCCACCAGAATAGAGGAGGCCCCCCCGGAGGCCGTGCTCGAAAACAAACCACGAACCTGGAGGAAGAACGAATGAAGATCGAAAGACTGCTTTTCCTGGCTCTGCTGCTTGCATTGTTGGGGTCACTGAGCATGGTTTTAGCGTGCGGTGACGACGACGATGACGACGATGACGACGATGCCAGCGCCGATGATGACGACGATGCCAGCAGCGACGACGATGATGACGACGATGGCGGCGGCGCGGGCAACGCGTATAACGACTGTGTCACCTTCTACACCGAATGCGCTGGCCAGGATGCCGCCACCGCGGAAGAATATTGCAGCTACATCAATGACTATTCCGCGTACTGGGACGAGTGCTTTGACGGCGCGTTCGCCGACTATTTCGATTGCCTGAATGGCATCTGCGATAACTACACCAGCGGTGGCGCCGAAGAGTGCACCAACCAGCTCTACAGCGACATTCTGGAATGCTATTGATCGGTTGGCTTGCATCGAGGGGCGTCCGGCCAGGCCGGGCGCCCTTCGTGTATCTGGCGCCTACGGCTTCTTGGCCGGTCGCGTCAGATCAAAAAGGGCGATGGTGTGCGGTCCGCCCCGGCGGCCGAAATCGCCATTTTCTTCGGTGATGCGGCGCCAACGCCCGGCGTAGACCAGCCATTCCGGATGAGCCTGCCGCTGCTGGTCATCGAGTACGACGACCAGCCAGTGAGCGCCCCAGCCCCGGTACTGTTCGATCATCCCCGGTTTCAGCGACCAGGTGTTCCAACCACGGCGGTGAGCGGTATAAATGACTTGGTTTTTTCGATCCACACCCGGGTCGAGCACCAGCACCAAATCGTTCGGCATGCTATAAAGGCGGGCTATTTGGCCAGCACGCGTGCTCGAGAGATCGAGCCGGAAATGGGATCGCACGTAAAGAGCTGACATCAGTAGGAAAGCGAACAGCAGTAACGCGATCCACTTGCCTTGGATGCGTCGTGACAAAGCGGAAAGACCAAGCGCCGCCAACAGGGCGAAGGCGGGCAGGGCGGGCAACTGGTAGTAGTTGTGCATCTGGTTGCCGTCACGCACGAGGGCGACATAGAACAGGAAACCCGCAAGCCAGAAGAGAGCGGGCCGGGCCTGACGGCGCGCCTCGGCAAACCACAAGGAAAGCACAGCGAAGGCGGTCACCAGCGGTGTGGCCATCTGATCGAACAACCGCGCCTGCAGCTTGAACCAGAAGTGTCCGGACCATAGCAGGCTCAGCGGCCCCCATAGGTTCTTGGTGGTGAATACACTCTCGCCCGCATGGACGACGTTGCCCAGACTGCCCACATGCGCCGCCCACCAGACCCATGCCAACGGTGGCAGTACAGCCACCGGGGCGGCGGTGGCGAGGCGCCAGTCCAGCAACGAACGCCAACCGCGCGCGGAGATCTGCCACAGGGCCAGGGCGATGCCGATGTGCAAAGCGAACGGCTTGAACAAACCGGCCAAGGCGATGGCTAAGGCTGCGGCGAATAGCGCATGTAGCGAGCCTTCACGCAGCCATTGGTCGAAGCGTTCAACGGCGATAATCAGCATCGCCAGCATCCAGGAGTCGCTCATGATGGTGCGTCCGAAGTACCAACCGAAGGGCGCAAACAGATAGAAGACGGCCGCGAACAGGGCGGCCGGCCCGTCGGAGAGGCGTTGCGTCAACCGAAACAGGAAGAGTGCGCCGAGCAGCGAAGCCGCGATCGACAGCAAACGCGCCAACGGCTCGAATGGACCAAAGACCCTCGCCAACAACGCCACCGCCGCGTGATAAAGCGGAGCTTCTTCGGGCTCGATGCGCCGCTCCGGCGGCGGCCCGGCCCGCAGGATGTCCCACTCCGGGTGCAACAAGTCGATGCCGTCTTCCACATAGTGGCGAATGACGGTCGCGGTGCTGGTTTGGTTCCACGAATGCTCGTCAGCGATGGGTGCGGTCAAATGCCAGAGTCGCACCACAAACCCCAGTGCGAGCACTAGGTAGAGTGCGCGGCTTTGATAGCCGGGATCATGTCGCAGCCTCTCGACCCAGTTCATGTCGTCGGCTCCGCCGGCGGTTTCGGCCGAAAACGCAATGTAAGCGCGGAGAGCACCAGTTCCGAACCAGTCCACTGCAACCTGGCCACCGCGGCGGCGACCGCGGCCAATTCAAACGGGAACTGCCAGAGCATCAGAATGCCGGTCAGCACCGCCTCGCGCACGCCCACGCCGCCGGGGGTGACGAAAGAAAAGAAGCCGATCAGGTAGGAGGCGAGGAACGCGCCGGCGATGATCGGGCCGAGTGCCGGGTCGGCCGGTCCGAGCGAACGGATCAGCAGCCAACTGGAAAGGCCGTAGACTGCCCAGCCCGCGGCAAACAGCAGAAACAGCACCAGAATCCGGGCATAGGATATTTCGATGCGTACTGGTTCTTTCTTCAGAGCGCGCAGTCCGAGGTTGATACCCCATTGCAACAGGCGCGGATGAACGCCGGCGAGCAGTGTCGGCACGATGGGTAGCAGAATCCAGCGCAAGGCGGCGGGGTCACCGGTCCAACGCAAGGTGTGAGCGAGCACCGACCAGGTCGCCGGGTCGGCCCAGCCAAGGCAGGTCAACACCATGGCGAAGGCCGCGCTCATCGTCAGCGCCAGTTCCACATAGATCGACAAGGTGGTGCGGCCGACATCAATGCCGCGCCGTCCGCACAGGCCGAAACGGACCAGTGGCAACATCACCTTGCCCGGCACGTACTTGGCCACTTGGCTGGCGATCCAGATGGCCACGCCTTCGCTGGCGGGAATTGGCTTGGCCACGCCGCCGAGCACGGTTTGCCACAGTAGCGCCTGGGAAACGAACGTGGCCATCAGCAGCAGCGTAGAGAGAACGAAGGGCGCCAGCGAAAACTCGAACTCCGTGTGCCGCAGGTTGTTGGCGTTGTGGTAGATGGCCAGGCCCAGAAACAGGACGATGGCCGCGACGATCACTACCTTGAAGACGATGACGAGCTGGCGTTTCATTCAAGCCGTTCGCGCACCGAGTAGTCCGGCCGTTCGCGGGCCGACAAGCGTATCATCATCTCACCCAGCAGACCCAGCGAGATGAACTGAATGCCGACCACGGTCAGCAGTACGCCGAAGGAAAGGAGGGGGCGGTTGCCGATCGGCCGTACGCCGGCAAACCACAAACCGGCGAGATAAAGCAGCGACAGTAGACCGACGCCCGAAAAGGCGAATCCGGCCACCCCAAACAGATGGGCCGGACGGCGGAAGTAGCGGGTCAGAAAAAGAATGGTGATCAGATCGGCGGCCCCGCGCGTGAAGCGCTCCAGGCCGTACTTGCTGCGACCGGCCGTGCGCGGGTGATGTTGCACGGCGATTTCGCCCACCCGGAAACGGTACTCCGCGGCCAGCGCCGGCAGAAAGCGGTGCATCTCGCCGTAGACATTGATCGTTTCAATCACTTCGCGGCGGTAGCACTTAAAGCCGCAATTGAAGTCGTGCAATTCGACCTTGGTCAGTCTGCGGGTGAACCAGTTGAAAACCTTGCTCGGGGCCGTCTTGCCCAGGGGGTCGTGGCGTACTTTCTTCCAGCCCGAAACCAGGTCGTAGCCTTCCGCCAACTTGGCCAGGAACGCCGGCAATTCCACGGGATCGTCCTGTAAGTCGGCATCCATGGTGAAGACGATTTCGCCGCGAACCTCAGCGAATCCGGCCGCCAGGGCCGCGCTCTTGCCGAAATTGCCGCGGAAGCGAATCGCACGCACATGTGCGGGGTCGGCAGCATGAAGTTCCCGTACGATCGCATAGGAACCGTCGGTACTGCCATCGTCGATGAACAGTAGTTCATACGATTTGCCGATATCCGTCAGCGACCTGGTCAACCGTTCGTACAACGGCCGAAGGTTGTCCTGTTCGTTAAACAAAGGGATCACAATGGATATCTCGAGCGACACAGCTACCCCATCGCTGGTTGTACAATTGCGCGGGCAGAAGTAACACGAAACCTCGGCCTGATCAACATTCTCCCGCTAGTCGGCGAGACCCTCGGCCAATAGCCAGGATCCTAGCCGGTCGGCGTACCAGGTCATGACGTGTGCCGGCGGGTGGACGTTGTAATACTCGGGGGGCAACCCAGGTTCCGCCAGCGACAACACGGGCACGTCGATTCCGCGGTAGTAGCTACTGTAATCGAAGCCGTTTTTCAACGTGCCCGGGTAGAGAAACAGACAGATCTTTACGCCGTGCTTCTTGCACCAGTCATACAGCTCTTTCGTACGCGCAATACTGCGTTTTTCATGGAGTTGACTGTAGGCCCAGGTGCAGCGCTCACGCTCGGCGGCGTAGTAAGCCGCGGCCAGCCGATAAAGGCGCACGTGACGGATCAGGGCATAGCGGGTTTCTGCCGAGATGCTTTCGGGGCCGATCAGACAGCCCTCGGCGTCGAACAACGCCCGCCAGTAATCCGGTGCCCGCTGAAAAATCGGCGCCGGCGGCTTGCCCCACAGGAACGCCGGCGCGCCGCCGTTGCTCAGGGCAAATACGATCAAGTCGGCATGGATTTCCTCGGCTTTTTCTTTTGCCAAAGCCGCCATTTGCATGGGGACGTAGGCGCTGGTGCCGAAATTCCACACTTCGTAACGCCCGGGTCGGTCACGATTGAGGCGCACTTCAAGCTGCGCCGGCCAGGTGGCGCGATCTTGCAGCCCCATGCCGTAGACATTCGACCCGCCGACGCAAATGATGCGAAACAGGCCCGGCGGTTTGGCCGCGGGTCGTTCCGGATCGCGCGAGCCCAGCGCATTGATGTGCACGACGTAGCCGTTGACGCGTGCTCCATAATCCGCATTGCCGGGCTTCAGGCGAAAGATGATTTCCGGATTCGGATCGGCTTGATGCGTGGGCCGATCAGCCATCTGGTAGTAGAGCATTTTCTTGATCAGGCGCCAGTCGAAGCCGCCGAGGCGCACCACAGCTTCCGCGAGAAACAGGGAAAGTAAAGTGGCGCTGATCAGCGCCATCAATCGCCGTTGGTTGCGCGGCAGAAAGAAGCTGCGCTTAAAAAAAATGATGGCTCGGTTTCGCCAACGATTCATTGCCCGTGCCTCGGAGCCCTTTCGCGACGTTAATAGCACAAGTTGGTGGGGGCCGATATCCGCAATTGACAGGCCGTGAAACGCGGGGCTACAAAGGGAAAAACCTGCCTGGAGAATCGGTTGGAAATCCGTACGGATCATGTTCACCTGTCCGCCGAGTTCGAAACCGGCGTGCGGTTGATCGAGGGTGTGGGCTTGGTCGAAGCGCGGCTAGGACCGGTTGGCTGTTCCTGTGCGTTTGCCGCCGATGGCCGGTCGCATCTGCTGGCCAAGACCCGCCCCGACTCGGTATTACAGGAAAACGACCGCCTCCAGGTGACGCAGATCTGGCGCGGAGCAAGTCCGTCCGACCGCGTGGTCTTTACCTGGATCATTCGCCCGGCCGCTGATGGCGACGGCTTGTTGTTCCAGGCGACCGTGGCCAATGAGCGGTCCGAACCGCTGAATCTCGAACGGGTGACCTTGTTGGACGTGAACGCCGAACAGAACGGCAAGTTCACGTTGGGCTTCTCCGCAGCGGAATGGAGCATCTTCCGCCATGGTTGGCAGAGTTGGTCGGCCAGCCGGCCGTACCGATTGATCGAACGCGATCCGCGGCCGTTGTTCCGCTTCCTGCGCGAAATGGAAGAGAACGTCGCCAACCCCAGCCCGAATCGCTATGGCGTCTTCACCAGCGAACAGGCGATCCTGGTGCGCAACACCAGCAGCGGTCAGTCGTTGCTACTGGGCTTCCTGACCGGCGCGCGCGCGTTCGGCGACATTCGCCTGGAGATCGACCCGAAAAGCCGTCTGGTGCGCACATTATGCGCTACCTGCCGCTACGACGGCATGCTGGTCGCGCCGCGCCAGACCGTGGAAACCGAAACGTTATGGCTGCGCTTCGCCGGCAAGGGCAAGGATTCCCTCGGCGAGTGGGCCAAACGCAGCGGGCGCGAAATGCAAGCCCGGGTGCCGGCCGAAAAACCGGTGGGTTGGTGCAGTTGGTACTACTACTACACAAAGATCAGCGAAGCGACGTTGCTGGACAACTTACGTGTGTTGGCACCGCTGCGCGAAGAACTCGGCCTCCACTTCTTCCAGCTTGACGACGGCTATCAGGCGGCCATCGGCGACTGGCTCAAGCTCAACGAAAAGTTCCCGTCAGGCTTGCCGGCATTGGTACAGCAGATCAACGAAGCCGGCTTTGTGGCCGGCATCTGGACGGCGCCGTTTCTGGTTCATCCGCATAGCGAGTTGGCGCGCACCCACCCGGATTGGTTGCTACGCGACGCCAAGGGGCGTCCGCTGCGCGGCGGATACAATCCGCTGTGGGACAAATGGCGCAACATCCTCACGCTCGACCCGACGCATCCGGAAGTGCTCGCCTGGTTGCGCGATCTGTTCAGTACCCTATACGGCATGGGTTGGCGCTTCTTCAAAATCGATTTCCTCTATGCTGCGGCTCAACCAGCGGCTTATCATGATCCGTCGCACAGCCGGGCCAGCGCGCTGCGGGCCGGGCTGCAAGCCATCCGCGACGCCATCGGCCCCGATTCGTTCCTGCTCGGTTGCGGCTGTCCGCTTGGGCCGGCGGTGGGTCTGGTCGATGCAATGCGCATCGGCTGCGATGTCACCCCGCGCTGGTCCAACCCGATGCGCTGGGCGTTTCGCGACCACCATTGCCTGTCCACCCGCCATTCGCTGCGCAACACGATTCAACGCTCCTTCCTCCAACGTGCCTGGTGGATAAACGACCCCGACTGCGTGCTGGTGCGGCAAAACAAGAACAAGATGAACATCCATGAGGTGCGCACGCTGGCGTCGATCGACGCGCTGTCCGGCGGCATGCTGCTGATCAGCGACGATATGACCCAACTCGCGCCGGACCGGCTGGATACGTTGCGCAAGGCTCTGGCGATCCGCACCGAAACCATGCAGGTGCTCGACGCGGATGTCGGCGAATTTCCCAGCCGGCTGCTGGCGCGCGCCGATGACGGCTACTACCTGCTGGTGGTCAACTGGTTGGACCAGGAAGAAAATCCGCCGATTTTCGACCTGAAAGAGGTGATGCAAATGAGCGACCTGGCCCGCGTGAGCGACCTGCGCGAGATCTGGTCGAACCAGTCGCTACATCAGCACGATGGCCTGGTCAATCTCGGCGCGATCCCGGCCCACGGTTGCCGCCTCGTACACATCCGCCTGCGCCAAGGATAGCCCATGCCGGATTTCGACGATCATCGTCCGCGCCGTGTCGCTCCGCCCGATCACCTGATACGCAACGTGGTCGTTGGCATTGCGGCGGTCGTGTTTGTTGCTGTGGTAGTGCTAGTGCTGTTTGTCGCCCGCGGACCAGGCCAATCGACGCCGGTCGAACCGGCCGTCGCGGACCTGACCCCTACGCCCGGCCCGGCCGCCACGCCCACGCCGACCCCGACCCCGACACCCGAGCCGACACCGCCCAATCACGCGGTTGACGGGAACCTGCAGGCGGTCGGTTTTGTCGTGACCGGCGGTCTGAATGCGTCGTTGGCCAAGGCGCTGCCGGCCGATCAGACCGGTTACGCTTCGATTCTTGCCTCGCAGGCGGCCGCAGTGCTGAGTTGGAAACTTAATGTGAAACGGGATCTGCGGCCCGGCGACGTGATGAAGATCGTTTACAACCCGACGGCGCAGACGGCGCGCGTGCCGCTCTACGGCGTGTGGTACCGCAGCAAACAAAGCGGGGAGGAACTGTTCTACGTGTTCTACCCGACCGCGGCGCCGGCCACCTCGTCGTTTTTCGACGCCGACGGCCACGGCGTCGTCGGTGCGATGGAACGTCCGCCGATTCCCAAGGAGTTGCTGGATTCGATCGCCGTCAACCCGGTCGGCACCGATGCCGTCGAGTTCGTGGTGCCGATGCAGACGCGCGTGATCATGCCGTTCCCGGGCAGGGTGCTCCGCCTAAATTGGGACCCGGAACACTTGGGTCGTAGCGTCGAGGTGCGCTACCTCGACAGCGGCGTGATTGCGCAATTCGGACATCTGGAGACGATCAGCGACCGGGTGCAGGAGGATGTGCTGATTTCCTCCGGCGAGGTGATCGCTACCAGCGGCCGGACTGGTGATGTCTCTTCGCCGCGCTTGCTCTACCGCACCCAGCGGCCGGGCGAGAATGACGAACGGACTCCGGTCAATCCTTTCGAACTGCACGGACGGCAGGTGTCGGAACTGCCGCGCGCCGAATTCGCGGCTTTCCGGGCAGCGGTCGCGCGCATCGAAGCGTTGTTCAAGCAAGTGGAACTGCCAGAAATGCCGCCTGTGCCGTCGAAACTGCCGGTTGCTCCGCAGCAAGAATAGCCCAGGCCCTTTCGTCCTTGACCTCGCCGCGGCGGCATGCTAGCAGGGCGGATCAACTGCGTGAGTGTGGGGATGGCGCGAAAAGACAAAGCAGAAACAGGGGGTTGGGTCGACCTGTTGGCGTCACTCAAGGTGACGGTCTACACGTTGATCGCCCTCGGGCTGGCGGTGCTCGCCGGCACCATCTTTCCCCAAAAAGGCGTTTCGTTGCGGCCCGACCAGCTTGCCCACCTGCTGCATCAGCCGCTGTGGAAGGTCTTGCACGCGCTGGGCTTCCTTGACGTGTTTCACAGCATCTGGTTTTTCTTTTTGGTCGCGCTGTTGATCGTCAACCTGGTCGTGTGTACCTACCGGCATCTGCGTCGCACCCAACAGCAACTTGCGGCGACCGGGCCGGAGTTGGACGAGCGCGTGGCCGGCCGAGTGCCGTTGACCCGGAAGATCGCCGTAACCGCACCGGTGGAGCAGACGGTTGCCGATTTGACCGGCCGTATGGCCAAGATCGGCAAGGTCGAGCGTAACCAACGCGGCGACATGGTCTTTCTGTTCGCGCAGAACTCACCGCTGGCCCGGTTCGGCAGTGTGGTCATTCACCTCAGCATTCTGTTTGTCGTCGCCGGCGCCATGTTGCGTTTGCTGTTCGGCATCGAAGGCAATCTGCTGTTGCCCGAAGGCGGCCAACAGAATATCTTCGACGCCGGGGAAGGCGACCTGCGGCGGCTGCCGTTCGACGTCCGCTGCGACAAGTTCGAGATGGAGCTTTACCCGGGCACCCGTCGGCCGAAAGACTATCGCAGCACACTGGTGCTGCTCAGCGGCGGGCAGGAAGTCGGCCGAAAAACCATCGAAGTCAACAGTCCGCTCAAGGCCGGCGGCTACCGGTTCTTCCAAGCCAGCTACGGCACCGATACCTTCCCGCTGGTGCGCATTCAACGGGCGGGCCTCGATCAGACGTTGCCGGTGTTCTTCAAACAACCGCAGTCCCTTCCGGGCAGTCACGACGGACTGATGTTCGACGAGGCGCGCGAAGAGGGCGAGCGGGTTCTCGTGCATGTGCGCATGGTGTCCGGCGAGCAGGAATTCGAAGACTGGCTGACCGAAGGCGGCGAGGCCAAGACGCTGGGACAATACCAGATCACGCTAGTGGGGCACCGCGAAGGACAGTACACCGGCATACTCGTTACTGCTGACCCCGGCGTGCGCCTGGTGTGGTTCGGCTCGGCGTTGTTCTTCCTCGGCTTGTTTTGGGCGCTGTTCACTTCGCACCGGCGGGTGTGGGCGCGGGTAAAAGCCGACGAGGTGTGGCTGGCGGCGAGCGCGAGCAAAGGCCGCGAGGTGATGGCCGATTGGTTCGCCAGACTCGGCGACGAGTTGGAGAAAAAGTAGATCATGCTGAATTTCCTCTCCGAAGCGTTCGCGGGATTGTTCAGTGGCGAAGCGGCCCGCACCAGCGCCGGCTGTTTCGATTCGGCGTTCATCCTGTTCCTCATCGCCACCGTCGCCTATCTGGTCTATCTGGCCGGCCGGCGCGACGCCTTCTGGCGCGTGGGCATCGTGTGTGGTGCGATCGCCGCGGTGGCGATGACCGCCGCGCTGATCCTGCGCTGGATCGCTGCGGGGTGGGACCATCCGCCGTTCACCAATCTGTACGAATCGCTGGTTTTCTTTGCCTGGGGCATCATCGTCTTCTATCTGTTCATCGAATGGCGCTACCGCATCAAGATCGCCGGTGCGTTTGTCATTCCGCTCGCCTGCTTGACTATGGGCTTGGCCAGTCTGTCGCCGAACAAGGAAATCGAACCGCTGGTGCCGGCGTTGCAGTCGATCTGGCTGCACCTGCACGTGATGGTGGCCAGTATTTCCTACGCCGCTTTCTTGGCGGCCTTCGCCTTTGCCGTGCTGTTCTTTCTGAAAGACCGCTTGCGCGTGGAGTGGTTCGTCGCCGCGATGAGCGGGTTCGCCGTGCTGGCGCTGCCGGCGGCCTCGAAAGGCCACTTGATCACCCAGGCGGCCTTCACGTTGGACCGCGCGGTGTTCGCCCACGGGCAATGGATCAAGATCGAAGTGCCCGGGCGGGAAAACGTTTTCGAACAGATCGCGCTGCCCGGCGTCGGCCCGGTGATGATCGTCGCCCTGGTCGGCTTCCTGGCCGCGCTGTTCATGGCGATCCACGCGGTGTGGTCCGGCTCGACCTGCGCGTTGCCCGCGCCGGGTTCGACGCGCGCCAAGTCGCCCGCTTGCCAGATCACCATGACCACCTTTGCGGCGTCGTTTGCCGTGTTCACGGTGGGTCTGGGTTGGTTCCTCGGCCAACTCGCCCGGTTGCCGGAGGCGCGGCTGGCGAGCAACCCGTATGCCTTCGCGATGCTGCTGGTGGTGTGGCTCGGTTCGCTGGTCGTGCTGATCGCGCACTTCCGCTACGAGCCGCTGCTGGCGGCGCTGCCCGATGTCAAAACCATCGACCGACTCACCTATCGGACGATCATGGTCGGTTTCCCGCTGATGACGCTGGTCATCATCACCGGCGCGATCTGGGCCAACCGGGCCTGGGGCCGGTACTGGGGTTGGGATCCGAAAGAGACCGCCAGCTTGGTGACCTGGATCATCTACCTGCTGTTCCTGCATACGCGCCTGACCCAGGGCTGGACCGGCCGCCGCAGCATGCTGATCGCCGTGATCGGTTTCGCTTCGGTGGTGTTCACCTATCTGGGCGTGAATCTGCTGCTGCCCGGTCTGCACGCGTACGCTTCGAGTTAAGCCATGCCGCCGGCCACCCGCCTGATCGCCAGTGCTGTTCAGCCGTCAGAATACCCGCCGATACAATTTCCTGAAATCGCCTTCGCCGGCCGCAGCAACGTCGGCAAGAGCACGTTGATCAACACACTGGTCGGCGTGCGTGGTCTGGCGCGCACCAGCCAGACACCGGGCAAGACGCGGCGCATCCACTTCTTCGACATCGGCGGCCGGTACGGGCTGGTCGATCTGCCCGGCTACGGCTACGCGCAGGTGTCACAGCAGGAGCGCGCGTCGTGGGGCAAGATCATTGAGACCTTCCTGCGCCAGCGCGAGAGCCTGGTCTGTGTCGTGGTGCTGATCGACCTGCGGCGCGGTGTCGGCGAACAGGATGCGCAGCTGATCGAATTCCTGCACGCCATCGGCAAGCCGTGCGTGCCTGTATTCACCAAGGCCGACAAGCTCAAGGGCAACGAGAAGCGCAATCAGTTGCGTCGGCTGTCGGACGAGACCGGCGTGCCGCTCGACCAGTTGCTCGTCGTCAGCGCGGAGAAGAACGAAGGGCTCGACCGCTTGCGGCAAGTGCTGGCCGGGTTTGTCGAAGCGGCGGGCGAGTAACGCCGCCTATTGGCCTGGCGAGGTATACCCCAACGAGAACAGCTTCTGTTTGATTTCGTCCGGCAGGTCGGTATTGGCCGCGCGGTCGCCGACCAGCTTCTCCGCCAGTTGCAACTGCAGCACCCGCCAGGCGCAGAAGATCTCGTGCAGCGGCGCCGTCCGGTCGACCTGCTCCGGCAACAGCGACTGCGACTCGGTGGGGTCCGCGGCCAGATCGAACATGGCAAACGGCGCGCCGGCCGGATCTTCAATCAGCTTGACGCGTTGATACAGCATCGCCTGGATTTGCGGTCCATACAGCATGTTCTCCGCGTACAGCGCGCGGTTGGGTACCGCCGATTCGAACAGGCTGATCCCGGGCAGATTCGCCGGCGCCGTCACGCCTGCGGCCGCGCAGATGGTGGGGTAGAGGTCGACGAGGCTGACCGGTCGCTCATCCACCGCGCCGGCCGCCAGGTGCCCCGGCCACCGCATGAGCAGCGGCACGCGCAGCAGTTCCTGGTACAGGGTGTGCCCGTGTTCGATGCCGCCGTGGTCGAACAATTCCTCGCCGTGGTCGGCGACGTAGACCACGATCGTATTTCCGGCGAGCTTCAGCTCGTCCAGCGCGCCGAGCACGCGGTCGATGTGCCGCTCGGCATAGGCGACATCCTGTTCGTAGAGGTTAATCACGCGGTTGCGGTCGGCTTCCGACAAACGCAGGCGGCCTTCGCGCACGGCTTTGAAGTCCCAGAACATGTCGGCAAACGGGCCGGCATAGCCCAGGTCCATCCCCAGCTCCTTTTCGATGCGGTTCTCGTACGGCACATGCGGGTCCATGTAATGCACCCACAGGAAGAAGGGGCGGTCCTTCTGCCGCTTCAACCGCGCGATGGCGCGGTCGGACATGGCCTCGGCGCGATAGGTATCCGTCGAGCTGTAGAACATCAGCAGCAGCGCGCTGTGCAACATCGAGCCGCGAATCGGAATGAGCCATTCCGGATCATCCGTGTGCTCGAAGTACTGAAAGCCGCGGTCGAACGCCAACTCGGCGCGGAGGAACGGATTGTTGACCACCGCTTCGGTGTGGTACCCGGCGCGGGCTAGCGTTTCGGCCAGCGTGGGGAACGTGCCGTACAGCGTGCAGACGCGGCCCAACTGCAGCGCGCTGGGATATTGACCGCTGTGGATGGTGGCGAAACTCGGGCCGGTCCAGGGGCTGGTGGCCAGAGCCTGGGTCCAGCGCGTCCCTTCTTTGGCCAGCCGGGTCGCCGCCGGCGTCTCCAGTTCCTTCGCCCCGTACGGCTCCAACCGGTCGGCCCGCAAGGTGTCGATGGTAATCAACAAGATATTCGGGGCGTCAGGGCGGGCTGCCTTTTTGGCGGTCACCATGCCGTGCTCGCGGTGCTGCGGCAATACGCGCGCCACCACAACCAGCACAAGGCTGAGCGCAATGAATCCCAACGCCAGGCGATGTAGGAGCCGCCGCCGTACGACCGCCACGCGCGGCAGCAGCCACCGTAGCAGGAACGCGACGCCGAAGAACGCAGCGAAACTGCCCACCAAGTAGTTCAGTCGCAAGTCGATCGGCGATACTCCTTGGCCGGTCCAGAACTGCTTGGACATGCTGATCTTGGCCAACAACTCGATGCTCATCGCGCAACCGCCGCCGAGGCCCAGCGCGAGCAATTGCGGTCCACGGTCGCGATCGGGATAGGGTTGATTGGCGGCGTAGCGATACACGAGCTTGAATGGGAGAGCCAGGCTCGCCAGGACGGCGCCGAGGAAATAGTAGAGTAGCGCTTGATAGCCCAACAACGCCGCGCCGCTCACGATCCAATTGAGCGCTGCGCTCGACGAGACCGCCGCGGTGAGCAGGCTCGGACCGAAGAACAAATCGCCGAGCGCCATCAGCGGGGCGACGAGCATTGCGCCCAGCGCTACCAGATGGATGCGCATCAACGGATGCAGTACCGGAAACCGGCGTTGGTCCGACAAAGCAAAATCTCCTTTGGCGTGGCAGTTTGCCCTGCTTGGCCGACGCGGTCAAATCATCCGGCCGCCGGCCCGGCGATCGCCCGGCGTCGGGCGTGTCTTCCAGGATTGCATGATCGGCCGGTCTTTATCTTTTAGGGCCGGGCTCCTAAAATGTCCGCTCTGACGGGTGCGCGGCATGAGTGAAATGGTCATCAACGGGAATCTGACGTTACCGACGCGGGCGGCGGTCGGGGGAATTGTCCCTGACCAATCGCGGCGGCAGACGCCGTTTGTGCCGCAACGCACCACCGATCAGCAAACCAAACAACAGCAGTCACAGACGGACGCCAAACGGGCGCGGCCGGCGTTTTCGCCCGACGCCGCGCCGGCGGTAGTCGTTGCGTCGGATCTGGCGCCCATCAAGAACGACGAATCGAAGGTCTGGCGCAGCCAGATTCCGACCAACGCCTTGTTCTACGACGAGGTGAGCCGCCTCGCCGCCGGGCTCGACCAGCCCGGAACGATCATCTCGGTTCGCGTCTAGCTGCTGCCTTCGCGCCACTTGCATCGCCCGGTTTCCTCGGCCAAGATCAGGCCCTGACCAAGGAGGTCGACCGTGAGGAAACCGCTTGTGCTCATGCTCCTGTGCGCAGCCTTGGCTGCGGCGGCCGCGTGGTACGCCGCGCCGGCGGGCGCGGTGACCTCGCCGTTGCTGTCCATCTATCGCGAAGAAACGCTGGTTACAACCTACTACCCCACGAGTAAGCAAGAGACGGACGAACTGAAATACTGGGTCAAAGGCGGCCGGATGCGGGTGGATGTTGCGGGCCGGGGCGACGTGACCATCGTGCGTCCCGAATTGAACGTCGTGTACATGATCAACACGTCGCGGAAGATCTACTCCGAGGCATCGCTCGATCTCTACCAGCGGGCCGGCCGCGCAACGATCGCCATGCTCGGCGCCGACCCGACCTTCCAATGGACCGGCCGCAAAAAGAAGATCGGTGCCTGGCAATGCCGCGAAGCGGTGATGGCCCAGGATACCGGCGCCGCGGGCGAGCGGATGAAGGTCATCTGGTGGGTGACGAAAGACAATCTGCTGAACCAGCAGTTGTTGCGCCAGGTGATGTCGATCACCTTCGGCTCGCCGTCGGACGAACTGGCCAACCGTTTTTTCCAGAAACTTGCGTCGCTCGACGGCTACCCGGTCCAAACCGAAACCGAGATCGTCAGCGGCAACCAGGGTATGCGCAAGGTGCAAACATTGAACAAGTTGGAGCGGCGGGACATCGCCGATTCCACCTTCGAACTGCCGCCCGGCCTGACCAAGGTGGTGGTGCCGGTGCCGCCCGGCTACGGCGGCTGAGGCCAGAGGATCGCCATGCTGACTCGACGCCCGCGCAATGTGAAAGAGTTGCAGCTCGATATCTGCATCAACGAGGATGTCAGCCCGTGGCAGACTAGCGGGTTTGACCGCTACTACTTTGTGCACGAGGCGCTGCCCGAGCTCGACCGCGCCAACATCGATGTCTCCACCCGCTTTCTCGGCCATGACCTCGCCGCGCCGCTGATGATCGCGCCGATGACCGGCGGCATGGAAGAGGGGGCGAAGATCAACCACGCGCTCGCGCAGGCGGCGCAGGATCTGAACTTGCCGATGAGCGTTGGCAGCCAAAAGGTCGCGATCGAAGACGGCGGCCTGGCCGACACCTTCCGTGTGCGCGACGTGGCGCCGAATGTGCTGCTGTTTGCCAATATCGGGGCGATTCAGCTCAACTACGGCTACGGCGTCGAGCAGATGAAGGAAGTCGTCGGCATGATCGGTGCCGACGTGCTCTGCCTGCACCTGAACCCGTTGCAGGAAGCGCTGAAGGAAGACGGCAACGTCAACTTCGCCGGCTTGATCGACAAGATTGCCCGCCTGGCGCAAGACCTGCCCGTGCCGCTGTTTGTGCGCGAGGTGTGCAACGGCATCAGCCCGCGGACCGCGCGGTTGCTCGTCGAAGCCGGCGTGCAAGGCATCGATGTCGGCGGCGCCGGCGGAACAAGCTGGATGATCGTCGAAGGCATGATCGCGCGCGACGAGAACCGCAAACGGATCGCCGAGAGCTTCCAAAACTTCGGCATTCCGACCGCGCAGTCGATCGTCAACGTGCGCGAGGTCTCGCCGACCTTACCGCTGATTGCCACCGGCGGCATCCGCACCGGCAAAGACGTCGCCAAAAGCCTGGCCTTGGGCGCCGACCTGGCCGCCATGGCCGCGCCACTGCTCAAACCGGCGCTCGGCGGACCGGACAGAGTGAAGACCTACTTGCGTGGCATCATCGAGGAACTGGAGATACTGCTGTTCTGCCTGGGAAAACAAAACCTCGCCGCGTTCAAAGCCGACCAGAGTATTCTGCACCGCTACGTGCCCATGGGCGCGCAATAACCTCAACCGTTGATGGAAGGGTGCGGGATTAACACAAAGTATGCGTGGCGTTTGGCCAACCGCTTCGGGTTTGCTTCGAATGGAAATGATAGGACTTATGGGACTGATAGGATTCGGAGCCCGGGTTTGCTGTGTTCTACCTACAGCCTATAGTCTAACGCCTGACGCCTCAGCCGCGTCGAGAAGGAAGCAAGGCCTGACGACAGGCTGTCGCCTGTCAAAAAAGCCCCGGGTTGAAAACCCGGGGCCGGGGATGTCGTCAAAGCGTATTAGAACCGCAGGCCGCTGCTGAGGAAGAAGCTCAGCGGCAGGTAGGCCATCGCCAATTCGGTGTTCGAATCTTCGAACACGATGGGCTTCCAGTTCCAGACCAGGTCAAGGCGCAGGTTGGCGCCGAAGAACAAATCGCCGATGCCGCGCAGCTTGGTGGCGGTGAAGTCCACGCCGATTTGGCCGTACGGACCGAGCGCCCAGCCGGACGCGCCTTCGTCTTCGTCTTCGTTAGTGATCGACAAGTAATGAACACCGAGGCCGGCGCCGGCATTCGGCCGCACACGGCCGGAGCCGAACAATGCGCCCAAACCGAAGTCGAGCACCGTGAACCGGCTGATGGTCATGCCGAAGTCTTCATCGGTTTCTTCGTCGTTGTCGTTGTTCGTGGTCGTGAAGGTGCCAGTACCGGTCTGGCGCAGGTAGTTCAGCACGTCGAACTGTACGAACCAGGTCGGGCTTGGATACAGGCGAGCGTGCAGGCCGAAGTACGGAAAGCTGACATCGCCCACGCCGCTGATGCGACCATCCAGACCATTCTCGCCGGTCACCGAGCCGTAGGGGATGAAACCGGCCACAGGCAGACCGATGTCGACCGCCACGTCAAAGGATTTGCTGGACTGTAGCGACGGGCTGGAACCGCCGCCCTGGTCCTGCTTCTTCTTCTTTGCCGCGTCAGCCACGGAAAAGGCGAGCGCTACCGTCAGGCAAGCCATAAAAAGCACAATCGTCAAGCGTTTCATGAGTATCCTCCGTTGGCCCGGTTGCAGACCTGGGTTCACGGGTACCACGCACCTCGCGGAAGTGTCAAGGGTTTTGGACTGCCGCGCAGGTTGTCAGCGCGGGCATACGTGGTTAAGATGAATGCATGCGCAGGTGTTATTACGTTATCTTCGCGATCGTGACAATACTGCTTGGCGGGGCGGCTTGCGGCCGGATGTTCTTCATTGCCGACCACCCGTTCGTCTTGGCGGAGGAGCCGCCGGGCATGCCCCGTTTGCCGCTGCGTGTGGCCATTTTGCGCACGCCGGCGATGCGCAAGATCCCCACCAAAATCGGGCAGGATGAGCTTTACGGCGAACGGCTGGCCATCGCCCTGATGCAAGGATTGCGCGATGCCGGCTCGCTGGTGGTCAAGGAGATTTGGGTTGCCGAGACGATGCCGCAGACCGACGTCGATCTGATTTGCTTGCCGACCAACCCGTATTTCGATGCTCAGTGGGACGAGCGCAAGCATCTGCGTGTAACCATGACGCTGGAGGTGACGGTCATCGAGTCGCGCACCGGTGCGCAACGCGGACTGTTGTTGCAGGCCGAAGGCACGCCGGGCCGCCGGCCTGCTTTGCCGGTGCATATCAGCGATCCGGACACGTCCGAAACCTGGAATGCCGGCGTGACTGGCGCGTGGGTCCAAAGCAGCCGCTTCGACCAGGCGGTGAACAACGCGTTGTTCTACCTCAGTCTCGACTTCGCGGAGAAGCTGCAGAAACGTGGTGCGCAGTACCTGCGCGAGACTCGCGAAGGGTCGCCAAACTAGAAGATCTGCAGAATGGTACGCCGATACCACCGGCCTAGGACTTCACCCTGGTCCAGAAGATGCAACCCATTCCACGCGCGGTTCGGCCCGATATTGACGGTTTCATCTGGCATCAAGTGCGAGGTCCCATTTCATGGGCGACTTGAGGCTTTAGTATGACGCTGCAAACCTGGAAACTGATTTCCATCAGTCCTACAAATCACGTCATTCCCATTTGAAATTGACCCGAATCGGTCAGCCGAACGCCACGCTTACTCCACTGTAATCTCGTACGAACTTGCCGCTGTGCGCCTACGCCGACTCACCGCAAAAACACTCGTTGCACGAGTACGCCCTTGGGCGTACGGTCGGCGGTAGTGAGCACCTCGGCTGGGATGAAGGTGGGACTTGCCTCGAGGCGGATGGGCAACAACCCCGATGCCGCGGTGGTCGGCGGGATTGCGCCCGACAGAGTGACCTGGGCGGTCTGGTCGATCCGTTGCTCGCCGACCAGCATGTCGCCTACGAACAAGCGCAACGTAACCGCCGTACGATAAAACGGCCGATGCACATAGACCGTCGCGTTCGCCGTCGGCTGTCCGTCGCGCTTGAGCAACAGCTCTGCCGTAGCACCGATCCAGGCGCCATTTTCGCCGGGCGGATACCAACCGGCGCGCAATTGGCCGGGGTTGTATGGCTGTGCGAAGTCCACCGCCGGCCCGTAAGCCGCCTCGGCTTCGGCCCGGTCGCGCGTGAACAGGTCGATGGCGAACCGCTTCACGCCGCGGTCGTAGACCCCGCGCCGCACCAGGTAGAAGCCGTCGCGCTGGAGTTGCGTGCGCGCCTGGTCGAGCGGGTCGAAGACCGCGCCGTGGTAGTCGACCAGCCACACGCGGCCGGCGTAGCGTTCGAGGTCGGCCAACCGCGTTGCGGTGACCGTCTGCCGCTTGGCGAGGTCGAGGCGGAAGACGGCGTCGTCGAACAGATCTTCCACGCGCAATCCGCACGCGCGGGCGTAATACCGGAAGGCGTAGGACTTCTCGGGGTGGTAGGCGATGGCGAGGTCGGCCGGACGCCGGTCGCGGCACACCTGCGCCGCCGCGCCGCGCCAATCTTGCCGAGCATAAGCAGGATCGGTCCGTTCTTGCCATAAGGCCAGTGTCATGGGCAGCGCGATGAGCAGGGCGAGCCCCGCGGCGGCAACTCCCGAGCGGCCGGCGAGACGGTCCAATCCCCGCGCCGCGAGCACCAGCGCTGGCGGCATCAGCAGCAACGCATGGCGCACGTCGAACAGCGGTACTACCGCCGCAACGGCCAACGTCAGCGCCCACGGTGCCGCAAGCAAACCGAGAGCAATCGTGCGGGCCTCGCGTTCGTCGCGGTCGCGCCACCCGACAGCGATTGCCGCGGTCAGTGGCAGCGCCGCCAGCACCCAAGCGGTGGCGGCCCAGAACAGGGCGTGCGTTCCATGCCAGTCGAGGAAGAACGTGGGTAGGCGGTCGGGGGTTGCGCCGTAGGCAAAGTAGATCGCCGCGCGCGCCAATTCGGCGGGCAGCGACATCGCCGGACGCCAATCCTGACCGCGCAGAAGCTGGAAGGCGAATACCTTGAAAAACGGCAAAAAGAGCACAAGCGACGTGAGTAGTCCGGCCAGGCCGAGCAACACGCCGCGCAGGCGGGCACGGTGGGCGGCCAGGGCCCCCGCGGCGAGGGTGTGGCCGAAGGCTCCGGTGGGGGCGTGCCGCTGCAGTGCGGCGACGCCGGTGAGTTGCAGCGCGGGCTCCATGGCGCGACGCGCCCGGCGCAGGTCGCGAACGGCCAGATAAACCAGCATCAACCCCTGTCCGCCGAGCACCAAAAACGCGTAGTAATGCAAGTGCAACGCCGCCGCGCCACAGAGTGCCAAACCGACGGCATCCCGCCATTTTCCGCGCGACAAAAGCCGCACCAGAAACGTCGTCGCCAGCACGATGGCCAGCAGCGCCGCCGCGTGCGCGCGCACCTCACGGGAACAGTAGACCGCCAGGGGGTGCAGCGCCGCCAGCCCCGCGGCGAAGAGGCCCGCGCGGCGGGTGTAGAGCGTGGTCCCCAACCAGTAGAACGCTATTACCACCAGCAGGCCGAACAGCGCCGACGGCAAGCGGAAAAACGCCTCACCGTCACCACGGGTCAGCCACGCGTGCAACAGCAGATAAAAGCCGAGCGGGTTGGAGTCTTTCTGCGCCGATTGCACGTACATCGTGGCCACCGGACGCTGGGCGAAGTCGACGGTGTGCATCTCGTCGTCCCACAGACTGGGGTCGCCCAGATCGACCAGGCGCAGGCCCGCGGCGGCGAGCAGAATCAGCAGCAGCGAGGCGAGGGGGAGAGCCCATTGCCCGCTGGCCTGGCGTGGCTTGTCAGCGGCTCCCATAGGCGCTCCGGGAGAGGTGTTTACTCCATGTCGGCGGTGAGCTTCGGATTGCGCGCGGCGCGCACCTCGTCCACCCGGCGCACGAAGGTGTTGTACGGCGCATGATGGAGCGCCTCGGGGTTCTCCTGCGCCTCGCGGTGGATCTCGCGCATCGCGGCGATGAACCCGTCGAGCGCCTCGGGCTCGAAGCTCTCCGTCGGCTCGATCATGATGGCGCCCTTGACCACCAGCGGGAAGTACACCGTTGGCGGGTGGTAGCCGTAGTCCATTAGCCGCTTGGCGATGTCCATTGTGGCCACGTTGTTGGGCAGGCCTTTTTCGGTGAACACCACCTCATGCATGCAGGGCCGCTGGTAGGCGACCGGATACAGATCCTGCAGCATCGCGCGCAGGTAGTTGGCATTGAGCACAGCCAGTTCGCTGGAACGTTGCAGGCCCGCCGCGCCGAGTTCGCGGATGTAGGCATAGGCGCGGATCAGCACGCCGACATTGCCCCACCACGAGCGTACGCGGCCGATGCTTTGTGGCAAGTCGTGGTCGGCGTAGAACTGGCGGCCTTTTTTGCGGATTACGGGCCGCGGGAGGAACGGTTCCAACGCCTTCTTGACGCCTACCGGGCCGGCGCCTGGACCGCCGCCGCCGTGGGGGGTGGCGAAGGTCTTATGTAGGTTGAAATGCAGCACGTCAGCGCCGAAGTCGCCGGGCCGGGTGTGGCCCATGATCGCGTTCAGGTTGGCGCCGTCGTAGTACACCAGTCCGCCGCGGTCGTGGACAATGCGTGTGACCTCGGCGATGTTCGTTTCGAACAGGCCCAGCGTGTTGGGGTTGGTGATCATGATCGCGGCGACGGTTTCGTCCATCAGCTTGGCCAGTTCGGCCGGGTCGATCAGCCCCTCTTCGTTCGATTTCAGCGGCACGACCTCGTAGTTACAAATCGCCGCCGAGGCCGGGTTGGTGCCGTGCGCGGTGTCGGGGATGATCACCTTGGTGCGGTTCTCGCCCTTCGCCGCGAAGTAGGCGCGGATGATCAGCATGCCGGTCAGTTCGCCGTGCGCGCCGGCCGCCGGCTGACAGGTGACCGCGTCCATGCCGGCGATCTCGGCCAGGAACCCTTCGAGTTCGTAGATCAGCCGCATCAACCCCTGGTGATTGGCCGCGGGGTGGACGTCGGCAAAGCCCGGCAGACGGGCCGCGTCTTCGTTGATTTTCGGGTTGTACTTCATCGTGCACGAGCCGAGCGGATACAGGCCGCTGTCCACACCGTAGTTGTACTGGCTCAGGCGGGTGAAGTGGCGCACGACTTCCACCTCGCTCACCTCCGGCCAGGCGGCCGGTTCGTCGCGCAGCAACTCGGCGGGCAGGGGGGCCGGCTCGTTCACGTCCACTCGTGGCAGGGAGTGGCCGATGCGGCCTGGCGTCGAACGCTCGAAGAGGGTCGGTTCGCACAGCGCGAGGCCGCGCGCGCCGGGGGTATCACAGGGACCGTACGATTTCGACATAGCGGTCGATCTCCTTGCGGCTACACAGTTCGGTCACGCAGGTCAAGATGGTGTTGTCCAGGCCCGGTGCGAAGCCTTCGAGGGCGACGCCGCCCAGGATCTTCTTCGCCGCCAGCGTTTCAAGCACTTCGGCCGCCGGTTTGCGCGGACGCCACACAAATTCGTTGAAGGTCGGGCCTGCCAAGGGCACCTCGGCCACCTCGGCGAGTTTGCTCTTCATGTACTCGGCCTTGGCCCGGTTGAGCTTGGCCAGCTTGTTGAGTCCTTCCCGCCCGATCAGCGCCATATACACCGCGGCGGCGAGCGACATCAGCCCCTGGTTCGAGCAGATGTTGCTGGTCGCCTTTTCGCGCCGGATATGCTGCTCGCGGGTGGACAGGGTCAGGCAGTAGGCGCGCTTGCCTTCGGCGTCGACCGTTTCGCCGACCAACCGGCCCGGCAATTGGCGCATGTCGGCTTGGCTGGTCGCCAGCAGACCCACGCCCGGACCGCCGAACGACAGCGGAATGCCCAGCGACTGCCCTTCCCCACAGGCGATGTCAGCCCCGCAGGCGCCCGGTGGCACGATCTTGCCGAAGGCCAGCGGTTCGGTAAAGGCGTGGATGAACTTGGTCTTGTACTTGGCCAGCAGCCGGCCGACGGCGCGGGTGTCTTCGATCACACCCAGGTAGTTGGGCGATTGCAGCACCAGCGCGGCGGTCTGGTCGCCGAGCTGCTTCTTGATGCCGGATAGGTCGGTGCGTCCCTCGGTGGTAAGGGGCAAGTAGATCAGTTCCGCGCCCGTCCAGCGGGTGTAGGTCGCCACGGTTTCGCGGTATTGCGGGTGCAGCGCCGCCGACACCAGCACGCGCTTGGCGCGGGTGATGCGCATGGCCATCAAGACCGCTTCGGCGGTGGCCGACGCCCCATCGTACATACTGGCGTTGGTCACTTCCATCGCCAACAGACGGGTGATCATGGTCTGGAATTCGAAAATGGCCTGCAGCGTGCCCTGGCTGACTTCCGGCTGATAGGGGGTATACGCAGTGTAGAACTCGGCGCGGCGCAGCACGTGATCGATCGCCGAGGGGATGTGGTGGCGATAGGCGCCGGCGCCGGCGAAGCACGAACCCGAGGGCCCCTGGTCGGCCAGGTCATTCAGGTGCCGCCGCAGGTAGGCCTCGTCCATCAGTTCGGGCAGGTTCAGCTCGTCCTGCAGGCGCAGCGCCTCCGGGATCGAGGTGAACAGGTCGTCGATACTCGACACGCCAATCGACGTCAACATCCGCACGATGTCGCCGTCTGTGTGCGGCAGATAGCGCATGGTCACTCCGCTGGTACTATTTCTTCGCTTCTTCGGCCAGGAACTTCTCGTAGGCCTTCGCATCCATCAAGGCGGCGGCCTCTTCGGGCTTGGAGAAGGAGATCTTCACCATCCACGAGCTGTAAGCATCGGCATTGATCGCCTCGGGCCCCTTGGTCAGTTCATCGTTGACGGCGGTGATCTCGCCCGTCAGCGGTGCGTAGATGTCGCTGACCGCCTTGACTGACTCGACCACGCCCATGGCGTCGCCAGCCTTGAACGACGCGCCGACATTCGGCAGTTCCAAAAAGACGATGTCCCCCAGCGCATCCTGCGCGTAGTCGGTGATGCCGATCGTGGCGATGTTGCCGTCGATCTTGGCCCACTCATGGTCTTTGGTGTAGCGCAATTCAGCGGGTATCTTCATCTCTGTCTCCTGTTCAAGTTGGTCGCGCGCCCTGTTTCCGTGGCGCGGGGTATTTCTGATTCACGGATCCGCAGCCGGTCCGCGATTGGCTGGCACATCAAAAAGTGACGCAAGTCTAGGTTTTTGAAGTGTGTTTGTAAAGACCCGAAACGGATTTTTGGGCCCAAAATCGAACATGCCAAACATGCCAAAATAAGACGTATTTCTAGGAATTGTCTAGTGATTTCAAACAGTTAACGATGCGGCAATTTACCATGTCCGTCTCTAGGCCTGTTTGTTCTGGAAACCGGTGGGACGAACAGGAACTATGGGAGGGACGGGGTCAGCCAGGGGCAGTCGCCAAGTGCGTTTCCATTTCTTGTGCAGGAACTTAAACAAATCGGGACCCAGAAGGGTCCCGACCTCTATAGAAAACCGCGAAGTCTATTTCGCGGCGGTGGACTTGGTTTCGGCCGGCTTTTCCGCCAGGGCGGCCGGTTTGGTGTCAGCCGTGGTCTCGGTTTTGGCTTTCGGCTTGGTTTCGGTGGCCGCGTCGGTCTTCACCTCGCCGTGGCTGCCGTTGCCGTTCCCGTTCCCGTTCCCGTTGGCGGGGTTCTTCCCTTTGTAGTCGGTGACGTACCAACCCGAGCCTTTAAGTTGGAACGATGACAGGCTAAGCAGCTTCTTCAGTTCGCCGCCGCACTGTGGGCAAGTTGTCAACAATGGGTCGCAAAAGCGCTGCATGCGCTCGAGGTGAGCGCCGCAGGATAGACACTGGTATTCGTATACTGGCATGATTCGCTCTCGTCTCTACCTTTCAAACCCGCGAGAAAATAATCCTTTTTGCGTTGCTGTCAAGAGCAGGAGGTGGAGGGAATGAAAAATGAGTGGTTAATGAAAAACGACAAGGCGTTCTTGGTATTATGGCAATTTGAGTCCATGACCTGCCTAGGGCAAAGCCCTGAGCCAAAAGGTGCCACCCGCTTCAGGGGAGGGGCGGCGCTGCAATATTCTCCACCACCAGTCCCCAACTCAAAGCCTTTGCCGACATGTCATCCCGCATACGATTCGGGATTCAGGAGGGGCGGTTTGCCAAACGCTGGGGTGATGTCATTCTTAGGGGCGGCCTCCGGGGTGCCCTTCGATCGTGTATCAAAAGGCAGTAACGGGGGCTGCTCCTACGACATAAGACACCAGCGGAGCCGGCGCCACATACCTTCCGCGCCATTAAAGACCATGCCCCACCCAAGGGGGCGAGGCATGGTATAGCGGCCTAATGTGAGCCGGCAGCCTATTTCTTCAGCCACTTGTTGATGCGTTCGACGTACTCCGGCCAGCCGCGTTCGAAGCCCTGAGCTACCTTCTTGGCGATGGTGCCGCCGAGCAGCGGAATGTCGATGTCGATGTTGACTTTCATGGTCAACTCGGTGCCCGTGCCTTTTTTGGCCAGTTTGCTGCCGCCGTTGATATGGATTTTCGGGCCAAAGTCGCCGCCGTCTTTGTAATCCCAGGTACTCTCCATTTTCTTAAGGTCCCAAGTCATGATGTTGGTGTTGGTCTGCGTTTTGGACGTGTCCACGCCCGACATGCCGCGGACGAAAGTGACGGTCGTGATCTCGAACGAGTGCACATCTTTCGTGTTCTTGAGGTCTTTGATAATGACCTTCTGGGTCTTGCGGGCCAACTCATCTTCCTCGATGAGCTTCGGGTCGCGCATGATGTTCATGACCTTCTCGGGGTCGGCTGCGATCTGGAACGATTTCTCGAGCTTCATGGGAGTCTCCGTGTGCGGGGTTATTCTTCCAACTGTCGCCGGGCGAGAACCAGGCGCTGGATTGCGCTAGT
>CAZEDX010000039.1:0-40448 GCA_964511015.1 uncultured bacterium | reverse complement strand
CGGCACGCTGTTCCTCGACGAGATCGGCGACATCAGCCCAATGATCCAACTCAAGCTGCTGCGCGTACTGCAAGAACGCGAGTTCGAACGCGTCGGCGGCGTTAGCACGATCAAGGTGGATGTACGCGTGGTCTGCGCGACCAACAAAGACCTGCGCGAGGAGATCAAGAAGGGCCATTTCCGCGAAGACCTGTACTACCGCCTGCACATCGTGCCGATCGAAGTGCCGCCGCTGCGCGACCGGTGCGACGACTTGCCGCTGCTGGTGGAACACTTTTTGAAAAAGCTCGTGGAGCGGACGCGCAAGAAGGTGCGACGCGTCGACGACCGAGCGATGAAGATGTTGCAGGCGTATCCGTGGCCGGGCAACATCCGGGAGCTGGAAAACGTGATCGAGCAGGCGATGGTGCTGTGCGAAACTGAGGCGATCACTCCCGACGACCTGCCCAGCTTCATCAAGGGCGGCGAAGGGCGACAGTCGTTCCATGCCCAACTCGGTTTGAAACCGCTGCCGGAGCTGCTGGACGACATCGAACGCGATCTGATCAAGGAGGCCTACGCCAAAGCCGGCGGCGTGAAAACCGAAACGGCCAAACTGCTCGGCATCAAGACCAGCGCGCTGTACTACAAACTGGAGAAGTACGGAATCATCTGAGCAACAATGCGTAACCTGTCCGTCATCTTCCGCCGCTATCTGCCGCACCGGCTGCTCGTCGCGGCCGTGTTGCTGGTGTGGTTGGCGATGGGGACGGGAACCGCCTTCGGCCAGGCCAACGAACCGAACCAGGCGCAATTGCTGAAGAAGCAGTATCGGGCGTTGCAGCAACAACAGGCCGCGCTGCGCGCAGAGCAAAAACAACTGCTCGCTGAGCAATCCAAGCTAGCCGACGAAATCGAGCAGCTCAAGGCGTCGGACCCTGGATTCATCGGCCGCATGCGGCTCGAACGCCTGTTGGCGCGCAACCTGGAGGTCTCCAAGCGGCTCGACGAACTGGCCACCCAACTGGCGGAAAACGAGCGCAACCGGCGGCGGATCAAGGAAGGGGTCTACGCCGCCTATACCGCGGAAATGGAACGGGTTGTGCGACAGATGAAGAGCACGACCGACCAACGCTACGCGGCGGATCTGGCCCGCCGTTTCTACGAGCTGCGCACCCGGCGCGAGCCGTGGCGCAGCGCAACCTCGCCCGAATCCGACTATACGTTATTCGAGATTGACGTTGCCAGCAGCGGCACGCCCGAGGAACTGCTGGCCAACGCCCAGCGGTTGGAAGATCTGGTGGCCAAAATCCGCGAGGCCATCAAACGCATCGAAAAGAACCTGAATCAGTTGCGCCGCGAATTGCGCTTGAATTCGGAAATGCGCGATATGATGCGGCAAAACGATCTGTTCCAGGACGGCACGCGGTTCTATACGGGAGACCGCTTCGCCGCTCAGCAGACGCCGGAAGCGCCGACCCCCGAAACCGACACCGGCGCCGTCCACCGGCCACCGCTGCCGGAGGCGCGAGGCGAGATGCCCGGGGGCGATCGTTCATCGCAGTCGATCCAGGAAGAAATCAACCGGCTCGAGGCCGAACGCTCCTATTTGGTGAAAACGGCAAGCCGGCTCTCGGCCAAGGCGGCCGAATTGCGCAAGAAGGCCAAGCAACAACAACGTAGCGAACGAGACCCGGAGTGGTTTGCCCTCACGGCGGCCGATAGGGAAGGCAGATGAAGCGAAGTCGATACCGATTGGCAATCTGGCTGTTCGCGGTGTGCGTAGGGCTTGCCGCGACCATGACAGCCGCGCCGACGCGCGCGGAGTTGCTTCTTTCGAACCGCGCGGCGTTGTCCTTCGAATACGACGACAACGTGTTTCTGGCCAACCGCAACCTGCGCGCCGACGCGCTAGGCCGCCTCTTCTGCGACTTCGGCCTGAATTGGTGGCCAACGGGCGAACACGAACTGCTCACCGACTACCAACTCGGAGGAAAACTCTACACCCGGGAATCCGACGTCAATACGATCATCAACCAGCTCCAACTTGGTTACACGAATTTCCAGATCAGCCAGATGTACCTGGGGTTACTGGCCACCGGCAAGTTGCGCAACGTACAGTCGGGTCTGGAAGACTACTTCAAATTCATCGGCGAGGCATTTGTCGGCCGACGGTTCGGCCCGTCGTTCAGTGCGGAGATCCGCGCCGCGTACTCGCAGTTTGATTTCCGCAGTTTCGACTACTACGACTACTGGACGCAGTCTTACGGTCTTGATCTGCGCTACGAACGGCTGCGTTCTTTCACAGTCGGCACCGGCTACCGCTTCACCCGCAAGGCGTTCCCGTTCAAGGCGCTGGAAAACATCGGGACTTCCGACTCCGTGCTGCTTGTCGAGAGCGATGACCAGCGTTTCGACAACCTGCACGAACTCAGCGCCTTCGGCCGGTACCAGACGCTGTTGTTCGGTCGTGCGCCGTTTTTGGTAAGCGGGTCGTACCTGTTCCAGATCTTCGACTCCAACTCCTACGGCGACAGCTACCGCAACCACCGCTTCATGGTGGCGCTGTCCCAAGACCTTTTTGAAGGCGCCAACCTGCATGTGTTGGGTATTTTTCAGGTGCGAGAAGAGAACGATGAGGTCCAGATTCCGCATAGTTACCTTATCGAGGAGGATGACGAGAACTACAACCAGGTGCAGATACGCCTGACTCACTCATTTACCGACTATCTTAGTGTTTTTGCTGAGTATTCTCGGTATTGGAGCCACTACGTCGGCGGCGATTTGGACTTCGTCAAAAACAACTACGCCCTGGGCGTAGCGGTTTCGTTTTGAGGCACGAAATGTATCAGAAACCTGATGTGAATCACAGAATATTGACAAACAAAAGCCAAAAACGCATGATTTCGACCGCAAAACGGCTGAAATTTAATGGCATGGAGTTTGCGAACCATAAACACGGATGTTTGGCCTGTTGGGCTGAAATCGAGGTTTTTGTGACTAGTCGGGCGTGGCCGCTGCTTCTCGTTTTCGTGCTGATGGCGGTCGTGTGTGGCTGCGGGGACGAAGGAAGCGTGGTCTCGCCCTTCTCGGATGCCGATGTTTCGACTCCCGATGAGTTACAGGGCCAGGCGCTGCTGGAGAATATGAGTCACCATGGCGGCATTCGCGTGGAACTCGAGCAGATCAAGCTGAGCCTGATCACCGACGACGCCGGCGCCTACTCGCTGCCCAGCGAGATTGCCGACGGCGAATGGACCCTTAAAGCGACGTACCCCTATTTCATGTCGGTGGAGGAAAAGTTCACCATTGTCAACGGGATCCCCGAGTCGGAGATCGAGACGATGGAACTGGGCCAGCAGATCGTTTTCGATGTGACTCCGGAACGCCTGATCTACACGTACGGCGAGACGGTCAACATCATGGTGAGCGTGCGCAACGTCGGGTTCGAAGCCACGACGATTTCCTCGGCCACCAGCCCCATGACCGCTTTCGCCGTGCGCCGCGACGGGGAAACCGTGGTCGGCGGCCTGTTCCCCGGCGCGGGAGCCGAACCACAGAGCGTGACCCTGCAGCCCGGCGAGGTGCAGACGTTTGAACTGAACTGGATCATCGACAACCCCGATCTCGATGTGGGAGACTATCAGATCTATGGAATACTGTGCGCCTCGGCCGACTATCCGGACTACTTCTCGCAGGAATCCTCGACGGCTGCGGAGCTAAACGAATCGCTGTATAAGAAGCTCACGCCGGCGACCATCACCATTCAATAGTGTCCCCGAACACTCTCCCGATTGCACGGTCGACAACGATCCGGGAGATCGGTTACAAATGGCGGATCAACGCGGTGCGCGGTTGGCCCGCGGCCGAAAGAAACAATAGTTGAGGGAAAACAAATGAAGCGGTTTTGGTTTTTGATGCTGACGGTGGTGCTGACGGTGGCGAGCGGCGCGTTCTTGGCGGCTTGCAACAGTGGCGATGATGACGACGACGATGACGACGATGTCTCCGAGGAATGTGATCTTGAGGTCCTGACGGCCCAGACCGAAGAACTATGTGGCGGCACCGCCACCTACACCGGCCAAGCCGATTCCGACGATGCCTGTGGCGCCACCTGCGGCTCGGGCGAAGTCGGCTATTGGTACGACACCTACGGCGCTTGCACCAACGAGTGCTTCTGCTGCGCCTAATCGACGATCACAAAAGGGTACTCCGTGGTGAAGTCGCCGGCGGGTAGCCCGGCCAGGTGGTCCTGCAGATATAGCGTGATCAGATGACCCGCCGCCGGCGTGGGAAAGGCGATGGTGCGCCGTTCGCTTCCGCCTTGCTCGACGGTCAGCGTGAACTCCCCGTTTGCCAGTACCTGGCCGGTGATTTCGTCGACCACCGACCAGGTCACCGTTTGTGTCTCTCCCGGCAAGAACGAGTCGTTGAGTACAACCAGTTCGCGCTCGATCGCGGTGTTCGCCGGCAGATACGCGATGCTGATCGTACCGTCGTCGTTAGAAGGCTGGCGGGTGTATTCGTAGTCAAACACGGCGATAGGGTGATACGACTCGCGGATGATCTTGACCAGTAGGTCCTTTTCTTCCTGTGAGTAGATGTTGTGGTAGTAGGGGTGGAACGGATGATCATTGCCGTCGAACGGGTAGACGTGCCACGCCCAGGCCAGGTGATAGGGCCGCATGTCCGAGAAGCCGAGAATACGCATGGCCCGCACGCCGATACCCTGCCTCGACTTGGCCTCGTCGGGCGTGTGATCGCCCCAGTCCGACCGGCGCGACACCATGAATTCGCCGACGCCGGTGGGCGCATCTTCGATCAAGTACGGCGCGAAATGCGCGAGCGCGTCGTCGTACCACTCAACATTGGGATCGAACGAGAAAAAGCGCGCAAACGGGTAATGCCAGTTCACTGTTTCCGGTTTCTCGGCGTGGAAATACCATAACCAAGACGAATCACCGTCCCAATTGACCGGGCGCGGGTGCGTGGTCACGCCGTCGGGCCGAACGATCGAATCGGCTTGCCAGACCGGCCATTTCAACGAAGTGATCTGGTCCATGCTCAAGGCGAAGCCGTACATGTACATCTCGTTCTCCAGTGACCAGACTACCGCCGACGGGTGGTTGCGCAGCCGCCGCACCCAGCCGTCGATCCAGGTCTGCGTGTTTGCGACATACTCCGGACTGCGTGAGAACGGAGTTAGAATGTCGGTGCGCGCATAAGCCGCAGATTCGGAGATGACCAGCAGCCCCAGTTCGTCGGTGAAATCGTAGACGCAATCCGGCGGCGGGGCCTGGTGCCAGCGGACGGTATTCACGTTCAAGGCTTTGATGCTCAACAGTGTGTCGCGCGCCGTGTCGCAGGAAAAGTACATTGGGCCCCAGTAGCGCGGCCTCTGCGACGGGTCTTCGATGCTATCGCCGAGCAGATTCATGCGCTGTCCGTTCAGCATGTAATGGCCGTCTTCGATCCACACCTCGCGAAAACCGAAACGATCCTCACGCAGATCGACCGGCTCGCCGCTGCCGTTCATCAGCAGCGTGCGCCAGGTGTAGAGATGCGGTTTGGCGGGCGACCATAGAATCGGGTCAGGCCACGGTTCGACCAGCACCATGGTGAGCTGACCATTCGCCGGCACCACGACTTCATGTGCGGCGGTTTCCAGTTCCACGTTGTTGTCGGCCGCCACCGCGCGCGCCATCAACCAGACCAGCGTGTCGGCGCTGGTCGAATTGACCAGGGTGTACTGCACGGTCAGGTCGCCGCGCTGCACCGACGGAACCAGAAACACATCGTCGACGTACACCGCCGGCAAGCTTTCGAGCGTGACGGAACGGTAGATGCCGGTGATGTCGGTATGCGCGTAGTAACCGGCCGGCCAATCGGTGACCCCGTCTTCGCCCAGCAGCGCGTGCCCATCGGCCAGTTCGACCCGCAATTCGTTTGCACCGGGTTGCGTGGCGAGCGAAAGATCGAAGCCGGCTTTCCGGTACGCGCCGATGTGCGAGCCGATTTCCTGGTCATTGAGATAGACCGTGGCCTGGTGATGCAGCGCCTCGAACCAGATTCTGGTCACCGGCGCGGGTTCGCCGAGTTCGAGATCCAGCAGATACGTGCCGCGGCGGATGATCCAGTTTTCCCAGCCGTTGCCCTCGAAGACCTCGCGGTTTTCGTCCGGCGTGTCGACGGTGTATTCCGGACAGGCGTATTGCTCCCAACCCGGCCAGTTGGCTTGCGCGCCCCAGAAACAAGGGACCGGCACTTCCCGTGCGTCGTAGCCTTCCGGAATGAACGTCCAGGTGCCGTCGAGGCTGCGGGTGGAACGCAGAGGCTGCTCCGGCTCGCTCCAAGAAGGCGGTGTACCGCCGGCATTGTCGTCGTCGTCGGATGTGTCGTCGTCGCTGTCGGTGTCATCGTCTGGCGTCTGCCGATTACTGTCATCGTCGTCACCGGTCGGAGCGCAAGCGACGGCCAGACTGGCCAACAACGTCCAGAACAAGATGTGGCGAAGGAAGTCCACTCCATCCTCCGGTCGTTTTTTTGGCCTACTATAGCGGAACTCAGTCAAAACCGGTATTGATGGATTAACCAAGAGCCACGCGGGGAGAGCGAGATGTCCGCCGACGCAAAAGAATATGTCCGTTTCGAGCGGGCGCGCCCCGGGCAGGTGCGCGAGGCGATGGCCAGGGCGCCCATCGCCTACGTTCCGATGGGCGCGCTGGAATGGCATGGGGAACACGCGGCCCTGGGCCTGGATGGGCTCAAAGCCGAGCACATTTGCGCGGCGGCGGCGCAACGGACCGGCGGCGTTCTTTTCCCGACCATGCATTGGGGTGCGTTCCACACAATTCCTTTCCCGTTCACCTTTCGCTTTGGCAAGCGCTCCCTGCGGTGCCAACTACGCACCGTGCTCGAGCAACTCGCTGACTTCGGCTTCCGCGCGATCATCGTTTTGTCCGGTCATTATCCGCTGGCGCAGATCACGATGTTGCGCCGGGAATGCCGCCGCGTCTCCGAGCGGTGCGGCGTGGCGGCGCTGGGGATCCCCGAACAGGCCCTGGTGACGGATCTGGGTTATCTCGGCGACCATGCCGCCAAATGGGAAACCTCGCTGCTCATGGCGATCGACCCGTCGCTGGTTGACCTGCTGCAGCTCCCGGCCGACACCGGTTCGCTCGGGGTACGCGCGCAACAGCACGGCATCTACGGTGTCTGTCCCCGCCAACACGCCAGCGTGGATCTCGGTCAGCAAACGCTGGCCGCGATTGTCGATCGGCTGGCGCAAGCGGCGAACCGGTTGCTCGCCGAGGGCAATACCGCGGCGGCGGAAGAGATCTACCAGGCCCACCAGGCGGCGTTCCGACACCCTCTGGCAGCCGGCCGGCGCGCGCTGGGCACCGACTCCAATTGGGAAGTCGTGCGCTTTGCCATTGGTAACGTGATTCGCTGGCGTCACCTGTAAAACCGTTGGTATCACAGGTGCTTGCGCGGTATCGGCCGTTCGCGGACATGCGTTGACTGTGACCGTGGCCAAGAGTACCATCGCACGCGGCCGATTGGCCGAAGGACGGGTGAGCGTGGACGAGGTTGCGATTCCGCCGCGGAAGGCCGGGGGCATCAGCCGCCGCGACTTCCTCAAAGGTTCCCTAGCTGTAGCCGGTGCCGTGGCCTTGTGGGGTCCGGAATCCGCCTGGGCGTACAGCAGCGGCACTACGCTTGGGGCGGATTTTGTCGGGCCATGGGGCGTCGCTTTTTCAGCTTCCGGTGAGTTGTTCGTTTCCGACCCCGGCGCCTACCAGGTCCTCGTTTTTGATCCGGCAGGAAATCTCGTACGGCGTATCGGCCGGGCCGGCGCCGGCGTCGGCTGTCTCAATTATCCGACCGGCATCGACATCTCGGGCGACCGCCTGCTGGTATGCGACACCAACAACGGGCGCGTCGCGGTGTTCGGGCTCGACGGCGCATGGCACGGATCGCTGGGCAGTTTGGGGCTGGCCACCGCCAAGCTGGCCGGTCCGACCGGCGTCTGTGGCAATGACGAGAAATGGATCTGGGTCGCCAACACCCGCGGTCACGTGCTGCAGCGCTATTCCTGGCGCGATTTCCGGCTCGACCGCGCGTTCGGAGCTTTCGGTGACGATGCCGGTCCGTTGAATCCCGGTGATATTGATTTCCGGTTGCGACTGCCCACCGCCGTCGCGCGCGACACGGCCGGCCGGCTGTGCCTGCTCGATTCGAAACACGGGCGCCTGCTAATGCTCGACCTTGACGGCAAGCTGCTGTGGGAAACGCACCCGCGCGCCGACAGCCTGCCGTTGTCTCGCCCGCAGGCGGTCATTCATCACGCCGGCGCGTTGTACATTGCCGACACCGGCAATGATCGGCTAGTCAAGATCAAGCTGGACAGCGGAGCCACTCAGGCGCGTCGTGGCGTCGCTGATCCGCATGGGCTCGCCATCGGCGGCGGCGTGATCGCCGTTGCCCAACGCCGTCCGCGGACAGTGCGTTTGATCGAGATGTTCTGATGGAACACACGTTGTTTTTACTCACTTCCGTATTGCTGCTGGCCGGCTGGCTGTTGCTGGAGCTGGTCCTGCGGCGGCGCGTGCTGCGCGGCACGATACTTGAGGCCGTGCCGGCGCCGGTCCCGCTGGCCGGCCTGCTGGCGACCGACTTCGCGGTGCGGCTCGACGACGGCCGCGAAGTGACCGCGCGCGCCAGCGGTTGCGTGCAGTGTCTGGCCCAGTTGGCGCGGGGCAGTCGCGTGGCGTTGTTGCCCAGCCGCGACGGATACGTAATTACCTTGCCGTGGTTGCGCCGCGCATCGACGTGCGGAGCGGGGGACTGATGGCGGTTCTCGGCTACGTCACGCTGGTCATCTTTCTGGCGGCGATGGTGCTGACGCTGCTGAAGAAGATCAATCTGCCCGTACAGACCGTGCTTGTGCTCGTGACGCTGGTCTGCCTGATTGTCGGCGCGATATTCAAAGGCTTTGCTGAAGGTCTCGACGCCGTGCTGGCGCTGCCCAACGAGATGATGGGCGGAATTATTCTGCACCCGGTCACCGCGCTGCTCGCTGGTTTGTTCATGGCCGGCGCGCTGGCGGCCACCGGCGGCTTCGATGCGTTCAAGGTGCTGATCGGCAAGCTGCAACGCTCGCCTCTGGGGCTGGCCGGCACGTTTGTCATTCTAGTGCAGTTCCCGATGCTGACCAGTCTGCCGTGCGGCCGCATCATGGCCGCGGCGTTGCTGCCGCTGCTGTTTGCTTTCGGGTCCGAAGGCGGCATGAACCTGCTGACCAAGTCGCAGCTCATCGTGCTGATCGGCGCGTTCGCGCGCAACGCCTTCGGTTCATGCGGCCCCAGCCCGATCGGCGGCGTCGGCCAGATCGGCGAAGGCTTCCTCGGCAGCTATTTCCCCACCGCGGCCGACGGTATCCTGCGCGCCCCGCAGGCATTCGCGTTGATGATCGGTACGGCGCTGACCGCGTTGTTCCTGAAGCTGATCAGCCAGCGGCTGTACCCCAACGACTGCGCGTTGCGCGATAAGGTCACCGGCGAAGGCGTGATCGCAGCGGCGCCGCGCGCGCCGGTCACCGGCTATATCGCGCTGGTCATCTTCGCCCTGTCGCTGTTCGTTGCCATCTTCCAGCCGCTGGGCAAGATGCCGGTGCAGACCGTGCTGGTGGTCGCGGCGGTGCTGATCATTCTCATCGGCCGCGCCCGGCTTGAAGACCTGATGGCCGGCATCATTCTGTTGCCGGTCAGCGCCATGGTCGCCGGCTTCATGGCGGCCGGCGCGTTGTGGGCGACCGGCGGTTTCGAAGCGTTGGCGACGCTGCTGCGCGGCGTGGCCAAATTCCCGCTGCTCGGCGCGGCCGGCATGCTGGCGATTTTCGTGCAGATCCAGACCATGATTCCACTCTCGTGCAGCCGTATTCTCACCGCCGCGCTGGTGCCGGTGTTGTTCCTGTTCGGGCCGACCTCGGCCAATCCGTTCCTGACCTGGGAACAACTGGCCGTGGTTATGGCGGCGTACATTATTAACGCCACCACCAGTTGCGGCCCTAGTCCGCTCGGCGGCGGCGGCATGATGGGCGAAGGACAGATGCGCGTGGAAAGCGGCTACATCAAAGGCGCCTACACCTTCTCTGTGATGGCCGCGATGACGCCGCTGGCCGCGGTGTACATGAAGTTTCTCAACCTGGCCAACTTCCCGGCGCCCGATCAGAAGTTCCGGGCCAGCCTGCTCGGCGCGGCGGGGTTCGTGATGCTGGTGCTGGCGGCCAACCTGGTGGCGATTCGCCTATTGGCGAAAACGGCCGCGCCAGGCGACGAAGGTTACCGGCGCCAGGCGATCGGTTTTATCGGCTCCGGCGCATTGGCCGGCTTGGTACTTTCGCTGTCGGTGTTCGGCTGGGCGCCCGTGGCGGCCTTGCAGGGCGCGTTCGGCGGCCTGCTGGCGGCATTGTGGATTGCGTTCATGGTGCCCAAACGCCTGTTGCCGGAACCGGCGGCGTTCTAGGAGGTACTCGTGCTTGGCATATTGGCTTTTGCGTGCGGTGGCGTCGTTTCCGGGGTGATCATCGCCTGGAGCCTCGATTTTCGCAGCCGCAGGGAGCTGGTGCAGGGCGCGATCGGCGGCTTGATTGTCGGTCTGGGCATGGCCCTGTTGTTGCCGATGTAGGAGCGTAGCGTGGCGAAAGACAAACGGAAGAACACCCCGAAGCGCGAAGACGGCAGCCAGCCGATTGGGCTGCCCGGCATTCGCCGCTTCCAGTTCTTCTCGAACTTGCGCGACCGCGCGCTGACCAAGAATCTCAACCGCCTGGCCATGCTCGGCATCGGCGCGAGTCTGGCCCTCGATGTGGCCAAGCCGATCGCCCACGACCTGCCGCAGACCATCTACTGCTACGAGTGCCGCGCCTGCTATGCGACGCAAGATCGTTGCCCGGCCGGCATCGCATACCAGGCCGAGCTGAACGTAGCCTCGCGCGTCGGCGACCACACACGGTTCATCAAGGCCGGCGGCATGAAGTGCCTGCGCTGCGGCAGTTGTGTCAGCTTCTGTGTGATCAACCTCGATCTGCCGCGCATTTTTGCAGTGGGCCAGGAACGGGTGATGGAAGCGCTCGAAGCCGGCCGCATTCCGGCTGACCGGCTCCGCGGCTTCCTACGCGAAGGTTTGTTTGGACGCGAGTACATCGACCGTGTAGTGGCATGGCTGGAAAGGCAAGGAGCGGCAACAACGTGAAGCTGATCGCCTTTTTCGAAGACCACTTCGGCCGCAACCTGCGGTTGTTGATGCTGGTCTGCGTGCTGGCGCTCTTGTTTCCGCGCGGCCGTTTCTACGCGTTACTTGTGCTGGCGGTGCTGCTGTTCGCCTATGGTATCACCACTTGGCGGCGCGGCGGCTGGCGCTACGTCGTGCCGTTGCTCCTGGCAGGCGTGGTGGGGCTGACTGCGCTCGCCGTGGCCAATCACGAGCGGAACCAGATCGAAGACTTTCTCGCGCGACACCGCCCGCTGTCGCTGTCCCTGGTGCCCGACGGCAACTACGAGGGCGAAGGCCCGGGCAACAACGGTCCGCTACGCGTTCACCTGCGCGTGGTGGAAGGCAAGCTGGCGGGAATCCAGGTTGTGCGACACCGCGACGCCGTCTACGCCTTTGACGACGTACTGCCGCGCCTGATCGGCCGTGCGAGTCTCGATACCCGCGACCTAGCCGGCTTTGTGTTCCGCAACGAGCGCAGCCTAACCGGCTTACAGGTGGCGATGGAAAACGCGGTGCTGCCGGCGATCTTCGATGCGCCGCAATTGTCGCGGTTTGCCAAGGCGGTGTTTTTCGTCACCGCCAACGAGGGCGGCCGTATCACCCTCAATGCTCTGGCGGTGCTGTTCATCGTGCTGCTGGCGTTCGACTACTCGTTCGGTCCGACCCTGCGGCCGGGGCTAGGCCAATCGCTCAACTGCTACAACTGCCAGGCGTGCGTCGGCGTCTGTCCGGTGAAGATGGTCGACGGTGACCCGTTCCCGATGATTATGGTGTTGCAGTCACGCTTAGGCAACGTGGCGCGTGTGGCCGAACTGGCCAAGTACTGCGTCGGTTGCGGCAAGTGTGCGGCCAAGTGTCCGGTCGGCAACTCCGGCCCGTCGATCGCCTCGGCGGCGTACCAGGTGTGGCGTGACCGCGAGCGGCGCCGGCGAGAAATCGAGATCGAGGAGGCGCGCCATGGATGAGCGTCGCGTGCGGTGGGGTTTCCTGATCGATCTGCGCAAATGCATCGGCTGCCAGACCTGCGAAGTCACCTGCAAGATGGAAAACGCCGTGCACCTGGGCGTGTGGCGCTCGTGGGTGAAGAAGGTCGAGAAGGGCGAGTACCCGCATACCACGCGCGGTTTCCTGCCGCTGCTATGCAACAATTGCGAGAAGCCGATCTGCGTGACAGTCTGCCCGGTCAATGCCAATCGGCAACGGCCCGACGGCATCGTCACCTTCGATCCCCACCGTTGCGTCGGCTGCCGGTATTGCATGGCGAGTTGTCCGTACGAGGTGCGCTATCTGCATCCGCTCAAGCGGATCGTAGAGAAGTGTAATTGGTGCCACCACCGCGTCGACGCCGGCCTGAAACCGGCGTGCGTGGAGGCTTGTCCGACCGGCGCGCGGGTGTTCGGCAACCTGCTGGATCCGGACAGCGAGATTCGCCGCCTGATGACCGCGCACCAGGTGACGGTGATCAAGCCCGAAATGGGCACGGCGCCGCAGGTGTACTACATCGACTATGACGAAGAAGTGTTCGCTACCAAACGGGCGTTCCGGTGGAAGTGGAGATAGGGTGGAAGGCGAGCTGACCAAGCTATTGTACGACGTGCATCACCAGACGACGTTTGCCTGGCTGATCTCGATCTACTTCTATTTCACCGGCCTGTCCGCTGGCAGCTTCGTGGTCAGCACGATGAGCTACGGCTTCGGCGTCAAGATGTACAAGCCGATCAGCCGCCCGGCGGTGATCACCGCGACGCTGTGCTTGCTCTGCGCGCCGGTGGCGCTACTGCTGCAGGTCGGCTGGCCGATCCGGTCGATTTGGAATCATTTCACCTACCTGAACTTCCATAGCCCGATGACCTACGGCGCGTTTCTGCTGGTGGGCTACCCCGTGGTTTGCATTTTCTACGCACTGTACATGTTCCGCGACAACCTCCGCATGACCAAGTTGCTGGGTTCGATCGGCATTCCGACCGCGATCGCAACCCACGGCTATACCGGATTCATTCTGGCTTTCGGCAAGGCGCGCGCATACTGGAACACGGCGCTGATGCCCACGTTGTTCCTGGTCAGCGCGATCGTGTCCGGCCTGGCCTTGATGACGTTGATCGTGATGATCCTCTTTCGGTTTTTCAAGCCGGAGCGGAAGTTGCCGGAGGACATACTCGACGGCCTAGCCAAGCTGCTGGCGTGGGCCATCGTGGTCGATCTGTTCCTGACTTTTTGCGATATCGCCGTGCTTTCGATCAGTCACGAGGGCGCGCAGGAAATGGCCTGGCTCGTGCTCGGTGGCGGGTTCACGCCGTTGTTCATTGGCGTCGAGAACCTGCTGGGCAAGGTGTTACCGATGATCGTCTGTTTTGTGCCGTCGCTGCGGCGCAACCGTGTGTTGCTCGCGATCGCTTGCGCGCTGGTGGTGATAGGCATTTTCTTCATGCGTTATGTAACGGTGTTCGGCGGCCAGGTGCTGCCGCTGATGTGAGGTGAAGTTGCGCGTTTCCCGCCGCCAGTTCCTGTCGCTTGGTCTTGCTGCCGGCGCGGCCGCGACGGTGCAGGGCGTCAGTTGGGCCTTCTTCGGCCACGTGATGCGCACGGCCGGTCGCTTCGACACGCCCGTGCCGACCGCCTGCCGCGTGTGCCCGGCGGGATGCGGCATCGTCGGCTATGTGCGCAATCAGAGCCTCGTTGCCATTATGGGCAATCCCGAACATCCGGCCAGCCGCGGCAAGCTCTGCGCGCTAGCGATGAGCGCGATTAACTTGTGTTACCACCCCGAACGGCTCGTGCGGCCGCGGCAACGGGGCGGCGCCTCACCTACTATGGCTGTTGCGGCGGTCGAGGCTGGCCAGGCGATCGAACGGGAGGTCGCCGGTGGGGCGCGCGTGGTCATCGATACTTGGGAAGAAACGCCGGGGCTGGTCGAGCTGGTCGAAGCGCTGGGCGATCGGGTGCGGGTGATTCACCGGGAAGCGCTGGCGGAAGCCGCTCGGGTGCGGGCCATGAGCAGTGTGTGGGGCCTTGAGGTGCGACCCGACTACGACCGGGCAGATCTGTTCCTCGCCTTCGGCGCCAATCCGTTCGAGGGCGGTCCGCGCTTTATTCAGGCGGCGCGGCGACTCGTCGAGGCGCGCACGGAGCGCGGCGCCAAACTGATCGTGTTCGATCCGCGCCTGTCCAACACGGCCGGTCGCGCTGACCTATGGGTTCCCGTGCGCCCGGGTACGGATCGCGTCGCCGCGCTGGCGGTGCTGCGTTATGCCTTGGAACGGACAAACTTGAACGAACTGGCGACTGCGGTGCCGCAATCGACGTTGTTGTTACTGGTCGACGCCTACGATCTGCCGCGGGCGGCGCGGGTCTGCGGGGTGGACACTGAATTGCTGGCGCGGGCGGGCGAGATGTATTTTGCCGCGCACAATCCGGCCACGATGGTTGGCAACGGGGTGTTCGATCAGCCTGACGCGATGAACGTCTATCGCGCGATCACGCTGCTCGATCTACTGCACGGGCCGCGTCAGGTGGCGGTCATGCCGCGGCCTTGGCTGATGCCGGCCGGATCACAACTGACCGGCGACGAGGCGGAACGCTTCTACCAAGATCTCGAAGCGGGGCGCGCGGGAAAGGTGGTGCTGATCACGCATCGCGCCAATCCGGCCTACGAACGCGGCCCGGCGTTTGCGCATGCGCTCGGCAAGAATGCGGCGTATCACCTGTCGGTCAGTCCCTTTGTGAATGAGACGACGCAGCTGGCGCAACTGACCTTGCCCGAGGCGTTGCCGATCGAGAGCGGCGGGCGGGTGTGGTTGCGGTCGTTCGTCGCGACGCCGACTTACGTGGAGCAACGGCCGGTCGTGCCGCCGCCGCCGGACGTATGGACTGGCGACGAACTGTTCCGGGCGCTGGCGCGGCCGTTCAACGGGCAACCGCCAGCCGGTGAGGCCGATCTGACGCAGGTAAAGGGTTGGACCGGTGCGCAGTCGTTTGTCGCGATCGCACAGGGCATTTATGCTGCCGACGCCGCTTTCACGCGAATGCCGAGCTACCAAGTGTCGACGAGTGAGCTCGAACCCCTGGCCTCGCCGCCGGCGGAGAAGGCTGAACGCGACAGCTACGAACTCTTGTTGCACGGTTCGGCGGTTGCTTCGGCGGACAGTGCGAAGAGCAAATGGCTGGCGGAAATCGATCATGCCGGCGCATTGTTTGTGCATCCGGACGATGCCCGCCGTCTGCGCGTGCGCGACGGCGATATCGTGTTGGTAACCGGCGCCGCCGGCGAGGCGCCATTTGCAGCTGAAGCGACGGTGTTCGTGTCGAACGGCGTGCGACCCGGCTGCGTGGCGTTGGTCGAAGGGCAGGGACACGACGGCGAAGGAAAGCTGGCGGCAGCCGAACCTTTTCGCTCGGTGGTGGACCCGGATGGCGAATTGCTGTGGTGGGCGCGTGAAGGCAACGGCACAAATCTGACCCCCCTGGTTCGGCACACAACGACGACGAATCCACCGCCGCGCGTGCGGATCGAGGTGCGTTGACGTGTGGAACCTCGCTGCCAAGACGATCAAGCTGATTGAGACCATCCTGGTCAAGGCGCCGCCGTTATGGGTCGGGTTGGGCATCATGATCCTCGGCGTTCTTGGCTTCGTGGGTATGGTGACATACAACAAGTCAAACCTTTTTTGTATGATGGGCCACGAGCCTAACGGCGTTTTCGTTTCGTTCGACGAGAATCACGATTCGCACGTACCGTATAAAAAAAACGGCCGGCGTTGCCTGACCTGTCATACCGACAAGGACTTTTACACCTTCGCCGGCCAGGTGGCGCAGGCGGCGCGCCGGAGCTTCCGCGAGGTGACCAGCGACCAGACGACGCAACTGCCGGCGTTTGGCACGGGCTACACCGACGCGCAATGTCTGGCCTGCCATCATGATGTGCTTAAGCTCGACAAGGCTGATCGTTTGCGCCTGCCGCCACGCGCGGCGGAGATCGGGCTGGTCTTCTCGCATCGCCGGCACTTCTGGATGCGGGACTACCCGGCCGAAGCGGCGGCGCGGCTGGCAGAACTGGAAAAGAAGTCGCGGCCCAACGACGGCGAAAAGAAAGAAATCGAATTCCTGCAACGCGCGAGGATGGGGCGTTGCGCGCAGTGTCACGATCGGCAACAGCCGGACAGCGAAGGCCGCTTGGCCGTCGACCGCAACATCAACTACTTCAGCATTAATCCGATGCGCTGCGAAAGCTGCCATCTCGATGCCACGCCGACCCGCCACCCAGGTACGGTGCTATTGTCGATGCCGAGCGAAGAGACTTGTCGCCGCTGCCATACCGGCTCGTTCCACGGCCGGTTTGCCATCTTCCGCGCACAGTGCGACGGCGCGGACAAACGCGATTGCACGCGCTGTCACCCGGATTACCGACCCCCGTCGGGCGATGCCGCCGTTGCGGCCGCCCCGGAGCAACCGTAAGGAGGCCTGTATGGCATCCATTACCGAATTGGTCCCGCCGCTGGACGAAGCGCGCCGGCGCACGGTCGACCAGGTGCTTGAAATCAAAGAGCCGCCGGTGGCGCGGTGCCGCATGCTCAGCCGCGGCATGGAGCCGTATCACCGGCTGTATCTGCCGCTGGGCGAAGACATCACCGGTGACAAGGCGTGTTTGGCCTGCGGCAATTGCGTCGATTCGTGCCCGGTATTGCGGCGCGAACCGCAGCGTGTGGGCGTGACTGACCGGCGGACCAGTTTCGCGCTGGAGACGACCGTCGGCACAGACTGTGAGCTGTGCTTTTCGTGCGTGTTGGCCTGTCCGCAAGTCGATACCGAGATCAAAGACTACGTAGTGAATGAAAAGATACCGGAAACGATTCCGCAGAGCCCGACGCTTCGCCGCTATGACAACTATCTGATGGTCATCGCGGCGTTGTTGTTTGGCATCGTGTTGGGCGTTTTTCTGGCGCATTAGCAGGAGGGACCATGAACGACAACCTGCCGCCCGAGGTCGTGCGCGTCTACATCATGGGCAAGGAATACCTCGTGCCCAATTCTCTAACCATCCAGAAGGCCTTCGAGTACGCGGGCTACAAGTGGGTGCGCGGCTGCGGCTGCCGCGGCGGCATCTGCGGCGCGTGCGCGACGGTGTTCCGCTACCCGGGCACTTACAAGATCGAGGTTGGCCTGGCCTGCCAGACAGTGGTGCAAGACGGGATGTACATCGCGCAGATCCCGTTCTTCCCCGCGCCGAAGGCGGTGTATAACGTGGCCGCGATGAAGGCGACCACGCAAGCGGTGCAAGCGTTGTACCCCGAGCTTTACCGCTGCATGGGTTGCAACACATGCACCAAGAGCTGCCCGATGGAGATCAAGGTGATGGAGTACATCAGCGCGATCATCCGGGGCGATTTGCCTCGCGCGGCCGAGCTGTCATTCGACTGCGTCATGTGCGGCCTGTGCGCGGCACGCTGTCCGGCGGAACTGAAACAATACCACATCGCCGAGTTGGTGCGGCGGCTTGTTGGCGTGCACCTGCAGCCACGCAGCCGCGAGCTGGCCGAACAGACCAAGCGCCTGCGCGAGGGCTACTACAACCGCGGGCTCGATGAGGTGATGGCGGTTGACCGGGACGAGTTGCGGCGGCGCTACGAAGCGCGTGAAACCGAGCCGCAAGAGAACGATCCGCATTGGACCCCCAAAGACAAGGCGTTTCTGTAGGAGGCGGCCGTGGCTTATACGCAAGAACTGTTGAACTTCATCAAGAAGGTCGAACAGACTCGTCCCGAGCGCATCCGGCGGGCGAAAGAGGGTATCGACTTTACGCCGCTCACGTTGGCCGGCCGCGCGGAACGGTTGCACTACCACCCGGATTACAAGGAAGAAGGTCGGCGGCGGCTGAAGATCGGTCCAAGCAAGGATTATGCGATTTGCCACGAAATCGCCGATCTGCTCGAGGCGGCGCCGTTGGTCGATCCGGACCTGGTGGACGTGTCCCGGCCGGATTACGAAACCGACGTGCTGGTCATCGGCGGCGGCGGTGCGGGCACCAGTGCGGCGCTGCTGGCGAGCGAGAACGGTGCGCAGGTCCTGGTGGCGACCAAGTTGCGGCACGGCGACGCCAACACGATGATGGCGGAAGGCGGCATCCAAGCGGCGACCAAGGTCGGTCGCGACAGCCCTTACTATCACTATCTTGATGTCATCGGCGGCGGCCATTTCGAAAATGTGCCGGGGCTGGTGCGCACATTGGTCACCGAAGCGCCGCTGGTCATCGAATGGTTAGAGTCGTTGGGTTGCCTGCTGTCGAAAGAGCCGAATGACGACGCCGGCACGCTGCGGGTCGCACACGGCGGTGGCACCTGCCGCAAACGCATGCATTTCGCGGCGGACATCACCGGTGCCGAAATCATGCGTACCCTGCGCGACGAGGCGCGTAACCGCGCCGACCGCATTACTGTGCTCGAGTTCAACCCGGCGGTCGAACTGATTCTGAACGAGCATGGCCACTGCATGGGCGCGGTGCTGTTCAACCTGGAAACGCGCCAGGTTTACGTGGTGCATGCGAAAGCCGTGGTCATGGCCACCGGTGGTTCCGGCCGGTTGCATATTCAGGGCTACATGACTACCAATCACTACGGGGCGACGGCCGACGGCATCGTCATCGCCTATCGGGCCGGCGTGCCAGTATGTTTTTTGCACGCGGTGCAGTACCACCCGACCGGCGCGGTATTCCCCGAGCAGGCGGAGGGCCTGCTGATTACCGAAAAGGTGCGCGGTTTCGGCGCGCACGTGCTCAACGTCGACGGCGAGCAGTTTGTCTACGAGCGCGAGCCGCGCGACGTGGAATCGGCGAGCATCATTCGGGAGTGTTCGGATGTTGGTAAAGGCGTGCCGACGCCCACCGGGCGGGTGGGCGTGTGGCTTGACAGCCCGATGATCGACATCATGTTCGGGGCGGGCACGGTCGAGCACGAGTTCCCCGGCAAATTCATTTTATTCAAGCGGTACGGTATCGATATTGGCAAGCAGCCGATGCTGGTGTACCCGACCCTGCACTATCAAAACGGCGGTCTGGTCTACAACCCGCAATGTGAAACGGCAATCCCAGGTCTGTACTCCGCCGGCGAAGTGAGCGGCGGCGTGCACGGGAAGAACCGGCTGATGGGCAATTCGTTACTCGATGTGTGCGTCTTTGGCCGCATCGCCGGGCGTGAGGCGGCCACCTATGCACGCGAGAAGTTCCAGCCCGGCCGGCCGCACCTGGATCACGTACGGCGTTACGAGCAGGAACGCCGTGCGGCGGGAATCGGCGAAGGCCGGCGCAGTCCGATTCTGTTGCCCGACTACATCAGTCAGCAGGTCAAGGACAAGCGGCTGGACATCAAGTGGTAGAAAAAAGGGAGGCGAAGCGCCTCCCCTGGTTCGTCGAAAACTCGGCTAGCGCTTGGCCAGCTTCATCAACATGGCACGGAACTGTTCCTTGCCTTCCACGCGCGCCAGTTCGCGATTCTCGAATAGCAAAACGATCTCTTCGACCGCGCCGACTTCCTCGGCCAGCCGGCTATTGTCCATCAGCATCTGCCGGATGGCGTCGGACTGGGCGAGCTTCTTGATCTGGCCGGCATCGAGGCCGACCTTGGTGATGTAGTCTTCCCACCAACTGCTCAGCGGGTTGTCGTAACGCACCTTGATGTAGTCCCAAATCTTGTTTGGCGCGGTTTTCATGACGGCCAACTCGCGCATCATCTCTTCGACTTCCGGCGGCCCCATCTTGGCGGAGAGCTGGCCGGCGTCGATCAACGCGTAAGGCCGCAGGTTGATGGTGATCTTGAGGGCCTGAATCTCCGGCCGCGTCAGCAGGTCATTCACGTCGAGCAGGACGCGCATGGCTTTGGTGGAGAACGGCGAGAAGAAGACGTCGACCGTCCGCGGCTGGCGTTCGCGAGCGATGAACAGGTTGGCGCCGATGGCCGGGTCGAGCAGATAAGCGTCATCGAGCTTCTTCAGATACCGTTCCATCAATTTGTAGTTTTTTAGATTCGCCAGCGAGGCGGGGAAGAGGAAAGCCGGGAGCTGCTTGATCTGGTACTTGTCGGCGATTTTCTTTCCTTCCCGCGAGGAATAGTCGATCTTCTTGACGTTTGCCTTCGGGAAAATTCGCAACGTCTGTTTGATTACTTCGTCAACGCGGTCCGTGCTCAGCGCCTGCGGGTCATACAGTACGGTGTGGTCGAAGACCGTGTTGTCCACGGCGTCCGGGGGTAGGGGCTGTTCCTCGGGCTCGGCGCCACATGAGCCGGACGCCTGGCCGTCGGTGCGGGACAGGGTTTCCGGCGGAGCCGCACACTCGGCCGGGGCATCGCCGGAAGCGAAGGTGGCGCAGACGGCGTCGAATATGTCGCGGCTGTTCATGCCGCCATGATACGGCCCGCCATTAAGAATGATGGTCGGGCTCGAGGTGACCTTCAGTGTCTCGGTTTCCCGGAAGTGTTCCGCCAGCAACGCCTTGCCGTCGTTGGCCGTACACTGTTCGATGGCGGCGGAATCCAGTTGCATGGCTGCGGCGGCCTTTTTCCAGTCGCCGGCCTCATTCATCTGCACCACGAAATCGAGTTGCTTGTCGGCGGCGAGTTTGCCGACGCAGGCTTGAACGATGTCTTTGTCGATTTCGGTGGGCCCGTGCAAGCTGCTGAATTCTCCCGAGGCTTCCTGGCTGACAATGAAAACCAGGCGCACCGAAAGGCGATTCTTGAGCACCTGGCGCACGGTCTGCACTACCTTTTCCGCCGGCGTGCCGTAAGGGCATTCGCTCATCACGTAGAGCGAGAGCTTGGCGGAATCGCCGGGTACGGTCGGGCTGGTTTTGGCTGGCGCCGGACCTTCGGTTGGGGTGACGCCGCCGCTGTCGGGCATGACGGATTTGTCATTCTTGTTGCAGGCGCCCAAGACGAGCAGAGCCACCAGCAACAGTACCGAACTGGGACGGACAAAAAGCTTCATGAGCAAGCTCCCCGTGACAAAGAAAATCGCCAACACACTGGTTTCGCGGTCCGTTTTTGTCAAGTGCCGCGGTGCGTCGAGGTTGACAGCCGGGGTTGCTCTTTCTAGTCTGTGCGCCGACCGCGAAGCGGTCGAAACTGCCGAAGTAGAGGTTGTGTGCTCCGGTTCACGCGTGAGTGGCAGCAAAGGGCTTTCGGGTCTCGCCTTTTCCCCGATCCTGCTCCGCGATCGTTGTTTTCCCGTGCAAGCACCGACTGAGGAAGGAAGGCCATGACACGAGAGAAGTATCCCCGGTTCCTGGCAAAGCGCCTGGTAACCAACGAAGAGGCGTTGAAGGCGGTCATCAAATCCGGATCGAGCGTCTGTTCCGGCTTCGCTACCTCCGAACCGTACACCTTTTTCGCCACCATTTGGGATCATATCCAGCGTGAGGATCTGCACGACATCACGTTCCGGCAGGGCCTGTTCATGGCGCCTCATCGCGTATTGGTTGGCGACGCGCTGTCGAGCAAAGGCATGTTCAGCGAAATGGCCGTCCGGCCGGTGAATTCCGTGCTCGGCAACTTGGCGCGCCGGGCCAACGCCGCCACCAAGAAGGTCGAGGGTCTGCGCAAGCTCATCGGTCATTTCCGCGAACTGCAGGAACGTCGCATCAAGTTCGTGCCGGCCTTCATCGGTGCGGCCAACAACATGACGATTCCAAGCAACCCGATCACCTTGGTGCTTTACCCCGATTTCGTCGGCCGCAACCCTTCGCGCATGGGCATTGTCGACATGCAGTCAGTGCACTTCGCCGATGCCGTCGACGCGATGGCTTACCACGAGGACGGCAGCGTGTTGGTCGACGTCATGGCGGTCATCATGACTCCGCCCGATGAGAACGGCGAGATGAGCCACGGGGTGGCCAATGGCGCGACTGGCGACATGTTGGAAATGGCGCTGCGCGAGGACAACGTCAAGATCATTCTCTACCTCAACCCCAACTACCCCTTCACCCGCGGGTTCGAAGACGCCGGCAACACGGTGCACGTCGATGTGTTCAAGGAGAAAGCTGCGGCCGGCAAGCTGTTCGTCGTGGAAGACAACGCTAAGATTCCGGGGTTGCCCGGCAATGCGTTTGATGTCATTTCCGAAGCCGAAGACAAGATCGCCGAACACTTGGTCAACCACATGGAGGCCAACCGCGACCTCACGTATGGCCGCGCCATCCAGGTGGGGATTGGCGGCACCGGCGTGCTCGCGATCCGCAAGCTGCGGGAGTCGAGTTGGACTGGCCGCAGCTACACCGAAATGCTCGAGCCGTTCACCCTCGACCTGTTCCACGCGGGCAAGATCGCCGGTACCCATTTCATCCGGCGCGACGGCACCCGCACGCAACTCGACGGCAAGCTGGTGTGTACTTTCAGCCTGGGCACGGAGGATGGCACGTTTTATCGGGCGCTCGACCGTAATCCGGAACTGATTGTGGCGCCCGCGGCGCGAGTTGTGGTTTCCGAAGCGTTCTACTATGGCCTGGGCATCAACAACATTTTGGCTCTCGACTTCCAGGGACATGTCAATTCCGGCGGCCGCGACAAGAACCATTACTCCGGCATCGGCGGCGCGGCGACGATTATTCGCGGCTTGGCCAGGGGTGGCGTCGCGTACCTCGTGTTGAAGTCCACTCACCGCACGCCGGAAGGCAAACTGCGTTCGTCGATTTTCCCCTTCTTGCCGGAAGGAACGCCGATCAGCATGATCGGGCCCGACCTAATGGGTACGCGCGAAGGCGCGCGCTTCTATCTGGTGACGGAATTCGGTGTGGTGCGGATCAACGGCATGAGTCAGGAGCGCTTCATCCGCAATATTATCTCGGTCGCGCACCCGATGTTCCAGGACTGGTTGAAGAAGCAGGCCTACGAGGAATTCCGTATCCGGGCGTGAAGCGAATCTAGCCCGAAAGCAGGCGGTATAGCCACGACTTTTCCGCGGCGATGCCGTCTTCCGGGCACAACTCGTGACAACAGAAACAACTGATGCACTTGGCGCGATCGATGGTGATGCGATCGTCGGCTAAGATCATCGCTTGTACCGGGCAGGATTTGACGCACAGGCCGCAACGGACGCAGCCTTTGTCGTTCCACGCCGGGCGGACGTAGAAAAAGCGGTTGACCAGGCGCAGCAGGGGCGCCGGCACGGCGCGCATCACGGTATTGCTGCACAACTGAAATGAAACCGGACGTAGCTGTTCAATGCTGTCGCCGCGTATTTCGATGGACGCGGCGTCGTTTTCGCCCAGCCCTCGTTCTTTGGCGGGCGTGATGGTGGGCACGCGTAGCGGATCGTAGCCGATCAGCCGCGCCGCGACGTGATCAAGCGCCACGCCGTCGGCCGAAGCCAACAAGGCGCCGACCAGCGCCGGGTCGCCGCGCGACGGGCCGTTGCCCTGCATAGCGATAATCGCATCCATGACGCACAAACGCGGCCGCATCACCGAGTAGATGTCGAGCAGCGCCTGGCCGAGATCCCATGGGCTGGGCGCCGTGCGGTGAACGATCAGCTTGCCGGCGCCGGGCAGGCAGCCGAGCATATTCTTCACCGCGCCGGTCATCAGCGTTTCCATGTGCGTTTTGAGCTTGGGCACGCTGATGATGGCATCCACCTGCCGCGCCGCTCGTGAGACGTTGATCGCCGAGAGGTAGCGCGCGCCCGGCACCGGCACAATGTCGGTGCCCGCCGTTTCGAACAAAACGGTTTCGATGCCGTGTTGCCGGGCCAACTCGGCGAGGCCGGTTTCGAGCAAAGCCTTTTCCGATAGACCGTACGCCGAGCCGCCGCATGAATCGCCGATGACGGGCGTCGCTCCGGCTTCGCGAACCAATTCGGCCAGCGCCACCGCGAGCGCCGGGTGCGTAGTCACCGCCTGCTCGGGTGGAGCGGCGCGCAACATGCTGATCTTGAGCAGCACCCGCTCGCCGGGACGGATGAAGGCCGGCAGCCCACCGATCAACTCGAGCGCCCGGCGTAAAGCGGTTGTGAGCGTGGGGAAGTCGTAGTTGGTTGCGCGGACAAGAGCCACTTGGGCCACGATGGAACCCCGAATGAATACAAGCCGGGTCATGGTAGCAGACGACGACCGGGTACGCCATGTGTGTTTCATTTGGCAGCGGTCCATGATTGTGCTACCAGAGAAAATCATGAGTCCGGTCGACAAACGAACGAACTGGTTACGATGGCCGTCACTGATCGCCATGGCGATCGTGTGTCTGGCGCTGGTTGGTTGGCAGGTGCTGCACGACGGACACGGGACAGGCACGCGGCAGACGATACTGGGGCAAACCCGTGAACCGTTCCCGCCGTTCGGCGCGCAAACCGATGAAGAACGGGCTGCGTTGTCACTGCCGGGAACTGCGCGGATCCGAAAACTGGTCGAACTGGCGCGGGCCAGCGAACAGAAGCGGCAATACGCCGACGCCGCCCGCCTGTTTTTGCTGGCGGTTGACGGACAACCGGAAGTCGCGGACGGACTGTTGGACGAAGCGGCCCGTATGGAGATGGCGGCAGGGCAATTTGCGGCCGCGGTCAACGTGCTGCAGCGATTGGCCGCACAGTACGCGGATCGGCCGATTGCCGGCGACGTGCAAAGTCGACTGGCCGAGGCTTACGAGAAGGCCGGTGACACGGCTCGTGCTGTGCTCACACACCGGGCGGTTGCCGATTCGACTGGTTCAGTCAATGTGAAAGCCTTTCATCTGGTGCGGGCCGGCGAGTTGTTGGAACAAGCCGGGCGAGCAGAAGAGGCTGCCCCTTTGTTCCGACTAGTGCTCGACGATCTGCCGCCCAACCGTTACTCGGTGCGCGCGATGGGCGGTTACCATCGAGTCGTCTATGCCGGCAATCCGGTCGAACAGGCCGAGCACGCCGAAGCCTTCGGCCGCCGGATGTTCGAGGCGAAGGCCTTTCAACAAGCCGGGGCGGCGTTGGATCTCGCAGTACAGCTGCGCACCGCGCGCGGCGCCTCGCCGGCATCGTTGGGGGATCTGTTGAACAAGGCCGGCTTCGCGTTGTTCCAGACTCACAGCAACGAGAGCGCCGTCCGATACTACCGGATGCTAGTCGAGCGGCGGGATGCCGATCACGTCGAAAATCTATACCGGCTATGCAAGCTGCACGTGCGTTTGGGCGATCCGGAGCGCGCTCGCGCCAGTCTTAATCAATTGCTGCAGACCCCGGACGCGGCGGACTACCAACGTTGGACGCGTTACCAGATTCATCTGCTCGATATCCAGGAAAACCGCTATGCCGAAGCGTACAACTATTTCCGTGTGCGGGTGGGGCAACCGGGTGGAGAAAAGGAGCTGCTTGAATGGCTCGCTTTCTGGACGGCATATCGAGCGGGTCAGACCCAAAACGCGCTGGTTCATCTTGACGCCCTATCCAAAATGCGGCGAGTCGAAGACGCCGAGCGGTATGCGTATTGGCGTGGCCGACTACAGTTGGAGCGGGGCGACCGCGCCGCCGGTCTGGCCAGTCTGCGCTCGCTGAACCAGAACCATCCGAGTTCGTATTATGGTTGGCGCGCCGCCGAGTTGTTGCAGCAGAACCATGTGCCGACGGTCAGTGTGGAAGCGGCGATGGTGCGGCCGGTGTACGGGCGCCATTCCCTGTCCGTGGGCGACGGCTGGTGGGGCCAATACCCGGAGTTGGCCGGATTGGGTGCGGTGAAACGCTATGTGAGCGCGGGATTACCGCGGTCGGCCGCTGCGCAACTGGCGAGGGTGTCGATTCCAGCCAAGATGGCACCGGCTCATGCCTATGCGCTGGCGCAGGTCTGTGCCGGCGCGGGGCGTCACGATCTGGCGCGGAAGCTGGTGTTGCGCGACTCGGTTTATGGCTATCTACGCGAAGGCAACGTTCCGTTGGTTCAGTCGTACTACCAGTACGCGATGCCGCTGGGATACCTGGAAACGGTCAAACAATACGCCGCCCGTTTTCGTCTGCCGCCGGCCTTCGTCTTCGCCATCATGCTCAACGAATCGGCCTTTCACGCGCAGATCGTTTCGCCGGCCTACGCGGTCGGGTTGATGCAGATTCTGCCGGAAACCGGGCGGCAAATCGCCACCGGCTTGGGCGAGCCCTACGACGAAGGGTGTTTGTATGATCCGCAGACCAATATTCGATACGGTTGCTGGTACCTGCGCTCCTTGCTCGATGAGTTAGGCGAGGAACTGGTCTATGCCGCCGCGGCGTACAACGCCGGACCGCGTGCGGTCAAACAATGGCTGCGCCGGAAGAAAGACGAACCGGCGGACTTGTTCGCCGAAGAAATTCCGTACCAGGAAACCAATCGCTATGTGCGCAAAGTGTTGACGGCCATGCGCCAATATGAAGTTATCTTAAATATCGCTTCGCGTTGACAACCTGGGGTGTGGTCTTTAAACTGTCGGCCGGTTTATTTTTGGCCGAACTGGAAAAGGGTTCGATGAGCGACAAGCCCCTGACCAGCGAGCAAAAAGAGTTCATCCTCGACGCGATCCAGTCGATGGGCGGTACTATCGTCAATATCAAGCGGTACCCGCCCGGTTCCAGCATCATCAAGATGGCCCTCGAAAAAGGGCTGAAGAGCTTCGAGGCGATTTTCGCTGACCACAACTCCTTCACCGTTTCGGAAAACGAGCGGCAGTTGCTGATCAACGACGAGTTGATGCCGGAAAAAGTCCAGGTGCGCGGCTACGTCGCCAAGTTCGTCCAAAGCATGGTCGAGCGCAACATTCGCAGCTTTTCGTTTAAGAAAGGCCTGACCGACGACGAGCTGACGCGGTTTATCGAATTGTTGGGTCAGCGTCCGGAAGACCTGAAAGAGCAGGGGGATCTGCCGGCCTTGCTGACCGCGGCGAATGTCACGCACGTCAGTGTGGACGAAAAGGTATTTGTGGCCCTCACCAAAGGCCAGACCGTCGCGGATATCGCGGAACTCGAGCAACTGGCGAAAACGCGCGACGGCTCGGTGACCGCCGACAACTTTAAAGAAGGCGTGTTTGTCCAATACCTGTTGAGCAAATTGCCGATCGGCGAATTGAACATCAGCGACCAGAAGGTCAATGAGCTCAAACAGCAGATCGACTATGAAAAGATCAAAGCGGCGAAAGACGTCGATTTCGAAAAGATCGCGCCGATCATGGCGGCTACTTTCGAACGGTGGAGCCAGGACGTCGAATCCTTCGAGACCGGGGCGGCGCCGTTGCCGAGGCGCGAAGCGCGCGCCCAGGTGGCCGGAGACGAAATCGCGGCGTCGATCAGTCCCGAATTGTTCGAAGCCCTGCGGCGGGCCGACACCACGTTGGCCACCGAGGCGGCGGATCAGTCACGCGATGAGCGCGTTCAGAAACTAACCGACACCTTCGAACACATCAGCCGGGTCATCTACTCGTTCAAGGAGCCGGGCATTCGCGCCAAGCTGCTCGGCAACTTCCTGAAGATCGTCACCAATTTCAAGTCGATGACCCTGGCGCAATTGTTGTCGACGCGTTTCGCCGAGGGCGTGGAAGGCGAAGCGGATCTGAAGAACCAGATTCTCGCTTCGCTGTCCGCCAAAAAGAAGTCGGCCATCGTCGACCTGTTCATCACGCGCTACCGCCGCATCTTCGACGGCTTGAATCCGGCCGATTTCGAATTCAACCCGCTGATGATCGAGGAAACCGAACGCATTCTGCAGCGCATCCACCAGAGCACGCAGGAAAAAGAACTGGTGGAAAAGACCAAGCGTGCGATGAACCTGGTGCGCACCATCCGGCAGGAAGTGACCGATCCGGAAAAGCTGCTGATCTTGAAGGTGCGGCGTTTGATCACCAAGGATCCGCCGTTCTTCCTCGAAGACCAGGTTCAGACCCATCTGCCCGACATGATCGTGCGGCTAATCGACATGAATCGCGCGGATGTGGCCAAGAAGCTGATCGAAAAGGTGTTTGCCAACCTGGCGAGCGACGATCCGGCCATACGCCTGAAGGTGGCCGGTGCGGTGGTGCGCGTGAGCCAGGAACTGCTTGACGTCGGCAACACCTCGTTCCACGGCCAGCTCTACAACCAGGTGCTGCGCGCCTTCCGCCAGGAAAAGGAGAAGGCCATTTACGCCGCCTTCCTGGCAACGTTGGTCAGCGATCTGGGGCGGTTGGTGGCCTCGGGCAATCTGCCGTTGGTCGCTCAGGTGTTTAAATCGGTGAATAATCTTAGATCGGTGGAGGCCGATCCGACGAAGAAACAGTTCCTCGCCATGTGCGAGAAGAAGATCGCCGACAACCAGTCGATGTTCGATTACCTCGTCGATCGATTCACCAACGAAGACGATGTGCAGTCGGAAACGGCGTTCAAGATCCTGCTGCAAATCGACCAGGAGCGCGTTGTGCCGCTGATGTTCCGGATGCTGCAGGAAAGCCCCGAGATGCGCGTGCGCAAGCGCGTGATGTCGGCCCTGACGCATTTCGAACAACCGGTTGGCCCGGCGGTGCGCGAACAACTTCAGCAGACAGGTTTGCCGTGGTACTACGTGCGCAACCTGATCATGCTTGCCGGCGAACTCAAAGACGTCGAGTGCGTGCCGCTGTTGGGCAATTTCCTGGCGCACGAGCACCAGCAGGTGCAGAAGGCGGCGCTGTCCACCCTGGTTAAGCTCGGGGGCGACGAGGCGAATCGCCTTCTGGCCGCAGCGCTGCCGAAGCTGGATCCGTCCAGCCAGCGGCTGCTGTTCGTTCACTTCGGCAATGCCCGCAGCGAAGCCGCGTTGGACCTCATGCTCAACCGACTCGATCCAACCCTGCCGGAAAAGGACGAGTCATTGGCGATCGACCTGATCACCGCGCTCGGACGCATTGGCAAACCGGCGGCCGTGGCGGCCATCAAGAAGATCATACGACCGGGCCGTTTAGGCGGACTGTTCGGCGGCAAGGTGAATGAAAAAGTATTGCTGGTTTCGTTGAAGGCGCTCGGCGAAATCGGCGGCGCGGAAGCGAAAGACCTGATCGACAAATTCGTTCGCAGCGGCAAACCCGCCATCGCCAAGGCCGCTCAGGTTGCGTCAATGGCCTGCAAAGCCTAGTTCTTTCCACTCAGTCTTGAAGCAATGAGTGCAAGGCAGCCGCCGTGCGTGCGGTAGCGCCCTGGTGGCGTGCCACCGCGCTGGCCGCCGCTTGTCCCATCGCGCGGCGTGCGGGTTCGTTGCGCAACAACTCGCTGAGCGCCGACGAAAGTTCCGCCGCGGTGGCGCACTCGCGCACCGCGCCGTTCTCACGCAGTACCTCAACCTCCAAACGGAAGTTCGGCGTGCGGGGCCCGACGAGCACAGGCACACCGCTGGCCGCCGGCTCCAACACATTGTGTCCGCCTGCGTCGGTGAAGGATCCGCCCACGAACGCCACCTCGGCCAGGCTATACGCCCACGTCAGTTCGCCGATCGTGTCGAGCAACAGCACGTCGCCGGCCGCCGCGACCTCAGCGGTCAACGTCGAACGACGGACCACCGACAAACCCAGTGCACGCAAGTCCCGCTCGACCTCGTCGGCCCGCTTGAGGTGACGGGGCGCCACAATGAGCGCTAACGTCGGCGCCACGGCGCGTACCGCCAAAAGCGTCTCCCCCAACACCTTTTCTTCTGTCGGATGGGTGGATCCGGCCACCACCACACGCCGGCCGGCGCAGAAGGCGCGGTAGAGTGCTTCGGTCGGCACGTCGATGTCCGTGGGCGGAACGACATCAAATTTGAGGCTGCCCAGTACCTTGGTTGCGACAGGCGGCGCGCCCAGTTCGGCGAAACGCCCGGCGTATTGCTCGGTCTGCACGGCCACCAAATCGAATCGCGCCAGCAACGGCCGCATGATGAAGCCGAGGAAACGATACCGCGGAAAGGAACGGTCTGAGAGCCGTCCGTTGACCAGCGCAAGTTTTGCGCCATGATCGTAGGCGATGCGCAGCGTCAGCGGCCACAGCTCGGTTTCGAAACAGACGATGAGTCGCGGAGCGACGCGTTTCACCCAGCGCAACGCGCAGAACAGAATGTCCAGCGGGGCCGTGATTACGGTCACGGCATCGCCGAACAATTCCCGCGCGCGCGCCAATCCTGTGGGCGTGATGCAGGCGATGACTACCGGCCCCTGGCCGAGCAATTCGCGGATCAACCGTTGCGCCGTGTTGACCTCGCCCAGCGAGGCGCACCACACCACGATCGGCCGTTCGCTCGGCGGTAGATCGGGATAACCGAAGCGCGCAGCGAAACCGTCGTACCAACCGCGTTTGAACAGACCGCCGAGCAAGACCGTTGTCAATGCCAGCGGCAGGAGCGCCGTGCCGATGAGAGCGTAGATCATGAGGATCAGCATGCTCGTTTTTGTACGCCTTGTTCAGTGACGGCCCGCGGCACGTTTGCGGATCATCCGTTCGATCTGAAACGCGACCGGGTCGGTGACATACGCTTCGCCCGGACCGGCCCACGTGAAATTGCGGGCCAAGTAAACATACAACGTTTCGACCGGTTGGCCATCGCGCAGCCGGGCCAGGCTCGGCAGTTGCTCGACCAGTGCGAAGTGCCTTTTCAGCTTGCCGGGAAATCGCTGCGAATCGACAAACAACACATCATGACCCACCAGTTTGCCGTAATCTTGCCAGATGGTGAACTGGCTGCCCCGGTGGGCGAAATCGGCAGTGTAGACGTCGGGCCGGTCGGGAAGAATGTAGAGAAGCTCCGCGGCGATCTGGTACCGGCGGGTCATCAACGCCGGTTGACCATGCGCGCGTCGCAGGTCGTCGATCTGTCGCGCCACCTGCGGCCAGCCGTAAAACTGGTCGGTAATGTCCGGATCCAATGGCAGAATGCGCTGAAAAACCTGGATATGAATCAGTGCCGACATCAACAGAGCCAACGCGGTTCCTCCCATCAGAAGCCGGCGCCGAAAACGCTGACCCGCCGCCCAGTCGACGGCCAAGGGCAGTAGTGCTACCCAGGCCATCGCCGGCCAATTGGCTTGAATCTTGGCACGCAGCGAATTGACGAAGAAATAGACGAGAATCACCAGCGCCGGTGCCGCCAGCAGCAGCCGGTTCTGTCCAGTCGGGCTGCGCCACTCGCGAATCGTGCGCCACACCGCCGGCACGGCGAGCAGGGCCAACATCGGCGAGGCAACCAGCAGTTGTCCGCCCAGGAAGTCGAGCAACGACAATAGGCGCGCGCCACCCGTCAGTGTCGGATCGCCGGCTAGTTTGCTGACTGCGTGGTAGGCGACCCATTGGTGTTTGATATTCCAGAGTACCACCGGGGCGAACAGCACGCCGGCAAGCGTCGCGCCGAGATACGGCCAGGGCGTCCGCAGGTGACGCCGCGCCGTTGGGTGCAGCAAAACGGCGACGGCAAACCCAGCGCCGAGCAACACGGCACTGAACTTGGCGTAGAGCGCGGCGGCCAACAATACACCGGTCCACAACCACCATCGCTGTCGATTCTCTTGCACCGTGACTGTGAAAGCCCACCATGCGGCGGCGGCGAAAAGCATCAGCAGGCTATCGTGCATGATCAGGGTCGCCCCCGCGGCAAACAAGGGGGTGACTTGTAGGATCAGCACGCTCCACAACGCCGGACGCTCGCCGAGCAGGCGCCGCAGCACGGCAAACATAAAGAGGGAAGCGCCCAGCGAGCAGGCCACCGCCAGGCCGCGCAAGGCGATGACCGAATCACCGAAGAGAAGGGTCCAGCCGCGAATCGCCCAGGCGATACCGGCTGGCTGATCCCAGTAGCACCAGTCCGGCCGCAGGCTCCACGACCAATAGTAGGCTTCATCAGGGATCAAGCTGAGTTGAGCGCCGAGAGCCAACCGCAAGACGGAGAGCGGCAATAGTACGGCCCACAGTATGGTTGGCGGCCGCTTCACGGTTTACCCGTCGTCGCGGAATTGCAGGTTATACAAGCGGGCGTATTCGCCGTTCTTCGCGATCAGCTCGTCGTGCCGGCCTTGTTCGACGATGCATCCGTCACGTAGCACCAGAATACGGTCGACGCGCCGCACGGTCGAGAGGCGGTGGGCGATGACGAACGTGGTGCGTCCGCGCATCAGCGCATCCAGCGCGTCCTGCACTTCTCGTTCGGATTCCGTGTCCAAGTTGCTGGTCGCTTCGTCGAGAATGAGAATCGGCGCGTTCTTGTACAACGCGCGCGCAATCGCCAGTCGCTGCCGCTCGCCGCCCGACAGCTTCACGCCGAGTTCGCCGATTTCCGTGTCGTACCCGGCCGGAAACGACTCGATGAAGTCGTGCGCGTTGGCGGTGCGTGCCGCCTCAACCACTCGCGCCATGTCGGGTTGTCCTTGCTCGTAGGCGATGTTGTTGCGGATCGAGCCGGAAAATAGGAACGTCTCCTGCGTGACCATGGCGATCTGCCGGCGCAGCGAAGTCAAAGTGTACGCACGCAGGTCGCGGCCATCGATCGTGATCCGGCCGGCGGTCGGATCGTAGAAACGTGGAATGAGATTGATCAGCGTCGTCTTGCCCGAACCGCTGCTGCCGACTAGCGCCAGCGTTTCGCCCGGCCGCACGCGCAGGTCGATACCGCGCAGCACTTCCTCTTCTTGTTCGCTGTAACGGAAACGCACGTCTTCGAACACCACGCTTTCGGTCACACCGGTCATTTCCACAGCGTCGGGCGCGTCCGCCACCGTCGACTTGGTGTCCAGTACTTCGAACACGCGCTCCGCCGCAGCCAAGGCGCTTTGGAAGTCGGCATTCATCCGGTTGATCTTCTTGAGCGGCTCGTACATGAGGCCGAGCGAGGCCATGAAACTGAAGAACTCGCCGCTGGTAATGTTACCGTTAATGACCTGGCTGCCACCGAAATAGATGACAAACGCGCCGGCAATGCTGGCCACCGCCTCGACGACGGGAGCGGACAGCTCGTGGTATTTGGCCATTTTCACGTTGGCTTCATAGACGCGCTGGTTTTCATTGTGAAAGCGGGCAAGTTCCGCTTGCTCCATGTTGAATGCTTTAATGACGCGAATGCCAGAGAGGTTTTCTTTGAGGATCGCGGTCAGGCCGCCGATGCGCTCCTGGCCGCGCCGGGTGTATTTGCGCACCTTCTTGCCGAAACGTGAAATGGGCACAAAAGTCAGAGGGAAGACGACCAGAATGATTAAAGCCATCTTCCACCACATCATAAACGCGACGATGGCCAGGCCGATCAGGCTGACCGGCTCGCGGAACAACACGGTCAGGCTTGGGACCGCCCGTTCCATCATGTTTACGTCATTGGTGATGCGGCTCATCATCACGCCGGTCTGCGTGTCGCTGTAGTAGTCGACCGACAAATCCTGATAGCGCGAGTAGAGTTCGTCGCGAATGCCGCGAATCACGCGTTGGCCCACCACGCGCAGAATGTAGTTCTGGAGAAAGCGGAGAATGCCTTTGAGGAAATAGATGCCGACCACTGCGAAGGGAATCAACGACAGCCAGACTAGCGCCTGGTTCTTGTCGGTCTGGGCGAAGATGTTGTCCATCGCCGGCTGCACGAGGTAGGCCGTGGCGCCGTCCAAGCTGCCAACCACCAGCGTGAAGAGAATGGCCATGGCAATGAGGACGGCCCAGGGACGGAAATACTGCAACACGCGGCCGAACAGGCGCCAGCCCTCGCCGCGCCAGAAGCGCAATTTGTTGCCTTTCGCCTCGCTCATCATTTCTCCTGCACATGCCGCCGGTCGACCAACGCTAGCACCTGTTCGGCCACCCTTTGGCTCACCGCACCGCCCCGCAATTTCTGCCGCACTTCGGCGCAAGCGGCCAACGCCGGTGTCCGGAGTTCGCCGCCGATCAGTTGTTCGACCTGGGCGGCGACCGCGGCCGGACTGCAATCGTCCTGGATCAGCTCCGTAAACGCAACCCGGCCGAGAACAATGTTCGGCAGGCCGATTTTGTCAATGCGTACGACCCGCTTGGCGATTGCGTAGTTCAAGCCGTTGCCGCGGTAACAAACGACGTGCGGCAGGCCGGCGAGGGCGGCTTCGAGCGTGGCAGTGCCGCTAGTGATCGCGCCGGCGTCGGCGCAAACCAGCAGATCATAAAAATTTTCCCGCGTGAACACGGCGGGCGCGCCGCGATCCATGAAGAACGAGCGCACCCACGTCTCATCCACAGTCGGCGCCAGCGGCACGGCGAAGGCCCAATCCGCGTGATGTGCCAGCAACTCCTTGGCCGCGTCGGCCAGGACCGGTGTCAGGTGCCGGATCTCGTTGCTCCGGCTGCCCGGGGCAAGCACAATCACCGGCCGGTCGTGCGGCAAACCAAAAGCGGTCCGGGCCGCCGCGCGGTCGGCAAATCGTGGCTGGATGGTTTCTAGAATCGGGTGACCGGCGAAGGTGCAAGGCACGCCCTCTTTCGCATACAGCTCCTGCTCAAAGGGTAGCGCAACAACCATATGGTCGATACGCTCGGCGATGGTTTTAATGCGTCCAGTGCGCCAGGCCCACACCTGTGGGCTGATGTAATACAGCACCGGCACGCCGCGCGAGCGCGCTTGATTGGCGAGGGCCAGATTGAAGTCAGGCAGATCGAGACAGACCAGCACATCGGGTTGCTGTTGGCGGACGGCGCGCAGGGCAGCCAGATAGAGGCGGCGGATGCGGCCCAGTCCGGCCAGCACGGCGGTAAAACCGACGATTGACAACTCGTCGGCACGTCCCAGCGGTGTGAGTCCCGCTTGGACAGCGCCGGCGCCGCCGATACCGACAAACTTCGTGCCCGGCCGCTGCGCGCGCAGGGCGTGCATGAGTTTCGTCGCGTAGGTGTCGGCGCTGGCCTCGCCGGCGATGATCATCACCAGCGGCGCATCGGCGTTGTGGGCCGAAGGCACGACCCCGCGCGGCCGCGGCAGCCCGAGGCCGGTGTACTTGCGCGTCCAAGCCAGCAGGATCCACGAGTTGGCAATACCGATCGCCGCTCCGGCCAGTACATCGAGCGGGTAGTGCACGCCGATATAGATGCGACTCAACCCGACGGCGGCCGCCGCCAGGTAGAACAGCCACATCCAGCGCCGGCGATAGATGAACAGCAGCGCCGTGGCCACCCCGAACACGGCCTGGGCGTGTCCGCTGGGGAAAGAGCGATGCTTCCACGGCGGACCGATCACGTGCAGTTGCGGAGCGCAAGCCAATGGCGGATCGGCCGGGCGGAGCGGGACATCGAGTTTGGCAAAGCCGCCGATAGCACGGCCGTGGACGGCCTGCTCGAGGTCGGCGCCGAGCGCGGGATCGCCGAGGGGCCGCGGGCGATCGACCAGGCTTTTGGCCGACTGCACCAACTGGCCGCCGATCAGCACCACCACTGCGATGATGAGCAGATTCTTGAGTGCGTGCCGCCGGTCGAATACCAGCAAGCCGATCAGGCCGAGAACAGTGAGCACCGAGCCCAACCCGAAATAGGTGAGCACACTAAAGACGGGGTCGAGCCAGGGGTGGGACCAGCCCGCGTTGATCATGCAGAAAACAAGGCGATCAAAAGCAAGCAGGTTGGACAGCAAAGCTCCTCACCACTTCAGTTTCCACTCGAAATAGACCTGCGCGGCGTCATGCGCGCGCGGGCGGAAATATTCGCCGGTCATGAACAGATGGCCGCCGTAGATGGAGAAGACTACGTTGTTCGAGAACAGGTAGTCCACGCGGGCGTCCATTTCCCAACCGATGTTGGCATCGTCGGTCTCCGGGTTCGGCCGCGCGGCACGCAGATAGCCCCAGCTCACGTAATAGTGGTGGGCCGACTGGAACCCGAGGTCGGCACCCAGGTTGGCGAAGACGGTGTTCTCGATGCCGCCCGAGCCGTAACCCTGGAACAGGCCGCCGGGCGTGCCGGCGCCGGGGGACAGATGTTCGTACACCGAGAAGTAGCCGCGCTTGATGTACTCGTCCATGTTGTCGTCGCGGATGCCAAAGTCGTTGTACGGGGCAAAGAAGCCTTCGTAGTCGACGGTATCGGGGTCGTCACCCGAGCCGTAGCCCATTGTCAGCGCCAAGGTGTCGACATCGGTTATGTGGTAGTCGGTTTTCAGGAACGCGGCATAGCCCCGGAAACGGATATCCTCCACCCCTTCCGCGTCCTCGTTCGCGAACAGCGAGCCGAACTGGCGGTCGAACTCGGCGTTGACGGTCACCGGCCCGAACTCGCCGGTGTAGGCAGCGCCGACATCCCACTGTTGGCTGTCCTGCCCAGTGTATTTTTCCTGCGTGAATTCCGGCAACAGGTACAGCGGCGAATCTTCGTCCGGCCGGTTGGGGTATTGGGTAACCTTCAGGTCGTCGCAGTAGCCGAAAATCGAAAGACGTTGCGTGTCCAGCGGTTTGATGTTCAGCCAGCCGAAGAAGATGTCTTCGTCATCGTTGGTGCGCATCGCCATCTCGTAGTTTTCGCCCTCATACACCCGTACCGCGCCGGCGGCGAACTGGAAATAGCGATGGTCGTAGTAGGTGTAGGCCCCGTCGTGTTCCAAACCGAACATCAGGCGATTGCCCAACTCGACCGGCATGCGGCCAAAGACGAGGTACATCGGGATTGGCGCCATTGACAGGCGCACGTAGAGTTCACGAAAGTAGAGCGTCGCTTGGGCGAATTTGCCATTGTCGCGGCCACCGACCATGGGCGATTCGCTGCCCCATACGAAGTCGCCGAACTGCATCTTGGTGATCAAATCGGCGCGCCGGCCGAAGTTCATGGTCGATTCGAGAATCAGGCGTTGATCCCACCAGCCGTAGTCATTGTTCAGCGTCGAGCGCGGATCGTAGGCATAGACCCGTTCGCCGGCGAAATTGGTGTAGCGGTTGAGCGTGTTGGCTTCGACCAAAGCCCGCGAACGGAACTCGCCGTGGAAGGTGAAGTACCAGCCATTGGTGAGCGCGAACCCTTCGCGGTTCGGATCCCATGGCAACTGGCGCACCATTTCCTCGCCGTTGTTGCGTTCGCGTTCCAATTCCGACAACCGTTGTTCGAGATCGTTGACCTGTCGCTGCAGCTCTTCCGCCGGCGGCGCCGGCGTGGGCGCGGGCGAGGGAGCCGGCGCAGGCGCGGGCGTCGCCTCGCTGTCGTCAGAGTCTTCTTCCGCCCAAGCGGCCGCCGCGAATCCCAACAGCAACAAAAGACATAGCGACCAAACGATCAAACGGCGCATCAACGAAACCTCCTCAAACCAAACGGGATACCCCGAGTACGGTGATCCCGTATTTCCGGGCATAGTTCATGACGCGTGGTCCATCGACCACGAACACGCGGCCGGCTTCGACCGCCAGGCACTTGCCGCCCGCGGCGCGCATTGCGGCCAGCGTCTTGACACCGACGGTCGGCACGTCGAAACGCGGATCCTGCTTCGGTCGCGCCACCTTGACCGCCGTCCAGCCCTGGCCGGCCAGTTGGCCGGCGCGGCGGAGCGTCGCATCGGTGTGCTCGAATGCTTCGATGGCGATGACCGCGCCCTGTTTCACGGCGACGGTCTGGCCCACGTCGTAGGCCGACACCACATCGGCCACGGCCAGCCCGACGCGCACGTCCTGCTCCATGGCTGATGTCGGGGTTGGACCGCCCAAATGACCGGTGCCGGCCAGCAGTGGCGCGAGCACTGCGGTCTGCGGCACCACGACGAACCCGCGCGCTTCCATTTCGTCAGCGATCACGGCGAATAGCGAACCGTCCCGCCGGTTCTGCAACCGCGCCAGCATCGACAGCGCGATCTCGTCAAAATCCAGATTCTCGAAATGCAGGGCCTTGTCGACCTTGCCGATGTACAGCACTTCGCGCACACCGTGGTTCTGCCAAAAGTCGAGGATGCGACCGACCTGGCCGATGCCGGCGTTGAACGTCGCGGCGCAGTGGGCGCGGAGTTGATTTTGACCGGTCTCAGCCAGTTGCACGGCGTAGACCGGCCGGCCGGCGCGCGCGACCAGGCGGGCGGCGACGACCGGCAGCGGTCCGGATCCCGCCAGCATGCCCAGGGGCGCGCCGCAGCTCATTGACCGTCCTTCAACAATTCGAGAAGCCGCAGGGCGACCGCCAGCGAGCGCAATTCGTGGTCGACATTGACCTTGCGTTTGCTTTTGTCGGTTGCGTGTTCGATGAAGTGCTGAATCTCGAACTTGAGCGGGTTGCCTTTATGCACGAACAACCGCTCGATGATGCTTTCCTGCCGGTAGCTCAGATGCTGGCTGGTCATGGCCACGCTGCTGCCGGCCTGGCGATGGATGTGAATTTCCTGGTTCGAATAGTCCAGGAACACATAGGCGTTGGGCTGGTGCACGGTCAGGGTGCGGATCTTTTCCTCGCTGACCCGGCTGGCCAGCATCGTGGCCTGGGTGCCGGTATCGAACTGCATCTGCACAGTGACCAGGTCTTCGAATTCGGAACGGATTTTTTGCCCCTGCACATCGAGCTTGACCACCGGGCGGTCGACCAGGTTCAGCACGATGTCCAGATCGTGGATGAGCAGGTCGAGCACCACGCCGGCGTCGGTGATGCGGCCGGTCCACGGACCGAAACGGCGGCTCTCGACCAAGTACGGCTGCTCAACGATCTTCTTCATTTCCTGCGTGGCGCCGTTGAAGCGTTCGACGTGACCGATGTGCAGCGCCAGATCGCGTTCGCCGGCGATGCGGAACAAATCGCGCGCCTGTTCGAGCGTCGGGCAGACCGGCTTTTCGAGTAGCACGTGAATGCCGTGTTCGAGCAGATCGCGCGCGACCTCGTAATGCAGGTGGGTCGGCACGGCGACGCTGACCACATCGACCTTGCCGAAAAGCTGGCGGTAGTCGGTGTAGGTCGGTACGCCAAAGGGCGCGGCGGCCAGTTCGGCCTTTTGCGGGTTGACGTCGCACACGCCGACCAGGTCGACGTTGAACAATTCGCTGTAAGCGGCTACGTGGTAGCGCCCCATGTGACCGGCGCCGATGATGCCGGCGCGCACGCGATGGGTCGGTTTAGTCACTGGTTTTCCTCCTGGCAATGCCGCGTTTGCTGGCTTCGATGAACGCCAACACGTGGCGTACCTCCGGCAAGTCGGGCACCTCGTGGCGGATGCGCGCCACGGCGTTGGGCAGACTCAGACGTTGCATGAAGAGAATCTGATAGATCTGGTGCATCGCCCGGCGCACTTCGTCGGAAACGCCGCGCCGCTGCATGCCGATCACGTTGAGACCCCGCGGCTGCGCGGGAATACCTTGCACGATCAGGTAGGGCAGCACGTCCTGCCCGCACAACGCGCCACCGCCGAGCATGGCCATCGTGCCGACGCGCACTCCTTGATGGGTGCCGGCATAGGCCGCAATGAGCGCGTGGTCTTCGATGATGCAGTGGCCGGCCAGGCCTGCGTAATTGGTCATCACCACACCGTTGCCGACCTGGCAATCGTGGCCGACGTGCGAGTAAGCCATGAAGTAGTTGCCGTCGCCGATGACGGTCACCGAATCGGGGCGACTGGCGCGGTGGATGGTCACGTATTCGCCGAAGACGTTGCCGTGGCCGACGCGCAGATGCGTCTCTTCCCCCTGGTAGGCCAAGTGCTGCGGGGCGCCGCCGAGCACCGCGCCGGGCAGCAGGCGGTTGTCGGCGCCCAGTTCGGTCCAGCGCCGCACGGCCGCGCCGTACTCCAGCACGCAGCGGTCGCCCACCTTCGCGCCGTTTTCGATCACCGCGTGCGGGCCGACGACCACGTCGGCGCCGAGTTCGGCTTGCGGTTCCACCACCGCGGTCGGATGAATCTCAGCCACGCTTGGCCAACTCCTTTTCCAACTCGGCCACGCGTTGGGCGAGTCGCTTGATCTCTTTGAGCGCTTCCGGTAGGTGGGCGAGGGCTGCCAGCTCGCGCTTCCATTGCATATGGTGACGCGCCGGGGCGCCGCCGACCAACGAACCGGGCGGCAAGTCTTTGTGGGGCGCGCCCATGGCGGCGACGATGCTGCCGGCGCCGATGCGCAAATGCGGCGGGGCGGACGCTTTGCCGCCGAAGATGGCGTCGTCGCCGACCACCACCGAGCCGGCCAGCCCGGTCTGCGCCGCCAGCAGGCAGCGTTGGCCGACCAGGCAGTTGTGGGCCACCTGCACCAGGTTGTCGATCTTGGTGCCGGCGCCGATCACGGTGCGGCCGAAGGTGGCGCGGTCGACGCAACTGCCGGCGCCGATTTCCACGTCGTCTTCGATCACCACGATGCCTTTTTGCGGAATCTTCACGTGCTGGTCGCCGAGGC
>CAZEDX010000038.1:0-41133 GCA_964511015.1 uncultured bacterium | reverse complement strand
ATTTACTACAAAGTCTTTTTCCGGATTTCGAACACGTGTCCAGAAATCGAACAACCCTCTGGAATGACGAGTGATATTTACAACCGGCAGATGATGATGCACACAAAAACAACTATCTACTAATTGTATCCTATTGTATCGTGCCGCGGCGCGTTGCGCACACACGGGTGCAGGTAACGGCAACCGCCGGCACCCCTTTCAGGGGTTTCGGTATTTGTTCCTCCCCGGTCCCAGGGTTTGCCGACTTCGTCGGACGCCCTGGGCCAAAAAACTGTCGTCCGTTTCACGGGCTTGGGGATGCCGAGCATCAATCCGGAAAAAAGACACAGCCGAGGGCGGCTTTGCCACATTATACTTCTCCGTGCCGGCCTTGCGTTATTGACGCCTGCGGAGGGCCGACGCGCGGGTCCGCCCCTACGAACGACAACACCCCGGCGACTCGCAAATTGTCATCACGCCAAGGGCCAAACCATGTTTCCCTCCCCTCTCGTTCGTGCTAGATTGCGCGCCCTCTGGAGGCGGCATGAGTGATGTGGGCGAGCTGATTTTGCGCGATCTGAATCCGGCACAGCGCGAGGCGGTGACCGCGCCCGACGGGCCGCTGCTCGTCTTCGCCGGCGCCGGTTCGGGCAAGACGCGCGTGCTCACGCGGCGCATCGCCTACCTGCTCGCCGTGCGCAACGTGCACCCGAGCGAGATCCTCGCCGTCACTTTCACCAACAAGGCCGCGGCGGTCATGCGCGAGCGCATCGAGCAACTGCTCGGCCGCCACGCGGAAGGCATGTGGATTCACACCTTCCATGGCGCGTGCGTGCGCTTCCTGCGGCACCACGCCGAGCTCGTCGGCCGCAAGCCGGGCTTTTCCATCTACGACGAGGCCGACCAGCTCACGCTGCTGAAGGAACTGTTCGGCGTCGCCGAGATCGACAGCGAGAAGCTTGCGCCCAAGACCGCGGCGCATCTGTTCGACCAGGCGAAGAACGAAGCGGTCGATCCGGCCGAGTATTCCTCGCATGTCATGCCGACGCTGCGCGACAAGTACGTGCACGTGGCGCAGCTCTACCAGAAGCGGCTGCGCGAGGCCAACGCGTTCGACTTCGGCGACCTGATCGTCGAGACGATCCGCCTGCTGCGTGAGCACCCCGAGGTGCGCGACGCCTACCGCCGCCGATTCCGCTATGTGCTGGTCGACGAGTTCCAGGACACCAACCGCGCGCAGGATCTCCTGATCGAGCTGTTGCTCGGCGAGCACGGCAATCTGACCGTGGTCGGCGACGACGACCAGTCGATCTACCGCTGGCGCGGCGCGCGCATTCAGAACATTCTCGACTTCGAGAAGAAGTTCCCCGACGCGCGTGTGGTCATTCTCGGCACGAACTACCGCAGCACCGCGCGCATCCTGCAGGCGGCCGACGCGGTGATCAAACTCAATCGCGGCCGCAAGCCGAAGCAGCTCGACACGCCGAACCCCGACGGGGCGCTGATTCAGCGTTTCGTCGCCGACGACGAATATGACGAAGCGCGTTTCGTGGCCCGCACCGTGCAGGAACTGTGCACGCGGCGCGGCCTGCGGCCGGGCGAGATCGCCGTCTTCTACCGCACCAACGCGCAAAGCCGCATGGTGGAAGAGAAGCTGCTCGAAACCGGCATCGCCTATCTGGTGGTCGGCGGCACGCGATTCTACGACCGCAAGGAAATCAAGGATGCGCTGGCGTACCTGAAGCTGTTGGTCAATCCGTTCGACGGCGTCGCCTTCGGCCGCGTGATCAACGTGCCGGCGCGAAACATCGGCCCGCGCACGGTCGAGCGCATCGCCGCCTTCGCCGCCGAGCAGCAGTGCGATCTGATCGCCGCTTGCCGCCGCCTCGGCGCGGGCGAAGGAGATCTGCCGGGCGGCGCGCGCACGCGCGTGGCGCAGTTCGCCAAGCTGATCGACGCCGCAACCGAGTTCGCCGCCGGGCACCAGCCGTCACTGACCGCCGGTTACGTCGTGCGCGAATCGGGCTATCTCGCCGCGCTCGAAGCCAGCCCGAAGGTGGAAGACAAGACGCGGGTCGAGAACCTCGCCGAACTGCTCAAGTCGATCGAGGATTTCGAAACCGACGCCGGCGACGACGCCTCGCTGGCGCTGTTCCTCGAACGCGTGAGTCTGTTGTCCGACCCCGACCTGTACGACGAACGCGCCAACGCCGTGAGCCTGATGACGCTGCACGCGGCGAAGGGGCTCGAGTTTCGCGCGGTGATCATCATCGGCCTCGAAGACGGCCTGCTGCCGCACAGCCGCAGCAAGGAAAACCCGGCCGAGCTCGAGGAAGAGCGGCGTCTGTGTTACGTCGGCATCACGCGCGCGCGGGAATGGTTGTACCTCACCGCGGCGGCGGTGCGGCGCAGCTACGGCGGCGTGCCGATGCCAACGCGCCTGTCGATGTTCTGGCACAACCTGCCGCCACAACTGGTCGAAGACCTCAGCGGCCCGCGCCGGCCCGCTTCGCCGTTCGGCGAGTCGACCACCTTTGTCCGTCGCCGACCGGTGCCGGAAACGATCGACGAAATGCCCGATTACGAAGAGAGCCAGGATCCGGCCGATCAGCAAAAGCTCTCGCTGTTGTGCGTGGTGCGGCATCCGCACTTCGGCCTGGGCGTGGTGACCGAGTTGTCGGGTCAGGGCCAGCTCGCGCGCGCGACCGTGCGGTTCCAGAAATTCGGCGAGAAGACGCTGATTCTGAAGTACGCGAACCTGCAGTATGTCAGCGGGCCGGAGCTGCATCGGTAAGTGAAGAGTGAAGAATGAAGAGCGAAAAGTGAAAGGAAAAGAATAGAAGAACCGACGTTGCGCGACTCCCCTCTATTTTTCTATGTACTTCAAATCAGTTCTCAGATGATCTTTCGAACCCAACACAATTTTCACCGATGAACCGATAAGAAACCGGGGCGTGCGACTCCTACTCTTCACTTTTCACTCTTCACTCTCAATGCACCATGCCGAATAGATAGTACGTCGCGCACAGCACGGCCATGACGATCATGCCGGCGTTGAGATCTTTCGCGCGGCCGGCGGCCACCTTCACCAGCGGGTAGATCAGCAAACCGGCGGTCAGGCCGTTAGCGATGTTGTAGGTGAACACCATCATCGCGATGGTCAGGAAGGCCGGCACCAGTTCGGTCAGATCGTCGAAATTGATCTTGCCGATCGCGCGGATCATCAGAATGCCGACGACGATCAATGCCGGGCCGTAAGCGAATTGCAGGCTCTGCAGCGGCGTGACCAGCGGCACGAAGAACAGGCAAAGCAGGAACAGCAGGCCGGTGACCACTGCCGAGAGGCCGGTGCGCGCGCCGTCCTTGACGCCGGTCGCCGATTCGATGTAGGCGCCGGAGGTCGAGGTGCCGATCACGGCGGAAAAGACGCTGGTGACCGCGTCGACCAGCATCGGCCGCTCGATCTGCGGGAAGTCGCCCTTCTCGTCGAGCATGTCGGCGGCGGCGCCGACGCCCATCAGCGTGCCGATGGTGTCGAGAAAATCCATCAGGAACAACGTCAGCAGCACCGGCAGCAAGGTCAGCGAGAACAGACTGATGGTGCGGGTTACGCCGTCGGGGCCGGTAATTGTTTCGGAGAAGCGCAATTGGCCGGCGATGGCGCCCAGGCCGTCGGGGCCGGAAAATTTCGGCAGCGCGACCACGCCCTGCGGCAGCGCGCCGTAGCCGAGCACCATGCCGATCGCACCGGTCACCACGATGCCGATCAAGATACCGCCGCGCACCTGGCGGGCCATCAGCACGGCGATCAGCAGCAGGCCGAAGATGGCCAGCAGCACCGGGCCGGAGGTCAGGTTGCCGATTTCCAGCGGCACCGACACGCCGGCGGTGGGAATCGGTGTCGCGCAGTTGCACGGCAGATTGAGAAAGGAGGGGAACAAGGCGATTGGCGGTTTGCCGACCGGCCACGACTTGACGATGCCGGTTTCCACCAGACCGATGAAGCTGAGGAACAAGCCGATGCCGACGGCGAAGGCGTACTTCATGCTCGGGCTGATCGAGTTGGCCAGCCAGCCGCGGACGCGCAGCAGGGTAACGACCAGGAAGATCAAGCCGGAGACGAACACGGCGCCCAGACGGAGCTGCCAGCCGATGCCGAGCGTAGTCAGGGCGAAGGCGATGAACGCGTTCTCGCCCATGTACGGGGCGACACCGATAGGCCGGTTGGCGAGCAGGCCCATCAAGATGGTGCCGACGCCGGCGACCAAGATGGTCGCGATGGTCGACGGGCCGACCGGAATGCCGGCGGCGGCGAGAATCGCCGGGTTGACCACGATGATATAGGCCATGGTGATGAAGGTGGTGAGGCCGGAGCGAACTTCGGTCGTCAAATTGGTGCCGTACCGCTCAAACTGAAAGAAGCGGGCGAACATCGGCGTTACCTCCGACAAATCATGGGCTGGATATGGCTATGTAGTTTTCTACCAGATAAACCGTTTCCTGACTATTCCCTTCGCCGGCAAAGGCCACCCCGATGCCGACGAATTGCATGTGCGGTTCGAGCACGTTGAGCCGGTGGGCCGGCGATTCCATCAGGCTGGTATGCGCCGCGAGCGCCGTCTGATTGACCGCGACGTTCTCGCCAATGCGGATCCAATGAATGCCGGCAGCGGTGGCGCGGTCCGACGCCATGCCGGTGGTCGGGCTGCGGTGGGCCGCGTAGCCGAGTCCGCGCATGTCCTCGGCGTGCGCCTGCGCCACCCGTCCCAGCCCCGCGTGCAGTTGCAGCGGCGGCAGGCCGGCCTCCACGCGTTCGCGGTTGATCTGCAGAAAGACCAGCTGGCGGGCGCTTTCCTCATCCAGCTCTTTGACCAGCGGCGTCGGGGCGACCGGCGGCGGCGCATCGCCGACCTGCACCGGCATCAGCGCCGCGATCTCGGGTCCCAACGACCCGTGGCCGGCGATCTCGATGCGGTACAGACCCGGTCCGCGGCCGAAAAAGAGGTTGGTGCGGAACGAACCGTCGCCGGTGATCTCCAGAAACGTCTCGTTGACCTGGCCGGACGGCGGACTGAAATACACTGCCGGCTGGTTGAGCCCCTCCAACAGCCGGCCGGTCAACTCCAGCCGTTCGCCGGGCGGCAACCATTTCGGGAACGGGTCGAACATCACCGGGCGCCGCGACAGAATGAGCCCGGCGTAAACCAGCGGCGGAAACAGGCTGTGCATTACGCCGACGCCAAAATGGGTGTAGTGGCCGCGCTTCAGTTCCTCGCGCACGGTGCGGCGCAGTTCGTCTTCGACCTTGCCCGTTTGGGGGCCGACTTGCACCTGCGTGCGCACCGCGCTGTCCGACACGCCGTAGCGCAACAGCTCTTCGTTGATGTCGCTGTTGTTGACGTCGGTCGGGTTCCGAGAACCCGCCTGCTTCATCCGTAACGCCAGACTGCGCGCGGCGTAGGCCAGGCCGGCGTCGAGTATCGGCGGCTCGCGCTGCACCTCGCGCGCCCAAACGGAAATGTTCGCGGCGAGTTTTACTTCGGATTTGGTCAGTTCGGGCGGCTGCTGATATTGGTTGAACTGCTCGGCTTCCGGCGGCAAAGCGGCGTCCGTGTAACAACCGGCGGCGGCCAGCAACATGGCCAGCCACAGCACGCTTAGTCCGCGCAACAGTCGATGGGGCACGTAGCGCCTTGCCTTCGTCTTGGTCGAAATCCGGCCACCGCGCCGGTGGCGTGTGTGCATGGTAACATTGTTCGGGGGTGCCGCACAAAACGGCCGGCGGACTATTCGGACTATTCCTTGGTGCCGAGCAACGACCGCATCCAGGCCAGGTCTTCGTCGCGGAGTTCCGGAATCAGGTCGCGGCCGTGGGCGCGAAATGCGTTGTTCACCTTGCGCAGTTCCTCGCGCGCACGTTTGTCCTGGCCCATCTTGACCAGCAGTTGGGCGTAGTTGAAACGCGCAAGGTGGTAGTCCGCGTCGAGCGCCAGCGCGTGTTCGTAGCTTTCCTTGGCCGCGGCGAACTCGCCCAACCCTTCGGCAAGCAGCACGGCGCGGTTGTTCCAGATCGACGGATCCTGTCCGTCGAGCGCGATGGCCTTGTCATATTCGGCCAGCGCCTCGGGGTAGCGGCCCAGCATGTCGAGCGCGTGGGCCATGCCGCTGTGGGCCCGCACCAGGTTCTCGTCGAGCCGCGCGGCGCGGCGGAACGCGCGCAAGCTGTCGCGGTGGCGGTTCATGTCGAGCAGCACATTGCCCAAGTCTTGCCACTTGAGCGGATCGAGTTCGTCAAGCCGTAGCGCCGTGCGGTATTCCGCCTCGGCTTCCTTCAGCCGGCCCAGCCGATGCAACGCCTCGGCCTTGCCGCAATGGGGCTGGTCCCATTCCGGATCGAGTTCGATGGCCAGATCGAACGAATCGATGGCTTCCTCGAACCGGCCCAGGCCAAGCAGGGCCATGCCGCGGCCGCCGAGCGCCCAGGTGTACTCCGGCTCGATGGTCAACGCGCGGTCGAAGAGTTCGAGCGCGGTTTCGTAGTTGCGTTTGGAAACGAGGATCTGCGCCTTGCCGGTGAGCGCCCAGGGATCGTTGCGATCGGCGCGCAAGGCGCGTTCGTACCACAGGCGCGCCTCGTCGTCGCGGTACTGGAAGAACAGCACATCGCCGATGTTCTTGAGGGTGACAGTGCGGTTCGGGCTGAGCCGCTGGCTCTGCATCAGCGCGTCGAAGGCGTCCTCGTACCGGGCCATGTTTTTAAGCACGACGCCGAGGTTGTTCCACAAATCGCCGTTGTCGGGTTCGGTTTTCAGCGCCTCGCGCAGAATGGCCTCGGACTCTTCCTGGCGGCCCAGGTAGTCGAGGATCTCCGCCTTTTCCATCAGCAAATCGACGTTGGGCCCGTACTCGCGGAGCTCCTCCTCGATTTCCTTCAGGTCTTGCAGATACAGGCGTCTGAGTTCCGGATCCATCGAACCACCATATCCCCGGTCGTCGGGGGTCCGACGTAACAACTTTTTGCCCAGGGCGTCAAGGGAGGGTGGGCCGCGGCGTTTGGCGGAAACAGCCTCCGCCGTCGTGGTCATCGTCGTCCTCATCGGTGGGCGATTGGCCGTCGTTGACGCCGTCGTCGTCCGCATTGTCGTCGCTGTCGTCGTCGACATCGTCGTCGGCCGCGTCGTCATCGACCGTGTCGTCGTCGGTGCCGGGTTTGCCGACGACAGGCGCGGTGGACCAGCACTACAAACGGTCCTCGAGGCCGAAGAAACAAACCATCACGTCTTCCCTGTCGGACCACAGCGCCGCCTGATAACGATAGATTGGTCCCGCCAGTGTTTCGTTTTCCCAGCCTGTAGCGGTCAGGTGAAACAGATCCAGGTTATTGAGTTCCGCTGAGCCGGCGGCAACATAGAGCTGCCCAGCCGCATCGGCGACGGCGTCGGCAAATTCCTGGGTGGCACTGACCACGGTAGCGGGCTACGCTGAGATCGGGCCAGGTGAACAAAACGAGAAAATGTTCCGACTCTGCATCCCATAGAGCGTTGCCACTATTGGCTACATATGGTTCGAAATTCACAGTGCCGGTGTCGACGATCCATTCGTCTTCGGCCCTGGCCGCAGAAGTGCCCCGTGGGACCGATCCTACAACAATAGCAATTTGAACATGGCTCGCATGTCGGCCTCCTGCAATGGCCGACCCGATGCATATTTTTTTCTCGCACTCAACGTGTCTTGTCAAATAATTAGTGAAATACTTACTCCAAAAGCTTTTTGATCCGCAGTCTCAATAGAAACATTCGAGTTTTTGTCACCTGGTGCCGCGATCACACCCCGTTGACCGGGCAGTTTGCCCTGCTAAGATCAGGGCCGCCAAACACAATTTTGTGGCTGGTTCATGAACTGCGAAATCGACCCTTCTTGTCCCCCTTGCCCGTTTTGGCGAAATCTGTATTCGCCGCACCAATACCGGAGGATCCATGAACGTCGCTGAATTGAAGAAGATGGCGCGCCAGATTCGGCGTGACATCATCGAGATGACCCACGCGGCCGGCTCGGGCCATCCGGGCGGAAGCCTGTCGGCCGCCGACTTCGTGACCGCACTGTACTTCCACAAACTGCGCCATAATCCCAAAGACCCCTGCTGGGAAGGTCGCGACCGCGTGGTCTTTTCGAAGGGTCACGTGGCGCCAGTGCTTTACGCGGCGCTGGGTCGCGCCGGCTACTTCCCCTGCGACGAATTCACCTCGTTCCGGCAGTACGGCTCGCACTTGCAGGGCCACCCTTGCAATTGCACACCGGGCGTCGAGGTCGGCACGGGCAGTCTAGGCCAGGGCTTGTCGGTGATCGTCGGCATGGCCATGGCCGCCAAGCTCGACGGCAAAGACAGTCTCTTCTACTGCGTCAACGGCGACGGTGAGCTGCAGGAAGGCCAAATTTGGGAAGCGATGATGGCGGCCGGGCACTTCAAGCTCGACAACGTGTTGACCTTCATCGACTACAACAACCTGCAGATCGACGGCCCGGTCGAAGAGGTGATGGGCATCGCGCCGCTGGCCGACAAACTGCGCGCGTTCCGCTGGCATGTCATTGAAGTCGACGGCCACGACATGGCCACGCTGGTCGAGGCGCTCGACGAGTTCCCGCGTCGCGACGGCAAGCCGACGGCGATCATTGGCCGCACGATCAAGGGCAAAGGCGTGTCGTTCATGGAAAACCAGGCCGGCTGGCACGGCAAAGCGCCGAACGACGAGGAATACAAGAAGGCCATGGCCGAACTGGCGGGCGAGGAGGACTGATATGAAGACCTACGGCGAAAAACCCACCCGTTTCGGTTATGGCGAAGCCCTGGTCAAGCTTGGTGAGATCAATCCGCAAGTTGTGGTCTTCGACGCCGACCTGGCGAAATCGACGACCACCGGCTGGTTCCAGGAAAAGTACCCGACCCGATTCTTTGACGCCGGCATCGCCGAGCAGAATATGCTGGGCATGGCGGCGGGCATGTCGTTGATGGGCAAGATCCCCTTCGTGGCGACCTACGGCGTATTCGTCGCCGGCCGCGCGTGGGATCAGATTCGCACCACCATCTGCTACTCGAACCTCAATGTGAAAATCGGCGGCGCGCACGGCGGCGTGTCGGTCGGTCCCGACGGCGCGACGCACCAGGCGCTGGAAGAAATCACCACCATGCGCGTGCTGCCGAACATGACGGTTCTGTCGCCCTGCGACGCGAACGAGGCGTATAAAGCCACCCTCGCCGCCGCCGAGATGCGCGGGCCGGTGTACCTGCGTTTCGGCCGCGAGAAGGTGCCCCTCATCACCCAGGAAACCGACGTGTTCGAAATCGGCAAGGCGGTAAAGTACCGCGAGGGCACCGATGTCGGCCTGCTGGCGACCGGGCACATGGTCTATCACGCGCTGCTCGCTGCCGAGGCGCTGGAGAAACAGGGCATTTCGGCCTATGTGCTGAACGTGCATACGATCAAACCGATCGACGTCGCGGCGATTGTGGAAGTGGCCGCGAAGTGCAAATGCGTGGTGACCTGCGAAGAGCACCAGATTACCGGCGGCTTCGGCGGCGCGATAGCCGAAGTGCTGGTCAAACACCAGCCGGTGCCGATGCGCATGATCGGCGTGCAGGACCGCTTTGGCGAGTCGGGCAAGCCCGAAGAACTGTTCAACATCTTCGGTTTGAGCGCGGCACACATCGTTGCCGCGGCGAAAGAAGTGATGAAAGCCGCCGGCAAATAGGCGGACCGAATCAAGAGGAGGAATCCATGCTGCTCGCTCAACGCATGAGCCGTCTGGGCACCGAGACTGCGTTTGAAGTGCTGGCCAAGGCCCGCGCCCTCGAAGCGCAGGGCCGGCATATCGTGCATCTGGAAATCGGCGAACCCGATTTCGACACGCCCAAACACATCAAGGAAGCGGCCAAAGCCGCGCTCGACCAGGGCTACACCCATTACGGACCCAGCGCCGGCCTGCCCGAGTTGCGCAAGGCCATCGCCCAATTTGCCGGCAAGCGCCGCGGGCTGGACCTGGCGCCCGAGATGGTGGTGGTCACCCCCGGCGCGAAGCCGATCATGTTCTTCGTCATCCTCGCCGTGGCGCAGGAAGGCGACGAAGTGATCTACCCGAACCCGGGCTTTCCGATTTACGAAAGCGTGATCAACTTCGTCGGCGCCAAACCGGTGCCCGTGCCGCTGCGCGAAGAGAAGGGTTTCTCCTTCGACCCGCAAGAACTGGTCAGCCTGATCACGCCCAAGACCAAGCTCATCATCCTGAACAGCCCGCAGAACCCGACCGGCGGCGTGCTCAGCGCGAAAGACCTGCAGATCGTTGCCGACGCCGCCAAAGAGCGCGGCATCTGGATTCTGAGCGACGAAGTCTACCTCGAGGTCTTGTACGAAGGTCAGTTCGAAACCATCACGCGCCAACCCGGCATGCTCGACCAGACCATCATTCTCGACGGCTTCTCCAAAACCTACGCGATGACCGGCTGGCGCATCGGCTACGGCATTATGCCGACGCGCCTGGCCGAGCATATCACCCGGCTGCAGACGAATTCCAATTCGTGCGTCAACTCGTTCGTGCAGCGCGCGTGCCTGGCGGCGTTGGAAGGGCCGCAGGACGAAGTGCATCGCATGGTGGCCGAATTCAAGCGCCGCCGTGATGTGATCGTCGACGGTTTGAACAACATCCCCGGCATTAGCTGCTTGAAGCCGAAGGGCGCGTTCTACGTCTTTCCGAACATCAAAGCGATCGGCAAAGGCAGCTCGTGGCTGGAAGGCTATTTACTCAACGAAGCCGGCGTCGCCAGCCTGTCGGGCACCAGCTTCGGCAAGTACGGCGAAGGCTACCTGCGCTTCTCGTATGCCAACAGTGTGGAAAATATCAAGCTCGCGCTGGAGCGCATCGACCAGGCAGTGCGCAAGCTGTAAGCGCGCGGCACGCCAAACACGAAGGGGCACGGCCGGCCGTGCCCCTTTTGTTTGGGCGTCCGACTACCGTTGCAGAAATACAAAGACGTTGTCGTTGGCGTAAGTCAGCGGCGTTTCAGGATCGAGTTCGGTGAGGTCGCGCCAGCGCATCGCGGCCAACCGCAGCGGGCTGGCGGCAACCAGGCCATAGAATGATGCCTGATCCCACTTGCGTAGGTAGTGCTCGCAGACAATGCGTTGCTCGGTCTGGCCGGGCCGCTGAATGAACAGCGTCGCTTCGTTGGTGACCAGGCCGGTCTCGGCATCGACCTCGAGCAGCCGCCAGTCGGCCATCACGCGAATGCCGCCGCGTTCGAACACCCACGGATCGCCGCGGCCGAAAAACTCCGCCTCCACCGGACCGAAGCTCAGCTCGATCGCGTAAACGCCACCGGGGGTCAGGTTTGCCGCGACTGAAACCAGGTGGCGAGCTAGGTCGTCATTGGTCGTCAGGTAGCCGATGCCGTTGAGCGGCGAGATGGCGAAGTCGACCGGCGCGCCGAGCGCAAAGTCACGCATGTCGGCCTCGACGAGTTCGGCGTTCAGTCCCTGCTCGCGCAATCGGCGGCGGGCTTGGCGCAGCAATGCCGGCTCGAGGTCGAGCCCGACAGCTTCGCGATTCAGCGTCGCCAGGTCGCGCAACACGCGGCCCGTGCCGCAACCGAGTTCCAACGCACGGCGTACCGGCCGGCCGAGCAACTCCTCGGCCACGCGCAAACACCCTTCCGTCTCGCGCAGCGAATCCCAACCGAAGGCGATGTCGTAAGCTTCCGGATCGGCGTACAACGGATCGATCATTTCGGCACGTGGCATGGTGCCAGGATAATCTTCCCGACCCGTCGTCTCAAGCGCCGGCTGACAATGGCCTAGCCAGCACGCACACACCGTTTGGAACGCCCATTCGACACAAACTCGTTGACCGCCTGCGCCACAAAGGGTACCCTGAAATTGGGTGGTTTGAGTTCGAGTTGGAGGGTGCTCAACATGGCTGATGAGACTACTTCGATAAACGCATCCAAAGAAGCCGTCGCGTCCAAAGAGAATAACGCCGTCAAAGAAGAAACCGAAATCGAGGCGCCCAAAGCAGAGCCCAATTTCGCGGTCGGTCTGCGTGTCTTCCTCGAACTGGCGCAAGACGTGAAACACCTGCGCACCGACGCCGAAGTGCTTGGTTGGCGGCGCGGCTCGCTGCTGATGATCACCGTGCCGTTGCACGACAACCGACCGGTGATTGCCCTGCCCGGCGCGAAAATCATTATGCGCTACATTTTGGACGGTGTGGCGTATGGTTTCGCCACGCGCCTGTCCGCCAAATTGCAGAACCCGTTGCCAATGTGGGTGCTTGAGTACCCCACCGACGTGGAAACCCGCAACCTGCGGCGCAGCCCGCGCGTGGCGCTTTCCATTCCCATGCGCGACGCGGCCACCGGCGCCGAATTCGTCACCGTCGACCTGTCGGCACACGGCGTGCTGCTAGTTTGCAAAGAACCGTTGGCGATGGGTCAGAAGCTGGAACTTTCGTTCCATCTGCCCAACGGCGAAGAAATCGAGCGGCTGGAGGGCGAAGTCGTGCGCTTGCAGACCTCGCGTGAGATTTCGATGGCCGGGGTCAACTTTAACGAAAAAGACGATCTGGAACGCAACCGAATCGCGGCCTGTCTTTACGGAAAACCTTTGAAGTAGCCCACTTCACTCACCGCACGCCAAACCCGAAGCCGACGCTGTAACGCAAGAAGAACGCGTTGGTCAGATCCTGCGGCACGTGAATGGTGTGCGAACCGTTTTGCCAATGCGAATGCCAAGGCACGCCGAGCCAGCCGAGCGTCAGGCTCTGGTCCATCAAAAACCCCACGCTGGCCTTCTCCGGCACAATACTATAAATGTCGACGCGCAACGCCGCTTCGAGCAACATGCCGTTCTGTTCGATCTCGACCTCTCCCCGCGCCGGCAGATCCCCGATGTCCAGTCCGCGCAAGTTGCCGTCGAGGGTCAGCGTCTGCTGCGCGTAGCCGATACCGAAATTCGGATAAAGCTGAACGGTGTCGTTGGCGGCCAATGCCACGCCCCACCGGGCCAACAGTTCCCAACCTTCCAACATGCTGTCAAAGGCCGCGCCGCCCGCTTCCTGTTCCCAGAAACCGCCGGCGAGCGCGAAGAACGCCGTCTGCGTGCCGGCGAAAACCATTTCGAAATGCCAGTCGTCGATGTATTCGCCGAACGCGCCGCCTCCGCCGGAGCCGAGCGTGTGGTTCAACCGGGTGAAGTCATAGGCGCGCAACGCCTTGCCGGCAGACATATAGAACGCCATCGACACGCCTTCGTCTTCCGCCTCGTCGCCATTGGACGGCGGCGTGGCTGGTGGCGGCTCATCCACCTGACTGCTCTGTGCCGCAGCCGCGCCAGCAAAAAGGCAAGACAACAGCAACGCGAACCACAACCCTTTTTTCATGGCACCTCCCGCAGATTCGATCCTACCGAGGTTGGGCGCGCGGAATCAAGACACAGGCCGACAGTCGCTGGACGCTGGAAAAAATTAAGTTGGGGCGGGCTCGGCAGCCCGCCCCTGGGGTGGAGTGGAGGGTACCTACTTGGCCAGGACTTCGATTTGCCGTGCCTTCGTTTCCTCTCGCTTCGGGAGGGTGACGGTGAGAAGACCCCGGTCCATCGTGGCCACAATGCGTTGCTGGTCGACGATGTCGCCGAGGGTGAAGGATCGGCTGAAGTCCCCGTAACAGCGCTCAACGCGCTGATAGCTGCCGTGCTGCTCGCCATTGAGCGGCTTGCGTTCGCCGGAAATGGTGAGGGTGCCGTTTTCGACTTCGATCTTCACATCGTTCTTCTGCAGGCCGGGTAGTTCGACCAGCAGCGAGAACGCGCTGTCATCTTCGTACACGTCCACACTCGGGCAGCAACAGCTTTGCAGCTCTTCGCCACCGCGGCGGGACAAGGCGTATTCGTTGAATTCATCCCAGTTGGTCTGGGGCCATTGGTTGCTGTCGCGACGATAAATAATGGCCATGGGATTTCCTCCTCGTTTTCTTTCGCGGGTCTTGCCGTTTGCCGGCAACCCTTTTTTTTCTTGATCGAAACCTAAGCACGCGGCCGATACTGTCAACCGGAATTGTGCGCCAACTTGACCGCGCGCTACTCAACGTTGATGATGATGATGGCGCCACCCACCGGAGGAAAGATTCATGCGTGCCATCGCTGTCAGTGTGCTGGTTCTGGCGTTGTTCGCGGCGCCGTTGCTCGCTCAGGCGGAAGAGACGCGATACGATGTGATCGTCGTCGGTGGCGGCGCGGGCGGATTGGGCGCTGCGGCCCGGCTCGCCGCCGCGGGCCAGAAGGTGTTGCTGCTCGAACAGCACGACAAGTTCGGCGGCTACATGACCGCCTTCGAACGCGGCAACTACCGCTTCGAAGCGAGCCTGCACATGCTCAACAGCGCCGGTCCCGGCGGCGATCTGTACGAACTGCTGCACCGCTACGGCGTCACCGAGCGGGTGAAAATGAACCGGCTCGATCCGCTCTATCGCTCGATCTTCCCCCACCGCACCTTCGACGTGCCGGCCGACCGCGACAAGTACGAAACCCGCTTGGGCGAGCTGTTCCCGCACGAGAAGAAAGGATTCGCCGCGCTGATCAAAAAGATCTCCACCTTGCGCCATCACATGGATCAACTCAGCGGCCTGTTCTCGGCTTCGGGTTTCAAGCGCGCGCTGTTGATGCTCGGCGCGCCGATCCGTCAGGGCGACGTGCTTGGCCGCTTGAACTCGACGCTCGACGAACTGCTGAGCGAGGAACTCGGCGATCCGGATGCCAAGGGCGCGTTCGCGCAGCTCTGGGGCTACCTGGGCTTGCCGCCGGAGCGGCTCAGCGCGCTCTACTTCGCGGGCATGTGGGCCGGCTACCACGAGGACGGCGGCTACTACCCTGAAGGCGGCTCGCAGGCCATTTCCGACGCGATGGCGCAATTCATCGTCGAGCATGGCGGCACGGTGCGCACCGGCACGCTGGTCGAACGCATCCTGACCGCGGACGGGCGCGTGCGCGGCGTGCGCGTGGCCGGCGGCGCCGAATACTTCGCCGACTACGTCGTCTCCAACGCCAGTGCCCCAACGACGGTCGACAAGCTGGTCGGCCCCGAACAGTTCCCCGCCGACTACGTCAAGCGCGTCCACACAATGGAGCGCTCGCTATCCTTGATGCAGATCTACCTGGGCATTAAAGACCGCCGCGTGCTGGCCCCGCTCGGCGGCAACCACTCGACGTTCGTCAACACGACCTACCGGCCGCAGGAAATGGTCGATCAGGCGGTGGCCGGCGATCTGCAGCGCGTCGGTTACGTGATCGTCGACTACGGCCCGGCCGACCCCACCTGCGCCCCGCCGGGCGGCAGTGTGGTGGTGATCACTGTGCCGTTGCAGTACGACTGGGAACACCGCTGGCATCGCGATGAAGGTTACGCCCAGTACACGACGTTCAAGACCAAGGTCGCCGAGCAGATGCTCGAACGCGTCGAACGACTGCTGCCCGGCCTGCGCGCGTCGGTTGAGGTGATGGAGATCGGCACGCCGCTGACCAACGAACGCTTCACCCTCAACCCGCAGGGCGCGGTGTACGGTTGGGCGCACACGCCGGGGCAGTCGATCATTAACCGCTTGCCCGCGGAGACGCCGGTGAGCGGCCTCTACTTGGCCGGCGCCTGGACCTTCCCCGGCGGCGGCCAGAGCGCCTGCCTGATGTCGGGCGAAATCGCCGGCGCCATGGTGCTCAAGGCCATGGGCCGCTAGCCATCTGCGATCCGCCCATTCGACAAGGCATCGTGGGACCTGTATCATCGCGAAGTCGCCGGCACGAAAGGACCGCCTATGAAACGACTGTGCGTGACTCTACTGCTGATATTGTTGCTCACCGGCTCCGCCTGGGCCGATCAACTGACCCTCGTGCCACGCGGCGGCCAGCTACCTGTTTGCTCGACCGCATGGCAACTCACCTTCGCCGATGCGACCGTCCTCATCCACGGCTCCGCATGCCGGGTCGCCGGCCGCACGCTGGCGGCGAATGTCGACCGCACCCGTCTCTATCTCGTGCGCGACCATCGCCCGGCAAGTGAACGGACCGGCTACGTCACGCTGTACAGCGACGCCGGCTTCCAGTTGGCGGTGGTGAACGACCCGGCACTGCTGCAGTCGGGGCGCGAGGTGTGGCTGCAGCCGGTGCGCGGCAGCCGGCAGGTGACCCTGTCCCTCCCCGAACGACGCGACGCGCCCGACCCGGTGGTGGAAGAATTCCTCGGTAGGCTCACCATCGACACCTACCGAAAGTACCTGACCGCGCTGTCGGACGATCTGACCACTCGTTACTCCTGCACCGACCAGGTGCTCGAAGCGCGCGACATCATCGCTGAGGAATTCCGGCAGCTCGGCCTGGAAACCAGCCAGCCGACATTCAACAACCCTTGTTTCGCCTGCGGCGAGCCGGACGGCTTCAACGTCGTCGGCATCAAACGCGGCACTGTGCGGCCGGAGGAATACTACCTCGTCGGCGGGCACTACGACTCAACCAGCCCGAATCTTTGCTCTCTGGCGCCCGGCTCGAACGACAACGGCAGCGGCACCGCCAGCGTACTCGAGCTGGCGCGCGTCTTCGCCGAGGTCGACACCGAAGCGTCGATCATCTTCGTCGCCTTCGGCGGCGAGGAACTGGGCCTGCTGGGCAGTAACGCGCTAGTGCGGCAAATGGCGAACCAGGGACTGCTCAACAAGATCCAGGCTTTCCTCGTGGCGGACATGGTTTCTTACAACAAGAACAACTACGCCGCGTTTTACGAAGGATCAAACGAGAACCAGGAACAGATCGACACGCTGAAGCAGATCGGTGCGCTCACCACGACCTACACCGACCTCGAGGTGAGCGGCACGTACGACTACTGGGGCAGCGACCACGAACCGTTCCTCAATCGCGGCCTGCCTGGCGCGTTAATCATCGAAGAGGATTGGGACGCCTATTCGGCCTACCACACTACCGCCGATACGTTGGATAAACAGAAGTTCCCCTACGCGCTCGACATGACCAAGGCCATGGCCGCCGTGTTGGCGACCTGGGCAGTGATCGTGCCCGCCGCCGATGACGACGCCGACGATGACGATGCCACCGACGATGATGGCACCGACGACGACACCTTCGATGACGATTCAGACGACGACAATTCGTTCGATGACGATTCCCTCCCCGACGACGACACCGACGCCGATGACGACGATGATGACGACAACGACAGCGGGGCGTGCGGGTGCTGAAGCGACCAGTTCCGGATCCGGATTTCGGAAGAAAAGGCTAGCGGTAGAAAGAAAGAAGGCGGGGTTGCGGCCCCGCCTTTTCTTGGCTCACGGCCAGATGCCGCGTTCTTTGTAAACCGCATCCAGCGCCGACAGGGCCACGATATAGGCCGCGGTGCGCCAGTCGCACTTGTATTTCGCCGCCGCTTCGGCGACGCGCTGGTACGCGCCGACGATCTTTTTCGACAGCTTCTGGTCGACTTCCGCCAGATCCCACGTTTCGCTGCGCTTGTTCTGCAGCCATTCGAAATAGCTGACAATGACCCCGCCCGAATTGCACAACACGTCCGGAATCACATCGATGCCGCGTTCCTGCAGAATGCGGTCGCCGTCGAGATCGGTCGGGCCATTGGCGCCTTCGGCCACCAGACGCACCCTGAGCAGCGGCGCGGTCTCGGCGGTAATCTGCGTTTCCAGCGCCGCCGGAATGAAGATATCCGCCTTGGTCTTCATGAAGGTGGCGTGGTCGACCGGTTTGCCCTGCGGGAAGCCGGCAATACGACGGTTCTTGGCCACGTACTCGGCGAGCTTGTCGGCATCGAGACCTCTCTCGTTGTAGATCGCGCCCGACCAGTCCTCGACCGCCAGCAGCTTGGCGCCCTGTTTCTTCATCAGCCGCGCCGACCAACCGCCGACATTGCCGTAGCCCTGCACGAAGTATGTCGAGCCCTTGAGCTTGAAGCGGTGGTCCTTCGCCCATTCCTGGATGCAGAACAACACGCCCTGCGCGGTCGCCTTGTCGCGGCCGACACTGCCGCCCGATTCGATCGGCTTGCCGGTGACCACGTGCATGCTGGCCTGCCGGTCGTGCGACGGCTGTGTGGTGACGAACGTGTCGAGAATCCAGGCCATGATCTGCGCGTTGGTGTTCACGTCAGGCGCGGGAATGTCGTATTCCGGACCGATCATATCGCCTAGCGCGAAGGTAAAGCGCCGGCTGATGCGTTCCAACTCGCTCGGCGAATACTTGGTCGGATCAAACTGGATGCCGCCCTTGGCGCCGCCGAACGGAATGTGCGCAATCGCGCTCTTCCAAGTCATCCAGGTCGCCAGCGCGCGGATCTCATCGAGGCTGACTTCGGGGTGGAACCGCAACCCGCCCTTGAAGGGCCCCAGTGAGTTGTTGTGCTGCACGCGATAGCCGGTGAAGATCTCGATGCGGCCGTCGTCCATGCGCACCGGGAAATGCAACACGATTTCATTCATCGTGTTGGACAGTATCTTGCGCGTGTTCGGATCCAAACCCATCAGATCCGCCGCCTTGTTGAACTGCACGTTCACGCTTTCGTACAGACTGAGCTTCTTGCCCTTCTTCATCATCAGGCTTTTCACCGGTGCTGATTTGGTTTTCTTCACCCCCGTCGCCATCGTCGCTCTTCCTCCCGACTGCGGTTGACTGATGCTTCTGGTTGCCCGCCGCGGCGGCACCTAGCTCAGCGAAACTCTTCGCAGCGCCAGACCCCGCGCGGAGTACTGGTGAGGCTGCAATTATCGCTGCTCTCGCAGGTGTCGCACAAGCCGGCCCAGGTGGGCGTCGGCCGCCACGGGTCCGGAGCCACCGGTTCGGCCGCCGACACCGCGGTAAGTTGGTGCTCCTCGCAGAACCGGACCGGCGCTTTCGCCCGGGCTAGGTTCATGCAGGTCGCCTCATCGGCGCAGTTGATGCATACGCCACAATCGGCCGGGCGTGCGGCGAACGGAAGGTGAGGGTTCGAAGCGGATCGCGAAATGTGCGTGCTGTGACCAGCGATAGACATGATAACTTTCCTCCGCACCAAAATGGTGTGTTTCACCCCACCTATGTAACAAACCCCATGCCAGTTTCGCGATAACGATCGACCCGACGTGCGATAGCGGCGGAACACTATGTTTCTATGACGGATTTCCATTCAAGGACCTCGCCGACACGAATGAGCGTAGTCTCTGGATTGGAGATTGGCGCTTGAGGACAATCTACCCGCCGGGGAGATTCTCCCCAGCATGGACAATGCTATTCGTTTTCTTCCAAACGGTAGCGTTTCACCTTGTCGCGCAGTGTCTTGCGGTCAACACCGAGAATCTCTGCCGCGCGCGACTTGTTGCCGCCGACGCTCTGCAGCACGCGCCGCATATGCTCGGCCTCCACCTCGGCCAGGCTACGGTTGACACTCGGCGCACGGGCCGCCGAGAAACGCATCAACGCCGGCAGATCGGGCGCGTCGATGACTTCGGTTTCGGCCATCACCACCAATCGTTGAACAAGGTTTTCCAGTTCGCGCACGTTGCCGGGCCACGGGTATTGTTTGAGCATTTGCATCGCCCGGTCGGTGAAAGTCGGCGCCGGTCGCCCCACTTCCGCGGCGTAGCGCGAAGCGAAATGGTGGGCGAGCAGCAGCACGTCGTCCTCACGGTCGCGCAGCGGCGGCACCTCGATGGTGATGACGTTAAGCCGGAAGTAGAGGTCTTCGCGGAACAAACCCTTCTTGATCAGCGTCAGCAGATCCTTGTTCGTCGCCGCCAGCACGCGCACGTCGACCTTGCGTGAGCGCGTGTCGCCGACCATACAGATCTGCCGGTCTTGCAGCACACGCAACAGCTTGACCTGCATCGCGGGGCTGATCTCGCTGATCTCGTCGAGGAAGATCGTGCCGCCGTCGGCGGTCTGAAAGAAGCCGGCGCGGGTCTGCACGGCGCCGGTGAAGGCGCCTTTGACGTAGCCGAACAATTCGCTCTCCAGCAGGCCTTCGGGGATGCCGCCACAGTTGATCGGCACGAATGCCGCGGTCGAACGTTTGCCGCCGTAATGGATGGCGCGCGCCACCAGTTCCTTGCCGGTGCCGCTTTCCCCGACGATCAGCACGGTCGCGGTGGTGGTGGCTGCCTTGGCAATGGCCGCCAGCACCTTCTGCATCGCGCGCGATTCGCCCAGCAGGCCGCTCGGCGCGGCGGTGCGGGGCCGGGGTTGGCCGGTGCGACGGCGATGCAGCTTGGCCAGCGATCGTTCGACGGCCGCGAACAGTTCTTCGTCGGTGAACGGTTTGGCCAGGTATTCCTCGGCGCCGGTCTTCATGGCCTGGACGGCGCCGGGCACCGAGGCAAAGCCGGTGATCACCATCACTTCGGTGTTCGGGCAGTTGTGGCGAACGTGGCGCACCAATTCTAACCCGTCCTGACCCGGCATCTTCCAATCAGTGATGACCAGTTCCGCCGGTTCGACCTCGAGTTGTTCGATCGCTTCCGGCACGCTCTCGGCCTGCCGCACGCGAAACCCGGCGGCGGACAAGTTGCGGCTGAGCACCTCGAGGGTCAGCGGCGAGTCATCGACGACGAGAATACGTTCTCGAGCTTTGCTCGCGGGCATGTGTTTCGCTCCTACCCGGGCGTTCCGGGCGCTGTATCGGCCATCGGATCTCGAATCGCGCACCCTGCCCCGGCGCGCTGTCGACGCGAATCGTGCCGTGGTGGGCAGTGACAATGCCATGCACCACCGGCAACCCGAGTCCCGTGCCTTGATTGACGTCTTTGGTCGTGAAGAACGGCAGGAAGATTTTTTCGCGCACCTCCGGCGCCATACCAACACCGTCGTCGGCGACGCGCAACACGATCTCCTGCGGCGCGCGTTCGGTCTCCACGATCAGCGTGCCCCCGTCCGGCATGGCCTGCATGGCATTGACGATCAGGTTCACCAGCACCTGCACCAGCTGCCCGGGGTCGGCGTGCAGTGAGGGCAAGCGATGGGCCAAGTGCGTTTCGACCCGCACGCCGCTTTGTTGCAGTTGATGCGCGAACATCGACAGCGCCTCGTGCACGGCCTGGTTGAGATCGGCGGCTGTTTTGTGCGCCGGCAACTGGCGCCCGAAGAACAGCAGCTTCTTCACAATTTCCCGTGCGTGTAGCGTGGCGGCTTCGATCTTCTTCAGGTCGCCGCGCGAGGTCGCCGACAAGTCCGGGTCTTTGGTCATCAATTGCGCGAACCCGAGCACGGCCGCCAGCGGCCCGTTCAGCTCGTGCGCCATACCGGCGGCAAACTGACCGATCGTGGCCAGCCGGTCGGAATGTCGGAGCTGCTCACGCAGCGCCGCCTGTTCGGCCGCGGTCCGCTCCCCTTCCAGCAACAGCGCGATCTGCCGCGCGATGGTATCGATCAGCTTGCGTTCCTCGGCCAGGAACGGCCCTTCGTCGCGTTCCGGCCGCGGCTTGGTGTAGACCACCTCCACCATGCCCCGCGTCTCGCCCCCCACCACCAGCGGCGAGACTAGGCGGCTGACGCCGGAGCGGAAGCGGGCCGAGGTGAATGTGCGGTCGTCGACGACAATTCGCGCCTTGGCGATTTCCGGGTATCGCCAGGCCGGTGCGATGCAGTGGACGATCAGGCCTAGAACATCGTCGCGCGATAGGTCGTGCCGCCCGAGGGCATTGGCGATCTCATACAAGCAAGTCAGTTCCTTCACGCGTTCGCGCAGGGCAACCAATGTTCGTTGGTGGGCCAGAGCGCTGGCCAGCACTTCGGCCGTCAGTTCGCAAACGTCAAGACGTTCGCCGGCAAAGTAGTCGGCTCGAGCCGAGGCGACCAGCAATAACCCGAGACGGCGTTGCTCGATCACCAAGGGCAGGCAGGCCACTGCCGGCAGCCCGGGCGCAGAGTGTGTGAAGTAACCACCGTGCGGCGCTCGGTGCGCGGCCGGCACCGCGGGACGGCCGGCGAATACCCGCGCGCATAGCGTTTCCCACCACGAACCGTCGGCCGCGGCGGGCAGCCGTTGCGGCGTCTCGTAAGCCAACACGTCGGTGCGGCAGGACCGCGCGTCGCGGCGCTCCGCCCGGCAGCGGTAGTAGCGGTTGGATTCGCGCACGCGCAGCTCGACCACGTCGCAGCGCAGCGCTCGGACCAGCACCTGCGCCACGCGTTCCAGGAACTCGCTGCGCGATTCGCTGCGATTGATCAGGTGCAGCACCTGCTGCAGCACGGCCGGCAAGCCGGCCATCGCAACAACGGGACGGGCGGACGAGCGTGAACGCGGGGCAGTCATCACGATCCTCCCCGACTAGGACTTCTTCTTGAACATGGCGTCGAGCGGATTGCCGGCCTTCTTCAGCTTGCTCGGATCGGCCAGCTTGGCCGCCAGGTCATCCTGCAGCTTTTTCTTCTCTTCGTCGACGTGGTCCTTGTCGAACAACTTCTGCAACTGCTCGTTGCGTTGGTTCTGCGCGGCCTTAAACGCGGCGACTTCGTCCTCAATGCTCGGCGTCAGATCGTGGCCCTCAAGATCCTCGAGCTTCAGGTGTTCGGCCAGCATCACCCGCACGCCGAACGAGCCCTCGGCCACCAGCACCGCGCCGATCTCGACCAGCTTGTTGACCAGAAAATGCACCTGCTCGCGGTTCATCTTCAGCAATTCACCGATCTGCTCCGGCGTCGGCGGCGTGCCGTGCAGATGGCTGTGCAGTCGCACCGCCGCCACCACCAGATGGCCCTTCTGATAGAGCGTCAGTTCTTCCGGCATCCTTCTCTCCCGCGCCGCCGTCCGTGATCCGCCAACGGCTGCGGCTACCTTCCGACTTCCACCGTTTGCCCGGTGCGCAGATGTTTCACCCGCACGTAGGCGCTTTGCTCGCTGCCGTCAGGGTAAGTCACCAAAATCGCCGCGACGATGCGTTCGGGGCTGTCGGCCTGCCCGTCCGGCGCGTTCAACATGCGCGGCGGCGTGAAGCTGACGACGACGCGCCCGCCCGCGCGCGAAACGCGCAACGGACCGTTCAACTTGGCGGCCGCCGTGGTCTCCCGCGCACGCCACCCGCCGGCATACAACGACTGGCCGCCGAGCTGGGCCAGTTCGCCCCAGACGTAGTAGTTGGCCGTAAGCTCGGGCAGCAACACCTCGTCGACTCGCTGTTGATACATGGCCGGGCTGCCGGTCATATCGTCAGTCACGGTCAGCACCGCCAGGTCGGTATTGAGCTTCTTGTCGAGCCGCACGTGCAGCAGCGGATACGAGCGGTTGCCGAGTCGCTGCAGGAACGCCACGTCGGTCAGGCCCGCCAACAGGGTGTCGGCCCGGGCGCCGTCGAAATCGGCCGGTTGGCCGAGCCGGTCGATCGACCGCCCCTCGGTCGCGGCGACAAACTCGCGGTGAAACGGCTGCGAGAATTCGTTGCCCGCACACGTCCAGACCGCAGTGTTGCCCGCGGCGGTGTTTTCCGGCACCACGCGCTCGACCTTGCCGGGCAAAGTCACCGTCAAGCGGAAGGTGATCGGCGAATCGGGCGGCGGGGTGCTTAGCGAATCACCCAGGCGCGCGAGCTTCTTGATGTCGAGATTGGGAGCGTCGGCGGTGAAGGCGCTGCTCTTCAGCCGCGAGGACAACGACAGTGTTTTGCGCGTCAGCGAGACCTTCAAGCCCAGTAGGTCCAAGTACCCCGCCAGCGCCTGGCCGTCGCGAAACATCAGCGTCCGCGTCAGGGTGATCTTGTCGTTTTCGGACCGTAAAAAGGTCGGGCCCTTTTGCAGACCCGCGATTGCTCCGGTGTCGGCGGTCGCCAGCATATTCAATTGTTTTTCCATCTCTTCCAGCGACGGGCTATTGCCGCCACCCTGCATGCCCACCACCGCTCGCGGCAAGCTCACCTGATGGGTGATGACGCCCTGGCCTGGCTCGAACATCTGCACACGCACGTCCACTTCGAGGCAACCGGCGGACCCAAGCGCCAACAGCACCAGACCCAGCAACACAACGGTTTTGTTCATCGTCATTCTCCTAGCGGGCGGCACAGCGCACAACCAAGGCGGCATTGGCGCGCAACAAGGCGGGAGTCAACTCGAGTTCGACGCGGTTCGGACCTGCCGCCGTGCCATTGGTGCCGGTGATCGGCCATTGCGTTTCGAACACGACACGGCCGAGTTGCGGCGGCGCGTCATCGGCCAGATCGATCCCGGCCAGCAGCGCCGGAACCGACACCAGGTAGACCAGGTCAGGCCCGTCGCGTTTGACCGTCACCAACGAACCCAACTCCGCCAGCTCGAGCGTTCGGCGGCGCGTGCGGGTCACGGCCAAGCCCGGCATCTGCTCGGGACCGGTCACCTTTTCGATCTTCGTTTCGTAGTTGGCGCCAAGCTCCGGCAGCATCGCGTGCATCATCGCCTCACGGTCGGCGAAGTAGGCCGCGGTTTGGCCGTAGTAGGTGCGCGTGTAGGACAACTGCACGCGCCGTTCGTCGACCATTTGCAGCCGCAGCTCGAAGCGCGTATGGGTGATCGCTTCACGAGCCGCCTGCTGTGTGCGTTCGATCTCGCGTTTGCGCTCGACGATGGCCAACACACGGCGATAGCTTTCCGAAGGTTCGACACGCTGCTGGCGCCGCAATTCCGCTAGTTGCTCGGCACTCAATGGCCGGCCGACGAAACGCCCCTCAAAGGTGCGGGGCACGGTCAGCAGCATGAACGAGCCGCTGAACCGGACGCTGCCGTCGGCCAGTCGCACGGCTTCGACCTCTTCGTTCTGGTTGGCAAAATCGGTTTGCGGCGCCGGCCCCGGGCCGACAACGAAAATGTTCACCTTACCGAAATCGATCTGCGGCATCGGCGGCGCCGGCTGGTCGCCGGGCTCGCCGGCGGGCGCGCCAACCGGCGCTTCGATCTTGGGCGTGACAACCCCGACCGTCCATCGCCGTTCACCGCCGCTGCCGGTCGTGCTGTCGAGCTTCAACAAAAAGTTGCGTTTGGCTTCGGCCCACTTGTTCCATTGCTCGATGCTGTCGAACGCGAAAAGGGTCGACACGCGCAGTTTGCGCTCCGGATCATTGCCGACCCACTGGGCCGCCGCATCGAGAATGGTGATGCCGCCGAAGCCGGCCAGGCTGTTTTCAGCGTTGATCACCGCATCGGCGACAAATTCCTCCGGATTGCGAAACCCGCCCTGGGTCAACGTGAGCTCGGCCAGATTGCTTGGCAAGTCGACTACCTGCCGCATCGTCCCGGAGCCGTCCTGGTTGACCGTAAAGCGGGCTTCCACGTCAAAGCAGCCCGCCAGCAACAACACCATCACCAGCCACCATCCCGATTGCGCCCAGCGCATGGGTCCTCCCTCGGCAAAAAGTATAGCAGGGCAAAGGATTGTAGCGCGTTTCGCGCGCACCGGTAAGACCCCGCGCGCGTCCAATAAGTCACGTACCGGTGGGCCGCGCAACTACAACATCGGGCCCAGGAAGAAAAACGACTCGTCGGCGCCGAACGAAATCGTCTCGACGAATTCGCAGCCGCCCGCCGCACAGGTGAACAGATGCTGCTGATTGCCGCCGGCGGTGATTTCCTCCACCACCAGATCGGGCCCCCAATCGCCGGTCAGATCATATTCGCAATTCAACTGGAGACCGGGAGCGGTGCCCATATCGTAGGCAAAGATCTGCGTTAGGCCGGCGCCGGCATGAACGAACAGATCGTTGTCGTAGACCCACTCCGCGCCGTTCCAAGTCAGGGCGGCGGTCAACACAGCCAGTTCGAGATTGCCGTCGTTGCCGAAGTCCGTCACACAGGCGTTGAGGGTGCCCTGTTCGCCGAGCGGATAAGTCAGCAGCGCGCCGCTGGCCGCGCCGCCGCCGATGGGAATCGATTCGATCTCGCCGGTCGCCGTGGCGCCGGACTTCACGCTCCGGAAGGTCAACACCTCGAGACCGTTGCCGGTAATATCGTAGCCCAGGCCGACGTACCCCCGGCCGGGCCGCAACGCTATGTCGTTCAGCGAGTCATCCGGCGCGGTGAAGTGCAACAATTCGTTGTAGGCATCGGCACCGTCGACCGCCACGTAGATCGCTCCAGCGCTGGAGCCGGTATGTCGGACGAACAACGGATCGAACGCGCCATCGGTGTTCAGATCCTCAAACCAGAACTGGTAGGAGTAGTAGTCGACGTACAGGCCCGAGGTGTATTCCGCGGTGAAGTCGGCGCCACCATAGACGAAGAACTGGCTCTGCAGCACGGCCTTGTCGCTGCTGCGGTATTCCAGATCCAACACGATCTCCGACAGCCCGTCGCCGTCGATCTCGCCGGCAAAGAACGAATTGGTCGGCACGGTGGCGTAGAAATCGATGGGGTCGGAGTCGGCGTTGACCGCGCCGGTAGCCGAGTCGAAAGCCAGCATCTGCGCGTAGTAATGCCCGGAGTCTTCCCAGGCATAGATGCCCAATAGTTCCGCGGCGCCGCTGGTGCCGGTCAGGTTGGCGGCGGACTCGTACCAATCGCCGGTACGCTGGTGGTGCAACATGGTCAACGTGTAGCCGGCGGGCGCCTCAAAGACCGCGCCCGGCACCAGCGTGGTGCCGTCGAAATCGTAGAGCCGGTACTGCGTCGGCGCATAGTCTTCCTCGATCGTAGGCACCAGCATTTCCGGCAACCCGTCGTTGTCGGCATCGACCATGATCTCGGCCGGATACGAGGCGAACGGCCCCAACGTCGCAATCGGGTCGTCGAAATCGCCGTTCAGGAAAATCTCGTAGGTGGTGTAAATCCCCTTGGCCGTGAAATCGACCGTCGCCCACACCAGATCGAACACGTGGTTGTCGTCGAAATCGGTCACCTCCAGGTGCGGGCCGCCCTGTTTGGTGAGGGGGAGCTCGAGGATCAATTCGCGCTCGAACGTGCCGGGCTCGGCCAGATAGATCGACAACGTAGTTGAGTCGATCGTCTGGAGCAACAACTCGTTCTCGCCGTCGCCGTCGTAGTCCACCGGTGGAATGCAATTGACCGTCGGCAAAGGCTCCACACTGGTATCGTCGTCGGCATCGTCGTCCGCCGTATCGTCGTCGGCGGCATCGTCATCGGCATCGTCATCTGCCGGCGAGCCGCCGTGATCATCGTCATCGTCGTCGCCACAATCGCAGGCAGCCGGCAACAAGGCCATGACGAGCACCCCTATCAACCACACCAGCCAAACCGTTGTCCTAGCCATGACAGACCCCTTTCTGACAGCGCATGCCGTCGTTTGCCCTGAGTTCATAAGCTGCATCGAGGCCGCAAAATGATTATCGTCCATTTTTGTGATCGGATTCCAGACGCGAAATGATGAGCCAGCGGTCAAAACTCAAGTTTGAGCAATCGTAGACCCTTTTCCCAGGGCACGACGACGAACCGCGGCGTTAGTTCGGTGGCGTCGATAACGCGTCCGCCAGTATCGATTTTCAGCGAGTAAGTCGTGAACGGAATGGATTCATTCTGTATATCCGGCAAGTTGCCGGATGCCGTCACCGGGCCCAAACCGACAAAAAAAGACTGACGGAAGTCGATCTGTCCGGCTCCACCGGCAACAGCGCGGTTGAAATCGTTGTGCAGTCTGGCGATCAGGCTGGGTCGCAAACTGGCCCCAGCATAGCTTTGTTTGGCCTCCAACGGACTGAGGTTCATGCGTTTTAAAGTAAAGTCGGCCGAGGTGATTGTCAGCGGTTCGAAGGCGCCCCAGTTGTTGGCTTTAATGGCCGCGAATAGCTTAGCGCACAACTCGAATTCGGCACCGGGACTGGTTGGTTGTTGTTGCTTGGACTTGGCCGAACAAGACAAAGCCAAGAATGCCAGCAAGACCGCGACAATGCGCATGATTTTCATGAAGCGCCTCCTGCTTTGTACGGACAGTATCCGTCACGGGAACGGTTGCGTGCAAGACTGCGGTCAGAACTTATCCCCGCACTGTCAGAACCCACAAAAAAAGCTTTACTATTCAAATGGCAACACGACGATGATGGTGGAGGTCTTGTCGCATTTCGCCGAAAACAGAGTAGTGAAAAGTAGGAACCCTGGAGTCGCGGTCGATGACTGAAACACAGATGGCGCAGCCGGCAAGCTATGCCGGGGGTTCCGACATGTCGACTGATCCGGCGGCAGGTTGGAGCCAGGCGGCTCGTCCGCCGGCGCCCGACTACAGGCCAAAGCTCGGTAAGACCTGGATTCTACTGATGGTTGTCATGATCGCGGCGGCGACCTCGGCCGGCGCTCTGGCCGCACGAAGCCATTACTACGCAGACGCGCTCGATCAGGCTCACCGTGAAGTGATGGTCAAGGTCCGCGAACTTGAAAAAAACATGCAGTCCATCGAGTTGCCGCGCGTGGTGACGACCCTTGGCTTGTTCAATCGTCGTCTTCGGATGACAGCCAAGGGCGAACTCGCGCCGGATGCGCCCGACCTGGTGGCGGACCTAGTGCGGCTGCGCAATCGACTCCAAGCCGACATCGTGTACGTGATGAATCCTCAGGGTGTGGTGGTAGCCTCTTCACCAATGGCCAACGGCACGATCATCACCGGGAAAAACTACTCCTTCCGCCGGTATTTCCGTCGCGCCATTCGCGGCTTGCCGGCCACGGACAGCGGGCTTGGCGCCACCACCGGCCAACGCGGCGTGTTTTACTCGGCGCCGTTGTACGACGAGGTGTTGCCGCCAACCAACGGCGTGGCGGCTCCGGACCGGGTGATCGGTGTGGTGGTCGTCAAACAAGGCCTCGCTAAGGTGGATGAGTTTTTGGGGAAGGAGCGTGACCCGGCGCTGCTGATCAATCCGGACGGAATCGTTTTCTCCACCAATCGTCCGGAATTGATGTACCGCGTGCGCCGGCCTGACGCGATTCCCGACCTGCGGATTCTCGGCACCGCACAGCAAATGCCGCTCGAACCGCTTCCGTTCAACCTCTTGGCCGACCACGTTACCTACGCCGGCCGCCGCTACACGTTGTTGCATCAGACGGCCCACGTCGGAAACACCGAAGACCGCTGGGATCTGGTGTTTCTGCGCAACATCAGCGTGTGGCACCAGACGCTCATGGCGACGCTGGTCGTTTTCTCTTTCGCCGTGGTCATGGGCTTGGCGGCGACCGGAGAACGGCATCGCCGGTTGGTTCGCCGCGAGACGGCTCGTAAGGAACGACAGGCCGCCGAGGCGCTCGCAGAAAGTCACCAGCGGTTGAACGAAATCATCGAATTCCTGCCCGACGCGATCCTGGTGATCGACCGCCAGGGCCGCGTCGTCGCCTGGAACCGTGCAATGGAGGAACTCTCCGGCATTCCCAAGAGTCAGATGATCGGCAAGGGAAACCGCGAGTACTCGTTGCCGTTTTTCGGAGAGCGGCGCGAAATCCTCGCCGACCAGGTACTGCGCGACGCCATAGACCGGCCACTGGAGGAGCGCGGAGGCCCCCGCGAAGACAACACGCGAGTCAACAACGTGTTCGTCCCCGGCGCCTACCGCGGAAAAGGAGCCTACCTCTGGGGCCGCGCCGCGCCGCTGTACGACAACCAGGGGCGCGTGGCCGGCGCGATCGAAACCATCCGCGACATCTCCGAAACCAAACACGCGGAAGAAGAAGCCCGGGCGTTGCAGGAAAAGCTGGTGCAGGCCCAGAAACTGGAGTCGGTGGGGCGATTGGCCGGTGGCGTGGCGCACGAATACAACAACATTCTGACCGGCATTCAAGGCTACACCGAATTGTTGCAGGCCGCATGCCCGCCGGGCGATCCCCATTCGTTTGAGCTCAACGAGATTCGCAAGGCCACCAAGCGCGCGGCCGACATCACCACCCAACTGCTGGCGTTCAGCCGCCGGCAGGTGACCACGCCACGCGTTGTCGACTTGAACAGTCTGGTCGGAAATTTCAACCAGACAATGGGGCGGTTAATCGGGGAAAGCGTGCTGGTGGTCTTCCGGCCCGGCAGCGAACTGGGCGCGGTGTTCGCCGATCCGACGCAACTCGAACAGGCCTTGATGGACCTGGTCATGAACGCGCGCGAAGCCACGCCCGTCGGCGGCCGCGTGATCATCGAGACCGGCAACGCGGTGCTGGACGAGGACTACTGCCGGCACCATCCCGACGCCACGCCGGGCGACTACGTGCGCCTCTCGGTGTGCGACCAGGGACCAGGCTTGCCGCCGGATGCCCTCGAACACCTCTTCGAACCGTTCTACACCACCAAGGCCTTCGGCCAGGGCATCGGCCTCGGCCTCTCGACCGTCTACGGCGTCGTCAAACAGAACCATGGCCACATCGCCGTCCGTTGCGAAGGCGGCGTCGGCACCTGCTTCGACATCTATTTACCGCGGGTCGAACGCGCGACCACGCCGGTCGAAACCCGGGCCGCCGAGCCAGACTCACCCCGGCAACGGACGGTCCTGCTGGTGGACGACGAGGAGATCATCCGTGAGGTGGCTCGCCGCATGCTCGGCGCCATGGGGTATCACGTGCTGGTCGCGAACACCGCCGCCGAGGCGCAACGCTTCGCCACCGAACAGGGCGACAACATCGACGTGCTACTGACCGATGTGGTCATGCCCGACATGAACGGCGTCGATCTGTATGAACAGCTTCATCACCAGCAGCCCGGCCTGCGCGTGCTGTTCATGACCGGCTACGCGGAAAACATCATCGCCGACCGCGAAGCCGCCGCCAGCCGCGAGGTCATCACCAAACCGTTCTTGATGGATGAACTAGGTTTGAAAATGCGCGAAGTGCTTGCCGCCCCGCCAGGGTAAGGCGAACGCGCTCGACGCCGCCGCAGAGTCTCCGTCCGCCGGCCCCAAGCCGCTCGCTAGTTATCTCTCCCCTTCGGATCCAACTTGTCGCGTAACGCGTCGCCCAGGAAGTTGAACGAGAGCACGGTCAGCATAATTGCCACGCCGGGGATCAGTGACAGGTGCGGCGCGAACAGCAGGTAGTCGACGCCCGAACTGAGCATTGCGCCCCAGGTCGGAATGTCCTGCGGGCCGAGGCCGAGGAACGACAGGCTCGCTTCGCCGAGGATCACGCCGGCCATGCCGAAGGTCGCCTGCACCAAGAGCGGCGCCAGCACGTTGGGCAGAATGTGGCGGCGCAGAATGCGCGGCGCGCCGGCGCCGTAGCTGCGCGCGGCGAGCACGAATTCGCGCTCGCGCAACGACAGCACCTGCCCGCGCACCAGGCGCGCAAAGCCGGTCCAGCCCAGCACGGTGAGCGCGAGAATGACGTGGCCGAGCGACGGGCCGAGGATGCCGGTCACCGCGATCGCCAGCAGAATGCCGGGAAACGCGAGCAGGATGTCGATCACGCGCATCACCGCCATGTCAATCGCGCCGCCGAAGTAGCCGGCGATCAGACCGATCAGCGTACCGATGACCACCGAGATCAGCGTGACCGTTAGCCCGACCATCGCGCTGGCGCGCGCGCCGACGATCAACCGCGAGGCCAGGTCGCGCCCGAGTTCGTCTTGCCCGAGCCAGTGCGAGGCGCACGGACCGGCCAACGCGTGATCCAGGTCGAGCGCGGCGGCATCGTGCGGCGCCAGGTGCCGGCCCGCCACCGCGGCGACGGCGAGCGCCATGAGCAAGATCAGTCCGACAATGGCTAGCGGCGACCTCATCGCCCCCCGTAACGGATGCGCGGGTCGACCGCCGCGTAGAGCAGATCGACCAGCAGGTTGATCATCACGTAGCCGAAGCTGATGTAAAGCACGCACCCCTGCACGACCGGGAAGTCGCGGCTCTGAATCGCCTCGATGAACAACGAACCCAGGCCCGGCCAGGCGAACACGTTTTCGGTGATCACCGCGCCCGAAAGCAGCGCGCCGAACTGCAAGCCGACCAGCGTGATGATGGGGATCAGCGCGTTGCGCAGCACATGCTTGAACAGCACCGTGCGTTCGGGCAGACCCTTGGCGCGCGCGGTGCGGACGAAGTCTTCGCCGAGCACCTCCAGCACACTGGCGCGGGTCATCCGCGAGAGAATCGCCGCCAGGCCCAGGCCCAGCGTCAACGCCGGCAGCACCAGGCTCGCCAGCCCTTCGCGGCCACCGACCGGGAACCAATCGAGGTGCAGCGAGAACAGCCAGATCAGCAGCGGCCCCAACCAGAAGTTCGGCAGCGACACGCCGAGCAGCGCGACCAGCATCGACAAGTTGTCGAACGCGCCGTATTGCTTCACCGCCGCGACCACGCCGATCGGAATGGCTATCAGCAGCGCGACGAACAGCGCGGCGATGGTCAGCTCGACCGTCGCCGGCACACGTTCGAGCAACACTTCGGCCACCGGCTTGCGGTAGAAGAAGCTGTCGCCGATGTGTCCGCGAAACAGTCCGCCCAGGAAGCGGCCATACTGCACCGCGAGCGGATCATTGAGTCCGAGCGATTCGCGCAACTGGTCCTTGTCGGCCTGCACCGCTGTCTCGCCGAGCATCACCTCCACCGGGTCGCCGGGGATCAAGTGCAGAAAGAAAAAGACAAGTGTGGCCACGCCCAGCATGGTGGGCACCAGCAGCAGCAGGCGGCGGCCGATGTAGCGCAGCATCGTTCGGTGGCTTCAGAATAGCTGTTTTCGACGGAGGCGCAAACGCGCCGCCGCGCCCTCCGGCCGCAACCCGGCCGGTGCCACGCTTAGCGCACACAGCGGACGTAGTGCTCGTCCATCTGAACGTTGTAGCTGCCGTAGATCTGACCGGCTTCGAAATCGACCAGCCAGACGTAGATGGTTTCGTCCGAAACCGAAGTGTCCGACCAGTAGACGCCGCACTCGCTCGAAAGTTCATCGATCAGATAGCACTGGTTGTTCGGGCCGTGGTCGAGTTGGCAGGCCTTGCAGGAATCGTTGCGGCAGCTTTTTTCCGTGCATTCGTCGGTCACGTTGCACGCGCCGCCAGTGACGGTCTCATCGCAACCGCGGATCAGGCTGCGCAGTTCCGAGATCGTCGGCAGGCGCCAGTTGTCGTGATCGCCCAGGATCAGGTTGTCGCAGTAGTGCTGCGCTTCGTCCCACAAGATCCACTCGTTCACCGGATCCTGCTGCCAGATCAGGCCGGTCGCCTCGTCGAGCCACTCGCCTTCGCCCACGACCACGTCATCGTCGGTATTGTCGTCGACGTCATCGTCGCCGTCATCATCGCCGGCATCGTCGTCGGGAACGTTGTCGTCGTCATCGCCGCCGCCACTGGAACAAGCGAACAAACAAAAAAGCGCCATCACGGTCAGCGCCAACAACAACACCAACCACCGAGATTCGATCTTCATGAGTACTCCCGTTCCCGTTTGAGGTTCGCGCCATGCTGGGCCCCTCGCCGGACCACGTCTACCGCTCCGGGTGAGCGGCTTGCCGCGGGATCGTCGCCAAGGTCAAGACTATCATCGGCGTTGGAAGCCACTGCAGAAAATGTGTTTCGTGACCGAGCGGCGCAACCGCTCTACCGCCGGGAGGCAAAATGAAACCGGTTTGGGCTCTGCTTGCGTTGACACTGTTCTTTCTTGCCGCTTCACTCGCCGCCGCCTGCGGCGAAGAGGAAGATTGCGACTGCCCGGCGCAGCAGCAGAACGACGACGCCGATGACGATGCCACCGATGACGATACGGCGGACGACGACGTGGTCGATCCGCAGCACGAGATCACCGAGCAGACGCTGTTGCTCAAACCCGACGGCTCGCTCAACGCGCGCGGTTGGGCTCGGCGGCCGTTGATTACCTACAACCCCGAATACATCCCCGCCGAGGACGCGTTCCGGGTCAAGGAGTGGGACGCGTATCTGATCGTCTCGCCCGACTTCATGTTCGGCGTGACCGTCGCCGACATTCGCATCGCCACCTTCATTAGCTTCGAGCTGATCGATTTCCGCACCGGCGAAAAAACCAGCGGCCTCGAACTGCGCCTCGGCAGCCTCGACTTCCTGCCGCACGACATGGTCGGCCCGATCGACTACGAATACCGGGGCGGCGTGTTCCACCTCGATTACAACCAGGGCGTGCGCACGATCACCGCCAGCTTCCAGCGCGACCTGCTGCAGCCGGCGTGGGAGTGCGAAATCGTGCTGACGCAAGACCCGAACGAGGAAGATATCGCCGCCGCGGCGCCCTTCCCCACCGAACGGCGCTACTTCTACGAGAACAAGATCGTCGGCATGAAGCCCGCGGGCCATGTCACCATCGACGGCCAGACCTACACCTTCGACTCCGCCAACGCGTTCGGCTACCTCGATTGGGTGCGCGGCGTCATCCCGCACATCGGCGAATGGCACTGGGGCGTCGGCGCGGCCTACCAGGGCGACGAGCTGGTCGGCTTCAACATCGGCGACGGCTCGGTGGAAAACCAACTCGGCACCGCCAACGCGATGAAGATAGGCGGCAAGATCCACAAGCTGTTCAATGTCTACTTCGACTACGACCGCAACGCGATGATGGAGCCGTGGCACATCACCAGCGACTGGAACCGCTTCGACGTGGTCCTGACCCCGTTCTACTACCAGAAGACCGGGTTGATGATTCTCGACCTCGGCATGCTCGTCGACAAATCCTACGGCCGCTTCTCCGGCACAATGGTCAAAGACGACGGCACGGTCGTCGAGATCAAAGACGTGGTCGGCTTCGTGGAGTGGTCAACGCAGCGGTGGTGAGAGGGCGGAAAGCCAGTGAAGAGTGAATCATAGATTCGGCAGACTTGTCTGACAGATCGGTTCGCGTCGCTTTTCTACTGTCGCAAATTGTGCTTGAACTTCTCTTCGCACCCGAGCAGGCAATCGGGTTCGCCGATGCAGCGGTCGATGCATGCAGCGCGTTCGGCGTCGGCGCTTTGCTGATTCCGTGCGTCGTGCAGGGTTGGCTTGGCCGAGCCGAAATCCGGCGGCGGCGGAGCGACCTCCACGTCAGGCGCCACGGCAGGCGGCTCGAACGGCGGCGGCGGATTCGGCCGCTCTTTCCCGCAGCCCGCGGCCATCAGCAGCGCGAACAACACCGCCACAAAGCTGACGGCGCGGCGATTTCTCATTCCAGCTTCACCCGCGCATCGAGCGCGAGCGCTCCTTTGGCATAGACGCGCACCGGGTTCAGGTCGATCTCGGCGACGCCGGGCAAATGCGCCAGTTGGCCGAGGCGCAGCAGAAGATCGGCCAGCGCGCGGCGGTCGACCGCCGGCCGGCCGCGGAAGCCGGCGAACAGCTTCTGCCCCGGCAACTCGGCGATCATCTGTTCCGCTTCCCACTTCGTCAGCGGCGCCAGGCGCAAGCTGACCTTCTCCATCGCCTCGGCCGCGACGCCGCCCCAGCCGAGCAGCACGACCGGCCCGAAGCTCGGGTCGCGTTTGGCGCCGGCGATCAGCTCGACGCCCTTCGGCGCCATCGGCATGACCAGCGCGCCGTCGAAGCGTGCGCGTTTGTGGCGGGCCAGCAGATTCTGTTGCAACTGCGCGAAGGCCGCGCGGATCGCCGCCGGACCCTGCCGGTCGAGCAGGACGCCGCCGACATCGGTCTTGTGCATCGCCTGTGGGCTCTCCACCTTCAGCGCGACCGGTCCGCCGCCCCAACCCTTCGCCGCGCGTGCCGCTTCCGCCGCGGTCGTCGCCAGGCAGACCGGCGGGTGCGCGATGCCGTACGCGTCGAGCAGTGCGAACGCCTGGTCCTGCCGCAGATATGCCTGCCCGAGTGCCCCGGCTATCAGCGTCGCCGCCGCATCCGGCCGGTGCACGCGCGGGGTCCGGCGCGGGGCATGGCGCCGGAACGCCGCGCGGTCGCGCCCGGCAGCGAGCGCCGCCACCGCCTCCTCGGCGGTGTCGAACAACGGAAAGCGGGTCAGGCGCTTGATGCGCGCCATCTCTTCGGGCCAGGTGTGGATGACCAGCGCCAGCGGTCGTTGGTGATCGCGCGTCAGTTTCTCCGCGTGGTCGATCAACCGCATCAGCACGTCTTGCTTGTAAGCCGACAGGTAGATGAACAGGAAAATGACGCCGTCGACGTTCGGCTGCGCCATGCACTCAGCCATGATCGCGAGGTACGCCTCGATGTCGAACAGGTCGCCCAAGTCAAGCGGATTGCCCAGGCGGATGACGTCGGCCCGCGTCTTTTGCCGCACGCTGTCGTAGAAGCTCGCCGGCAGTTCGGCGAACTCGAAGCCGACCTTCGCGCAGCTATCGGCCGCGATGATCGCATGCCCGCCGGAGCGGCTGACCACCATCACGCGATTGCCCGGCATCGGCGGCAACAGAAAAGCCTTCACCGCGGCGACGGTTTCGTCTACCCGGTCGGTGCGCACCGCGCCGGCCTGGCGTAGCGCCGCGCTGACCACCGCATCGTTGTTCATCAGCGCCGCCGTGTGCGAGCCGGCGATGGTCGCGCTCGCGTCGCTGACGTTCGACTTGTGCACGATCACCGGCTTGCGCGCGGCGCGAATGGCTTCGAACAGCCGCCGGCCGTCGGGCACCGATTCGAGATAGGCCAGAATGATGCCGGTGTGCTCGTCGCGTTCAAAATAGGGCAGCAGGTCGTTCTCGTCGACGTTCACCTTGTTGCCGACCGAGACGAACTTCGCCATGCCCAGACCTTCCTGCAGCAGGTAGTTCGCGTAGAGCAGGCCCACGCCGCCCGACTGGGTGATGATCGAGGTCGGTCCCTGCGCCGGCCGCGGAAAAATCGGAAACGGCACGGCCAGCCCGCGGTGGTTGTCCACCACGCCGATGCCGTTTGGGCCGACGAAACGCAGATCGTACTCGCGCGCGATGCGCGTCAACTCCGCGGTGAGCCGGTCGCCCTCGCCGCCCAACTCGTTGAAGCCGCCCGATTCGACGACGATGCGCTTGATGCCGCGCGCCGCGCACTGGGCGAAGATCGCGGGGATGGTCGGCGCCGGGGTCAGGACGACCGCCAGGTCGATCTCGCCGTCGCACTCGGCGAGGCTTTCACGAATCGGGTGCCCGGCCAACGCGCCGCCGCCGCGGCCGATCAAGCTGATCCGCCCGCCGTAGCCGTACGCCAGTAGGTTGTTCAAAATACGTTGCCCAAGGTTGTTGCTCTTGGTGGACACGCCGAAGACCGCGACATGCCGGGCGTCGAAAAAACCTTGCATGGCCTACTCCTGTTGGGGGCAGTTCGAAGGTAGACGCCGGGGGCGGGAGAGTCAAGGAGCGGAGGGAAACAGAGGTGGTTGGAAGGTGAAAAATGAAAAAGCCGGCCGAGGCATTAGGCCTTAGACTGTGGGCTGTAAGTCGAACGCGGCCGGCCCGAAAGCCGGCACCTGGAAGCCGACACCTACCCTTCCCTACACCACCTTCGTCAGCACTTCCTGGCGCAGGTGGGCGGGGAAGTCGGCGCGGGCCAGTTCGGCGGCGAGGGCGCGGCCGTAGCGTTCGAGAATGGCCCAGAGCGGCGCGATCGGTTCGGCCGCATGCGCGGCCAGCCACGCCTGCAGCGCCTCTTGCGCGGCGGCCGGGAGCAAGCGCGCGCCACACGGACCGCTTTCGAGCCGATCCGCCAGCGCGTCGAGATCGGCGCGAGTCAGCGGCGTCGGCGCCGGCTTGCGGCCGAGTAGATCGTGACACCGGAAGGTGTTGAACAGCACGCGGTAGGTCAGCTCCGCCGGGTTGGCGATGTTGGTCTGCATCAGCACCAGGTGGCGCACGGTGTCGGGCGCAAAGCCCAACTCGTCGTGCATCAGCGCGACGAACCGTTCGATCACCCCGAGCTGCTCCTCGGCCGCGCGCACCTGCGCCAGTTCGGTCCAAAGTTCCTCACGTTCGGAGTTGATGCGCAGCAGGTCTTTCTGCAGCAGGCCGTAGATCAGATCGCGCTCCGGCCCGTCGAGCAGCAGTTGGTCGGGACTGCGACCGTCGACCGCCACGCGCGGCAGCAGCTTGCGGGCCCTTCGCGCCAGCGCGACGACGAGGCTGCGGCCGATCTTGTGGATATCGAGCGCGCGGAATTGGGTCAGCGCCTCGCGTGCGCGCGCCGGGTCGCCGCCGGCGAGGTATTCCAGCCCGATGTTCAAGAAGCCGTCGGTGCGCGCCACCAGCCGCCGCACGCGTTCGAGGTCGACGAACGATGCCTGGTCGGCCACGACGGCCATATTCGCCAGGCCCATGATCTCCACCGCCGTTTCGTCGCGGGCGGGGAAGTTCTCGGCCAGCACGCGGCGCAACAGCGTGTCGTGATGCTCGTAGCGCACCAGGTAGTCGGAACCGCTGATTTTCGCCCCCGGCGCTTCGGCCAGCGACGACGGCGCGACCTTGTGACCCGGAACGAAGCGCTCGACATCGACCGTCGCCAGTATTTCCAGCGAGGCATAGAAGTCGGGGAAGCCGCGGCTCTCCAGCCGGTTGAGCCGCTCGATGTACGCCGTTTCCTCCACCTCCGATGGCGTTTCCCAGTAAATCGCCTCAAGCAGGTTCGAGAAGAACTCGAAGTCGAGCACGAAAATGCGGTAGAGCAGTGCGTTGATCAGCTCGCTGAAACTCAGCGATGCGGTGAAGACCACCAGATAGCGGCCGTCGGGGGTGACGAACGCCGGCGCTTCCTGCGGGATCTCGTCGTCGGGGTTCTCGACCTTGTGTACTTCGACGTGCATGCGGAAAAAGCAGACCAGCAGCGCGAAATCCATCTGCTTCAGGTCGGCGAGAAAAGCCTGGTCGTCGGTCTCATTCAGCAGCAGCATCCAGGTACGCGCCTTGGCCAGCGAGAGGCGGTCGTGATCCCAGCAGTCGATGTCGATGAAGCCCTGCACCTGTTCCGGGCTGGCCAGGTCGAGCAGCACCAGCGCATCCTCCACGCCGATCTCGTGCATCATCACGTACAGGTGCTCGATCGGAATCAGCTCGACGACCTTGCGCGGCTCCGGATGCTCGAGCAACAGGTCGCACGCCTCCTTCGCCGGCAGTCCGGCCAGGAGTTTTACCCCGTCTTCCGGGCTGGACCGTTCCATCAAGGCGGCCAGTTGCTGCTTATCGAGCTTGTCGGACATCGAGCCTCCGTTTCGGAGGGCGAATATAACCACAAGCGCGCACCGGTGGATAGAGGGGCGGCAAGGAAAATATGTTGTGGGCGAAGGGTTTATCGCCGGCAAGGGATCTGCTATAGTATTTGTACAATCACATGGCGAAGACCACCGGGGCAGGTTCGACAAACCCTGTGTCCGTCTCGCGCGCCGGAGCGAAAACCTATTCTTCCCGTCAGTTCCGTCATTTCCCTACGGAACGGAAACCCCGGTCTATCGATCGACAGCCTATCGCCTTCGCTCTCCTACTACGGAACCGTACCCCACAGGTCGGGATCGGCAACGATGTCGCAGTTCAGCAGCGGCGCGGTGGCCGGGTTACGAAACGGCGAGTAGCAGTACTCGAAGATAAACGTGATGTCGTCGAGGTAGACAACCGGTCCGGCGGGCGAATTGTCGCTGGGGCGCCATTCGACGGCGCCGTCGGGCACCGAGGCGCTCCACAGATCCCAATTCGGCCAGGTGATGTACCAGTCGGCCGCTTTCGAGTATTCAGTCATCACTAGCCGCGCCTCTTCCGAGGTCATCGGCAGGCCCGCGGTGGCGAAAGCCATCAGCGTGCCGGCGGATTCCGCATCCCACCAATCGTAGTTTTCGCGGAACGGGTCGATGTAGAGCATGTAGTCGGTGCGCACCGCCAGCCCTTCGACCAGTTCCTGCGCGCGCTCGATTTCCCAGGCCATCAGCGCGGTGGTTGCTTCGGCAATGTGGAAGTAGCGCACGATGTCGTAGTTGTAGCTGTTGCCGAAGGTGGCGATGACCTCGTACAACCAGCCGATGCCGTTGGTGCAAGCGGTGTCGAGCGGATCGGCGTAGCCGATCAGCGCCGACGTCTCGCGCCCGCTGCATTCGGCGGTGGGCAGGATCGGCGTGTAGTTGACGTAGCTGGCCAGATCGACCACGTAGCCGTTGCTGTCGACCGGCACCATCCAGTTGCCGAATTCCTTGGTGCGGTTGTACCAACCCGAATCGGTCACGTCCTTGGCGAAGCCCTGCAGGTAGGCCAGCGACTCGGCGGCGGCCTCGCGCACGCTTTCGTCGGGCGCATCTTCCACCAGGCGCTGCATCAGCGGCACCGCGCGGTAGATGTGGGGGACGTCATCCTTGCTGCGCATGTTGCGCACCCAGGTTTCTTCGCCGTAGTACGGGTTGGTCGGGTTCGGCACGGTGTGCGCGTTCCAGTCGTAAACTTCGTGGCGCACCGGGTCATAGTTGACGTAGGCCTCGCGGCCCTCTTCGATGTAACTGTTGTTCCGCGGGAAAATCGCGCGCGCGATAATGGTCTTTTCCGGGTCGCGCTCGTCGGTATCCCACATCATGCCGCGAAACAGCGCGACGTAGCCTTTGCAGTACTGCTCGACCAGCCGCCCGACCGTCTCGTCGCCCGACATCAGGTAGAGCGCGGCGACGTTGTTGAACAGCTTCGAGGTCGGGATGGTGAGGTTGTCGTCGAAGCCGCCGTGGGTGAAGGTGACTACACCGTCTTCCTTGTAGGCACTCATGTCGCCGTAGAAGAGCTTGTAGGGCGGCATGTCGTCGGGATTGCCTTCGCCCATGCCGTGGCTCACCTGCAGCAGCCAGTGGAAGTAGCCTGAGTCTTTGAAAAAGCCGGTGATCTTCGCCGTGAACTCATCGATCTCGTTCTGCGTCAGCGGCGTGCCCACATCGGGCCGGGTGAAGGTGAAAGGCAGCTCGGTCGGGTAGGCCTTGTGCTTCGCCGCCGGGGCCGGAGGCGGATCGTATCGGAAATCGTTGGCCGCGCCGTCGCGGTCGGGCAGCGTGCGCACCAGGCGGATGCCGACATACCATGACCGGTATTCGGGGCGCTGACCGGTGCGAGCGGCCGAACGGCAACGCAATGCGCCGTCATAGCGGAACGCGCCGCCGCGGATGACGCGGACCGAGCCGTCGGCCGGGCCGGTCGGGTCGGTGACGTCGCCGCCGTAGGTCGCGCCGTACCAATCCCACACCCATTCGGCCACGTTGCCGGACATGTCGTACAGACCCCAATCGTTCGGCTGCTTGCCGCCGATCTCGGCGGAATTCATCCGGTCGGCGTTGCCGCAGAACCAGGCAATCTCGTTCAGGTTCGGATCGGCGGGCGTACACTGCGGCACGGTGATGCC
>CAZEDX010000037.1:32896-41746 GCA_964511015.1 uncultured bacterium | reverse complement strand
GCTGGTCGAGGCGGCCGAGCGCCGGCGACTCGGGGTAAGCGTTTGCGACCACAATGAGATCCGCGGCTCGATCCGCCTGTGGGAAACCGGCCGGGTGGTCACGGTACCGGGGATCGAGATCGGCAGCCTCGAACGGCTGGAGTTCCTGTGCTACTTCGACTCGCCGGAGTTGCTCGAGGAGTTTTTCGTGCAGCACGTCGAGCCGTTCAAGAAGCACCGCTTCTTCGCCAAGCTCTCCAAGTCGTTCACCTACCTGGTGCCGGCGGCCAAGGAAATGGGCGCGCTGGTCGGCCTGCCGCACCCGTTCGCGCCGGGCTGGAAGAATTTCAACTTCAACGCCGTCCGGCGCCAGAAGCTGACCGACCCGGCGTTCCTCAAGCAGATCGACCTGATCGAAGTGATCAACAGCCACATGCCCGACAACCGCAACTTCAAGGCGTTCATGCTCAGCGAGCTGATCCAAAAGGGCGTGACCGCCGGCTCCGACGCCCACCGCATCATCGAGATCGGCGCGGCGTACCTGACCTTCGGCAAGGCGCTCAATGCCGACGAGATCTTCCGGCTGCTGCGCAAACGCATCACCGTCGGCTCCGACGAGCGCTTCCGGGTCACCCGCACGGCCGGCACCAGCCGGGGCGTGATCTATAGCCACATCAAGCTGTACCTGTCGCGCAAGAAGCAGAGCCACTGGATGCTGCGCTACGACGACGAGGTGCCGTACGACCCGGCCGCGATGCCCGACCGCCGCAGCGGCTACGACCGGCGCAAGGATGCGCGCGGGCCCGACCGGCGCAAGGCCATGCGAGACTGAAAGTTAAACATGAAGTTAAGCAATCTATCTTGTTGAAATCAAAGAGCAAATTATTCCTCTTGACTTGGGTTTCTTGACGAAATATACATGTACTGAGCCATCATCAGGAGCAACCCGGTAATCCGAGGTATATCCTTCGTCAGCAGGAGTGCCGATATATACCTATGGAGGAATGGCCGAGTTGGTCCTGATGTTGCGCTATTTTATTCGTATTTGGCGCCGGTTTTGACGGCAAGTGGGAGCGAGTGGGTGACAGTGGGAGGTTCTGCTTGTTGAGTGGTGAATTCAATTTCCCGGTGTTAAGACTTGGACGGTTGGTGCATATCGATGGCTCCCTAACTTCAGACGAATCTATCAAGCTTGCCGACATTCTGACCCAACCGAGGGTATGGGAAATCCTTCGTGGTGCCGTCCGGAGGTATCTGGGGGGTGTTGGCGGGTTCCAGGACCACTCATTCAAACAACGGAGCACCGAGAAGCCAAGGATATTGGACCGCCGTTTCCCAATAATAAGCTATCCGCTTTTGAATTGTCGAGTCGGCGATTACTCCTTGCGCATCAGACTATCCGTGACCGCGTGTCTGTATCATTTCAAATGCAAAATATGGGCTCGCGTCTGTTTGGTAAAGCTTGGTGATCGTGTGGCGTACGGGCTGAATCAGCAAGACGTTGCTGGATTCTACGAGTTTGCGACAAAACACTGCGATAGCCTGTCTCTTACGCTCATGGCGTTCTATCAAGAGGCCTTGAAAGAGATGAAATTCGACCACGAACTCTTGTCGGCACAAACCGTGGCGTTCCGAACGGTCAATTCCTCCGACGAGAGCCTGCAATGCTTCCTCGCGAATATCCGGCAGAAGAGATTTAGGGACATGGGACAGGCCGTAGCTTCGAAAGAGGGTTTGGCGGCGCTTGACGGCTTCCTTCGACTTACCTTTCCTGAGCACGGCAACGCTCAAGAAGCTGTTCGAAAGTCACTCCGGAATCCCGACTTCCAATGGAAGGGGCTAATGTTCGACGACTATGATTCCGTCGTGGCCATCAGGTCGGAAGTGGACAGCCATTCGTTCGAAGGAATCGGCCATTACGATAGCAAGGAGTATCATCGGTTTATGCCTTCTATGGCCATTCAGCGAGAACTGTCGGATCTGGTTGGAACCAACACATAATTCCTCCCTATTGGGGTTGCACAAATGGATCGCGATTTGGCAGATCGGCTCGATGAGATTTCGTCCAACATAGCCAAGGAAATCGCCAAGATTAACCAGCGCCTTGGAGAGCGGCGTCCTTCCAAGAAAGAGAGCGCGAAGGTCAACCGGCAAATCGCGAAGGCTCTTTACGCTACTGCCAGGCCGACAGACACCGACCTCTTGCGGTATCTTTCGATGTTCAGAAGGCTCGTAGACTCGAATGATCAGTGCATAAGTGTTTTCCAGGAATTCAGAGGCCACGAAGTAAGACCGAAGAAGATTAAGATCGCTGTCTTATGCGTCAACCTGGAGAACAAGCTGGCGCAGTCAGTCGGTTCAAAACGTGGATTTCCTTCCTCGCTATACACGATCAAACCAGAGGTTTTCGAAGAGTACAGTCAGCGATTTGTCGAATTGGTGGAAAGGGCTTGCAAATGGGGCGCGAATTTCGTGTGCGCGAATGAGCTTTCGTTTCCCAATGTGGATGATCGGAAACTGTCGGCCGAAACGAAGAAACGGTATCACCAAGCAAGGAACAAACTCGATCGAAAACTGATTAAACTGGCCAACGAATACCACGCGTTCGTGATCGCCGGAACGTTCCACGACGTATCCGAAGTCCAAAACACCTGCCCAATCTACCATATCGATCCTTCAGGAAAGCGGCGTTTCAAGACCAAACACGTCAAACTGACGAGCGCCGAGCTCGTTGGTGAATACGTCCGAATCCCAGAGATTCGTCGTATCCCTTGCTACCAGAGCAAATACGGGAGTTTCGGCATTTTCATCTGTCTTGATTCCTATGATGCTTCTTTGGTCATGAAACTTATGAAGAACAACATGCGCTTGGTCAACGCGGCCAACAAGAGACACTTGAGTAGGGAGGATTTCCGGGACCACGTTGGGCTTGTGTTTGTCCCGTCTCTCAACGAAGAGAGCGAAAACGCGGTGGCATTGTGCAAGGACATCAGTTATGCCGGGGCATGTATTTCCGTCTTCAGTAACTGCGGATCGAAAAGAAACAAACAGGCTGTCTACATGGCAGACAAACAGATCGAACCAGATCCCAAACTCAACGATACTGAGGTCGTCGGATACGAAATTGAAAAAGAGGACTTCAGTCGTATGATCCGTACGATCGAACAAGAATATCATCCTCATCTTCAATTTGTGCTTGGCAAACGAGAAGCGGTTCTTTACGGGTGAGCCGTTCGTCGAACTGAACGCGTTCTAACCGCCGAGACCTAGCCGAACAACTCCCGCACTTCGCCGACCCAGCTTTCAGGGTATTCGTCCATCACCTGTTCGCCGAGCACGGTTTCGAAGAAGCTGCGGTCGCTGCGCGCGAAGGCGGCCCAATTGCCGCGCACCATCAGCCGGCAGACCAGCGTCGTGCGCGCGGCGTCGCGGAAGAAGTAGAGCGCAAGGTTGAAACAGTTGCGCTGCCGCCGCCGGTACCAGCGCTGCACGCGCAGCAGTCCGTCGACCAGCGCCGCGGCCGCCTCGTCGGTGAACGAGGCGAGCGTGGCCGCCGCCGGATGCACCGCCCACACCTCGTAGTAGCCCTGCGGCGCCCAGGCGGCCAGCCAACTCCAAGCGCGCCAGTCGGCAATGAACCGCTCGCCGCGCCGGCGTTCGGTGTCGGCCAGCAGCGGCCAGTATTCGCGCCCGAACTTCTCGAACGCGGCCTGCTGCGCGCGCGCGAGTTCGGCCACGAAGGCCGGCGGGTAGGGGTCGGCCTGCACCTGCAGGTGCGGGTGCACGATGGTGCCGCCGCTGCCGGGCAACTGGTTCTGCGTGATCGCGCCATAGCTCGCCGCCGGGTCGAGTTCCCACACCCTTTGCAGGTAGTCGCGCGAAAGCAGAAAGGCGTCGGTGTACGCCGCCGCGTCGAACGCGCCAACCTCGGTGTAGTGCTCGTCGCTGACGATCGTCACCGCGCTGTACGGGCCGTACGGCGCCAGGTTCGGGAACAGCACGCTCGGCCCGCGCCGCCACAGCCGCTCGCCGAAGCGCGACTCATCGAGAGTGGACAGCGCGCGCTCGCGCATCGCCGGGCAGAACGGGCAACCGGCGCGGCTCTCTTCCACCGCCGGCTTGACGTCGGGCCACTCGCTCTCGTGCAGGTTCGCGCCCTTGATGCGTTCGGGCGTGAAGCGCGTGCGGCGCCCGGTCAACGGGCAGACGCGAATGCTGATGGGCAGATCGACCAGCGCGAAGCCACGCCGCGGGTCGCCGAGGCGAGCCACCATGTCGTAGTGAACGAAATCCAGCTCCATGTTCCTCACCATGCGGCCAGCGCCGCGATCGCGCGCGAGACGGTCAGGCGGTAGCGCGGCCACAGGTAACCGGGCCGCCACCGGCCGGTGAACAGTTCGTCGCTGACCACCACCATCGCCACCGCAGCCACCTGCCGGAACTGCGCCACACAGTACAACGCCGAAATCTCCATTTCCACCAACTGCCGGCCGGCGGCCGCCTGCGCGCGGACCCGGCTCGGCGTCTCGCGGTAGAACGCGTCGGTCGTCCAGACTGCGGCCGGGCGCGGCTCGCAACGGTGTGCGCGCAAGTGGTCGGACAGGCGCATGAGCAAGGCGGTGTCGGCGGTGAACAGCTCGCGGTCGGGCAGGTAGTGCCGGCTGGTGCCTTCGTCGGCGAAGGCGGATTCGGCCACCGCGCAATCGCCGAGCCGGAACGAATCGGCGATGCTGCCGGCGATGCCGAAAAACACCAACTCGCGCGCGCCGAGTTCGATCAGTTCGTCGATCACGCCCGCGGCGAACGGCGCGCCGAGAAACGGCCCCAAGGCTCCCGGCCGCCCGGCCGCCGCCGGGGAGTAGTAGGTGGTCGGGCCGAAGTCACGCGCGCGGGCGCGGTCGGCGCCGACGCTGGCCAGGTAGGCCTGCAGGTGCTCGGCCAGCGGGAACAGCAGCACGCGCTCGGCCACCGCGCGCCGAACCCGGCACACGAGTTCCGGTTCGACGATGCCGCGTTCGTGATCGGGAGGGTGGTAGGTCATCGCGGTAGGTTGTACACGCTCGGCCGGGGTTCTACAATCGGGGCGATTTTACCGCGGGAGGCGGAATGTCGCGACGCGCAATGATCTGGGTGGTGTTGCTGATGCTGGCGGCGGCCATGTCGTATTCGGCGTGCCGCGGCGGCGACGATGACGACGACGATGCGGCCACGACGCCCACGCCGCCGCCCGACGCGTGCGAAGACAACGAGGCGCCGGTGCTGGGCGAGATCCAGCTTTCGCCGCTGGGTTCGACGACCGCGGCGACGGAGTTCATGGAAGGCGACCCGATTCAGGTCTACGTCGGCTACCGCGACGCCGACTGCAACGTGAGCGGCGGCGACGTGTTCTACGCGCTCGACGGGTCCGCCCTGCAGCAGATCGAAGCGATCCACGACGCGCCATGCGAGGCCGCGCCGAGCGACCAGGCGGCGGGCTTCGCCTTCTTGACCGTCGGCGTCGGCGAGCACGAACTGGCGGTGGTCATCACCGACCAGTGCGCGGCGGAAAGCAACCAATCGACCGTCTCCTTCACGCTCACGCCGTTCGAGAGCGACGACGACACCGCCGACGACGACACGGTCGAGCCGACGCTGCTGACCGGCGAGATCCGCTACTCCGGCACCGAGGACTACGCCGATCGGCCGGTGAAGCTGATGCTGTTCACCGAATGGCTGCCGGAATCGCTGCCGGTCGGCCTACTCGAAGTCGCCGTGCCCGAAGCGGGGTTCCCGTTCGCCTACGAATGGAACTTCGACGATGACGCCATCGCGGCGGGCACGTATTACCTGACGGCCTATCTCGACGCGGTGGACGGCGACGGTGCCTTCAACCCCGCCGTCGACCCGGTCTATTCGCCTTACCTTCCGGTCGAAGTCGTCGCCGGGCAGACCGCGACGCAGAACGTAACGCTGGTGGCGCCGGGCAGGTAGGCGAAACCACCCCTCTTTTTGACGCACTGCGCCGATTCTTGTCACGGTGTTGGATTGGTGTTATTTTCTTCGTCCCGCTGCCGGTGCGGGAACGATTGTCTGATTGTCGAATGAACCTGGCCGGCCGTTGAAGGATCAAATAGAAATGATGTGGAAGAGAGTCGTTAGCTTTTTCCTGGTGGCTTTGGCTTGTCTGACCGCGGCCTCGTCGGCCTGGGCGCAGAGCCCGCCCGCGACGCCCGCAGCCGCTCCGGTTCCGGCCGCCGCGCCGGCTTCCGGCGCCGCTCCCGCGGCGGCTCCGGCCACGGCGATCACCCCGGCCGCGACCCCGGCCGCCACGCCGGCGCTTGCCACCAACAACACGCTGGAAAAGCGCCTGGTCGCCATCTCCATGACCGGCGCCCGCGCGTTGCTGTATTGCCTGTTCGTGCTCTCGGTGGTGTGCATCGCGGTGGCGGTCGAGAAATACGTGCTGTACCGCCGCGACAACCCGCTCGGCCCCGATTTCCGCGCCAAGCTGGTCACGCTGCTGGACAAGGGCGACCGGCCAGCGGCGCTGAAGATGGTCGAGAACGTGCGCGGCGTGAACGCGGCGCTGGTGCGCGAAGGACTGCTCAACTACGACGAAGGCGCCGCGACGATCGAGCAGATCGTCGACAGCCGCCTCATCCTCGAACGCGGCCGGCTGGAAAAGCGGCTGATGATTCTGGGCACGATCGGCAACAACGCGCCGTTCATCGGCCTGCTCGGCACGGTCATGGGCATCATCAAAGCCTTCCACGATCTGGCGATGGCGGCCTCGCAGGGCCCGCAACTGGTCATGGCGGGCATCTCCGAAGCGTTGATCGCGACCGCGGTCGGCCTGTTCGTGGCCATTCCGGCGGTCATTCTGTTCAACTGGCTGAAGGCGCGCTCGAAGGTGCTGCTCGACGAGGCCGAAGCCAACGCCAAAATCGTGCTGGCCTACGCCAAACGCGCGCGCGAGGCGGGACATGGCGGGCAGTAACCAAAGCAACGGCGACGAACCGATCACCAGTATCAACGTGACGCCGCTGGTCGACATCACGCTGGTGTTGTTGATCATCTTCATGGTGACCGCGACGTTCATCGTCTCGCCGCAGATCAAGGTCGAGCTGCCCAAGGCGGTCACGGCCGAGACTTCGGATCCGCAGACCTTCGCCATCGTGATCACCAAAGACGACAAACTGTATCTGAACGGCGCGGCGACCACCGAGGAGCAGATCGTGACCTACATCCAGGAACGGATGAAGACGTCCCCCGATCTGCAGGTGGTGATCAGCGCCGACAAATGGGTGTACCACGGCCGGGTCGTGCATTTCATCGATCTGGTGCGCAAGAACGGCGTGCGCAAGTTCGCCATCAACGTGGACGCCGAGGCGGAAGCGACTCCGTGAAGATCGAAACCACGCCCACCCGCGGCTCGCGCGTGCTCCGTTACGCGCTGGTGGGGTCGCTCATCTTTCACGTGGTGCTGGTGGTGGCGTTCACCGCCTTCGGCAAGCAGTCGCCGGTGCGCTCGTACGTGGTGAACCTGGTGGTGACCGAGCCGTCCACTCCGCCACCGCCGCCGCCGAAGAAAGAGCCGCCGAAGCCGCCGACCAACCTGCCGCCGCCGAACCAGCAGAACAAACCGGTGCCGCCGACAGCCGAGCCGCCCAAGCCGGTCTTCGGCGTAACGCAGGATTCGGTGACCGAAGGCGACTCCGGCGTGAACGTGCGTGTCGGCAACACGCTGATGCAGGAGCCGGAACGCGAGCTGACCGACCCCAACGCCGTGCGCCCGTACTCCGGCCCGCCCGAGCCGCCCTCGGTGGTCGACGCCGACGAACTCGACGCGCCGCCGAAGTTGCTCGACATGGTGCAGCCCGACTACCCGATTCTGGCCAAGCGCGCCAACCGCGAAGGCTTCGTGCGCCTGCGGTTCCTGGTCGGCTCCGGCGGCCGCGTCTCGACGGTGAAAGTGCTCGTGGCCAACCCGCCCGGCATGGGCTTCGAAGACGCCGCCGTCGCCGCGGTGAAGCAATGGCGGTTCGACGTGCCCCGCATGAACGGCCGCCCCGTCGGCGCCTGGATCGTGCAGACCATCCGTTTCAAGATGGAGTAGGGAGAGGGGCGCGGGCACGTTGCCGCATCGGGCGAAGAGACAGAGGGTCTAGGGGATTATTGCTTGGGGTTTAGAGTAGCGGCAAGAAGAATGTAAACGTCGGTGAATAACTCACCGCGAAAGTGTTTGGTCCTTAGTCCGGCCGAAACGTATTTCAACAAAGACTGGGTTTACCAAGAATCAGGTGGTCGTTCATTTTTGCGACCCCCGCCCCCTAGAATCTCTCGGCCACCGGCGCCGTGTATCCCGTCAGCTCGACGTACGCCAGGCCGCCGACCGGTTGGCCGGCCCAGGTGCCGGTGACGTCGCACGCGCCTTCCCAGTACACGATATCCGACAGGTCCATCACCATTTCCTGCTCGTTGAACGAGGGGGTGATGGTCAGTTCGGCGGGCACCTTGGGCAGCGTGACGACCCACCCCATCGGGTAGCGGCCGCCGGAGGACGGACTGGTCCAGTTGCCGGTGCTGCGGATCTGGTAATCGGGCATTACCACCGGCAAGGCCGTGCCGTCGGGCTCGACCAGCGTGCCGGTCGAATCGGTTGAGACGCCGCCGTCGCGCCGGCGCATCTGGTAGAGCATCACTTCGCGCTGGTTGTAGAGTTGAATGGCGAACCAATCCCAGCCCTGCGTGCTTTCGCGCGGCCGGAAGCTGGAATACTCGTGGTCCATCCAGGCCAGGCCGGTGACCGGCTTCGCCTGGCCGCCTAGCGTGATCGTGCCGCTGCCTTCCATTCGTGTGAAGCTGATGTAGTAGCTCGGAATGCCGTCGACG
>CAZEDX010000037.1:12886-32886 GCA_964511015.1 uncultured bacterium | reverse complement strand
AGCGTGGCCGGTTTTTTCGGTTCGAAAGTCAGGTCGATGCCGATCTGCCCGTTGTTGGCGAACAGGTGGTGCTTGCCGTTTTCCTCGCGGACATACCAGTCGCGCAACCAGAGGTTCAGCTTGTCGGTGGCGGCGCCGACGTTGTCCGAAGAGTTTTTCTGCAGCAGGTCGGTCTTGAAATGCTGCTTGCCGTCTTTGTCGGAGATGGCCAGGTGCGCCACCATGCCGTGCGGGAACATGAACCACCAGACCGGCACGTGGTTGTGCCACATGTTGGCGGTGCGGATGCGGAAGAAGGTCAGTTCGAAGCCGTATTTGTGGCCGTCATCGCCGGTCAGATGGCCGGTGTAGTACCACCATTCGTTCTTGAAGTCGGGGTGCGCCGCGAAGTCGCGCGGCAGTTGCACCGGCACCTGGGCAAACGGGTAGGACAAGTACTCCGTCTGGTGCCAGCCGCGTTTGGCGACGCCGTAGGCGATGCCGATGGCCGGCAGCGCGATCAGCACGATGAGGATCCACAGAGACACCTTTGCCGCAATCCGCCTCGGGGAACGTTTCGCTTTGCTCACGGCCGCGCTCCAGCAGGGGTTCGCCAGATTATGCGGAAGGGGCGGGGAGGGGTCAAACCGGCCGCCTTTCTGCTTGCCACCGGGGCGAGCCGGGTGCTATTGAGGGTTTCGACCTCAACCCCACGGTGCGAGCAGACGCGTTGAAGGCCTCGACCGGCACCTCCGTCTCGTCCGCGTCCCGCCTGCAGCGGGCGGCGCCGGTGTTGCTGCTGGCCGCCGCGGTCATCGCCTTCGGCTCGGGGGTCTTCACCTATCGCAACGGCTTCGTCAGCGACGACAGCTATCGCTCGCACGATTGGCTGATCGCCGCGACGCACGAGGCGATGTTCCGCAACACGGTGCTCGGCTACCACCAGCTCCCGCTGCGCAGCCACCTGGTCGGCGGCGGTTACCCGGTGGCGGCGCATCCGTCGGACGGCTCATATAGCCCGTTCGCCCTGACCTCGCTGGTTTTCGGCGAGCGGATCGGGTTGCGGCTCAACCTGATCATCGCGCTCTTCCTCGGCGCGCTCGGCGTGTTCCTGCTCGGCCGCGACGTGTTCGGCTTCACGCTCAACGGGGCGCTGTTCGCCGGCTGCGCGTTTGCCTTTGCCGGCTGGCATCCGTCGCGCATTCTGGTCGGCTATTACGAATCGACGCTGTTTCTGCTCTTTCCGTTGATGCTCTATCTGATCATCACGGCGCGGCAGTCGTTCGCGCGCTTTTTCCTGGCCGTGGTGCTGACGACGACCTGTTTCTTGCAAGTCCTCGGTGGCGCGGCAGTCTTCGCCCTTTGGGCGGCGGCGCACCTCGGCTGGGGCGTGCGTTCGCCGGAGTTCACGCTGCGGCGCCGGACCGGGTTGGCCTACCTGGTCTTGGTGCTTGCCGCGGCGATGCTACTCGGCGCAATCAAGTTCGTGCCGATGGCCGAGCTGCTGCGGCGCGGCTCGTCGGAACAACACCTGCCGCCGGCGCTGCAAGGCGGTGTGCCGGCCGATCCACTGGCGCGCTTCTTACAAAAACGGACCGGCGGCTACTACCGTGCGCACTACGACCCGCGTTCGGACCCGGCCGGCGACATGTTCTACCGCGGCTGGCGGCCTTTGCTCGCCAGTCTGGTGGAGCCGGTGGCTTTGCAGGGGCAGTACCGGCCGATCGGCCAGGGCCGCGTGGCGCCGATTTCCTTCGAGTACCGCGCGATCGCCGTCGGCTACCTGGCGCTGGCGTTGGCCGGCGTTGTGTTGTGCTGGCGGCGATTGGGGCGCTCGATATTCGTGCTGCTGTTGTTTGTCTGGATCTGCCTTGGCCCGTACGCGCCGCTCAACCTGCACCGGGTGGTCAACTTGTTGCCGGTCATCAACTCGTTCAACCGGCCGGTGCAGTACTTCAACTTCGTGATCTACGTCGAACTGGTGGTGCTGGCCGGCGGCGCACTGTCCTGGATCGAAAGCCGCCTGCGCCATCGCCGACTTCTTCTGACCGCGGCGTTCGTGTTGCTGCTGCCGAGCGCGCTGGTCAATGTGCAGCGTTACGAACGCGCCTTCAGCCGGACGTTGCCGGAGTACGAACTCGAAGGCGTTTTCTACCAGGTGAAGCTGGCCAATCCGGAGCTGCGCGAGCAGGCGGCGACCGGTTACGGTAATACCTACCTGAACGTCACGCGCGGCCTGGGCTCGATCGTGTGGGACAACAACATCATGCTGCCGGAAAACGCGCGGCCCCGCTTCCTGGTGACGGCGGCGGGCGAGTTGATCCCGGCCGACGGCTATTACGGCGAGGCCTACTTCGCCGATGACACCAACCAGGTGTGGGATATCGTGTTCTCGCCGAACAAGCTGGCCATGTGCGTGAAGGTGCCGAAGGCGGGCACGTTGACCGTCAACCAGAACTACGACCCGGCTTGGGTATCCACGGTCGGCCACGTGGTCGACGCCGGCGGTTTGTTGGGTGTCGAATTGCCGCCGACGCTGGGCAAGATCGAATTGCGTTACCGGCCGGCGGCGCCGCGCACCGGGGCGCTGATAAGTCTGTCCTCATTGGCCGCCCTGGGCCTGGTCGGCTGGTGGCGGCGACGCAAGAAATGTATCGCATCTTGACACCGCCGCGTTTGCCGTGCTGAATTTGTCCGTCGCGCGGCGAGCCCGCTGGAAGCCGTACATCGCCGTCGCGGCAAGGCGGACCGATTCAGCGTCTTGAAAACTCAGGGTCCCGGCCCCGAACCTGACACTCTACTGCCGGCCGCTGCCCTCCGCCCGGTTTTTCATCATCGCCGTTTCGAACCCGGCGTGGTTCGGCCGGCGCGTGAGGAAGGTCATCATGGCGAGGCCTCTGGCTATCCTTTTATCGCTCGTCCTGTTGGCCGCGGCGTGCGGCGGAGACGCGCATCCGTCCCACAACAATGGAACCTACAACCCATCCACGCTCGTGGTCGCCTTCAGCCTGACCGGCAAGACGGCGGTGATCGGCCAGGAAATCGCCGATATGTTCCATGCGCGTTTCGTGCGGCTGGCGGTGGGAGCGGAAGAGATCGACCGGGTGATGGCCGACTCGAATGCGGATTCCTTCCGTTGGCTGTTCGAACTGCTGAAAGGGCGGTGGGACGACGCGTGGTCGACGGCGGATCTATCGCGGGTCAAAACCCTCTATCTCGGTTTTCCGATCTGGAGCGAAGGTCCGGCGGAGCCGATCACGTTGTTCGTCGAAAGCAAGAAACTGAACGGCATCCGGGTGGTGCCTTTCTATACCTACATCCACCACGTCGATCCGGCCAAGATACAGGCTTTCCGCCGCCTGCTGGAAAGCAACGGCGCGCGCGTCGTCGAAGCGATGCCGTTCCTGATCTATATGTCGATCCCCGACCGGTCCTTGATGCGGCTGACGCACCAGGTGGTGCTGGCGCGCACGGATCTGTGGGCCGGAGGCCAACAACCGGTCGTCCGGAAACGCCAACGCCGATTGCCTTCCGGCGACACGGTGACCGAGTGCGCCGTGCCGCCGGGGCTGGTGTGGTTGGGCGACAACGGCGCGCCCGAGGCTCCGGACGGGTACGACCCGCCGCGCCTCTATCGTATTCCGGGCTTTTACCTGGACGAACGCGAAGTGACGCGCGAGCAATACGCGCAGTGCGTCCGGGCGGGGGCGTGCACGCCGGCCGACGAGCAGGTGTGCGAAATGATGCCGCGCGATCCGCGGCTGCCGGTTTCGTGCGTCAGTTACCAACAGGCCGAACAATACTGCCGGTGGTCCGGCGCCCGCTTGCCGACCGTGGCCGAATGGGCGCGCGCGGCGCGGGGCGAATCCGCCGCCAGCTACCCATGGGGTGAAGATCCGCCGGGCGAGAGCGCTGTGTTGCGCGGCAACTACGGCGAGAAGCCATCCACCGGTTTGCCAACCTATTCGCCGGTTCCGCCGGATCGTCCCTGGCTCGCCGACGGCTATCCGACATTGGCGCCGGGCTGTTCTTTCCCCCACGGCCGCAGCCCCTACGGCGTGTGCGACATGGGCGGCAACGTTGCCGAGTGGGTGCAGTCGCAAGACATTCGGCAACAAAGCCGCGTGTTCGGTTTGCTCAAAGGGAGTCATTGGTTCGCGCACGACCCGGCGCAGATGCGCGTGGCCGCGCGAAACTGGGCCATTCGCGTGGTATCGGCCTACTTTACCGGCATCCGTTGCGCGCGCTCCGATCGCCGCCGCTGACGCCGCGGCTACCAACAACCGCCGTGACCTGAATCGTCGTCGTCGTCGGCCGGCGGCGGCACGGTAGCGTCATCGTCATCGCCGGCGTCATCGTCGCTGTCATCGTCGGCATCGTCATCACTGTCGTCGTCGACATCATCATCGCTGTCGTCATCCACCGCATCATCGTCGATGGTGTCGTCATCCGCCGTGTCGTCGTCGCTGACCGTGTCATCGTCGATGCTGGTGTCGTCATCGCCTTCGCCGACCAGCGGTTGGGTGGATACGCACTCGACGTAACGGTGGGGCACGTAGCATGCGACGAGGTCGTCGCCCGACGACCAGATGCCCATGCGCGGCAGATACGGCGCGGTCGCCAGCGTTTCGTATTCCCACCCGCTGCCGGTCAGATGCAGCAGCCCGACTTCGCTTTCGTCGGCATGGCTGACCGCCAGATAGGGCCGGCCATCGGCGTCGGGCGCGGCGCCTTCCAGCCGTAGATCGGCATCGACCAGTTCGAGCGACCAGCCGTCGGCGCCGTTGTCCGCGTGGTACAGACCTTCGTCCGTGTCGTAGACGACGTGCAACCAACCACCCGCTTCGCAGGTGAGGCCCGTCAGGCCGTCGGGCGTATGTTGATCGTCGACGGTTTCCCAGACGAACGGATCGCCTTCTACACCGACGCGCACCTGTCCGCCGTCGCCGTAAGCCACGCGCGCCAGGTGGTCATCGCAGATCGCCGCGCCCACCGCCGGCGTGACGTTCTCGGCGATCACGGCCGACGCGCCGAGCGGGCCGCCGGCCGGGCGGCGGGAGAAGCGGAGTTCGCTGTCGAGCGCGGCCCAGGCGATGGCCAGATCGCCGCCGTCGACGGCGATGGCGGCTTCACCGCCGAACAGGGTTTCGCTGCTCAGCACTTCGTAGGTGGGCTCGCCGCCGGGCGGGTAGTGATGCAGCAACGCGCCCTCTTGCATGTCGTTGTCGATGACGAACAGGCCTTCGGTGGTTGCCGCCGCGACCGGCCGCAAACGGGTGAGGGATTTGGCTCCCGGCAAACCGGCTTTCCAGTCGCCGCTATAGTAGTCGTCGAGCATCGCCCAGCGCGATTCCCGGCGATCGAACACGCGGTTCCAACCATGTTCGAAGCCGGTCCAGTTCCCCCACACGTGCACGGCGAGATACGCCGCCAGGCCGCCGTCCGCGGGGCGGGCCGCCACGGCCAACGGTAGCCAGTCGACTAGCAGCGCCGCCTCTTCGATCGTCAAGTAGATCGTATGGCCGTGGTGATAGACGAGCACCGGAGGCAGGTTTTCGTTCCCCCCCCGGCGGCCAGCATGCGGCTGGAATCGTGCGGCGCGGCTTGCACGTCGGACCAGGGGTATTCGTAACCCGGATACGGGTTTTGCAGAACTTCACTGAACAGGCAATCCTTTTCACCGTCGGCGTAGACCGAACACCCATGGAAGTAGACAATGAAATCCTTGGGCCAGTTTTCATAGTAGCGATACGCGGTGGAGAAGAAGAGCGCACCATTGTCGTCGACGCCCACCGAGCCGAGCATGGCGCGGTCGAGATCCTTATTGCTCTTGTCGTAGTAGCTCCACTCGACCTGGCTCCAGTCGCCACCTTGCCGCACCCAAGCGACCGGCAAGGTGTAAAGATGCGGGTAGCAGGCCACCAGCAGTTCATCATTCTGGTTGGCGACGATGCTCGGTTCGGCCGGCAAGGAAAACGGGTGGATCAGCCACGAGGTAATGGTTTCGGTGTCCCACCAGCCGCCGTCCTGATAGAGGTGGTTCACAAACAGCATCGTCTCGGTATGGAACGTCGCGGCGATATGCGGCACGCCGTCGGCGGTGTAGGTCAACGACTGGCCGGACAGGGTCACGTCGTCGGAATACCAGTCGAGCTGATCCCACGACCATTCGCCGTCTTGTTGATAGAAGTGGTACAGCGCGTCGGCGGCGTTGAGGCACAACAACCCCAGTTCGCCGTTCGGCTGCAGTGTGGCCGAAACCAGTTGCGCACATTCCTGCGGCAACACGAACGGCGCAATCGTCCAGCCATCATCCCCCGGCCGCGCCACCATTGTTTCGTCGCTGGCATGGTCGTAGTACAGCGCGTACAGGCCGAGGTCGTCGGTGAACAGGTACGCCGGTCGAACAGAGAAGGCGCCCGCATCGACCGGTTCGGAAACGCAATCGGCGTCGGAACAGCGGGCGAGCCACAGACCCGGCCGGTCGTACAACGCCAGGAACGAATGTCCGACCGTTTCATCCACCCAGATCGGCATGCCGGGCAGCAGTTCCGGCTCTTGGTGGACATAGGCCTGGTCGAAGTGCCATGCGCCGAAGGCGGGAGCGCACACCACCACTGTCGTGAAGAAAACCGTCATGAGGAGCAGAGATTGCCTACACATGTCGGCCTCCTGCCTGGCCGACTCGACCCAGACCTCAGTTGGAACACGAAAGAACACGGCTGTCAAATTGGAAAGTTCGCCATGGGGGGGAAGCGCCGGCTAGGCGTCGAGCCGCTGCAGCAACTCGATCAATTCGCCGTAGGTGCGCCGGGTGTAGTTGCCCGGCACGTTGATCTCAAAGCACGGCCGGTTGGCCAGCACGCGTTCGAGGTTCTCGCGCTCGATGTCGTAGTAGCGCGCGACCACGCTCCGCGGGTGCACGTACGACCAGGCATTGAGGTAGTGCGAAAACTGCCGGAACTCGTACTGGTTGATCAGTTGCAGCTTGCGCAGCACGTCGTCGCGCCGGTCGGTGCGCACGCGCGGCTCGGGCACGTCGGCGCGCGTGATGACGAACATGCTGGTGAACGGCGCCCGCGCGGCGACCGGCACCTGCGGCAGCGCGTCGCGCACGCCGATGTTGTAGGTGACGTCGCCGTAACCGCCGCTCAGCTTGAGCAGCGCCGTGCGCCAGCGGATCTGCCGCTTCGCCGCCTCGGGCATGCCCTGCAGAATCGGGTTCATCTCGAGGTTGTGCGCATGGAAGCGGAACGGCGTCACGTAACCCCACACGCCGTCGTCATCGAGAATGGTGTATTCGTCGGACACGAACGGGTGACCGGCCGTCAGCCAGTTGAGCAGCGTGGTCGTCTTGCCGGTGCTTGGCGACGCCGCCAGCACGAAGCCGCGTTGGCCGTCGGTCAGGCAACTCGAATGCACCATCGCCTTGCCCGCCAGCGTGATCTTCAAGCGGATCAGCGGCTCGAGGAACAGCTTCACCACGATCACCATCGACCAGGCATTGCCGGCGAAGCGGACGAGCGTTTGTGGCCGGTCCAGACCTTCGATCAACGTCTTCCAAAAGGCGACCTTGTAGCGGTCCGACGCAAACAAACCGATGTCGTCGACGTGGTACTTCTTGTCCACCGTCTGCGCCCCGGCCAGCGATGGCTTGGCGAACGGGTGCAGACTGAAATCGATGTCCACCGCGCGGCCGGGCGGCGCCGCCGGAACACGGTAATAGTTGTATTCCTTGTCCATTTTGACGAACTGACCCTCCGGCCCGCTGAGGCGGACCAGAAGCAGATCGTGGATCGCATAGTGCGCTTCCGGCATGTGTTTCCTCGGTTGACGGCCTTATCGTAATACGCCAGGGGGGAAAAGCAACGGAGCAGGAAGGGGAAGGCGGTAGGTTGGAGGCCGTAGATTGGATTCGGTTGGAACCCGGAACGGAAACGCCACGGGAAGTGTGTCGTCCCGAGGCTTTGTCGAAGGATCTATGAAAGGATTTCAGCCTGCAGCCGCCAACTCTTCACTCTTTACTTTTCACTCTTCACTTTCCGATCGCCTCCGTCTTACAGCCTCCAGCCTAAAGCCTCCCTTCCTCCTTGACCCTGTGGCCTGATCAGTTATCCTATTGACCGGGGGGCAAGGCAGGCCAAGGGAGTATCGTATGCTCCGACGCGGCGCGGGGTGGTGGTGTGTTCTGCTCGGCATGGCTTTGGTGGCCTGCGGAGCACCCGCCGATCCGGACGCGCTCGTCGCCGGCCAGTCCGCGGCCACGCCCGACCCCGATCTGCCCACTGCTCACGCACGGCTGCCCATCACCCTCGGCAACGACCAGGCGGCGATCTATTTCGATCGCGACACCGGCCGCATCGTCCAGGTCGAGGACCGGCATCTGGGCACGGTCCGGTCGCTGCTCGACCCCGAGCGGCACACGGCGCACGTGCCGCCGGTCGAGATCGAGGAGATCCGCGCCAAGCCGCTGCAGCCGGAGAAACTCGAGATCGTCACGCTCGACCTGCCGGAGCGCGCGCCGGCGATCATCACCCAGACCGCGACCAAGCTCGTGCTGCGCTGGAATTACCTGTGGCCGCTGCCGCAGATCGAAGTCGAGTGGCGCGTGAGTGAAGAGCTGCCCGAGCTGCGCGCGACGGTGCGCGTCTACCCGCGCCAAAACCACCTGACCTACCGCGTGCGCTACCCGATTCTGCCCGGGTTGGCCCCGCTCAACGGCGACGGCGCCAGCGACCAGTTCCTGTGCTCGAAGGAAGGCGGGCTGTTGCTGTCCGACCCGCTCAAGCGCCTGATCGAAGACGGCCCCGACCCCTACGCGCTCGCCAACCAGCGCTACCCCGACGGCCACGAAACCATGGCGCAGCTCATGGCCTATCTGCACCCCGGCGACGGCGGCTTGCTGGTCTACACGCCGGACGACACCTTCAGCGTGAAATTCTTCGGCCTGTCCGACCGCGGGCGGCCGGGCTCGCTCGACGGCGTGGTCGGCACGCTGGACGTGACGCACGAGAACCCCGATGTGGAAGACGTCGCCGGCGCCGGCGTGTACGAACCGCCGTACCCGGTGGTGCTGCGCTGGCTCGACACCGGCGAATGGACCGAAGCGGCGGAAATCTACCGCCAGTGGTCCGACCAACAGGTGTGGGCTTCGGACCCCATCGCGCAACGCGCGCCGGCCGAACGCGAATTTTTCGAACGCGTCGGCGCCAGCGTGTTCGGCCTGTCCGCGCGCGAGGACCAACAAGCCTGGATCGCCGCCTTTCACGAAGCGCTCGTCGACGGCATCGACGCGGCCCGGCTGCTCTACGTGCTGGGGTGGGATTTCCACCCGATGGGGGCGCCCGAACTCGAGCAGTTCACCGCGTTTCACCAGGCCGCGTGGGATGAGGCGTACTGGTCGCCGCTGCAGGGCGCGACCGCCGACAATTACGCCGCCGCGCGCGCGGGTGGCGACTACGCCATGCCGTTCCTGTACGACCAACTCGTGCATTCCGGCTACAACGGGTGGGAGGGCTTCGCCGCTGCGGCCGACGAGATCGGCGCGCCGTGGATCGAGCACGTGCAGTACGGCCCGCTCGGCGACCCCGGCGGATTCATCTACTGGAATCCGCGCTACCCGGGCGCGGGGTACACGCTGTGCGTCGCCGATCCGATGACCATCGACTGGTACCACTGGCGCGACAAGCTGCTGGTCAATCTGTTCGCTCCGGCGGCGGATGGGCTGTACTTCGACCTCGGCCTCGGCGTGGCCAACCACGACTGTTACGCTGCGCTAGCCGGCTACGAGCACGGCCACCCGGCCGGCGCGGGCGGGGCTGTCGTCGAGGGAGCGCGCGAGGCGTTGGATCTCGCTGTCGGCACACCCAATCCGCGTGGGTTCCGCTACGGCGTCGAGAATCCGCCGGAGGTCTATGTCGATTTGGTCGACTTCTGGCACCTGGGCGCCGGCGGCGTCGGCCCCTACCGCGACCGCATACCGGACGACGTCGGCGAACCGAGCGCGTTCCTCAACTTCAACCGCTGGCTGATGGAGGGCACGGGCGTGGAAGTGCCACTGCTGGCCTATCTGCAACACCACCTCGGCGCGCTACGCACCGGCGGGAAGATTCAGATCAGCTTCGACGTCGGCGACGCGTTTTATTGGGTCACCGCCAGCGAGTATCTGTGGGGCGGTGTGGTCGAGCTGATCTACTTCAACACCGGCGTAGACTGGCTGCCGAACATCGACCCCGATGCCACCCCTTGCGCCGGCCAGACCCCCTGCGCGTTCCAGACCAGTTGGGGGCAGGGATATCAGATGCCGCGCGGTTGGACCTACGGCGACGAGGTACGCCGCGCCGATCCGGACAAGCTGGACTATCTTCGTGAGGCCATTGCCTTGCGTGTCGCCTCGCCGGCCACGCCCTATCTGACCATGGGCCGGATGGAGCCACCGGCCGTGCTCGACCCCGCGCCGCCGCCGGTGTCGTACAGCTACGACTACTACTCGTCGATCAGCGGTCCGCGCGCCTGCCATGCGGGCACCTGGACGGGGTCGGCGGTCATTCATACCGCCTGGCGGCACCCCACCCAAAACACCGTCGCGCTGCTGCTCGCGAACGCAACTAACCAAACGGTAAATAGCAATCTGGTGGTCGATCCGCGCACCTACGGCATGACCGCCGCCATCGTGCGTCGGATCGATCTGGCGCATGCCGCCGCGCGGGTGCTTACGACCGAGCGCGTGGAGGGCGGCCGGGCGGTGAATATACCCCTTAAACTGGCCCCCCGCGAATGGGTGATGTACGAACTAACGCCGGACCAGTGACCCCTGGTTTCTGATGCGGAAGAGGGTCTGTTCAACCGAAGGGATTCTGGTAATTTGGAAGTCCACGAGGTGAACATGAAACGCGCGTTCCTGTTGCTGTTGGTGGTTATCGCGTTGGCTGCTTGCGCCAAACCCGTGCCCGTCCGTCCGGCCGATCCGGCTTACAAGTTCAAGGCGGGCAATTCCTTCGAGTTATCGCTCGCCGAAACGATCGAACACAAACCGTTGACCGCCGCCGAGCGGCCGATGACGCGTGCGTCGTCGGCGCGCTACGACCTGCGGGTGATTGCGGTGCGCGAAGACGGCGCGGCCCACTTGTCACTACGCCCGGTTTTCGGCCAGTCGGTGCTGACCGCGCTCGGCCAGCCGGCCTACTCGGTCGAGATGTGGGGCAGCCATCCGCGCGACGTCGATGACCACTCCGAAGGCGCGCGCTACATCACCGGCGCGGTCGACGAAGGCCTGCATGTCGTCGTCGATGCCGAGGGGCGCTGGTTGCGCGACTTCCGCGGCCTCACCCCGCCCGAAAACTTTCTGACTGAAGACGAGTGGAGTCGCAACGTGCGCGGGCTGACCCTCTACCCCAATCCGCACCTGCCGAAAAACCCGCCGACCTGGATGACCACGTTCGTCAGCGGCGACTGGCGCAAGACCAAGACCTGGACCTGGCGCGGCGACTTCGGCGTCTTCCCGCCGATGACCGGCTTCATCCCGGTCGAGATGAACGTGCGCCTCATGCGGCGCGAAGGCTCGCTGCTCTACCTGACCGGCTCGGGCCGGCAGGCCGGCGCGGCGCGCACCACCCCGGCGCTGGGGCTGGTGGTGCAGGGTGAACGCACCAAGTCGCTGGAATTCACCGACGCGGTCTACCAGGGCCGCTTCGACCTCGACCTCGGCATGCCCATCGAAAGCCACTTCGTGCTGACCTGGAAATCGACGCGCGTTATCGACGGTATCGGCGAGGTGCCGGCCAACGACCGCATCGAACTGGTGTTCCGGCTGCGAAAGCGGTAAGCATAGGGTCGCCAATGGGCGGACCCGGTCAATGTGCCCTCACCTGGTCTCAAACGCGACAAACCAAGACGGTTGACAATAAAAAAGAAAGGTGTATGTCTCTTGATGGGATTGATGAACTGGGACAAAGTTTGGAAGTCACACGTGAAGAAAAAGGTCCTTGCCGGTTTCGTAGTGTCTGTTTTGGCCTTCGCAACGATGGTTGTAGCTCAGACCGATGAACAGGAAGTCTACCGTTTACAGCGGGTCTTCAGTTCCGACAACGAGTTGTTGAGCGAAACAGTCACTGGCCACCCATGGATCGAACAGGCCAACGGCGAAAAACTATTTTTATTCGACTCGACACGCAGCCCCGACGGAACGGTATATGCGGTGGTGGACAGTGTGGAAGACACGCAACCCGACGACGGCGATAAACACTCGTTTGTCGTGAACAGTGTTATCGAGGCTGCCGACATTGAAACCGTCTCTTGGGAAAAACGCGTCGAAGCGCTCAAGGAGGCCGGGGCCAACGAGAAATATATTCAAACCGTGATCGATTCGCATACCGATGTGCTGCCTGTCGAAGAACCCTACAAAATAGATCCGGATTTTGCCGAACAACTCAAGAACATGGACCCGGATGAAAAGGTCACCGTAGCCATCCAACACGCGGAACAACCGAAACTCGCCCTACCTCGGGTGGATATCGACCTCGACTCCGGCTTGCCGGGTTTTACTTGGGACGCCTACATCAATCGTCTCGACGCCATTGATGAACGAATCACCCATTTCGAGGGTCTTCAAGCCCCCATCGTCGAATTCGTTGAAGCAAACGACGGTGTAGTCCTCAGTCAACACTGGGCCGTGAACGCGTTGTATGCGGCGGTCCCAGTTTGGGCCGTTGAAGATATTGCCGAAAGAGACGATGTGTTGTTGGTTCACCAGACATCCGAACCGCAAATACAAGACGTCTATTTCGAAGACTTGCGAAAGGTCACGCAAACCGAATTCTTCCGCATTACCCACAGCGGCCTTAATTTCCAGGGCGCCCGCAGTAGCGGCCGTACCGCCTGCACCGACATCTACGTCGGCGTTGTCGATTCCACCTACTTCAACACCAATCACTACTCCTTCAAAGAGAGCACTAGCGGAACAAGGGTCTTCAACCAATACGACTGCGATCTCGGTAACTGTATCGAAGGGACGGTCAACCAAGACGCCGAGCAGAATTCACATGCTACACGAATGGTCGGCATCATCGGCCAAGACCTGATGGACGGGCAGGATTCCTACTACGCGTCCACAACCGATCGTTTGCGGCGCTCGGGAGTCGCCGCGGAGGTAGAGTTCTGTCTGATCAGCGCCGGCGGGCCAGCGCACAATAACGTCGACGAATTCGAAGCGGCTATCGCCGAGAACGTCGACATCTTGAGCGTGTCGATGGGGAGCGCCTCTGGCCGCACTTGCGGAGGCGAGGTTGTTTACTCTGAATGCCCTTCCACTACCGAATCAAGAGGCCTGGACACACAATCAGGCACGGCAAACGCCGCGTATGAAGACGGCATTTTTTTCGTTAATGCGGCAGGCAACAACGCCGATTCCACGGATCCGCCGAGTCAATACTGTCCTTGCGCGGAGGCACGTGTCCTCTCGCCGGCTGGTGCCTCCGGGGTTTTTGCTGTCGGTTCGTACAATGCCGATGGCGACCAGCCGAACACGACGTTTGATACCACAGGCTTGCGATTCGCACTCAGCGCCAACGGTCCAACCATCGACGGACGAATCAAGCCCGACATATTGGCCCCTGCGGACCAGTGTTGTTGGGCGCGACATGACGTCGACGGCGGTGTCAATGGCTATGATTGCACAAACGGTTATGAGGGCACCAGCAACGCCGCTCCGGTCGTCGCCGGCGCGGCAGCGGAATTTAAAGATTTCCTGATCTACTATCTTGGTCAGACCGCGGCGAACCAACCCGGTAGGCTGTTCGCCAACATGCTCAACTTCGGCGACCGGAAGAACAGCACCACTACCGGCGACGACGCTTTTTCGCCGGAATACGGTGCCGGCCGGCTGCGGCTTCGCCTGCCCACGGACGCAGGGATGGATTCACCATGGCGTTGGCAAACCGGCTATGTTTCTTTGGCCGACGGGGAAACATACACGCAATACCTGGGCCCCGAGTCCAATCCGCAAGGCAGCATCAACGATGATGTCAACTTCCTGAAAGCAGCGCTGTGGTGGCCGGAACCGAACACCGGAGTCTGGCCCTACAACGCCCAGATCTCAGCCAAACTCTGCTACTTGAACCTTGGTGTCTGGATCTGCGAAACCCATACCAGCGACGAAGACCAGAAGCTCCAATTCATTCGTGACGACAACGAAGCGAATTTCGACGATTTCGTCGGCGGCAAACCCTACAAATTGGTGATCACGGCCGATTTCGTGCCGACAGGTTACGAGCGGACGATCTACTGGGCCTATTTTTGGGAAGACCTCGATCGCGACGATCCCGAAGGTCCGTGCTACAGTTGTGGCTCGGGCGATGACCTCTACCTGTTCTACCGGTAGAAAGGAGATACGCCATGAACGGCAAGGCAGTGATGTGGGCGATAACGATTCTCGTTTCGGCAATGACCGCTGGTCTCATCTTTTTTGCGGCCTGTGCCGGCGACGACGACGACGTTTCCGACGACGACCTCGATGACGACAACGACGACGATCTTGACGACGATAACGATGATGATCTCGATGACGATTCGGACGACGACACCGACGACGATGTCGATGACGACACGGTGATCAATAGCTGTGAAGAGATCCCACGTGATGGCTTGGGCGAGCAGGTGTCGATGGAAACCCTTGTCTGCAACGGGGAAGAGATGTTCGTTGACTATGATGAATGGGATGACTATATGCACGGACCACATCCGATTACGTTGGTGATCCGCAGCCAGGAAGAACTGGTAGCCGCTTTTCCGGAATACGAATTGCCCTGCGACGTGGATTTCGAGTTGTCGATGATCGTCGGAGCAATCGGCTATTCGAACCTTGGGTTGTGCAGCTCGATCGAAATCTGCGATGTCTACGATGACCCCACCACGCGAACGGTTTTGGTGTACTATGACAACTGTAGCGAAGACGGACCAACCGAAACGGCAACGCCGTACCATTTTGTGACCATCGCCAAGACAGAGTTGCCCATCGAGTTCGTGGTGTACGAATGGAGCCACGGGAAGTGAAGGCTGCTTTGTACGGCAAGGCAGTGATCTTGGTGGTGTTGGCTCTTCTCTCGGCGTTGTTCGTTGGTCTCGCCTCCCTTTCCGCGTGCGCGAGCAATGACGACGTTGTGGACGACGATATCACCGATGACGACCTGGACGACGACGGCGATGACGATACCGACGATGATATTGACGACGACTCGGACGATGACGCTGACGACGACACCGACGACGATATCGATGACGATACGGTGATCAATAGCTGTGAAGAGATTCCACGTGATGGTTTGGGCGAGCAGGTTTCGATTGCGACTCTTATTTGCGACGGCGAAAACATGTTCAGTGCTGACGCCGAGTGGGAAGACTACATGGTCGACCCGCAGCCCCACACACTGTTGATTACCAGCCAAGCAGAACTGGAGGCCGCTTTACCGGACTATATTGCCGTTTGCGAGATCGATTTCGACGAATCGATGGTTCTGGGAGCGGTAGGGTACTCGGCCCAAGGATTGTGCAGTTCCATCGAAATCTGTGGTGTCTATAACGACGGCGAAAAGATCACGGCGCTGGTGTACTGGAATTCCTGTCACGAAGATGGGCCTGCCGATACGCAGACGCCCTATCATTTTGTGACCCTCGACAAAACGGATCTGCCGGTTGAGTTCCTCGTCTATGAATGGGACCACGGCAAGTGAGGAACAGCCAATTGCGTTGTTTCTTGTGGCAGGTTTTGTTGTTCATCGTGCCTGTCTTATTCACAGTCGGATGTGCGGATCATACAAGTAGTGTGTTTGCTCGGGTCAACGGCCAGCCCCTGTCGATCGCCGATCTGAAAAAGAACCTGCGCGAGGCGGGCGGTACGCGGACGAATATGCCGTTCGAAAAGCTGGTGCAACAGGTTGTCGACGACGCGGTCAATGCGGAACTCATCTATCAGACCGCGCGCGGCAAGTACGGATCCGGCCTAATACGTCAAGAGGTGGTTCGAAAATACCTCGACGAAAACGTCTACGCCCAAATTCTGGTGACCGAAGAACAGACGCGACAATACTTCGCCGACCACTACCCCAACCATTCACCGGCGGATTTCGCGCGTTACCGGGTGTTCGTCAAGAAACGGTTGATCTACACCGAAGCCCGACAACGCTACGATGCATTGATGCTCGAATTGCGAAGGACCGCGCGCGTCGAACTCGACCGTAAGGCGATAGAACGAGCCACGCGGTAAACAAAGGCGAGACGTTGGAGTCGCGGAAGAGTGAAGAGGGCGAAGACGATTCTGCCGGTCCGATGCGATCCGTTAGAAAGAACTCCGGATCCGGCGAATCCTTGCGATCCGGTTCATCCTGTCGGTTGAGTGAAGGGTCCCGGCGCCCGAACCTAGGTTCTCCCGCCTCTCGATTTGACCCTCTTTGGCGAATCGAGGTAGTATCTTTGCCAGGAGGGTAATCATGAAACTTGGATTTGTACCCCTTTGTGCGTTGACGGCAATGGCGATTCTGTTCGGTCTGATCATGGTCACGTCGTGCGGTGATGACGACGACGACGACGGCGGCGGCGCGCTCGAGTCGTTCTGCGAAACCTATGTCGAATACCTGTACCGCTGTGACCTGCCCAACCTCGACCAGATGGGCGGTCCGCTCGACGAGGAAGAGGGCCGGGCGCGGTGCGAAGAGCGTTTCGCCGAACACAGCTCGTCTTGGCTGAGCTGCACGCGCGAATGCATGGTCACCGACAATCTGTGCTACGGCGAATGTATCTACGATTGCGACGAGGAACTGGAGTTCGCAGACACCTGGAAAGACGGCGAGACGGACCTGCTCTGGCAGGTGAACGCGGAAGCCAAGTTGAGCTGGGAACAGGCGCAAAACTATTGCGCCAACCTGGAACTTGGCGGCCATGACGACTGGCGGGTGCCGACCATCGACGAACTGCGTTCGCTGGTCCGCGGCTGCCCGCTCACGGTGACCGGCGGCGAGTGTGACGTAACCACTTCCTGCACCCAGGAAGACGACTGTCTCAATGCCATGTGCGAAGGGTGCGTTTCGTGGGAAGGGACGCATCCGTGGGGCTACTACCTGCCCAAGGAGATCAACCCTTACCTGCCGGGCGGCGACGACCACTGCGACATCGTGTGGTCCGCCACCGCGGCCAAGCTCGAGGACAACGAAGACCCGTTCCAGTGGATCGTCGATTTCGTCGACGGCCACCTGAACTACGACACGGTCGAATACGCCGAGGATTGCGTGCGCTGCGTGCGCAACGCCAAGTAGCGCCGGACGGTATTCACGGGGCAGGCCGCCGCGGTCTGCCCCCTAGCTTTCCCACTTCATCTGGAACTCGGTTTCCTCCGCGCCGTCTTCGCATTCGTGCTCGATGTTGATCACCGCGTTTTGCGGCACGGCGACGCGCACGCCGGCGACCTGCAGGCGGAACGTCTTGCCGCTTTCCAGCGCGTCGGCCAGGCGGCGCAGCTTGGCGATGAACAGATGTTTCGGATACGCCTTTTCGACGTCGCGTTTGGCTTTCTTTTTGGGCATGGTCAGTGGCCTCCAGAAGGGGGTGGTAACAGTGGTTTATTCGTCCAGCGGCAGGTCGTGCAGATCGGGTTCCGGCGACAGGTCGGTCGGGCTGACAGTGCGCCGCTGCGGCGTGGGTATTCCGGCCAGCGGAATGAGGTTCGGATCGTCGTTCCCGAGCAGATTAACCGTTTGGTTAATGGTGTTCCCGACACGCTCCACGGAGAGGGTTAACGGGTCGCCCGGCTGCTTCGCCAGCAGCACGAGCATCAGCGGCCAAAGGCTGTCCAACGGACGGCCGTCGGCGGCGAGCAGACGGTCGCCGGCAATGAGTTGGCCGGTACCCGATTCGGGGTTGCGTAAAACGCGCGGCACGCTGGTCAGTGCCTCGCTGGCGAAGTCGGCCTCGAGCTTCACCCGCGACAGCCGCCGGGCCAGGATGCACCAGAACGCTTCGTAGTACTCGCGGCCGGCGTCGACAGCCTCGGCGACGTCGAAGCCCACGACCGCATCGAACTGGTGTTCCGGCTGCGGAAACGCTGACCCTTTCGGAATTCAACACCAAGGCACAAAGACGCAAAGACGGGCAGTTTTTATTCAGGCCCCAATAGTCCCTTCTTGGTGAACTTGGTGTCTTGGTTCTTTTTGTTTCACCCGAAAGGTGTACTAAGTGTGCACCGCCCAGCACAACGGCAGGTGCGACAGGCGGCGGCCTTCGCGCAACGCGCGGCGGTCGAGCGCTTCGAGGCGGCGCAGCTTCTTCTCGTCGACGAAGCCGGCCAGCGTCAGGCGGTGATGCGCCCAGGCGGCGTCGAGCCCGCCTTCGTCGGGCAGCCACGGCCCACCGCTGATGCCTACCGTCGCGTGCAGCCCGGCGCGTTCGAACCACTCGGGCAGTTGCCGGCCGGCGAGCGGGTCCGCGCCTTCCGCCGCCAGCGCCGCGCAAAGCAGCGCGCGCAGCCCGAGGTCGGGCCATTCGAGGTAGCCGCCCCAGTCAGGTTCGGCCAACGCCGCGACCGCACCGCCGGGGGCGAGCACGCGCTTCATCTCGGCCAGCAGCGCGACCGGGTCTTCCGCCCACAGCAGCGTGAAGTGGCAGACGACCAGGTCGAACGACGCATCGTCGAACGGCAGGTGCCGCGGTTCGCTGGCGACGAAACGCCGGTCCGGATATCGCGCCTGCGCCGCCGCGATCAGATCGGGGTTCACGTCGCATCCGATCGCTTCCTCGCGCACCTTGCCCGCGAGTTCCGCGACCAGCCAGCCGCCGCCGCAGCCGACGTCGAGCGCGCGCCGCCGCGTGCCGACAGTCACCTGGCGATAGACGTGCTGACGGATCGCTTCGGTCCAGTGTGACTGATGTTCGTGATGGGCCAGTTGGGCGGCGAGGCGATCGTTGGTCACTGTTCCGTCAACCTCCGGTACAGCGGGCAGCCGCCGCCGCAAACCTGCAGGTCGCCGCACGCCGCGCATTTCTCGTCGACCCACGTATGCTCCCGCAGGCCGACCAGGCGCGGGTCGTTCCAGATCTTCGCCCAGTCGTCGGCCAGGAAGTTACCGAGCGTTTCATAGTAGCTCTGGCACGGAATGACCGAGCCGTCGGGCTCGATGCACATGTTGTAGCGCCCCGCCGTGCACTGCTTCACGCCCAGGCCCAGGTCGATCGGGTTGCAGGTGCAGTACTGCGTGGGCGTGTACCACAGGAAGCTCATCTCGCGCGCCTGCGCCGCGTCGCGCACGCGTTCGAGCACGTCGGGCAGTTCCGCTTCGGGGATGGCGTCCGGATTGGCCGCGCCCTTGCCGGCGTGAATGAAGCCGTTCATCGCCAGATTGCGCACGCCGAGCCCGGCGAGGAAATCGAGCGTCTGCTCGACCGTGGCGATGTTGCGCCGCGACAGCGTGGTGTTGGTCAGCACGTACGCGCCGGCGGCGACGACGTGCCGGATGCCCTGCACCGTTTCCGCGTGCGCGCCGGTCACGCCGACCATCGCGTCGTGAATGGCGGCGGCGTGACTTTCCAGCGTGATCTGCACGTGGTCGAGGCCCGCGCGGAACAGCTTGTCGACGTACGCGCCGTCGGCCAGCTTGCGGCCGTTGGTGATCAGGCCGGTCACCTGGCCCAGCTCTTCGGCCTTGGCGATGAACAGCGCGAGGTCGTCGTGCAGCGTCGCCTCGCCGCCGGTGAAGATCAGTTGCGGCACGCCCAGCTCCCACGCCTGGTCGATCACGCGCAGCCATTGGTCGCGCGGCAGCGAGGGCACCTCGCGCGGCCGGGCGACGTAGCAGTGCCCGCAAAGGTTGTTGCAGTGGTAGGTGAGCGCGAGGTCGAGCCGGTGCGGCACCGTCGCGCGCGATTCAAACGGCTCGACGCGGTCGACGCCGAGGTAGGTGACCGGGCAGATGTCGTTGCGGCTGGCGAGGGTCATGATCTTCTCGCGCAGGTCTTCGTAGTCGCGACGCAGCACGTCGGTC
>CAZEDX010000037.1:7527-12876 GCA_964511015.1 uncultured bacterium | reverse complement strand
GCCGCGGGCTCGACGCCCTGCAAGATCATCTCGGCCATCTCGGCCGCGGTCTCGTTCAGGTGCAGAATCTTCGCCGCGTTGACCACCAGCACGCCGCGGTGGTCGGGCTCGATGCGCAGGTGCAGCCGCACGCCGGCCAGTTCGCCCTCGCCGCGGAAATGGGTGATGCCCGGCCGCGGATCGGGCGGCGGCCGGAAGAGGCCTTTGACTTTGTCGGTCAGTGACATGCCGCGCCTCCGGTGTGGGATGGTTTTGTTTTAGCAGGTTTGGGGGGACAAGGACAATCTTATCCTCAGCCAGATGAATGTAACCAAACCAGAAATGACCGAAACCGCATGAAAAAGACCGATCAGATTCCTTTTGTTGAGATTTGACATAATGGGTCTTGACGCACTCACTCTTGTACAAAATGGGGATTTGTCTTGAACAGCAACCTTCAGCAATCAATTTATGCGCGAGTCTACACCTTGTCGAAGGCCCGTTTTGGTCTTTTTCAAACTATTTCGCGAATGGCCATTGTCGTCGTCGAGGTCCATCTTGTCTTGAACTGTATTTTCATCGAACCGACGACCTCAACGATCTAACCGAAGTCAGTCCTAACGAAATCAATGACTTAGCTTGTCCAGATGCCGTACCCTCAAGCGTTTTGGACAGTAGTGCGACACACTTCTGATTGCAACAAATTCAAACACACCTTTTGGACATGCCAGATCGGTGATTTGACTAGGGCTGATTAGAGCCGGGAGAGCGAAATAATGAACTACACCAAAGCGCTGTTCAAATATTTCTGACTTTTATAAATACTAATCTTGACAATAGCCGATCATAGTGAATACTATTATTTGTTGTGGAGGCTTGGCGAACTTAGTACTTGGAGGAGTAAATGCCCACAATATCACGACTGCGTTATGGTTCCTTTGTCGTTGTTTCTGCAATGCTGGTCATATTGTGTTTCCGCGTTGAATATAGCGCGCCCTCGGCGACGTCGTTGGTCCATGACGCTGATGACCAGGAGCAAACCGACGAGGGGCTTGGTGATGGACTATACGCTTATTGGGAGAGCGACGGATGGGATATTCTAAATAGAGACAACATTAGTCCGGTGACCGCAGTTGTAATCTATAATGCAAGAAGTACAAAAGCTTTCTCGCTTGTAGAAGCACGCGCCAGAATTGGCGTTCTTGCTGTCCAACTCGAGAGCTTGATTACAGAAATCCCGCCGGGCGAAAAAGTAATCATACCAATTTCGCTCGGTCCGTCTCTGGTCCTCGGTTCGAGACAATTGGACTATCTAACCTACATCCGTGCTTCGGTAACTCTGATCGAAGATGATCTTTCAATCGGTCCTGTACAATTGTTGGAATCTCGTTGTCTAGCCGTGCGTGAGGAAGAAGACCGCCACGAGGTCTTCGACATTGAAACGCGAGATCTTCTATACCCAGATGGTATTACCACAGAGGCGGCGAGTATGGCGTTTCACGACTCCTTGAGTGCAATGCCGATTGACGGAATTTCTGAGGGGGTTGGCTCAGGCATATACGAGTTTCGGCCTGTTTCTGATCACGAAACCGTGGACGACAGTCAATGATACCGAACAGTGGATACGGAGGAGGTTGTTGGAAAATGTATCGTCGCTTTGCCGTACTATTTGCTCTAGCGGTTGCAGTGGCAATGGCTCCGGATGCAGCAAACGCAGCTTATTATCTTACATACTTTTGCTTTCAATATGAGGTTGACTACACAGACGCGTCTGGTGGCGATTGGTGGACCACATCAAGTGACAAAATCGCTTACGGCATCCAGGTTCAAATTGATCGTCCGTATGAAAACGAAACGGACTTCTATGGCTATGTCAATGCTTCGTCCGGCTGTGTTGGACCCATGAACCTTTCTTCAAACGCCGCTTACCGAATCACAGTTTATTCGAAGGTCAAACCGGGAGCGAATTACGTTCGAGTAGTCAACAACGATGAGGACGACACTCGCTACTATCAAGTAGTAGATTCTGCTTTCATTCCAAGTGCGACTGGAATCTATACGTACACTTACCAGCTCTCAAGCCTGCGTGTGTCCAACATCGCCGCAGCGGCTGGTCGCGCAATCGGTTCGAATTCGGGTGGCTTGTCGGGCGAAACCTTCACGCTGTTCAACTCGCCTGACGGAGACGGCAACAACTCAAGCGGTGCAAACGGCGTCTATCTAAATACGAATGGAAGAAACCGAAAATTTATTATGGCACATGAACTTGGTCACCAAGTTGGAAGAAAAAGAGACGAAGATTCTGGTGCCTATAAAACATATTCGGCAGACGCTGATCCCTGTTTTGATGATGGTGGAAGTGATCATCATCTTAACAGCAAAGAAGATCAGACTGCTGGCGCGGTCGAGGGTTTTGCCCAATACTATGCAGCGGTTATTTGGAATAACACCTCAGAAAACGACTGCCAGTTCTACTACTGGCACGTTCCCTTTGATTTCGATCGCGACGGCACCTACGACAGCAGCGTGATGTACGATTGTGAAACTGCGCTAACTGTAGGACACAACTATCTCGAGTCGAGATGTACGCCGGACATTGAAGATCGATCAGTTGAATACGATTGGCTCGCTTTCTGGTGGGACATGAATACAAATGGAGGTCTTAGCACAACAGGGATTCTTGATATTTGGGACGCTGCTAACCCTCACAATTGGTCGTCATCGAATGTCTATTCTCGGCTGAGAACCGCTGCAATTAACGCAGGGGTTTCGTCTTCAACATGGGACTATTGGGCAGCACACAATGGCGTTGACCACTGAGCTTTTTGGAGGTTCGTAATGGCTTGGGAAAAATTGTGGGCGGTGCGAGTTATGGCTTTCGTCTCTGCAGTTTTGATAGCGCTTGCTTGTAATGGTGGCTCGTCAGCTCGCAACGATGACGATTCCGACGACGATACCTATGATGCCAGCAACTGCGACGACGATGTGATTGGCGACGGACCGGAAGGCTGCGAGATTCAGATCAGCCAGACGAGCCAGATGTTCCAAACAGGGTCGAATATTGCCGCCGACGCGGCGGGCAATTTTCTGATCACCTGGGAATACGCGCAGGGTTCGTGCCGCGACGAATACGAGATCGATTCGTTCTGGATGAACGCCTTTGACGCCACCGGTTCGCGAATCCGAGATGACGAGCCGGTTGACCTGCCCGATAGCAATATCCTCTACCCTGCGTTGCCGCTAATGAACGCCGCGGGCGACTTCGTTCTGATCTGGCAGGCGGATTCCATGGGCGATTCGGGAGGTATGGGACCCTACGCGCAACGTTTCGCGGCCGATGGTACGCCGCTAGGCGAGATCTTTGCTGTCGTCGAAGGAAGCTATGAAAACCCAGTTCGGTTGGCGGCGGCGATGGACGACGAGGGGCGTTTCGTTGTCGCCTGGCAGGATTGGAGTGAGACCGTGTTCTTTCGGATCTTCGACGAAACCGGCACTCCAGCAACCGGCGACTTACTGCCCGATTTGGAGCACATCTCAGTGTTGGCCGCTGACTCGAACGGCGGGTTCATCGCGGCTGGACCCGAACACCAGTCAGAGGCGACGATCATTGTGGCGCAACGATTCGACTGGCAGGGCAATGCGCTCGATGAACCATTCACCGTGAACGACGACGCAGCGAAAACGAAGTCGGTTGCCGCCGTGGTGGTGAATGACGATGGCGACTACGCGATTGTGATGCAGATGACGTCGGACAGTGTGGACTACGATGTCTACCTGCAGCGTTTTGACAACCAAGGAAACGCCTTGGGTGACAAGGTACTGGTCAACGCCACGACTGAGGGCGCGCAAGCTCACGCGGCCGCAACGGTGGTCGATGGCGGATTTGTCGTGACGTGGGAATCGGCCGAATACCTCGACGCCCTGCAAAGCGAAGTCTACGCCCGCCGATTCGACGACGAAGCCAACATGCTGGGCGGCGAGTTCCGCGTGAACACCTACGAACCGGAGGCGCAGACCGATCCGCACGTGGTAGCAACCGCCGACGGCGGATTCGTTATCGTCTGGCAGTCATGGCAACAAGATGGCTCGGGCGACGGCGTGTTCGCGAAGCTTTACTCCGCCGCTGGCGCGGAGATATGTGTACCGTAACCTTAGAAGGGCAGGCCCATGCGTCATCCCTGGTGCCTTCACACCAGCCGCCCCGGTTTCTCTTCCCGCAACCGTTTGACCAGCAGCGTGCGGCGGCGCAGCGCCTGGTCGTTGGTCACGGCGCGCTGCAGCGCGCGCGGCGAGCCGCAGAGCACGACCAGCTTCTTGCCGCGGGTCACGGCGGTGTAGAGCAGGTTGCGCGCGAGCAGAATGTAATGTTGCGTGTGCAGCGGCACGACGACGCACGGGTACTCGCTGCCCTGCGACTTGTGGATGCTCACCGCGTAGGCGCTGACCAGGTCGTCGAGCTCCGCGCCGCGCGCCTCGACCAGCCGCCCGTCGAAGTCGATCAGCAGCCCTTTGCCGTCGCCCGACACCCGCTGTACGCGGCCGAGGTCGCCGTTGTAGACGTCGCGCTCGTAGTCGTTCGCCGTCTGCATCACGCGGTCGCCCTCGCGGTAGGTCCGTTCGCCGAGTTTCAGCGCGCGGCCGTGCGGGTTGAGCCGGTCGCGCAGCGCGTCGTTGAGCCGCGCCACGCCCGCTTCGCCCTTGTGCATCGGTGAGAGCACCATGATGTCTTCGCGTGGGTCGAGCCCGTACGCTTGCGGCAGCCGGCGGCCGACGAGGTCGACGACCAGCTCGCGCAGCTTGACCGGATCTTCCTCGCGCAGAAAGAAAAAGTCGCTGTCCTTGGTGGCGGATACTTCCGGCATCTGCCCTTCGCGAATGCGGTGGGCGTTGGGCACGATGCGGCTGGCGGCCGACTGGCGGAAGATCTTGTCGAGCCGCACCACGCACGCGCGTTCGGAGGCGATCAGGTCGGCCAGCACGTTGCCCGGGCCGACGCTGGGCAGTTGGTCGATGTCGCCCACCAGCACCAGGTGTCCGCCGGGCGGCACCGCTTCGGCCAGGTGCATCGCCAGCGGCGCATCGAGCATGCTGGCCTCGTCGCACAGCACCAGGTCGCCTTCCAGCGGCTGCTCGCTGTTGCGGTCGAAGCCGCCGCGCGTGGGGTTGATCTCGAGCAGGCGGTGCACCGTCTTCGCCTCGCGGCCGGACACCTCGGCCAGGCGCTTGGCCGCACGGCCGGTCGGCGCGCAGAGCACCACGCGACGCTTCATCGCCTCGCCGATCTCGCACACGGCGCGCACGATGGTGGTCTTGCCGGTGCCCGGGCCGCCGGTGATGACGGTCACCGGTTCGCGCACGGCGGCGAGCACC
>CAZEDX010000037.1:0-7517 GCA_964511015.1 uncultured bacterium | reverse complement strand
GTTGCAAGCGGTCTTGCACCCAGGCCAGCGCTTTCGGGCCGTTGATGGCGCGGAAGCGGCTGGGCGCGCGCCGGGTCGCCAGCACGGCGGCGGCGAGCTTCGCCTCGGCCAACCACAGGCCGGTGGGCGACACGACCTCTTCGCCCTCGTCCTCGTCGCGACGCACGTGGCCGGCGGCGATGATGGCTTCGACCTGCACGTCCACCAGCTCGAGCGGCACGCCGAGCAGATCGGCCGCGCGCGGAATCAGCGTGGCGACGGCCGCGGCGGTGTTGCCTTCGCCGACGGCTTCCTCGAGCGCGTGCAACAGGCCGGCGCGCAACCGGGCCGGATCGTCGGCGGCGAAGCCGAGCGCGCGCGCGATGCGGTCGGCAGTGACAAAGCCGATGCCGCGCACCTCGGCGACCAGGCGGTAGGGGTCGGCGCGCACCTGCTCGGCGGCGCGGTCCCCGAACACGCGTTGAATGCGCGCGGCCAGTCCGAGCGGCGCGCCCGCTTCTTCCAGCAACAGCGCCAGTTCGCGCTGATCGCGGCCGGCGCTCCATGCTGCCACGATCGACGCGGCCTTCTTCGGCCCGATGCCCGGCACTTCGCGGAGGAGTTTCGGCTCGCGGTCGATCACCTCGAGCGTGCGTTCGCCGAAGCGAGCGACCAGCGCGTCGGCCATCGTCTCGCCGATACCTTTGATCAGCCCCGAGCCGAGATAGCGGCGGATCGTCTCGATGCCGGTCGGCGGCGTCTGCCGGAACGACTCGACGCGGAATTGCCGCCCGTGGCGCGGGTTGTCGTCCCACTGGCCGGTGCAGGTCAGCGTTACGCCGGGGCCGACGCCGGGCAGCTTGCCGACGATTGTTACCTCGCGCCCGCCGCCGGTCGGCGCTAGCATCGCGACGACGTAGTCGCCGTCGTCATGGCGATAGACGATGCGGCTGATCTGGCCGGCAAGGGTGTGGGTCAACGGGCCTCCGGCGTGCCGAATGAAAAAGGAAAATGGAAAAATGAAAAATGCGGAGCGGACAGTCGAGTGGCGATCCGCGCCGCGTGGTTCACTTGTCGAGGGCCAGGATGGCGCGCGGGTTGTCGACCAGCAGCTTGCGCAGCCGCTCAGTGCCGATCGCGCGCTTCAACGCCGCCATGCCTTCGCCGTAGGTCTGCTCGGCCTGCTTGGGCGTGTGGGCGTCGGACCCGACGAAGTCGATCTGGTCTTTCTTCAGCAGCCATTCGGCCGCCTTGCGTGTCCCGCGGCCGTACATGCCGGCGAGGCTGCCCAGGTTGAGCTGCAGCAGGTAGCCGGCGTCGCGCAACTCGGCTGCGCGTTCGGGCTGGCGGGTGACGTCGGCATAGCGCTCCGGATGCGCGAGCACCGGCACGAAACCCTTGATGCGCATCTTGAACGCGAAGTCTTTCGTCTGCGGCGGAATGCGCAGCATCGGTAGCTCGACCAGCACATACTTGCCGGCGCCGAGCGGGAACAGAATCCCCTTTTCCAGCAGCTCGGCGAAGTTCTCGTCAAGGTAGTACTCCGCCCCCGGCACCAGGCGCACCGGCGCGGGCAGCTCGGCCAGATTTGGCGCCAGTTCGGCCAGCGCTTCGTCCAGCGCCTCGCGCTCGTGCTCGTACACGCCGATCATCACGTGCGGCGTGGCAACCAACGTGCCGAAGCCGGCTTCCGCGGCCAGGCGCAGAATTGCCAGCGTCTCTTCCGCCGTGTTCGCGCCGTCGTCGAAACCGAACGCCGCATGGGTGTGCAGGTCGATGAAATCGCTCACGAGTTCGCCGCTCCGGTGCCTAGTTACCCGGCGATCCTAGCATCGGCGTCCGGCAGCGACAACCAGAAGCCGACTACATACGAGGATTGGCGAAAAAAGCCAACGCTTGGGGTCCGAAAAATATTTATGTCGAACGCTTTCGTCTAGTTGGGCTTGTTGATGAAGTCTAACTACGCGAACAGCGACTATGCACTTTACTAAGGTTAAGGGAGGAGTGATTTCTCTCCGGCCCGATCGTTACAAAACTACCGGACGACGAACTGGAGCGCGGCCGGACATTGTGCTAGCCTCGGGCCGCATTTGGCCGAAAGAAGGACATCATGGGTACTTGGCTACGCGGACTTTGGTTGCTGGCGGCACTGGCGTTGCTGGTGGCTGGCTTTGCCTGTGCGGGCGACGACGACGATGACGACAGTCACGCTGACGACGATGCAATCGATGACGACACCACCGACGACGACTCGGCCGACGACGACGCCGCCGACGACACCACGGACGACGATACGCTCGACGACGATACGCTCGACGACGACACCGCCGACGACGACACGCCCAGCCCGTACGACGGCATGGCGCCCGCCGGCATCACGATCGACGAAATGTCGGCCATCGCCAGCCACATGAGCACCGGCGCGGAATACGACGAGGCGCGCGAGTTTGAGATTCAGCAAAGCGTCATCGCCGGCGTGACCGCTTCGCGCCGCGGCTTCTACTGGAACAAGATCGAACCGGCCAACGACGAGTTCGATTTCGCCGGCTACGACGTGATGGTCGATCTGTTGACCGACGCCGGGCTGTCGCCGCTGGCGATGTTGACCCGCGCCGTCGACTGGGCCGCGCCGGGCGGGCCGAACGAGATCCAGCCCGCCGACTGGGCCGACTTCACCGGCACGGTGGCCGCGCGTTACGCCGACCAGATCGACCTGTACGAGATCTGGAACGAAGAGAACTCCTCGGCGTTCTGGACCGACCCCAATCCCGAACACTACGGCCTGCTGCTCAAGGCGGCGTTCACCGCGATCCACACCGCCGACGACGAAGCGGTCGTCATGCTCGGCGGGCTGTCGGCGTTCGACCCGAACCTGCTCGACCCGCGCGGCATCTGGAACTTCATCGCGCGCGTCGGCGAGGCACATCCGGACATCTGCGACTACCTGGATGCAGTGGCGATTCACCCCTACACCTTCCTGCAGCAGCCGGGGCCGGAAGTGTCGATCGACTGGGGCATCTACCACTACTACGACCTGCGCGGCAGCATTGCCGAGGCGCGCGGGCTGATGACCGAAATCGGTTGCGGCGACAAGCCGATCTACCTGACCGAAATGGGCTGGCCCGATCTGCTGATCGGCAAAGACCGGCAAGGCGCCTACTTCGCGCGCGGCCTGCTGCTGGCGCGCGCCGCCGACGCGGCCGGCTACTTCTGGTACACCTTCTTCGACGAAAACGAAGCGGGCAAGTTTTCGTTCCCGACCGAAGACTGGTTCGGGCTGTACACCAACCCCGAACTCGGCGATCCGGTGGCCAAGCCGTCGTTCCTGGCGCTGCTCGGCGCGCATCAGACGGTCGGCAACTCGCGCTATGCCGGCGATCTGGGCGCCGCGCTCGGTTGGGATGCGGCCAGCGGCGACTACGCGCTGGCCTTCGCCGACGACCAGAACGTCTGGACCATCGCGCTGTGGCACGCCGCGCCGAAGCTCGACGAGGAATCGGCGGTGCAGGTGCCGCTGCCGCCGGGCGCCACCGGGCAATGGACGCTGTACGACCAGGAAGGCGCGACCGCCGATCAGGGCGACGCCGCCGCCGGCGACGTGCCGCTGACGCTGTCCGGCCGCGTGCAGTATCTGCGGGTGACGGTGGAGTAGGGGGACAGGTCGGGACGCGCACGAAGAGCAACCGAGCCTTGTTTACGATGGACCTCCCCCAACCCCCTCCGTGTTGCAGAGGGGGAATCAAGGCCTGGCGGTGGGCGCATGTCGTCCTGAGGCTCCGCCGAAGGATCTGCTGAAGGGGCGCCGGTTCGCGTTGGCGGCGACACAAGGCTCGCCCGTCGTGCGGTGGACTGGGATCGGCAAACCCGAACAGGCGACTCGCGACATCGCGGGCATACCTGCTGGCGTATGCCGGTAAGCGGATACAAACGGATACATACAAAGTTCTTGACAGCCCCCAGGGGGGGAGTGATATTTTCTCATATGGAATGAACGAGCTTCGGCTCACAACATGGAACAAGGAGTAATTCAATGGCGTCTTACTGGCTCGATTCCAAAAGTGGCGACGATGTAACTGGCGATGGCAGTGAGTTGAATCCCTGGAAAACCTTACGCAAGGCAGTGGCGGCGGTCACCGCGCCGCTGACCGAAGACACATATGTCTATCTCAAAAACCCGGGCGACGGCACGCTCTACACCGGCGATTTCGATTCAGCTCAACGGTAACAATCTAGTAGACACGACACAACCGATCCAACAGGGAGATTTTCTTTTTGACGATTTCGATTGGGGCGTTGTCGATCCCGGGGACATTGCAAAGGGGATGGACGAATTAGGCCAATTGTTGCAGGGTACAGGAACAATGCTGGATTTTTCGTGGTGGGTAATGGGCGCAATCGCTGTCGCCTGTGTTTGTATGGTTGTGCTGGGCAACACATGCCAGCAAATGAATCCCAATCCTGACGCCGCAGAACCCGAACCCGGCGTCAACTCCGGGTGCGGTGACATTATTTTCTTTCCGGGGCCAGGCTTATGAAAGCGACATCTAGTCCGAGTTTACAACCGCTGGGCACAGGCGAGGTTATTGCTTTTCGCGCTCGGTTCATGCCGCTTTTTTTTGGTACGGTGTCGGCGTACCTCGGATTGTCCCTTGTGCTTGGCGCATTGGGCTTCTTTTTCCGTCTAGTGTTGCACGATTCGGACCTCCGACCGAGTTCGTTGCTACATGCGGCGCTTCTGGTGTTGCTGTCCATTGTGGCGATTGCCGCCGTGGTTTCGTTTCTTTTTGTGAGGAAGCCAAGGGTTTTTCTTGACCCTGGCGGAATCACCGGCGAAAGCCTGTTGTGGGGCGGTCAACGAAGAATGTCGTGGGATCAAATAGAGAAGATCACCAGATCACGTTTGACGCCTTTTGCCCCACATTTGTGCGTCCACGCAATTGGGGGAGGACGGTCGATCTGGGTTCCTCTCTATTTGCGTGATCTGCAAAGCTTTCTCGAAACAATCGCGAGGATGGCCCCGTCGGACAATGCGTTGACGACGTACCTCCATGCGAATCGTTTTCGCTAGTACTTGTCCTTACTCAATGCAAACGTGCGAATGGAAGCGTCGAAAGAAGCTACGTTAGGGTCAACGAGGCCGCTCGTGGTGGAAGGCGGGCAGACTCTTTTTACCCGTTTGTTAGAAGCGTGATAACTTATCGATTGGCAAGGTTGGACCATTGGGAAATCTGCCCATGAAGCTGAAATACCAACTTCGCGATCGCCTTCAATCGCTTTCTCCTGGCCCATCGGCATCCGCCGGGGATGAGTTGGAGCAACAACACGCGCGTCGTCATCGCCTATTCGCTCGCTGCCGTGCTGGCCGGCGTGCTGTCGTTGTTGCAGGGTGTCCATTGGCCGTGGCTGTTGTTGGGTGGCGTCGCCGTCGCCGACCTGGTCCTGTTCAAGTGGGCCGCGAAAAAATTCGCCGCGCGCGACATGCTGTGGGGGCTGGAGCGTGACGAATTGGGCACCCATGAACTGGAAATCACCGAGCAAGGACTCCTCGAACGGCAACAGCATTTCGAGCTGCTTGTGAAATGGTCGATGGTCAAGGAAGTCGCGGTGGTTGAACGGCGAACGATGGTGTTCTATGGCACGCTGCGGGGATTGGTCATCCCCGCTGAAACCGTGACCGAGGGAAACTTCGATGCTTTTGTGGCGGAAGTACGCCGACGCTTGAACGGTTGAACCGACGAATGATGTCACCTGCCCTGTGCGAGCCGACGTTGTGAGCCGGGCGAAAGAAGCGTCGCGAACTGTCTTGAGGGTATCCGCCAAACCCCTCCTTTCCAGGGCTCATTGGCGACAATTACTATTCTTCCGGCAGGTGTGAAAACTTTTCCGGTTTAAACGACGGGACGGCGGGCCCTGGGGATGGGCCCACCGTCTCTAGATGGGTGGTGATAGGGTCACCATGGAGGGTATTTGGGAACCCGTGAACCAGGTTCCCGCTGGCACAACCCCTTGTCGGGGTAGGGTCTTACTTTGTTGGTGACTCGGGGCTTCCCGGTTCGGTCCGTGGACCTGCCGGCCTTGTCGTCCGTGATCGCCCCTCGCTCTGCCAAAGATCAACCGCTCGATGCCGGAGATAAGAAGCAACGCGCATGCCAAGAAGAACTAATCGAGCAATGACGATAAGTTAGCTTTCGCAATGTGCTCGCGAAATGCGCCGCCGATCGTTCGTTTTTCATCACATGCCGTGGAAATCTGAAACGCGGCGCATTCCAGCTTGTGCATGCGAACCCTCCTTGCTACTCTCGGGCCGGAATTAACGTGTATATGCCGGGGCAGATTTGCAAGGTCGCCGCGCAAATATTCCGCCGTATCGCCGCGTGAAAGTGGGCCGCGGGGCGGCGTTCTGGTTGAAGATATTTGGCATCGTTTGCGGCGCCGGTCTGGTGGTCGGCGCGATCGCGGCGTTCGCGGTCTATCGCGTACTGGCCGCCGGACTGCCGGACATGGACACGCTCGACGACTACCAGCCCAATCTGGTCACTGAGGTATACGACCGCCACGGTACGCTGCTGGGCGAATTTATGTACGAGAACCAGCGGCGCTACCTGGTGCGGGTGGAGGATCTGCCCGAGCCGGTCATTCGCGCGTTCCTTTCGGCCGAGGACCGCTCGTTCTTCGAGCACCAGGGGCTCGACTACCGCGGCATGATGCGCGCGGCGTGGGCCAACCTGACCTCGGGCGAACTGAAACAGGGCGGATCGACCATCACGCAGCAGGTTGTCAAGAGCTTGCTGCTCACGCCGGAGAAGACCTTCACGCGCAAGCTGCGCGAGGCGATTCTGGCCCAGCGCATCGAGAAGCGCCTGAGCAAGCCGCAGATTCTGTACATCTACCTCAACCAGGTGTACTTCGGCGAAGGCGCGTACGGCGTGCAGGCGGCGGCGCGCGAGTTCTTCGGGGTGGACGCGGCGAAGCTCAACGTCGCGCAAGCGGCGCTGCTGGCCGGGCTGCTGCAGGCGCCGTCGCGTTACGATCCGCGCAAGAACGCCGAGCGCGCGCTCGAGCGGCGGCACTACGTGCTGGCCCGCATGCTTGAAGACGGCCGGTTGACGCAGGAAGAATACGACCAGGCCGACGCCGCGCCGCTGGGCGTGGTCGCGCACCGCGAACTGAACCTGCAATGGGCGCCCGACTTCGTCGAGTACGTGCGCCGCTATCTGATGAAGGTCTACGGCGCCGACACCGTGCTCAAACGCGGCCTGCGCGTGCGCACGACCTGCGACTTGAAGCTGCAGCGCGCTGCGCGAGAGGCGGTCGACCTGGGCCTGCGCCAGCACGCCAAACGCCAGGGCATTCTGGCGCTGCCGCCGCCAGCGTCGCCGGCCGAATGGGATGCGTTGCGCGCGCAGCTCGCCGAGCGCAACCGCGCCCGCGGCCGCAACCAGATTCTCGAAGGGTTGGTCACGCAGGTGAATGATGTGCAGGGCGCGGTGTATGTCGACCTGGGCGACCGCGTGATCCGTCTCGGGCGCGAGAGCTTC
>CAZEDX010000036.1:27854-43022 GCA_964511015.1 uncultured bacterium | reverse complement strand
TGTCGATGCACTGGAGCAAAAAACCAGGCGTGACTTGAGACGGAAGAAGACGGGCCCGAAGGGTCCCAGAAGAAAAAAACAGGAAGAAAGATAGAAAACTTAAAAATTTAGTATGGCGTCCCCGGAATTCGGCGTAAACCGAATCGAGGGCTCTTCTTCAATCCCCGGTCAGAAAGTGCGAAAAATAGGGTACGTTATCGCGAAGTATGGTCGTTCGCCAGTTTCGACCGTGGCGCCAACTACGGCGCGCCGAACCTCGACGTTGCCTTGGCGCCGGACGGCTGGATTCACGTGGTCTACAAGGGCGACTACGCGATCTGGCACGCGCAAATCAGCCCGGAATACTTCGACGGGCGATAGCTTATTCGATCCACGACACGCGGCGGCGGTCGCGCGACTCGACGGCCTCGGTGTTCGTGTTGACGTGGTCGATGCTGTAATGCACCCCGCGGCTCTCCAGCCGGCGGCGGGCGGAGCGGATGATGAGCTGGGCCACCAGCGCGATGTTCCGCAGCTCGAGCAGGTCGGTGCTGATGGTGAAGTCCCAGTAGTATTCGGCGATCTCGTCCACGATCATGTTGATGCGCCGGCGCGCGCGGGCCAGGCGTTTGTCGGAGCGCACGATGCCGACGTAGCTGGACATCGTACGGCGCACCTCTTCCCAATTGTGCGTGACCATGATCGCTTCGTCGGAGCGCGTGGCGCCGAACGGATCCCAATCGGGCACACCGTAGCGCACGCGTTCGGGATCGCGGTCGCGCACGCGGGTGGCCGCGCGGTCGGCGAAGACCACTGCTTCGAGCAGGCTGTTCGAGGCCAGGCGGTTGGCGCCGTGCAGCCCGGTGAAGGCCGTCTCGCCCACGGCGAACAGGTTGCTGACCGAGGTTTCGCCCCACTTGTCGGTGGCCACGCCGCCGCATAGGAAATGCGCCGCCGGCGCGACCGGAATCGGCTGGCGGGTCATGTCCAGACCCAGCGACAGGCACTTGGCGTGGATGTGCGGGAACTTGTGCGCCGCAGCCTGACCGAGGTGGGAAATGTCGAGATAGACGCATTCGGCGCCGGTCCGCTTGATCTCCAGGTCGATCGTGCGGGCGACGACGTCGCGTGGCGCGAGGCTGCCGAGCGGATGCACCTGGTCCATAAAGCGCGGCCCGTCGGCGTTGATCAGCACGCCGCCTTCGCCGCGCACCGCCTCGCTGATCAGGAAGTTGCGCGCGAACGGGTGGTACAGGCAGGTGGGGTGGAACTGAATGAATTCCAGATTGCCCACTTCGGCGCCCGCGCGCCAGGCCATGGCCACGCCGTCGCCGGTGGCGACATCGGGGTTCGAGGTGATCAGGTACACCTTGCCCGCGCCGCCGGTCGCCAGCATCGTGAACGCGGCCAGAAAGGTGTGCACCTCGCCCGCTTTCTTGTCCAGCACGTAGGCGCCCAGGCAGCGGTCGGCCGCGTGGTTGTGCACGAACTTGCCGGTGGTGATCAGGTCGACGGCGAAATGGTGGGAATACACCTGAATGCGCGGGTGCTCGACCACGCGGGCCAGCAGCGCGCGTTCGATCTCCTCGCCGGTCAGATCGGCCTTGTGCAGCACGCGGCGCTTGGAGTGGCCGCCCTCGCGGTGCAGGTCGAATTCGGAAGACGCGTCGCTCTTGCGGTCGAACCGGGCGCCGATCTCGACCAGATCGCGCACGCGGGCCGGCGCCTCGCGCACGACCATCCGCACGATCTCCTCGTTGCACAGCCCCGCGCCGGCGGTCAGCGTGTCCTGCACATGCAGCTCGAAGCTGTCCTCGTCGGTCATCACCGCGGCGATGCCGCCCTGGGCGTACTTGGTGTTGGTTTCGTCGAGCTCGTTCTTGGTGACCAGCACGACGTCGTACTTTTCCGCCGCCTTGAGCGCAAACGACAGCCCGGCAATGCCCGAACCAATCACCAACACATCGGCGGATACGCGCATGTTCCTTCCCCCCGAAGCACCGGCATCTCACCGCCGGGACGGGGGTTTGTCAAGCGGAAGGGCGAGGGCAGAGGAAGGTGAAAAATGAAAAATACTCCATGAAAAGTGGGGCGACAGTCCAAAGCCTTTTCATAGACTTTTCGTTGTTGACTCGTATGACACTCCCCGACCCTTTCCTAGTCCCGGTGAGGGGCGCAAACGATGTACTCTGGTCACCTATCTTGTCGCAGGTAAAAAAATCGGCCGACCGCGTTTGATTGCAAAGGAGAAAACAATGAATCATCGCTTTTCGAATTTCTGGTTGGTGTTCTTGGCAGTCGGCTGCGATTGCGGCAGCGACGATGACGACGACAACGACGATGCGGACGGCGACGACGACGCCGGCGGCGACCGGCCGCGAGGGCGTGATTCCCTGGACCGCCATTTCGCAAGACCAAGCTCGGCAAGGCGGTGAAGCCGCCGGCAAACGCCTGCTCTGGTTCGCCGAATGGCAACTCGCCTTCAGTGGTCCGTCGGTTCACAACTGGCCCTGGGGCGACGACTTCGAGCCTGCGCAAGGCTGCCAGGTAGATCAAACCGGCGGTGCCTATCCCAACGGCGCCTGCTGCCCGACCGTGTGCGGAGATTAGCCGGCGGCTGCGTCCTGCGGTGGTCAAAACGCCTGAAAGAGCTGATGTGGTGCTCACTTGCTGGCATGCCTTCCTCCGGAGGGTGGGCGTAAGTCGCGGTTTGTCGAGGCCGGCGGGTGTGATATTCTAGGGATGTTGGCAGGCTTGATAAAATGAACTGATCATTCGCGGTTTTTTTTCGATTAATAGAGAGAAGGGTCACTTGTCGAAGCGGCCAGAGGGGACATGACCACCCAACGTTGGATCGTTCTCGGCATTTCGATTGTCATTGTCATTGGTGCGTCTTTTTCCTGGTGGACCGCCATTGAGACCGACCGGTCCCAACGCATCGACCTGCTGTTACAAGGGCGCTTGATCGCCGAGGCGATCGACCTGGAGCAGGTCAAAGCCCTGACCGGCACCGAAGCCGATCTGTCCCTGCCTGCGTATCAGAAGCTGAAAGACCGGATGGCGCGCAGCCGAGCGGTGTTGCCCGATTGCCGGTTCATGTACCTGATGGGCCGCCGGCCCGACGGCAAGGTGATCTTCCTGGTCGACTCGGAACCGGCCAGCTCCGCCGACTACTCGCCGCCGGGGCAGGTGTACGAAGAGGCGTCGGCGGAACTGCGTGGGCTATTCGACAGCCGTCGGCCCGAAGTGCAAGGGCCGGTGTCCGACCGGTGGGGTTCTTGGGTCAGCGCGCTGGTGCCGCTGGTGGACCACCGCACCGGCAAAGTCCTGGCTCTGTTGGGCATGGACATCAAGGCCGGTTTGTGGAACCTGCAGGTCATCGGCAAGGCGGCGGTGCCATCGGGGCTCGCCGTGCTGGTGTTGCTTTTCGCCTTTTTCTTCTTCAAATCGCAACACGACAACCGCGAGATCAAGCGGCGCGACGAAGCGCTGAAGGCGAGCGAAACCCTCTACCGGGTGCTGTTTGAATCGATGACCCAGGGCGTGATCTATCAAAACCAGACTGGCGAAATCACCAATGCCAATCCGGCGGCGGAACGCATTCTGAGTTTCTCGTTGGACGAACTCAAGAAGCAGCCGTTGAAGACCTTGGGATGGGGCGCGGTGCGCGAAGACGGCTCGCCGTTATCCGCCGAGGAAAGCCCGTCGGCGGAAGTGTTGCGCAGCGGTAAGCCGGTGCTCGGCCGCATCATCGGCGTATCGCCCCCCGGTTCGAACGACAAGCGGTGGATCATGGTCGACGCCATTCCCGAGTTCCGGCCGAACCAGACAGAACCTTTCCGGATTTTCACCATCTTCACCGACCTGACCGAACGCAAGCAGACGGAAATCCAGCTGCGGGAGAGCGAGGAGAAGTTCCGCTCCATCATCGAGCAGATGTCGGAAGTGGTGGCGCTGGTGGACGAGCATGGGGTGGTCACCTTCGTCTCGCCGATCATCGAACAGGTGTCGGGTTTCCGGCCGGAGCAAGTCATCGGCCGTCCGTTTGTCGATTTCGTTGCCGAACAGGACTTGCCGGTCGTGCAGGCCGCGACAAGTTATGCGCTGGCCCACCACCTACCGGAAATCAATCTCGAATTGCACCTGAAGCGCAAGGACGGTTCGCTGTTCCAGGGCGAGATTTCCGCCGCGCTGGTCTACCACGGCGAGACCATCAAGATCACCGCGATCATTCACGACATCAGCGAACGGAAGCGGGCGGAGGAAGAGCGGGAGAAGCTCAAGGCCCAACTGGTGCAGGCGCAGAAGATGGAATCGATCGGACGGCTGGCCGGCGGCGTGGCGCACGACTTCAACAACCTGCTGACCGGCATCACCGGCTACACCGAGATGCTGTTGGACGGCCTCGACGAGCGCCACCCGATGCGCGACGACCTGAACGAAATCAAACGCGCCGCCGCGCGCGCGGCCGCCCTTACCGCGCAACTGCTGGCCTTCAGCCGCAAGCAGGTGATTGATCCGCGGGTCATCGACTTGAACGAACTGGTGGCCGATTCGGCGAAGATGCTCGAGCGGGTCATCGGCGAGGATGTAAAGTTCGCTTTCTATCCGGGACCCAATCTGGCGCGGATCAAAGTCGATCCGCATCAGATCGAACAGATCCTCATCAACCTCGCCATCAATGCGCGTGACGCGATGCCCAACGGCGGCCAGTTGACGATCGAAACGCGCAACGTCGAGGCCGACGAGTACCTGGTCCATCGCCACATCGACGCCGAGCAGCGGGACTACGTCATGCTTGCGGTGAGCGACAACGGTTGCGGCATGAGCGAAGAGGTGCAGCAGCACCTGTTCGAGCCGTTCTTCACCACCAAGGAAAAGGGTAAGGGAACGGGCCTCGGCCTTTCGATGATCTACGGCATCGTCAAGCAGAACGAAGGCTTCATCGCGGTCTACTCTGAGCCGGGGGTCGGCTCGACGTTCAAGATCCACCTGCCGGCCGTGGCCGAAACCGCCATCGCCGCCGACCCGGCCCAATTGAAAAATCTGCCCGGCGGGCGCGAAACGATTCTGCTGGTCGAGGATGAAGACACCGTCCGCAATTTCACGCGCAAGCTGCTCATGCGGCACGGCTACCAGGTAATCTCCGCCGGGCTGGCGGAAGAGGCGCTGCGCTTGGCGGAAGACCCGAAGGTCACCTTCGACTTGTTGCTGACCGACGTTGTCATGCCGGTGATGAACGGCCGGGAGCTTCACCAACGGCTGCTCGCCATGCGGCCGGGGTTGAGAGTACTTTTCATGTCCGGATATCCGGAAAACGCGATCGCCAAACATGGCGTGTTGGAACCCGGCACCTCTTTCGTTCAGAAACCGTTTACCATCGAACAACTGCTGGGCCAGATTCGCCGCACACTGGATTGCGCCCGCAAATAGATCATGCTTTTACCCGATTTCATCTCGTAACCGATTGATTTTAATAGGCCCATTTGCCGGAAAACGGCCGGCTTTTCGTGCCGTTTTCGGCTTGTAAGTATTTGATTTTGTTAGGGCCGATTTCCGTATTTCGCCCGTGCTTTTTGCCGATTTTCGCTTCGCGGACCCCACGGCCGCAGGGGCTTACGCGATCGGTATCGCCGTCGAAATGAGATGCCGATAGTCAGTTTTTTTGAGACGCCGAATTTCGCCCGTGAAAAACCGTTTGGGGGCCTATTCGAGTCGCGCGTACCACTTCCGGGCGTGGAACCAGAACCACTCGAACGCTCGTTCTAGCCGGGATCGGCGCGCCCAAGCCGCCTTGTCGACCGGCACCGAGTGCCGTTGGTAGCCGGCGATCACCGCCTCGACATGCTCGACCAGCGGCCGGTGCTGCACCGTCGCGTTGAGCTCCAGGCAACTGAACATGCTGATCGGGTCGAGGTTGGCCGAGCCGAGAGTGAGCCAATGGTCGTCGACCACCGCGACCTTGGCGTGCATCATGCCGCCGCGGTAGAGGAACAGCCGCACGCCGTCGCCGAGCAGTTGGCGAAAGACGAACCGCGCGGCGTAGTCGACCGGCGGAATGTTCGAGCTGGCCGGCACGACGATCTCCACCGCCACCCCGCGCCGCGCCGCCTTGCGCAGCTCCTTGCGCAGCCGGCGGTCGGGGAAGAAATAGCCGTGCGCCATGCGGATGCTGGTCTTGGCGTGGCGGATGGCGCTCATGTAGTGCTGTTTGATCGGCGAGTACTGCTCGTCGGAAAAATTGTCGAGGAAATGGATCTCGGGCAGCTGGCCGTGATGCCGCCACGGCATGAACAGCGGCTTGCGGTAGCGGCCGGTCCAGACCGATTCGTGGCTCTCGCGCAGCTCCGCCGCGGCGGGGCCTTCGACGCGCAGCGCCAGATCGGCCCAATCGGCGAAGCGCGCGCCGAGGTTCATGCCGCCCAGGTGGCCGACGCGGCTGTCGATGACCACCAGTTTGCGGTGATTGCGCCGCCGCAGCGGCCGGCCCGGGTGCAGCAACGCGCTCCACCAGCGCACCGGGTGGTACACGCGCAGCTCGATCCCGTTGTCGCGCAGCCAGTCGAAGAACACCGCCGGCACGCGGTGGCAACCGAGGCCGTCAACAATGATCCGCACCCGCACGCCGCGCGCCGCCGCCGCCAACAGCGCGTCGGCCACCAGCCCGCCTTCGCCCTCGGGCTCGAAGGCGTACATCTCCATCACGATCTCGCGCCTGGCGCGTTCGAGATCGGCCACCAGTTGCGCGATCCAGGCCCGGTAAGCGGAAAACAGCGTTAGCCGGTCACCCGTGGAAAGGGTGAACGAGGCGACCTCCGGCGGCGATTCGTCAACGAGTGCCACACCCATCAAGAGTAGAGTGGACCAGAGGGAGGGGGGAGGCAAGGGGTGATTTCAGCGATGTGGCACCGGCAGCCTGCCAGGCCGTAGCTTCAGCTAAGGCTGGCCCCCGCAGGTGTGCGATGAAAAGTGGAAGCCGAGCATCGATCCGGACGAAGCCACAGCCAAGACTTTCCGCGCTACGCCCTTGCTCTTCGTCCTCTTCCCGTCCTATGGTCATGGTCAGATCACCACATGGGGAGCTTTCGATGAAAACCTGGACTTGGTGTGTGTTGCTGGCCCTGGTGCTGAGCCTGGGTACGCTGCTGGCCTGCGGTGACGACGATGACGACGACGATTCCGGCGACGACGATGCCGCCACGGAAGACGACGCGTCCGACGACGACGCGAGCGACAACGGCCTCTACGACCGTTGCATGGACTTCTACATCAATTGCATGGGCTACGCCCAGGACGATACCGTGCCGTATTGCGAAACGCTGCTCGAGGTTTCCGGCGAATGCCAGGTGGCCGCGCACAACGCCTACCTGGACTGCATGGAAACCAACATCGACTGCGACAACTTCTCGGTGGATGAGTCGCTGGCCTGCAGCGAGGCGTTGGAAGAAGACCTGAGCGAGTGCTGAAGACCGACGAAAGGCAAAAACTATGAAGGTCGCGCGGATGGTGGTGGGGTTGTTTGGGGCGGGGTGTCTCTCGTTCGGCATCGCCAGCTACGGCGGCGGGTTGCCGGGGCTGGCCGGCATCATGCCGGTGTTGCACTTCGGCTTCCGGACCGTGCGCGGCGATCTGGCGCTGATCGTGATCGGCGTCGTGACGATGGTCGTCGGCACGCTGTTGAAGCAAGGCAGAATGCGGAAGGGCAATCGCGTGGCGTAGTGTACGCCGGTACGTGGCGTAAATGGCCGCAGCGAAGCCTTGTTCGCTCTATCCGATCAACTCGCCAAGTCCTTCGACGATTTCGGTCAGCTCGTCGGCCGACAGGCGGCCCAGGCCTGTTCTTCCTGCGGATCTAGTTTTGCGCATTCGGCAGCGAGCCTCTTTTCCCTGGTTCCGCGCAGGAACACTTGCAGGGCTGCTTGAACCACTTTGCCGCGGTTGGGGTAGTGACCGGTCGTCACCAGCCGGTCGATTTCTACGGCGACTCTATTTTCCACGGTCACAGTGATTCTGTTCGTCGGCGTGAACTACCTCCGGTTTCCATTCCTGGAGTTACCAATGCGACTACCAAACCGTTTCGTCAAGCCGGCCGGCCGAATTGCTCCTTACGCTCCCATGGCCGCATACGGGCTCGGGATGCCCTCGGGTTGGATTTTGTAGCGGCGGTGGATCCAGTGGTACAGGTGCGGGTGTTCGCGGATGGTGCGTTCGAACGGGCGCAAGAAATTGCGGGTGTTGATCAGCAGTTCCTTTTCCGGGTCTTCCGGGTGCGGTTCCCAAACCACTTCTTCCAAAATTTCCGCGGCGAAGGCGCCGGGTCCGGTAGGGTAGGCCCAGGAGGCCAGCACCGGCGCGCCGGTTCGTTTGGCGACCCAGGCCACCGAGCGCACGGTGGAGGCGAGGTGGCTCAGCCATTCGACGAACACGCCCTGGCTGCGCTTCATGTTCTGGTCGATGGTCATGCCCACGGCCTCGCCGCGGCCCAGGCAGGCTAGCACCTGGTCCATGGAGTCGCGGTGGGCGATCGTGCCGAAATTCATGCCGGCGCGCGCGTCGACGATGAACTTGTCCATCGCGACGTTGGACAGCGCCTTGGCGATGATGCGGATCGGATAGCCCGACATGCCCAGGCGCCCGGCGGAGAAATCCCACGCCCCGATGTGCGCGCCCAGGAAGATCACGCCCTTGCCGCGCCCGTAAGCTTCGCGGATGCGGTCTTCGCCGATCAAGGCGAAACGCGTGGCCCAGAACTTCTCGTTCATCAGCGGCACGCGGATGTAGTTGAGGATCTGCCGGCCCATGTTGATCAGCGAGTTCTTGTAGATTTCCTGCTTTTCTTGCGGTGTTTTGGTGTCGCCGAACGCCAGGTCGAGGTTGACCATGGCCACGCGGCGGCGGGTCCCGAGGCGGTGGAGCAGCAGACCGATCAACCGCCCGAGCCGATAGCTATTTTCCCACGAGAGGGCGCACAGCAGGCGCGTCAGCAGGCGCACGCCCAGGCGGGTCAGGCGCTGGCCGCGCACGGCCACGACCCGGTTCGAGTCGGCGATATAGGCGCGAATGCGTTCCGGCGACCAGGGTACGGTTTGGCCGGGCACGGTGGGGTCAAGTCGAAGGACTTCATTTTTCAAAGAGGGCCGTTCCCTTTCGCGCCGGCGACCGGCGTGGTGGTTGTTGGCCGCGTGGCGGCGGGGCATTTCGGACCCTTTCCCGGAGAAAAGCAAGGGGGCAGTCGGGAGAGGCGGTTGTCTTTTCACCCCCCGGGGTGGCCGGGGGGCGAAAAGCGTCATCTTCGGCTCAGTCGGCAATCAGTTCATCCCAGTGCGTGGCGTCGGCCCAGGACAGATTGTTGTAGGCCGAATCGTAGCTCGAGTACCACGGATTCGGGAAGTAGATCGACAGTCCGTGCTCGTTGCCGTAGCCCCAAGTGCCGTAGCCGTGCCAATAGACGGCGTTGTTCACCGCGGTCTGCAAGGCGGTGGCCGCATTAGTGACGGCGGTGCTGATGTTCTGGGCCTTGATCTTCGTGCAGAGGTCGTACAGGTCGAGGTAGTCGTAGTCGGCGAAGTACAGGGCGGAGTCCGCGGCGTTGAGCAGCTTGTTGTTGCCCAAACCGCCGGCGGTGATCAGGGCCGAGGCGAGGGTATCGACCGCCGTGGCCAGCTCGTCGAGCTGCGACAACTCGGCCACCGACATGGTGGCATCGGGAATGTCGATGTAGGTCTCGCCGATGTACTGGCCGAGTTCGGCCGCGGTCATGGTCGGGTCGGCGACCAGCGCATCGAGGAAGTCGTCATAGGCCCAGCCCTGCGCGCCTTCGGTCTCTTCCGAGCCGACCATTACATCGGCATAAGGCCGCAGGTAGTGGGCGATTTCCGCCATCTGCATCAGGCAGGCATCGAAGCCGATCATGTCGAGCTTGTCGGCGGCGGTGTTGTCCAGAATGTAGTCGAACGCGGCAATCATCTCGTCGTTGGTCAGCATGTCGCCCGAGGCGCTGTCGTCTTCGCAAACATCCTTGTGCAAGCCGGCGGTTTTGTGCCAGCCGCTGCCGTGGTCCCACATGATCACGCCGTACTTCTGGGCCGGGTAGTTGTTGAAGGCCCAGGTGACAGTCGTCTGCAGCGTCGACTGCGCGCCCATGTTCAATTCGCCGGGCGTGTAGAGGTACTCGATCGAGTTGTAGTTAACCTTCAAATAGCGGCTGTCCCCGTAGGACGTGCCGTCGAAGATGACGATGAGATTCACGTCGGCCGAGCTGGCCACGGTCTTCATCTGCGCCAGGTTTTGCAGACCGTAAGTGTATAGGTTGTTGTCGGCGGCCATATAGACCACCAGGGTCCACTCGGCGTCGGCCACGACCGTGTCGTCGTCAGTGGCGTCATCGTCTACCGCGTCGTCATCGGTGGCGTCATCGTCAACCGCGTCGTCGTCAGTGGCATCGTCGTCGGCGGTGTCATCGTCGGTAGCGTCGTCATCGGTGGTGTCGTCATCGGTGGTGTCGTCATCGGTGGCGTCGTCATCGGTGGCGTCGTCATCGGTAGCGTCGTCATCGGACGCATCATCGTCCGACGCATCGTCATCCGCAGCATCGTCATCGGTGCCGTCATCATCGGTGGCGTCATCGTCGGCGGTGGTGTCGTCGTCGGATGCGTCGTCGTCAGTACCGTCGTCATCGCTGTCGTCGTCGTCAGCATCGCTTTCGTTGGTGGAGTCGCAGGCGGCGGCCAAACCGCCGATCAGCATGAGAATCATCAGGCACGACCAGGTTTTCATCAGACAGTCTCCCTGAACCCCGCCCGCGCGCTGCGAAGGGGGGAAAATCCTCACCAAAGCCGGCTCCTTTCTTGATCCACCGCCGTTGTGAAGTCAACCCCTGAGACGTAAATGCAAGGAATAGGAACGCATGCCAAATCTGGCACTCGATGCCGTCGGAAATCGTTTTTGCCTTTGCGGCCGACCGCGGCCATAATCGGGCCAGACCGGTCAGGAGACGGGTATCGCATGACCATTCATCCGCGGACGGAACGATACAAGAATCGCATTCTCGAATCGCCGTACGAAATCTGTATCGAGCGAGCGCGGTACTTCACCGAGTCGTTCCGGCAGACCGAGGGCGAGCACCCGGCCCTGCGGGCGGCGAAGGCGTTGCAGCACACATTGCGCCATATGACGCTGATCATCGACGAAGACGAGCAGATCATCGGCAACCGGTCGAGCAAGCCGGTTTCGACGGTTATTCCGATCGAGCGCGGCGACATCAACACGGTGTTGGAGATGGAAATCGACTCGCTGCTCACGCGCGACCGGCAGCCGTATCACATCACGCCGGCCGACCGCCGCGAGTTGCTGGAGGATCTGTTGCCGTACTGGCACGGCAAGACCCTGCGCGACCGCAAGAAGACGCTGTGGAAGGCGAACGGGGTCTATCTCAAACCCGGGTTGCCGTCGTTGCGGACGATCCGCCAATTCGGCCATCTGCACGAGATCTTTCAGCCGTTCAAAGAGGGGCTGAAGCTGCCGAAGAACCGCGTGAAGTACTTACTGCGCGGCCGCGAAGAGCTGGCCTACAACAATCCTGCCTATGTCATGAACGTTTTCGACGTGCAGGGACACATGATTCTCGGCGTGCGCAACGTGCTGCGCAGCGGCTTCGCCGGCATCCGGCGGCAGGCGCTGGCCCGGCGGCACACGTTGGCCGAAAGCGACACCGACGGCCGTATGTTCCTCGATGCGGTGGTGCTGTCGTGCGATGCCATCCGCGAATACGCCCACCGTGTGGCTGATCACGCCGAGGCCCAGGCGACCCAAGCGGCCCCGGCCCGGCGGCGAGAGCTATTGGCGGCGGCGGCCCGGTGCCGGCGTGTGCCCTGGCAACCGCCGCGCGACTTCCGCGAGGCGCTGCAGGCGATGTGGTTGACACTGGTCGGCGCGCTGGTTGCCTACGGCATGACCGGCATTTTCGCCGTCGGTCGGGTCGATCAATACCTGTATCCGTTCTACGCCCGAGACCGGAAGGCCGGCCGGCTAAAGCCCGATCAGGCGGTCGAATGGCTGGAAGAGCTGTTGGTGAAGCTCGGCAGCAACTTGCTGCTCATTCCGGCTCTGGCCAAGAAGACCGGCAGCGAATTGGGCGCCGATAGCTGCTCGCCCACCATCGGCGGAGTCGACCGTCGGGGGCGAGATGCGGTGAACGAGTTGACCTACCTCGTGCTCGACGCCTTCGAGAACGTCAAATCGATGGGCAACAGCTTTACCATCCGCCTGTCGAAAAAGTCGCCGCCGAAGTTCTGGCGGCGGGCGTTGGCGACCTTCCGCCGCACATCCGGCGCCGCGCTGTTCAATGACGAGGTCGTCATTCCCGCCCTGCAGCAGTGCGGTTACGGCCTAGCCGACGCGCGCGACTACGGCACAATCGGCTGCGTCGAACCGACCGCCGACGGCAACACCTTCGGCTGCACGTCGGGCAACGACGTGTCTTTCACCGCCGCGCTGGAGATGACCCTGCTCAACGGGCAGTTGCGCATGATGGGGCGGCGGGTCGGTCCGGCGACCGGCCGCGCGCGCGACTTTGCCACCTTCGCCGACTTCCTGGCCGCCTACCGGCGGCAGTTGCAGTTCCAGATCGACCTGGTGGCCCGGGCGGTGAACCTGAAAGACCAGGCATACCGCGACGAATTCCCGTGCCCATACGTATCGGCCACGCTCGCCGGCTGCGTCGACCATGCGCGCGACATGACCGCCGGCGGAGCCGACTACAACTTCGCCTCGATTAGCGGCCGCGGCTTGGGCACCACCGTCGACGCCCTGGCGGCGATCAAGTACTTCGTCTACGACACGCGCCAGCTTTCGATGACGCGGCTGATCCGCTTGCTCGACGACAACTTCCGCGCCGACGAAAAGACGCGCGTCTTGCTGGCCAACCGTGGCCCGAAGTACGGCTGCGACGACGACCGCGCCGACGAGATTGCGCGGGAGGTAGCCGAGTTCTTCTGCCGCGAGGTCGCCGGCCGGCAGTCGGTTCGCGGCGGCCCGTTCCGGCCCGGCTTCTTCTCTTATGGCATGCACGTGCTGGAAGGTTTATTTCTCGGCGCGACCCCCAACGGCCGCCGGGCGGGGGAGCCGGTCAGCAACAGCTTCTCGCCGGCCAACGGTTCGGAGCGGCACGGCCCGACCGCCATGTTGCGTTCGATTGCCAAGATCGATCACCGGCTGATTTCCAACGGCTGCGCGTTGAACCTGAAGCTGTTGCCGTCGCTGTTCGAGGGGCCGGAGCGGTTGGACAAGATGGTCGCCTTGGTGCGCGGCTACTTCGACTTGGGAGGCATGGAGCTGCAGCCCAACGTTGTCTCGACCGCCACGTTGCGGGCAGCCCAGGAGAACCCAGAACAATATCGTGATCTTGTAGTACGCGTGTCCGGTTATTCATCGTTCTTCTGTGACCTTGGCCGTCCGCTGCAAGATGAGATCATCGCCCGAACCGAATTCTGTTCGCTGTGACATAATTTAAATATGAGAGGCGCTCGAAAAATATGAGAGGCGCTCGAACACCAGCGAACGGGTATGACGCACAAAAAAATCATTTGTAACTATTTGTAACTATTGGCACAAAGTGCCATTCAACAAATTCTGGCACCTTGACGATGCCAAAAAAAAAAGTCCAATATGCCGACACTGGAAGGTGTGGGAGGACTGACTAAGGTCGGTCGGTCAGATAAGTAGCCGACAGAAAACTTGATACGCCGAAGAAAGTTAAACCGTATTGTCGTCGCAGTATCAATCAACCGAGCATGGAAGCCCGCCCGCTTACGACATATGGCCGATCGTCTTGTCTGTTGCGGGGTTCGATCCGACCGGAGGCGCCGGTGTGCTGGCCGATGTGGCGGCGTCGCAATCGCTGTCTGTCCGCGCGGCCGGCGTAGCCACCGCGTTGACCGTGCAACGCCCTCATGGTGCAGTGCGCTATGCGCCGCTGGATCCGGCGTGGATCGACGAAGCGCTGGCGACGGTGCTGGCGGATTTGCCGGTGCGAGCGGTGAAGGTCGGCATGTTGGGGTCGGCGGCCGTGGCGCGGGTGGTGGCGCAACGTCTGGCGGCATTACCGGCCGACATCCCGCTGGTGCTCGATCCGGTCTTCGTGGCCGGATCTGGCGGCTCGCTTGCCGACGATCAAGCGCGCGCCGTGCTGAAAAGCGAATTGCTGCCGCGGGCGACGCTCATCACGCCAAATGTGCCCGAAGCCGAGGCGCTAACCGGCCGGGAGATGCGTACACCGGCCGATCTGACGGCGGCGGCGGAGCAACTGCGCGCGGCGGGTGCGCGCTGGGTATTGGTGAAAGGCGGCCACCTGACCGGTGAGCCGTTGGATCTGTTGTTGGGGCCGGACGGCTGCTGGACCTGGCGCGCGGAGCGCTACACCGGCGGCGAAGTTCATGGCACGGGATGTGCGCTATCGATGTTGGTGGCGGCCCACCTGGCCGGCGGGGCGGCTGTTCCCGCGGCGGTGGACCGGGCCATCGGCGCCGTACGCGCGGCGATCAAAACCTCCTGGGCGCCCGCCCCCGCGGGTTGGCGCTTTCTCGGACCGCTGGTCTGGCCCGAGCCGCTGGTGAAAGAGGAGACGGCATGAATCCGAATCAGAAAGAGCGCGGACAGTTTCGTCACCCGCCGATGTCCAAACGGGAAATGGAATGGCGTGGCTGGGACGAGTTGGATGTGATCATAGTGACCGGTGACGCGTTCATCGATCACCCGAGTTTCGAGGTGGCGGTGGTGGGGCGTGTGCTCGAGAACGCTGGCCTGCGGGTCGGCTTCATCGCCCAACCGGCTTGGAACGACGAGCAGGACATCACTCAACTCGGCCGGCCGCGCTTGTTCTTTGCCGTATCGGCCGGAAAAAACGATTCCATGGTTGCCAATTACCGGCCGACCAAGCGCGCACGCAAGATTGACTTTTTCAGTCCGGGCCGTCTGCCCGGCTTGCGCCCCGACCGGGCCAGCCTGGTTTACTCCGAGCTGTGCAAACAAGCCTATCCGACCACGCCGATCGTGTTGTTTGGGCTAGAAGCGACCCTGCGTCGTTTCGCGCATTACGATTTCTGGGACGACAACCTGCGCCCGGGTTTGCTCGCGCAATGCCCGGCCGATTTATTGGTCTACAGCCATCCGGAACGTGCGATGTCGTTGATT
>CAZEDX010000036.1:0-27844 GCA_964511015.1 uncultured bacterium | reverse complement strand
CCGGACTCTGGCACGCGGCGGCAACGTGGCCGATTGCCGCAGTCTGCGCGGCTTGCAGTACAAGATCCGGCACCCCAAGCCGGGGGACAACGGCGTGCCGCCCGACGCGGTGCCGCTGCCGAGTTGGGAACGCTTGCAGCTTTCCAAGGCGGCCTTTGTCGACGCCTTCCGGCTCGAATCCGCCAACACCGACTATTACCGCACGCCGAAACCGTTGTCGCAGGACTACGGCGAGATCGTGCTGGTGCAGACGACGCCGCAGCGGCCGTTGTCGACCGGCGAGATGGACCGCATCTATGCGTTGCCCTATTCGCGCACGCCACACCCGAAATACCGCGAGGCCGGTCCGATTCCGTCGTTCGAGACGGTCAAGTACGCGATCACGACCCACCGCGGCTGCTTCGGCAATTGCACCTTCTGCGCCCAGCACCCGTACGAAACGCGGCATATCAGCCAGCGCAGCCGGCAGTCCATTCTGCAGGAAGCAACGCTGATTTCCGGGCTGCGGTACTTCCGCGGCTGGATCAGCAACATCGGCGGACCGATGGCCAACATGTATGGCATGGGTTGCACGGCGAGCGAAGAAGAGATACGCGCTTGCCAGCGCCCGAGCTGTCTATGTCCGACCCGCTGTCCACGGTTGAACACCGACCACCGCGAATACCTCGATATTTTGCGGTCCGTGCGCGCGGTGGACGGCGTCGAACGCTGCTACTTGTCGAGCCAGATACGGGTCGACATTCTCGAGGAAGACGCGCTGGCCGATGAATTGCTGCGCGAGATTGTCGGTAACTTCCTGCCCGGGCACCTGAAGATCCCATTCGAACATGTGTCCGATGCGGTTTGCGGCCGATTGCACAAGTACCGCCGGGAGACGATCGAAGGTTTCATTCAACGCTTCAACCGCATTGCCAAAGAGCTGAATCAGCCGGATATGGTCATTACGCCGTATTTCATCAGCGGCCATCCCGGTGGGCGCATGGAGGACGCGATCGAGCTGGCGCAGTTCGTCAAACGGCATGGCTTCGTCGACTGCCAGATTCAAGACTTCGTGCCGATGCCGGCCACGGCTTCGGCGTGCATGCAGTTCACGGGCATCGACCCGTTCACCGAGGAACCGGTTTACCGGCCATTGGCCTACCGCGAACGTAAGTTGCAGCGCAGCCTGTTCCATTTCTACAAGCCGCAGAACGAGCGCTACGTATTCGACGCGCTCAAGGAAAGCGACCGGCTTGACCTGGTGGGCGACGGCGAAGACTGTCTGATCAAGTGTGAACCGGCTTGGACGCCGTTCGAGTAAGCGGCTTCTCTTCTGTCTTTCCGCTCTGCGCCGCCTCTTCGGGGGCGGCGCGGCGCATTTGCCCCGCCACCTCGCCGTCCGCTAGAATGGCCGCCATCCACATTCGTGCGCGTCTGGAGGAACCATGGCCGAAAAACCGTTCGTGCCCTACGTCCCAGCCGACAAGAAGCTCCCCGAATTCACCTTCAAAGCAGTGTTCCTGGGCGTCGCCCTGGCCTTGCTAATGGCCGCGGCAAATACCTACCTTGGCCTATATGCCGGCATGACGGTGTCGGCTTCGATTCCGGCGGCGGTGATTTCGATGGGCATTCTGCGCGGCCTGCTCCGGCGCGGCACCATTCTGGAAAACAACATTGTCCAAACAATCGCCTCTGCCGGACAGAGCATCGCCGCCGGCGTGATTTTCACCGTGCCCGCCCTGGTGATCACCGGCGCGTGGACGAAGTTCGAATACTGGCCGACCACGCTGATCGCCATGCTCGGCGGCGTGCTCGGCGTGCTGTTCATGATTCCGTTGCGCCGTGCGCTGATCGTGGAAGAGAAGGAACTCAAATACCCCGAGGGCCTGGCCTGCGCGGAAGTGCTGGAGGTCGGGGAAAAGGGCGGCAGCGGCGTGCTCTACGTCGTTTCGGGCATCGTCGTCAGCGCGGTATTCAAATTCTTCAGCGAGGGCATCAAGGTGTTCCGCGGCACGGTGGAAGGCGCGACCCGCGCGGGCAACACCGCTTTCTATTTCGGCGCCGATATCTCGCCGGCGCTATTGGCGGTGGGCTACATTATCGGTTTCAATGTCAGCTTGCTGATCTTCATCGGCGGCGCGTTGGCCTGGGTGATTCTGATTCCGTTGCACTACCTGATGAACGGTTATCCGGCCGGGTCGGAAGCGGCGCTCGATGCGATGATGGCGACCTGGAAGACGCAGATCCGCTTTGTCGGCGTTGGCTCGATGATCGTCGCCGGCATCTGGTCGATCATCGGCGCGCGCCGCGGCATTCTCAAAGGCATCGAGGGCGCCATCGCGGGCTACAAGGGCCTTTCGACGGGCGGCGCCGGCGCCGTGCCGCGCACCGAGCGGGACATCAGCATGGCGGCGATTTTGCCCCTGCTGATCGCCGTGTGCGTGCTGATTTTTGTCATCTATGTCTTCCTGACCGGCAGCGCGGGCATCGGCATTGTGGCCGGCATCGCGATGATCATCGCGGCGTTCTTTTTCGTGGCCGTGTCGAGCTACATCTGCGGCCTAATCGGCAGCTCCAACAACCCGGTTTCGGGCATGACGATCAGCACGCTGCTGTTTGCGTCGGCTCTGCTGCTCATCTTCGGCATGACCGGCACCGCCGGCATCCTGGCCGCGCTCGGCGTGGCCGGCGTGGTGTGCTGCGCGGCCTGCACCGCCGGCGACATCAGCCAGGATCTCAAGACCGGCTACCAGGTCGGCGGCACGCCGAAGTATCAGCAGATCGGCATGATCATCGGCGCGATCATTCCGGCGTTCATCATCGCCCCGATCCTGACCGTGCTGCACGCCAGCTACGGCATCGGCATTCAGGTGAAGGACGGCGTGAATTTCCTGAAAGCCCCGCAGGCCAACCTGTTCGCCAGCATCACCAAGGCGATGTTCGGCCAGGGCGAATCGCTGCCCTGGAACATGGTGGCCTTTGGTGTCGGCGTGGGCATCGTGCTGATCATCATCGACGAGATTCTCAAGCACAAGAACAGCTCGTTCCGTATGTACGTGATGCCGGTCGCGGTCGGCATTTACCTGCCGTGGTCGCTATCGATTCCCATTCTGCTTGGCGGTGTCGCGGCGCTGCTGGTGACGCGCTGGGTGGGCAAGGAACATGAGAAAGAAGCCGAGCACCGTGGTGTACTGTTGGGCTCGGGCTTGATCGCCGGCGAATCGCTGATGGGCATCATTATCGCCTTGTTCATCTTCACCCAGGTGGAAATCCCCGCGTTGCTGGAAAGCGAAATGGCGCAGGGCGTGCTGTCGGTGCTGGCGCTGCTGGCTCTGACCGGCGCGTACATGTATTCGGTGATGCGGGTGAAAGCCAACGCCAGCAAGTAGGCCTGCGGGCGGTCAGCGCGGCCAGCCCAGTTCGGCGAGGGATTCGGCCACCCGGCGGGAGATGTCGTCTTCCAGCGGCGAGCCGTGACCGGGGTACACGATGCGCACGCGCCGGCGGATCAGCCCGGCCAAGCCGCGCAGGTATTCCTCTTCATGCGAGGCGTCGCGGGCGAGCGGCCAGATGGTCGTGTCGCCGGAAAACAGCACCCCCTCCTCATCGCACACCAGACAAATGGAGTCGCTGCTGTGGCCGGGGATGTGCAACACTTCGAACGTGCGGTCGCCCAGCCGCAGCAGATCGCCGTGGCGCAGAACGCGGTCGACGCCTTCAAAGGGCGAAAAAGCGCAGACCATCGGGCGGTAGAGTTCGCGGAGCTGGGGCACCAGCGAGGTGTGGTCGTAGTGACAGTGGGTCAGCACGATCTGGGCCAGGCGCGGCTGCCCGACCCCGACGTTGGCTCGGGCCAAGCGCTCCAGCAACTTCGGCTCGCGGCCGACGTCGACCAGCGTATTGATGTCTTGCAGCGTGTTCCATGTGCCGGTCACGAAGTACGCGTTGCTGCTGTAGGTGTCGGTTTTGTGGTTGAGGTTGACGATTTTCACGTCCGGCCTTCTTTTTTCGTGAACGCCATCCTGACCGCGGCCGTGGCCCCGGCCGCGCCCCCATGATACCATCAATCATCCAAATTTCCTGCCCTGAGGTTGCCTGTTGCCTAAGTGGCTGAAATACGCGCTCATGGTGGTGCTGCTGCTGCCGACCGGTTTGACGTTTTCGCTGCTGCTGGCCGAGGCGTTGCAGCGGGCGATCGGCTCGTTCGCGCCGGAGCGCCAGGCGACCGAACCGTTCGCGATTCCGCTGCACGGCGGCATCCACCGCGTCAGTCAGGTCAAAGACCTATACTGGGAACTGGTGCCGAATCTGCGCGACCTGTTCCAGGGCGTTTGGGTCGCCACCAATTCCCGCGGGTTTCGCGACCGCGACTACGGCCCCCGCGGTGCGGCGGCGCGTGTGGTGGTGCTGGGCGATTCGATTACCTTCGGCGCGGCGGTCGAGCAAAGCCAGTCTTATCCGGAAGTGCTCGAAACTCTGCTCAACCGCTGGCGGCCGGCCGAGGTGATCAACTGCGGGGTCAGCGGCTATAACCTGATCCAATACCTGGTCAACTATGAACGCAAAGCGCGCGCGTACGACCCGGACTTGGTGATCGTCGGCTTCTTTGGCGACGACCTGCTGCCGCCTTACGTGCCGCAAGAAAAAAGCGTCTGGCTATGGCTGGAATTGCACAGCCGGTTGTACCAGGTCATCAAGTTACGACTGGCGGCTGCCTGGCCCGGCCGTTTTTCGGCCCAGTATTTCAACGTGCGTCAGTCGACGGCGGCCGGGTTTCTGCGGCTGGAGCAGCAATTGAATCAGTGGCAGGGCGAAGGGCGCCAAGTGCTGTTTGTTTTTCACCCCGAGCTCAGCGATGAGCAACGGCCGGGAGCGAGTCAGGTGGTGACCGACGTCGAGCGTGTGTTGTCGGCGCACCATGTGCCGTACCTCGAGCTGGCTGCCGTCTACCGCGCCCATGGGCCGCTGTCGTCGTTCAGCACCAATCCGCCGGTGGCCAATCCGCACCCAAACGCCGCCGGCCATGCCCTTATCGCGGCGGCGATCGACGAATTGCTGCGCGCCCACCCCGATTGGCTGGTCCGGAAAGCCGTGAAGCGCACGGACTAGCGGCGGGTCCGGAAGTAGTTTTCCAGGCGGTTCAACCCCTCGGCCAGGTTGTCGTAGGAATTGGCGTACGACAGGCGGATATAGCCTTCGCCGCCCGGGCCGAAGTCGGTGCCCGGCGTCACGGCGACATGCGCCTGCTCGAGGATATCGAACGCCAGGTCGTAGCAGTCGAGGCCGCACTTCGCGCAGAAATGTTTGACGTTGGTAAACACATAGAACGCGCCGGTCGGCTCGACGGTCACACCCAGCCCGATGTCACGACAACGCGCCAGCACGAGGCGCCGCCGGCGGTCGTATTCGGCGCGCATCGCTTCCACCTCACGGTCGCACTGCTCCAGCGCGGCAATGGCGGCGACCTGCACGAAGTCGCCGGCGGAAATGAAGAAGTTCTGTTGCATCTTCTGCATCGGCCGCACCAGTTCGGGCGGGACGATCGCGTAGCCCAGGCGCCAGCCGGTCATGGCGAACAGCTTGGAGAAGCCGTTGACCACCACCGTGTTTTCGCTCACCTCGCGCGCGCTGACCGCCGGTTCGCCGTAGACCAGCCCGTGATAGATCTCGTCGCTGACCACCACCGGGCCCAGCGCGCAGATCTCTTCCAGCCGCGCGCGTTCGATCAGGTTGCCGGTCGGGTTGGACGGACTGTTGACCAGAATCGCCTTGGTGCGCGGCGTGATCTTTTCGCGGATCTTTTCCGTGCGGTACTGGAAACCGTCGCTTTCGTGCACATCGACGTAGACCGGCGTGCCGCCGCCGAACGAAACGATTTGTGGGTAGCAGGCGTAGCCGGGGTTTGACAGAATCACCTCGTCGCCCGGGTCGCACAACGCCAGGAAGGTCAGCAGCAACGCGGGGCTCGAGCCCATCGTGATCAGAATCGTCTCGGGGTCGATTTGCGTGCCGTAACGCCGCCCGTGCCATCGCGCGACCGCCGCGCGCAACTCCCGCCGGCCGAGGCTGTGTGTATAGTGTGTTTCACCGTGGCGAAGGCTTTCTTGCGCGCGTTCGAGAATCGCGGGGGGCGAATCGAAGTCCGGCTCGCCTACCTCCATGTGAATGATGTGCGCACCCTGCGCCTCCATCGCCTTGGCTTTTTCCAACACCTCCATCACCAGAAACGGAGGGATTTCCAGGCTTTTACGACTCGGACGAATCATCGGCGGAACCTCCGGCGCGTTTGTAGCACGGGAAGGGGGCGGAAAGAAGGGTGCGCCGGGACGGCCGGGCCTGGGGCAGGTCCCCCGTCTTGGCGCGCCCCGGGCCCCGGGCTATAGTGCACAATCGTGGTCGGAACAGGCCCGGAGGTGGACAATGCGCCGACTGATCGTTCTGCTGACTATTGCCATTCTTGCGTTGGGCGTAATGACCGCGCAAGCACTGACCTTGGAAGAAACCCAACTCGCCATTGAATTGGCTGGCGCGTCGTGGACGGCTGGCGACAACGAAGCGGCGCGGTTGCACAACGAATTGGGTTGGTACACCGGCACCTGGGAAATGCCGCCGGAACTGACCGGCGAGGAAGACCTGTACGTGCCGCAGTACGATCCGGCCAAGCTGCCGGCCACGCTCGACTGGCGCGACATCGACGGCGTGAATTGGGTCACCGCCGTGCGCAACCAGTACCAGTGCGGCTCGTGCTGGGCGTTTGCCACCATCGGCCCGATCGAGAGCCATATTGCGCTGGCGGAAGACTGGCCCGACCCGAAAATCGACCTGTCCGAACAGCAGATGCTGTCTTGCGACGACAGCCCGGGCAACATGGGCTGCAACGGCGGCTTTACCACCACCTCGTTCAAGTACGCGCAGGAAACCGGTCTGTTCGACGAAGAATGTTTGCCCTATCACGCCGACGACACCTGGCCCTGCAACGACCGGTGCGCCGACTGGCAGTCGCGGCTGTTCAAAATCGACGACTGGCAGATCATCGGCAAGTGGGGTGGATTGGGCGCAACTTCCGAAGACATCATGGACGCGCTACAAAACGGCCCGGTGGGCACCAGCCTGGTCATCTACGACGACTTCATGTACTACACCGGCGGCATTTATGAGACGGTGATCGGTATTCCGCAGGGCATGCATGCGGTCACTGTGGTGGGATACAATTCCAGCCAGCAATACTGGATCTGCAAAAATTCCTGGGGCGATGATTGGGGCGAAGCCGGCTTCTTCCGCATCAAGTGGGGCGCTGCGTTCATCGGTCTGTATACCATTCTGCCGCACTACACTTCGCAAAACCTCGGCCCATGGCCGGATGACGACACCACCGACGACGATGCAGCCGACGACGATGCGGCCGACGACGATAACGATGACGATTCCGACATCAGCCCCGATTGCGCCACGGTGTGCGACCGGCTCGCCGCGTGCGACCTGCTCGACGATGTGGGCGTGGCCAGCACCGACGAATGCAACGCCAATTGCACTGGCATGGACACCGGGGTCTACCAATGCCTGGTGAGCGCAGTCAGTTGCACCCAGGCCCGCGGTTGCGTCGGCGCCTCCAGCGGCGGTGACGATGACGACGACAGCGGCGGTTGTAGCTGAACCGGCGCGCCGGGCGGCATCGCGCAAGGAACAATGAAGAGTTGATGGCGCGCAGACGATTCGTTGTTCTCGGCTTGCTGCTCGCGGTTTCGCTCGTCGGACAAGCGGCCGAGCAGCCGCCCACCCATCACCTGTTGACCCACTTCAACGCCGGCCAGGGCGTCAGCCTCACCGTCGGCGAACGATTCACCGTGCAACTGGAACGGCCCGCCAACGGCGAAACGGTGTGGATCTGGCTCTATTTGCCCGAGGAAATTGTGCGTGCCGCCTCGCCGGAACCGCAGCGCCGCGCGGCGGGCAATGCCGTGGTCGAGGAATGGACCTTCGTGGCGGTCGCCCTCGGCGCGGCCGAAATGACCGCCGAACTGGTGGCGGCCGACGATTTCACCGACGTGCGTGCGCGCTTTCCGTTCGGCGTGCAGGTGGTGGAGTAGGGGTTGGTTACAGCACCAAATCGGTCACGCTGGCCTGCACGGCCGGCGCGAACATGGCGCGCGCGGCTTCTTCGCCACCGGCGCGGTAGGCGCCCGGCGTGAACGACATACCGAAGAACAGGTCCATCGAGCCTTTCTTCGCCGCGCTCAGATCGAACTGGAACATGCCCTGGCCCCAGGCCCCCGGCTCGTCTTCGGGAGCCGCGTTGGCGCGCGCGTCGTCGAGGTAGTATAGCGTCAGCGGCACCCGGTGCGGCGGCAGCACGCGGCCGAAGAGATAGGCGACCGCGCCATGCCCGGCCCACGCCATCCAGGTCGGCTCATTCACCGCCAACGCGCGTTCGGCGGCGTCGGTGCGGCCGTCAACGGTGAGCGGCGTGCGGCGCGACGGATAGAACTGCATGCCCGCGGCGGCGCTGGTCAGGTCGGCGCCGATGTACAGCGTGGCGCGCTTGCAGGCGGTGGAGGTCGAAACCGGAATGTGCATCCGCCCCATCGTGCTCATCGCTTCGCGGGTGAAGTAGGTGACCATCTCCAGGTGAGAGTCGATCAGCGGACCAAGATTCAAGTCGTGGCCGCTGACGCGAATCGTGCGCACCGGGCCCTGGACATAGCCGGCCAAGGCGTTGCGGTACATGTCTTCGTCATAAAATTCGCGCGGCCCGATGATCGGATCGAGTACCAGCCGCGTCTTGACCCGGTCGAGGATTTCCACGCCGTCGCCCAGGCGCATCTGCAGACCCGACAGCGAGATGTCGGCGCGTCCCGGCCGGTAACGCGCGATATAGACCTCGGTGGTCACCGATTCCGACACCGGGTCGTAGCGGACCGGGCGGCCGGGATCGAGCGCCGGCGGCTCGGCCTGATAGATGACCAGGTAGACGCAGCCGCGGCGGTTCTGCTTGTCGGTCAGGCAGATCTCGGAGGCGCGCACGATGCCGGCGAAGGCGTCGACCGCATTCACCTGCGCGCCGGCGTCGGCCGGCCGGAAGGCGAGTTCGTCATTGGCGTCCAGCTTGCCGCCGTCCGCGTCGCGCGCGGCGAACTTCCGGTTGAGGTGCGAACGGTCGCCGATGGTCAGCGGGTTGGGCAGCACGTAGTAGCCGGCGGCGTCGCGTTCGTCGATCTGAAAGGGGATCGGGTGCAACTGGCCGTTCTCATCCGCGGCCAGCAGGCGCAGTCTGGCGATCGGGGTGCCGGCCAGCACCGGGAACTGGTCGCCGCGCACGACCGTCACGCCCAGGTGAGCGGTTAACGGGCCATTGGTGGCCGCCGCCGGAGCCAATACCCACGCGGCCAGCAGACACGATCCGAGCAGAACATAAGACCAGGCGATTCGTCGCGACATACGCACGCTCCCTCCGGCGGGCGCCGTGCCCGCCGCGTTGTCGACCGCCCCCCGACCGCTACGTTGTTAAGCGCGTTCGACCATCGCGGCCAACCATTGGTGCAACGGCAGTAGCGCGCGGTAGTGCTTGAAACAATACGCAACCAGTTTTTCCGAGTATAACACATCGGGAATGCGCTCTTCGCGGCCGGCCCACAAACCGTTGTGCAGCAGCAAACCCGCGCGCGGATGCGCCGGATCGAAACCGCGAGGCACCCGCTTGTAGTGCGCTTCGCCGACATCATAGCGCCGGTCGGCCACGGTTTTGAGCGCGTCTTCCAGCGCCGCGCCATGCACCGGGTGCATCACCGCGCGGCGGTATTCCTCGAGCAGCGGCGGCGGGAAGATGTACAATCCGGCGCCGAGCATCATGATCGGCGGCTCGAGGTGAAAATAGAAACCGGTGCATTCCAGCTTCGGCCGATCGCCATCCCAGAAATAGATGCCCAGATGGGTTTTGAACGGCGACTTGTCGCGCGTGAAGCGCGTGTCGCGGTGCAGGCGGAAGATCGACCGGTCGACCCGCGGCTCGGCGTGCACGCCCGGGGCGATCTCACGCAATCGTTCGCCGAGCGCGACGACAAACGCCTGCGCCGGCGCCAACACGTGCTCATCGTAGTCGGCGCGGTGCGCGGCGAACCAGTTCTTGTCGTTGTGCTTGGCGAGTTCCCGAAAGAACGTCACCGTCTTCTTGCTGAAACCGCGGAATGTCGGTTGGTCGGCCATGGGTTTCTCCTGCGTTGCCGCTCAGGGTAAAAGGCCGGCGGCCGAATGGCAACCGATCATCGTGCCGGGCTATAATCGCCCGACCAAGGAGGATGGCTTGGTGCGTATCGAGGTCGATGTCGATGTCGTCGTGATCGGCGGGGGGATTGTCGGCCTGTCGTGCGCCTTTGCGCTCGCCCAGGCCGGCCGGCGAACCGTGGTGTTGGAAAAGCACGCGGCGCCGGGCGAAGAAACCTCCAGCCACAACAGCGGCGTCATCCATGCCGGCATCTACTACCCGACCGGTTCGCTGAAGGCCCGCCTGTGCGTGGCCGGCCGCCGGTTGTTGGTCGAACGTCTGCGCGCGTGGAAGATCGACCACACGCTTTGCGGCAAGCTCATCGTGGCGGTCGACGAGGCCGAAGAGCCGCAACTTTCCCGCTTGCTCGCACAAGGGCGGACCAACGGCGTCGACGATCTTGCGTTGATCGATCCGGCCGCCATTCGCGCGCGTGAGCCGCACGTCGCCGCGCGTGCCGCCTTGTTGTCGCCTTCGACCGGCGTGTTCGATGTAGCCGATTACATGCAAACGCTTGCCGGCCATCTGCAGGCGGCGGGCGGCGCGGTGGTCACCGAGGCCGAGGTCACGGCCGTGGACCGCGGCCCGCGGCTGACTGTGCACACCCAGGCCAAGGGCGCGGTGAGCGCGCGCTATGTCGTCAACGCCGCCGGGCTCTACGCCGACGAGGTGGCGCGCCTGTGCGGCGACGACCGGCACACGATCTACCCGTGCCGCGGCGAATATGCCACCGTGATTCCGGCCAAGGCGCGGCTGATCAACGCCCTGGTCTATCCGCCGCCGGAACACCTGAGTCTCGGCGTGCACCTGACCAAGACGGTCTTCGGCGAGCTGTTACTCGGTCCGACCGCGCAGTACATCAAGCAGAAGAACAACTACGAGTGGGGCCGTCTTCAGCCGCGCGAGTATTATGCTGCTGCACAGCGCTTGTGTCCGGCCTTGCGCGAAAGCGATCTGCGTTGGGGACCGGCGGGTATTCGCCCCAAGCGTTACGGCCCCGGCGAGCCGGCGGCCGATTTTTTCATCGAGTGCCAGCCGGACGACCCGCGCATCGTGCATCTGATCGGTATCGAATCGCCCGGCCTGACCGCGTCGCCGGCGATCGGCGAATTGGTGCGGAATCTGATTCAGGAAAAGGAGCAATAGAATGGGCGAGAGCCAAGTGCCGCCGCGCACCTGGGACGACATCTGGCAGATCGTCGACTCGGCGGAGAAGGACCCCGCCTTCGCGCCGGCCATTGCCAAGATCCTGGCCGTCGATTCCACCCATCCGCTGCTCACCGCGCTGCCGGCGACGATCGAACGTGGACTGCCCGGCGACCCGCAGTGGAAATCGAGCTACTACCGCATGATGCTATCTGATCGCGGCGCGCCTGGGCGCGGGGCAGGTGGTGTTCGACAGTTGTTCGGGCCTGGGTTGGGGGACGCTGCTGCTCAGCGCGACGGCGGCCAGGGTGGTCGCCTTCGACCGGAGCGAGGACGCTTTGCACTTCGCACGGGAAGTGTGGTCGCCGCCTCCTCTTGTTGAGTTTCGCCGTTTCGACGCCCTGGTGGATCAACCGGATCTGCACGGCCGCTTCGATCTGGTGACCGCCATGGAGACCGTCGAGCATTTCGTCAAACCGGACGGCGTCGCCTATCTGCGTCTGCTCGGTCAGTACCTGAAACCCGGCGGCCGGATTGTCGGCACCACGCACCTGGGCGAAACCCGCGCCGAGGCCGACACCTTCGACCGCGACAATCCGTACCACCTGTACATGTGGACGCGGGGCGAAATCGAAGAAACATTGGGCGAGGAATTCACCGACGTCACCGTCGTGCGCAACTGGATGTTCCACGCGGTGAAGCGGTAGGCCGAAAAAAGAACAGGTGGGGAATTTTCTCCCCACCTGTCTAGTGGTCACATCACAACCAGAACTTGTCGCACACCCCACGAACGTGGGGACGACTTCGCCGCGCGTGAAACTACTTTTTCGGCGGAACGACGGAGTCTTTGAACGCCTTGGCCAAACGAGCCTTCACCACGGTCTTGGCCGGGATCTTGATCGCTTCGCCGGTCGCCGGGTTGCGGCCCATGCGGGCAGCGCGCTTCACGACCACGAGCTTGCCGATACCAGGCAGGACGAACGCGCCGGCCTTTTTGGCCTCTTTCGCGGCCAGCACGGCGATTTCGTCAAACATGGCGGCGACCTGCTTCTTGGTCAGCCCGAACTTCTCAGCGAAGTAAGCGATCAACTGCGATTTGGTCATGAGTTTCTTGTCGGCCATAACGAATCTCCTCGTTTGTGGATGGAAGATTGTCAGATGTCGAATCCGTACCATTTTGCGTTTTTATGGTCAAGAGCTTTTTCGCCGGACCCTCATTTTTCTTGGCTGCGAACGAGGTCACCGCTCCGCCGAGCCCAATTGGCGCGGTCGAAATGAATCAGGCCGGCGCGAAACCCGGAGGTTCCGCACGAGATTGTTGGGGGGCTGGCACGGCGGGTGACGGCGCCGCCGCGGGCGCCGGCTTCGGCGCCGAAGCCGGCGTGGTGTTCGCCGGTGTGGTGAGCGGTTCGATCTGGACTTCGAATGACTGTCCGCCCGGCGCGTTTGCGGGTGGAGCCGCCGTCGGCGAAGGTTGAGAGGAAAACTCGTTGAGTTTTCCGATCATCCAGATCACCAGCACCAGCATGCCGATCAACGCCGCCAGCTTCACCCAGATCAACATGGCCTTTGGTTCGGTGACCGGTTCGTTAAATTCTCCTCGCCGTCTCATCCGTGTGCCTCCATCCAGTTTGCGCCGGTGTGCACCGCCACCACCACCGGCACCGAAAGCCGCATGACGTTTTCCATCTCTTCCCGCACGGCCGCCGCGCAGACCGGCACCGCCTGGGTGTCGATCTCGCAAACCAGTTCGTCGTGCACCTGCAACAGCATTTTCATCGGCAAGCGCTCCCGTTCGATGCGACGCTGCAGGTTCAGCATCGCCAGTTTGATCAGGTCGGCGGCGCTGCCTTGCACCGGGGTGTTAATCGCCGCGCGTTCGGCGGCGGCGCGCACTTGAGCGTCGCTGCTGTTCAAATCGGGTGTCAAGCGGCGGCGGCCGAGCAGCGTCGCGGTGTACCCACGTTGCCGGGCGTCGGCCAACACCTTCTGCAGCCATTGTTGCAGCACAGCGAACCGGGCGAAATAGTCGTCGATGAACGCCTGGGCCTTTTTCGTGCCGATGCCCAGGTCGCGGCCCAGCCGGAACGCGCTCATGCCGTAGAGTACGCCGAAGTTCACCGTCTTCGCGGCGGCGCGCATCTCCGGCGTGACCATCTTCGGGAAGACCCCCATGATCTCGGCCGCGGTGCGGGTGTGGAAATCTTCGCCTGATCGGAACGCTTCGATCATGCGCGGATCGCCCGACAGATGCGCGGCCAGTCGCAACTCGATCTGGCTGTAGTCGGCCGACAGCAGCAGGTGGCCTGGCGCCGGCACGAAACCCTGTCGGATGCGCCGTCCTTCCGGCGTGCGGATCGGGATGTTTTGTAGGTTCGGATCGGAACTGCTCAGCCGGCCGGTCGCGGCGATGGTTTGGTTGAAACTGGTGTGGATGCGGCCGGTGCGCGGATGGACCAGCTTCGGCAGTGCGTCCACGTACGTGCTTTTGATTTTGGCCAGGCCGCGGTAGGCGAGCAACAGCTTGGGCACTTCGTGGCCATGTTCCGCCAGCTCCTCCAGCACCGCCGCGTCGGTGGAAAAGCCGGTCTTGGTCTTCTTCGTCGGCTTGATCCCCAGCTTCTCGAACAGCACGTGCGAGATCTGCTGCGGGCTGTTGACGTTAAACGGCTCGCCGGCCGCGCGATGCAATTCGCTGATCATCTGGTTGATCTGGTGCTCCCACTCGACGGACAGCGCTTCGAAGAACGGCACGTCGATCAGCATGCCGGCGCGTTCCATCGAAGCCAGCACTTCCACCAGCGGCAGCTCCAGCTCCTGGTAGAGCTTCCACATCTGTTGGTCGGCGCGCAAAGCCGGTTCGATTTTGTTCGCCAGCAGCCAGGTGATGTGTGCATCCTCGGCGGCGTAGCGCGTGGCGTCCTCGACCGTGACCTCGCTAAACGGCTTTTGGTGGCGCCCTTCGCCGGTGACGTCGGTGTACTTGATCGTCGAATGGCCGAAGTAGTGCATCGCCAACGTGTCGAGCGAATGGCTGCCCCGGCCAGGGTCGAGCAGATAGTCGGCGATCATCGTGTCGCCCGCCAGGCCCCGCACCTTGATGCCGTACCGTTCGAGCACCAGCAGGTCGTACTTCGCGTTCTGGGCGACTTTCTCCAGGCGCGGATCTTCCAGCAGCGGCTTGAGCGCCGCGCAAACCTGCGCCGGTGAAAGCTGTTTCGGCGCGCCGAGGTAGCTGTGCGCCACCGGCACGTAGTAGGCCTCGCGGTCGTCGGCGCAGAAACTCAACCCGACCAGCTCCGCTTGCAGCGGGTGGACTGACGTCGTCTCTGTGTCGAAAGCAAAACGGCCGGCCTGGCGCAGGCGTTCGATCATGGCCAGCAACTGCGGGTCGCGCAGCACGGTCTGATAGTGCGAGCGGTCGATGGTGGTCTTCGGCTTCAGCCCTTCGAGCAGCGACTGAAAGCCCATCTCGGTGAAGAACGCGCGCAGGCCGTCTTCGTCGGGCGGCTGCGGGCGCGGATCGAGCTGTTCGGCGGTGAGCGGCACGGTCGTGTTGATCGTCACCAGTTGCCGCGACAGCCGCGCCAGGTCGGCGTTGGCGCGGATCTTCTCGCCGAGCTTGCCTTTGATCTGGTCGGCCGCGGCGAGTACGCCCTCGAGCGTGCCGTGTTCTTCAATCAGCTTGCGCGCCGTCTTTTCGCCGATGCCGGGCACGCCCGGGATGTTGTCGGACGAATCGCCGGATAGCGCGAGCACCTCAACCACGCGGGCGGGTTCGACGCCAAAACGTTCCCGCACCTCCGGCACGCCGATCCATCTGTCTTTCATCGGATCGTAGATGCGCACCTGGTCGGTGACCAGTTGCATCAGGTCTTTGTCGCCTGTGGCGATGACCACCGGCTTGCCTTCGGCGGCATGCACCCGGGCCAGCGTGCCGATCAGGTCGTCCGCTTCGTAACCCTCGATGGCCAACAGCGGTAAGCCGCGCAATCGCACCAGCCGGTGAATGAGCGGGAACTGCGGCACCAACGCTGCCGGCGGTTCGGGGCGGTTCGCTTTGTATTCGGGGTACTGTTCGTGGCGGAATGTCTTGGCCTTGCTGTCGAAACAGACGGCCACCTCGTCGGGATCGAGTTCGCGTAGCAACTTGTCGAGCATCGTCGCCACGCCGTACACCGCGCCGGAGGGAACCCCTTGCGGGCTCGACAGTGACGGCAGCGCGAAAAAGGCGCGGAAGACGTAGCCCGATCCGTCGATCAGCAACAGCGGCTTTTTTCCCCCGGCCATGTCTGCTCCTTGCGGCGGCGAATCAGTTTTCGACCAGGAACAAACGGCCGAAGATCGCTTCCGACGACGCGGTGATCTGCTCGACCAGCGCCAGGTAGCGCGCCAGCAGCAAGCGGCCGGAGTCGGTCAGCCGCGAACCGCCGTGCCGCCCCGCACCGGGCGTGCGCTCGATCAGGCTTTCGCCCAGCCGCGTTTCCGCCGTCTTTAGCCGGCCCCAAGCGCTGCGGTAGCTCATGCCCATTTCGTTGGCGGCCTGCAGAATTGACCCGGTGTGTTCGATGCCCTGCAACAGACGCATCAACCCCAAGCCGAATACCGGTTCACTTCGTTCATTGGCCAGCCACACTTTGATGTGCGGCTCCAGTTTGGATTTCCCCATCGCCATTCCCTGTTGGTTCAACCGTTGCCTACGGCTATCGTCATGCATTTGCCCCGCGGCTGCAAGGCGCTTTCGTTGACACCGGGGGACAAGTGCCGATAAGATCACTGCCGTTCGGTTGTTTCGAGCGGCGGACAACTATTCGGGTGTCCAAAACACGCTTTGGCGGGGCGGATGAAGGTACGGTTGCCCTACTTGTACGACAATGTGCGGGAAGAAGATGTCGTTCGCTTTATCGAGCAATGGATGACCGTGCTGGGACTGCTGGCCCGCTATTCCACCAACAACACCGGCGTCGCGCAAGGGGTCGATCGGTTGTACCGCCTCTTGCCCACGGTGACCGGCCGCGGCGGCACGGTGGAGTTTACCGAGCTGCATAATCTGCTACAGGTCAATGGCGTGCCGTTGTCGATCGAAGCGCAGCACCGCGACGTGGTCGCCGCCTTCGCCTTCATGTTGTTGCAGCACAACATCCGGCGGCTTACGCTGCTGCCGCAACTGAACGCCGGAGAGTTCCAGGCGCTGTTGGAGTACTTGCGGCAGACGCCCGAACAGATGCAGACCTCGATTGTCGCCATGTTGCACGAGGCCAACATCACCGGCGTCACGGCCGAGCAGTACGTCGAGATGTCGACCGGCCGGAAGGTCGAGCGGGTGGTGCTCCCGGCGGCGCCGGCATCGCCGCCCAGCAAATCCGGCCCGGCCACACCCAAGCCGCAACCGCCGAAATTCGACCCGCGCCACGCGCGCGAAGACACGCGGCCACCGGACACATTGCGCGTGATGGTGGTGGTGAAGGTCGGTGCGCTGGTGCTGGATCAGGCCGAAGTCTCGTGCGCCGAGCCCGTGGCCCAGGCCCGGCCGACCAAAGGCGAGGCTGGCGCCACGCTTTTCTTGTCGGCGGGGGAAAACCAAATCACCATCCACTACCAGAACTACCAGATCACCCGCCGCATTCAGGTACAGACCGAAGGGCAGCGGGTCGAGGTCGATCTACAGAGCATCTTTGACTACTAGCCAACCGGAGAACGATCGATGTTGAAGATCCTTTGCCATGGGGGCGCGGGCCGCAACAGCGTCAACTTCGCGGAGAAGAACGCGGTGGTGGCGCGGGCCGCCGCCTTGGGCATGGAAGTGCTCAAACTGCACGGCAGCGCGGTGGACGCCGTCACGGCCGCCGTGTCGCTGATGGAAGACGATCCGTTGCTCAACGCGGGCACCGGCAGCTACGTCCAGATGGACGGCATGGTGCGCATGGACGCCTCGATCATGGACGCGAACCTGAACGTCGGCGCGGTGATCGGCATCCACGACGTGAAGAATCCGATCCAAGTCGCGCGACGCATCATGGACCTGGCGATTCATTCGATTCTTGGCGGCGACCTAGCCACTGAATTCGCCCGCGCCGAAGGCTTCGAGCCGTACGATCCGCGCACGGTCGAGAAACTCGAGTTGTGGCTCGAACTGCGCCGCAAGTTCATGCGCGTCAGCAACCTGAATCTGATGCACGTGCTGCGCGAGGAAATGCGGCGGGAAGAGGCGCTGGGAACCGTCGGTTGCGTCGCGCTCGACGGCAATGGCCAACTCGCCGCCGGCACCAGCACCGGCGGTTTGAAGCTCGACCTGCCGGGACGCGTCGGCGACGTGCCGCTGATCGGTTGCGGCACCTATGCCTGCCGTGAGGCGGCGGTGAGCTGCACCGGCGTCGGCGAGAAGATCATCAAGGTCTGCCTGGCCAAGACAATCGCCGAAAGCCTGCGCCGCGGCATGACACCCGACGAGGCCTGCCAGCTCGGCATGCAGGAGATCGAGGAAGTCGGCGGCAGCGCCGGCGTCATCTGTCTCGACCGGCAGGGCCGCGCGGCCAAGACCTGGAATACCGAAACCATGACCTTCTGTCAGCTCGAGGAGGCATGACCCGCGCCTGGCCATGGCTGCTGCTGCTCGTGCCCATGCTGGCACTGGCGGGCGCCGGCCAACTGCAGTTCGGCGACGACGCGCCGCGGCCGCTGGAGGCGGTCTTTCAGGTCGGTGACGTGGTCTACCTGCCGGTTGAGCCGTTGCTCAACCAAATCGGTGCCAACACCAACTGGAACACCACGTCCGGGCGGCTGACCGTGTCCTTCGACGGCAACGTCGCCGCGGTAACGCTGTTTGCCGACATGGCGCTGGTCAATGGCCGTGTGGTGCCGTTGGGCGCGCCGCCGCGCTTCATCGGCGGTCGGCTCTGCCTGCCGCGGTCGTTCTTCGAACAGGCGTTGCCGAAGCTAACCGGCCGGGCGGTGCAGTTGGTCGACCTGACGCCCAGCGTGGCGGCGGAGATCGTCATTGCCCCCTACGTCGAACCGCCGCCGGAAGTCGAGGTGCCGCCCAGCCGGCGCCACAAGATGATGAGCCTGCGCAAGATCGTGCTCGATGCCGGCCACGGCGCGCACGACCCGGGCGCGTGCAGCCCACAAGGGTTGCGCGAGAAAGACGTCAACCTGGCGCTGGTGCTGCGGCTGGCCCGCAAGCTGCGCCGCCAGACCAACATCGAAGTGGTGCTGACGCGACACGACGACATCTTCCTGCCGCTGCCGGAGCGCACGCGCATCGCCAACCGCTCGGGCGCTGACCTGTTCATGTGCATTCACGCCAACGGCGCTTACAGCCACACCGCTACCGGCTTCGAGGTTTACTTCCTGTCGGCGCAGGCGTCTGACGCCCGCGCCGCGGCGTTGGCCCGGTTGGAAAACAGCGCCGAGGCGATGGGCGCCGAGATCGACGGCTTTCCGGCCGGCGGCGACGACCTGACCGCGATCTTCCATGACCTGATTCGCACCGAGAACCTGGCCGCGTCGGAGCGGCTGGCCGTCGCGATTCAATCGCGGTTGGATCTAGCGATGAACATCGACAACCGCGGCGTGAAGCAGGCGCCGTTCTACGTGCTGGTCGGCGCGCAAATGCCGGCGGTGCTGGTGGAAGTCGGGTTCATGTCCAACCCCGACGAGGCCGCCATGCTGTTTCAACCGGATGTGCAGGAACGCATCGTCAACGCGCTGTACGAGGCCATCCTCTACTACGACCGCATCCGCGCCGCGAACCAGTAATCTTCGCTCGCCGGAAAAACAAAGGCGGGGACCCGCTCGGTCGGGTCCCCGCCTTCGTGCGGTTCATGCCTATTTGTTTTTCTTGCCGCGGCGAACCAGCAGCACGACGATGCCGAGGAAGACGCCGAGGAAGGCCAGCCAGGGCAGCAGCATCACAACCAGGTTGATGAAGAAGCCGATGAAGCCGGCCAACGCGCGCACGCTGCGTTTGAAGTTCGGGCCGGCGTTTTCAATCGTGTCGAGCAGTGGCGCGAAGGCACTGTCGGGCGGCACGACGACCTGCCCCGCTTCCTGATAGAGGTGCACGCGCAGGGTCGAGAGCGAAATGCGATCATCGAGGCCGCGCAGCGAACCCTGCAGTTCCTCGGTTTCCAGCTGCAGCCGCTCCAGCTCGCGCTCGACATCGAGCAGGTCCTTGAACTGGTAGCTGCGTTCCTGGATGAGCCGCTCGACTCGCGCGACAAGCTGTTGTTTCATTTTGATCCGGCGGTCGATATCGACGTACTGGTCGGTCACGTCGGTGACGTTGACCTTTTCTTCCTCGATGAAACCCAGCGGGCGGATGCGGTTGATCATGGCTTGGAAGCCTTCCGCCGGCACACGCAAGGTCAGCTCGAGGCGGCGGTTACCGGAGGAGCCCTGGAACTCCACATTGGCGATGAAGCCGCCGGCTTCCTTGACGATCTGTTCGAGCTTGAGGCGCGTCTCTTCGACGTCTTTCACTTTCACGCGCAAATCGCCTTCGCGGATCAGCTTGCGGCCGCGCAACGCCAGATTTTCGCTGACGGTCGGCTGACCCGGTCCTTCGCTCATCGCGGTGGCGGCGTCACCTTCGGGAATCGCGCCGGCCCGTGCCGCCATGGATTCGTCGGCCGTTTTCATCGTCGCTTCGGGCGAAGGCGGCGCCATCCGGTTCTCCCTCTCCGCCTTTTTGCCGCAAGCGCCAAACAAGAGGAAAAGACATCCGACCAACAAAATCGAAACCACAAAGAAAATTCCGGACCACTGCCTTTTCATGGGCGCCTCCTTTGTAGACAGGCACACCCTTTAGACCACCGAGGAAGAGGTTGGTTTCCCGCACCATACCAAGCGGTGCTCGGCTTTGACAACCGAACCGGCGTGGGGCGGTTTCGGGGCGGCGGCCAGGCTTGCTCTCGGTCGAATCTTGATATAGTTTCATCCGTCGAACTATTCGGAGCATTGACATGCCGAACGCCACCGGAACTCAGGCCCGCGAACTGGCGGCGGCGGAGGCCACGATCGGGCGCATGCGCCGGGTCATGGTGCTGCTGAACCACCAGCCGGGCAAATTCGGACGTGAAGGCCTGGCCATCATGCAGAAAAACTGGCTGACCTATCCGCAGGTCGTCAGCCTATTCGCGCTGCGCACCGCTGGCGCGCTTGCCGTGAGTGAACTGGCCGGCCAGCTCAACCTGTCGCGCGCCGCCACCAGTCATCTGGTGGACCGACTGGTGCAAAAAAAGCTGGTCGCGCGCGCCGAGGACGCCGGCGACCGGCGTTACAAGCGGGTTACGCTGACGGCCCGCGGGCGCACGCTGACCGAACGGCTCAACCGATCGCGGCTCGAAGAATTCTGCCGCCTGATCACGGCGTTACCGGCCGATTACCGCGCGCGGCTGGACGCGATGTTGACCGAGCTGGTGGCCTATCTGGAAATCGGCGGCGCAGGTGCGCCATCGGGGAGACAACCATGAAGACGACGTGGCGAGTGACGATCATTCTGTTGGCGCTGGTGTGGCTGGGAGCGGCGGGTTGCGGCAAGGATTCCAGCGGCCAAACCGAGACGAAGAAGGCCGATGCCCCGTTGTCCATCGAAGTTGCCACGGTCGAGCGCCGCGACGTCGACCAGCGCATCGAAATCACCGGCACGTTGGCGGCGTGGGAAGAAGCGACGCTAGCGGCCGAGGTCGACGGCCGGGTGGTCGACATTCAACGCGATCTCGGCGATCACGTCGGACGCGGCGGGGTGCTGGCGAAGTTCGCGGCGGAGGAATACGCGTTGAAGGCGGCGCAGGCCGACGCCGAACTGGCCGCGGCGCGCGCCGACTACGACCGCGTGGCCAAGCTGGCCGACGGCCGCCTGATCAGCCAGCAGCAGGTCGACGAAGCGCGGCGACGGCTCGACGTCGCGCGGGCGACGGCCGACCTGGCGCACAAAAAACTCAACGACACCAGTCTGCGCGCGCCGTTCGACGGCGCGGTGGCGGAGCGGTTGATCAACCAGGGCGACTACGTGAAGGCCGGCACCGCGGCGTTTCGGGTCGTGCGGGTAAGCCCGCTCAAGTTCCGCGGCGATGTGCCCGAACGTTTCGCCGACGACGTGAAGGTCGGCAATCTGGTCGCGGCGTACCTGGCCGGCGTCGAGGGCGAACCGTTGCGAGGTCGTATCGTGCGCATCGCGCCGGCGGTGTCGGCCTCCTCGCGCTCGTTCACCGTCGAGGCTCAGATTGAAAATCCCGGCGGCCGGGTCAAGCCTGGCACCTTCGCGCGGCTGTCGATCGAAACCCGCGCCAAGCGCTCCATGTTGACCGTGCCCGACCGCGCGGTCATCGAATTCGCCGGCAACCAGCACGTCTTCGTGATCGCCAACGGGCGCGCCAGCGACCGGCAGGTCGTGTTGCTCGGCAAGAACGGCGACCGCGTGTTGATCGGCGATGGGTTGCAAGAAGGCGAGTCGGTCGCGGTCACGGCCGTGGAAATGTTGGTGGACGGCCGCGCCGTCGCCGTGCGGGCGGGGGCGGCGCAATGAACGCCCTGTCCATCTTCATCCGCCGCCCGGTGCTGGCCAGCATGATCACCGTATTGCTGCTGGTGCTCGGGGTGTTTTCTTACCGCGCGCTCGGCGTCGACCTGAACCCGAAGATCGACATCCCGGTGGTCATCGTGCGCACGGTATTGCGCGGCGCCTCGCCGGAGGAAATCGAGACGCAGGTCACCAAGCCGATGGAGGCGGCGGTCAACACCATCACCGGCATCGACGAGTTGTCGTCGAGCAGCGTCGAGGGTCTGTCGACGGTGGTGATCCGCTTCAAGCTCGAGCGCGACATCGCCGACGCCGTGCAAGACGTGCGCGACAAGGTGTCGGCGGCGCTGTACTCGCTGCCCGACGAGATCGAAACCCCGATCGTGTCCAAGTTCGACATGGATTCGCAGCCGGTCATCACCCTGTCGCTGTCCGGCCCGCGCGATTTGAAGGAATTGTCCGAGATCGCGCGCCTGCAGGTTAAGGAGGCGATCGAAAACGTCGACGGCGTCGGCGCGGTCAATCTGCTCGGCGCCTGGACGCGCGCGGTCAACGTGATTCTCGACCTCGACCGGTTGGAGTCATATGGTATTTCCATCGCCACCGTCAAAACGGCGCTGGCGGCGCAGAACGTCGAGATCCCCTCGGGCCGCATCGACCGCGCCTCGAGCGAACAGGTGCTGCGCACGCTGGCCCGGGTGGAAAACGTCGACGATTTCCACCGCCTGGTGGTCGCCACGCGGGGCGGGCGGCAGATCACGTTGGGCGACCTCGGTCGCGTGGAGGATTCCGTCGAGGAGCCGCGCACGCTGGCGCGGTTGTGGCGGCGCGGCGACGCGGGGCGCGGACAGGCGACGGTGTCGCTCGACGTGCTCAAGCAGTCGGGCACCAACACCGTCGAAGTGATCAGTGGCGTCAAGGAGCGGTTGAAGCTCGTCGAGCAGACGCTGCCGGCGGGGGTGAAGATCGGCGTGGTCACCGACCAGTCGGTGTTCATTCTGCGCTCGATTCACGAACTGAATCTGCATTTGGTGCTCGGCGCCATTCTCGCTTCGCTTGCGGTGTTGCTCTTTATGCGCAACCTGCGTTCGACGATCATCGCGGCGATCGCGATCCCGACCTCGCTGGTTTCGACCTTCACCTTCATGCGCCTGCTGGGCTTCACCATTAACAACATGTCGCTGCTCGGCCTGACGCTTGCGGTCGGCATCGTCATTGATGACGCCATCGTCGTGCTGGAAAACATTTTCCGGCACGTCGACGAACTCGGCAAAAGGCCGCTGCAGGCGGCGATCGACGGCCTGCAGGAAATCGGCCTGGCGGTCATGGCGACCACCACCTCGCTGATCGTCATCTTCCTGCCGGTGGCCTTCATGCAGGGCATGGCCGGGCGCATGTTCTACGAATTCGGCCTGACCGTCGCCTTCGCCATCGGCGCTTCGCTGCTCATCTCTTTCACCCTGACGCCGATGCTCACCTCGCGGTTTCTGCGCTTCAAACACGGCCGCATGGGCGCGCACGGACGCCTGGGTTGGGTGAACCGCGCGTATGACGTGCTGCTGAACTTTGCGCTCAACCACCGCGCGCTGACCGTGCTGATTGCGCTGCTGACCGTCGGTTCGACAGTGCTGATCGTCAAAGCCCTCGGCACCGACTTCATGCCCAACGACGACCGCAGCGAGTTTTTGGTCAACATGACGGTGCCGGCGGGTTTGAACCTCAGCGAGGTCGACCGGCTCTACGGCGAAATCGAAGATCAGATCCATCGCGTGCGCGGCGTGAAGATGACGCTGACGCAGATCGGCAACGCCTACGGCGGCGAGGACGTGACCAAGGGACAGATTTACGTGGCCATCGTCGACCTGAAAGAGCGCGACTACTCGCAATTCGATGTGATGAAGGATGTGCGACGCATCTTGAAACAGTACCCCGAGATCCGCTCCGCCGTCGCCTTCTATAGCGCGATGGGCGGCGGCCGCGGCTACCAGGCGTCGTACAAACTGACCGGACCCGACCTGAACATGCTGGTCAAGGCCTCCGACAACATCGCGCGGAAACTGCGCGCTACGCCGGGTTTCGTCGACGTGGACACCTCGCTCGCTTCCCGCAAACCCGAGGTGCGCCTGACCATCGACCGCCAAAAGGCGGCGGACCTCGGCCTGACCGCGTCGGAAGTCGCGCAGACGGTGAAGACGATGGTCGGCGGGGAAAAGGTGACCAAGTTCCGCGAAGGGGTCGAACAGTACGACGTGTGGCTGCGGCTGGACAAAAAAGACCGCGACGACACCGAGGTGATCGCGCGCCTGCCGCTGAATTCGCCGAAGGTCGGGCTGGTGCCGTTGAACCAGATCGCCTCTTTCACCGAAACCAAAGGCCCGACGCAGATCGACCGCTACAACCGCCAGCGCGTGGTCGGCATCAACGCCAACCTCGACGGGCTCGATCTCGGCTCGGCGATGAAGAAGTACCAAGAAATCGTCGCCGAGCAGCAATTGCCGCCGGCGTATCAAACCCGCGTGTCCGGCCAGACGCGCATGATGGGCGAGACGATGTCCAACATGATGCTGGCCTTCGTGCTGGCGTTCATCTTCATGTATATCGTGCTAGCCGCGCAGTTCGAGAGCTTCCTGCACCCGGTGACCATTCTGCTCTCGCTGCCGCTGACGCTGCCGTTCGCCATGCTGTCGCTGCTGATGCTCGGCGAGACGATCAACATGTACAGCATTCTCGGTGTGTTCATGCTGTTCGGCATCGTGAAGAAGAACGGCATTTTGCAGATCGACTACACCAACACCCTGCGCCACCGCGGCCTGGCGTTGCGCGAGGCGATCGTTGAAGCCAACCACGCCCGGTTGCGGCCGATTCTGATGACCACTACTACGCTCATCGCTGGCATGACGCCGATCGCGCTCGGGCAGGGACCAGGCGCCGCGGCGCGCGCGTCGATGGCCAAGGTCATCATCGGCGGCCAGGCGCTGTCGCTGCTGATCACCTTGATGATCGTGCCGGTCGCCTACTCGTTATTCGAGTCGGCCAAGGCGCGGCTGCGCATCGGCCAGCGGGAAACGGCAACGCCGGCACCCGCGCCCGAACCGGCCGGCGGCGGGCAGAAGTAGCGGCCACCGCGGACGGGTTCAGTGGGCCGGACGAAACGAGCCGTCGCGCAGAGACAACTCGCGCACGTCGGCCAGACCGGAAACAACGGTATAGCGCTGCACCTCTACATTGATCAGTGCCGTGTCCGGCTGCGCCAGGAGCTCTCGCAAGGCCGGGTGTTTTGCCAGCAGAAGCTGCCGTGCGAAGGTCTCGTCGCCGCCGGTGATCTCCCGCGCGCGGCCGATGGCATTGACCGCCGTCGCCTGCGCCAGATCCGCCGGGCCGGTATTGCGGTTGTCGATCATCAGCGCCACCCGGTCGTCCAGCCGCAGACTGGCGAATTTGCGGCTCGCGCGCGGCGTGGCAAAGTACAAGTGACGCCAATCGTCGGTGACCGCGAACGACACCAGATTGGTGCACGGTTGGCCGTCGCGCTGGGTCGCCAACACCGCCAGATCCTGCTTGTTCAACAGCTCTGCCAGCAAATCGACCGTCGTTCGTTCTTCCGCCATGTCGCGCCTCCATTTCATACTGTCTAGAAAAATCTAACCATTTATTGTGTCTGCGTTTCTTGACAAACGAAGCTTCGTGTCAACATATTAAACCAGACAACCGCGGGGGTCGACCCCGATGAAAAATATGATGAAGGGACCAACATGAGACACTTATCCGAAATCACTCGGTCTATTGGCCGAAGACACTCTACGCGCTACCTCACTTGGATCGTGTTCGGGCTGTTTGTGCTGGGCGGCTTGCTGTTGAGCGGCTGCGAGAAGGCCGACGACAACAGCGATGCCGACTCCGGGTCCAGCCAGTCCACGGGCGAAACGCCGGATCTCGAGCAGCCGGACGATAGCGGCGTTACGGATGAGGAGAATCCCGATGAGCTGACCTTTCCCGGTTTGAACGAAACGGCGGAACAGACGATCTTTGCCCCGCTGACCCGTGACGGCAAAACGGTGGCCCAGGTTGATCTGTCGCGCTATCTGGGCACCTGGTACGAGATCGCCACCTACGTTCAGCCGTTCCAACGCGGCTGCGTGGGTACGACAGCGACCTATACCGCCCGCGATGACGGCACGATTGGCGTGCGCAACGACTGTCGCGTCGGTTCGCTCGACGGCCGCTTGAAGTCGATCACCGGCTTCGCCCGGGTGGCCGACGAAACGACCAACGCGCGCTTGTTGGTCTACTTTTTCCAGCCCTTCATCGGCGCGCCGTACTGGGTAATTGAACTGGACGGCCAAGAGGGCGAGCAGCCTTACGAATTCGCTATCGTCGGCAGCTCTTCTTCGCGCTTCCTGTGGGTCCTCAGCCGCATGCCGCAAATCAGCCCCGAGCGGTGGGAAGCGATTCTGGCCCGGCTGGCGCAACGCGGCTACGAAATCGACAAATTATCCTTCACTCCGCAGGCTTGAAACGAGCCGAAATCATGTCCTCGTTAGCGATTCTCCTCCCCCCGCCGCGAGCCCGGCGGGGAATTTTTTTGTGGCGGAAGCAAGCCGGTGAAGAGACATTAAAAACCGAAGCCACCCCAGGTTAGGGTGGCCGAATCGGTCAATGGAGCTAGCCAGGATCGAACTGGCGACCTCTTGAATGCCATTCAAGCGCTCTTCCAACTGAGCTATAGCCCCTCAGCGAGGGCCTTGGTTAGCATGATCCGGGCGCCCTCGTCAAGGGCACAAGGAGAAGAGAAATCCGGGCCGGGGACGATGCGACTGCCGAAACCGTGTCGGGGTGAGTCGGTGAATCGTAACGCACAGATCATATCATGCAATCTTGCATATTTATGCTGCCATTGGTATAATCATCGTTTGATGTATCATCTTTTGCATTGTGTGGCACCAGCGAAAACAGTCTAAGACATGGCCATAGCCTGCCCGTTCTGCCAGTACCCCAACTTCGCCGACGCGAAGAAGTGCCGACGTTGCGGCAAGGTCTTGCCTCCGATGTGCCCGGAATGCGGCCACCCCTATGTCGAGGGGGCGGTGTTCTGCGCCAAATGCGGCCACATCTTCGTCGAAACCAAGGTCGACACCGAAGCCTACAAGACCAAGAGCCTGCGCAGCCGCAGCTTCGACGAAGACCGCAAGCAGCTCGACGAGCAAGACGGCATCCAGGCCGGCAAGCCGAAAGGGATCCGCCTCAAGAAGTGCCCGGAGTGCTGGCACAACATCAGCGAGCAGGCTCTGTTCTGCACGTATTGCGGCACGCGATTCGACCAGCCGCTGCCGGTGGATACCCCCCCGACGCCGAGCGTGAGCGTGCGCCAACCGCCGCGTTCGCCGGAAGCCGCGAAAGCCGCTCCGGCGGCGACACCGGCGCCGCCAAAACCGGCCGGTCCACCCCCCGCCGGAAAGCCAGTTGCGCCACCGGCGAAACCGGCGGCCGTACCCCCCGTCGCGAAGCCGGTTGGCGCACCGCCGAAACCGGTGGCCGTACCCCCCGCCGCGAAGCCAGTTGGTGTACCGCCGAAACCGGTGGCCGTACCCCCCGCCGCGAAGCCGGTAAGCACGGTGCCGCCGGTGCCGCGTCCGACCCTTGTTCCGGGCAAGGCGGTGGCGCCGCCCGCGCCCGTCGCCGCGGCCGGTTTCGACCCCGACATGCTCTATGTTCCAGCGGGTAGCTACCCCCATCCGGGCGGCCTGCCCACCCGGCTCGAAACGCGTGGTTTCCGGCTCGCACGAACGCCGGTCACCTGCGCACAGTACAAGCAGTTCTGTGACGAGACCGGCCACGCGACGCCGAGCGATTGGTTCGAGGGTTCGCCGCTGCCGGAGAAGGACGCGCAACCGGTCATTCTCGTGTCGCTGGCGGACGCGCTGGACTACTGCAAATGGGCC
>CAZEDX010000035.1:0-43943 GCA_964511015.1 uncultured bacterium | reverse complement strand
GTGAACGCGTTGATTGTCTCCGTTTCATAGATCACGCACGATGACCGACGGTTGAGTTCCGGATATCACTTCAAGACCCTAGACCCAGACCTACAGCCTAAAGTCTAAAGCCTAAAGTCTACGCCCGACCCCTCTCACCACTGATTCCAATGCACGCGGTCGGCAAGATAGCGGTCGTTCCGCGGTTTCTCTTCCGCGCCGTAGCCGATCGGCAACAGCGAGAAGGGCGTGACGTTCGCCGGCAGGTTGCACAGGCGGATCAGGCCCTTCACCCGTTCCGCGCGCGGGTGGATGCCGAGCCAGACCGACGCCAGGCCCGCGTCGTGAATGGCCAGCAGCATGTTCTGGGTGGCGGCGGCGCAGTCTTGAATCCACATCTCGCCGTGTTTGACGACGGTCAGGTCGGCGCAGACCAGCACGGCCGCCGGCGCCTGCAGAATCATCTTCGCGTTCGGGTGGAAGGTCGGCACCTGGTCGAGCAGCACGCGGTCGTTGAGCACGACGAAGTGCCACGGCTGTTCGTTGCCGGCCGACGGCGCAACCATGCCGGCGCGCAACACGGCGTCGATGACTTCCGGCGGCACGGGCCGGTCGGTGAACTGGCGGATGCTGCGACGGGCGAAAATGGCGTCGATCATGAGCGCTCTCCTGATGATCGGGGTGGTGATGGATGCGGGCCGTTCGCCGGGTATGCAAACGACCCTCAATGATGATACGAATACCGCGACTCCCTTGTTTCGTCCACCTGGTCAAGGAGCGCGGAATGCCCGAACCGGTCGCGTCGCGGGGCCTGCCGGCGGCCGATGCCGGCCGCGGTTGGCGGCGGCTGTTCGTTTTCGCCTGCTTTTTCTTCACCGGCAGTTTCGGGCTGGTGTACGAGGTAGTCTGGTCGCGCTATCTGGCGCTCATGGTCGGCAACGCGGCGCACGCGAGCCTGGCGGTGCTGAGCACCTACATGGGCGGGCTGGCGCTGGGCGCGGCGCTGTTCGGCCGCTTCGCCGACCGGGCGAAGAACTGCTTCGCCGCCTACGGCTGGATCGAAATCGGCGTCGGCCTGTACGGCGCGGCGTTCCCGCTGCTGTTTCCGGGCATGGTCGCGGCGACGCTGCCGATCGGCCAGGCGCTCGGGCCGGGCACGGCGTCGCTGACCGCGTTCAAGATCCTCTTCGCCATTCTGTGCATTCTGCTGCCGACGATTCTGATGGGCGGCACGCTGCCGCTGCTGACGCGGTTCCTGTCAGCCTCGCCGGCGCGGCTGCGGAAGAGCGTGTCGACGCTGTATGCGCTCAACAGCGCGGGGGCTGTCGTCGGCTCGCTGGTGGCCGGCTTCTATCTCATCGTGAAGCTGGGGCTGCCGGGCGCGCTGCACCTGGTCGGCGCGATCAACGTCGCGCTCGGTTTGACGGTGATTCTGGTCAGCCGGCGCTTGGCGGCAGCGAGCGAAGAGCCGGCGGTAGCGGCGACCGCGGCGCCGGCGATCGACGATCTGCAATACGGCGCGGCCGAGCGGCGCGCGGCGGTGGCGCTGGCCGGCTTCTCGGGCTTCACCGGCATGGCGCTGGAGATCGCCTGGATCCGCTACTTCACACTGCTGCTCGGCAGCACGACCTACGCCTTCACCATCATGCTCGCGGCGTTCATCAGCGGCATCACCATCGGCGCCTGGTGGTTCGCCTCGCGCCGCGCGGGCCGCGTGCCGCTGATTCCCCTGACCGCCGGGGCGCTGTACGTCTCGGCGCTGTTCCTGGGCGCGAGCCTGATGCTCTATGACCGGCTGCCGTACGCGTTCTACCGCGTGCAGCAATTGCTGCGGCCATCCGCCGACGCATATCCGCTCTATCAGGTCATCACCTACGCGCTGTGTTTCGTCAGCATGTTGTTGCCGACGACGGCGACCGGCCTGGTCTTTCCGGCGGCGGTGCGGCTGGCGGCGCGGAGCCGGGCGCTCGGCCGCGGGGTCGGCGCGGTCTACGGCGTGAACACGGTCTGCGCGCTGGCCGGTTCCGCGATCACCGCGCTGGTGCTGTTCCACTGGATCGGCCTGGAAAACATTTTCCGCGTGCTGATCGTCGCGTACGCCCTGGCCGGCGGCCTGCTGTTCCTGCTGCCCAACGAGCGGCCGCGGCGCGCGTGGGCGCTGGTCGCCTTCGTGCTGCTGGCGGCGCATCTTGCCTTCTATCATCCGCTCGACGCGCGGCTGCTGAACCAGGGTCTGTACCGTATGCGCCAGGGCAAGACGGCGACCTTCGCCAATCTGCGCCAGAGCGTCGGGCGCGAGCAGTTGCTGTTCCTGGGCGAAGGACCGCACGCGATGGTGGCCGTTCGCCAGCTCGGCCAGGCGAACACCATGCTCACCGTCAACGGCAAGGTGGACGCGTCCACCGACCTGAACGGCGGCGATATGTATACGCAGATCCTCATCGGCCATCTGCCGATGCTGATGCATCCGCATCCGCGCGACGCGTTCGTGCTGGGGCTGGGCTCGGGCATCACCGCCGGCGCGGTGCTGGCCCATGGCGTGCAGGTGGACCTGGCGGAGATCAGCCCGGAGGTAGTTGAAGCCGAGCCGTTCTTCCGGCACGCCAACAACGACCCGTTGCACAACCCGCGGTTGCGGCTGTTTGTCGACGACGCGAAAAGCGTGCTCAACTTCCAGCAGCGCCAATACGACGTTATCGTTTCGGAGCCGACCAACCCCTGGATCGCCGGCGTGGCCGGCCTGTTCTCGACCGAGTTCTTCACGCTGGTCAAATCGCGGCTGCGGCCCGGCGGCGTCTTCGCGCAGTGGATGCATTCGTACGAAACCACCGACGAGGCGCTGTCGCTGGTGGTGGCGACGCTGCTCGATTCGTTCCGTTACGTCTACGTCTTCGAGCCGATCAACGGCGACTACATCTTCGTGGCCACCGAGGCGCCGGTCGGCGACGTGGCGGCGTGGCGCGAGCGCCTGGCGTTGCCGGCGGTGCGGGCCGATCTGGCGCGCATCCACGCCGACGACCCGGCGGTGTTGCTCTCGACGCAGATCAAGACGCCGGGCCGTTTGCGGCTGGATGTGCCGCCGATCCGGCCCAATTCGGATCTGCGGCCGGTGCTGGAATACCGCGCGCCGCTCGGCGTCTTTCTCGGCACGGCGACCTTGTATCTGGCGATGCGCGACGACCGCCGCGCCCTCGAGCCCGGCATGCTGGCGAACGATTACCTGAAACGCTTTCCGCTGAATGCCGACAACGTGCGCAAGCTGGTGGCCTACTACCAGAACTACGAGGCCAACGCGCCGAAGTGGTCGGCCGTGCTGCGGCTGGCGCGGCAATACCTCGGCGACGAGGCGCCTGAGACGCAACAGGTCTTTGCGCGCATGCGGCAGACCGGCGCGTGGTCGTTCGCACTCGGCTATTGGGACAGCTTCCGCCTGCCGCCGCAGCCGACGGTGAGCGCGGTGCGCGAGCGGTTGGACATCGGGTTGTCGTTCTTTGAAGAACGGTTCTACGCCTGGGCGCCACCCGATCCGACGCCGCTGCTGGAGATGATCGAGTGGTTGGAAACGCAACGCGTGGATGTTTACGACTACCGCGCACGGCTGGCGGGCGACCTGTGCAACCTGGGCTACGCGGAGCAATGCGAACGGATGGCCGCGTGGTTCGAGTTGAATGCGCTGGTCGATCCGGCGCGGCAACCCGGGACGCAAGACGGGCCACCGTCGCGGGCTTGGGAAACCGAGGCGGCGATGGCTCGCTTCCGGCTGGCGTTGCGCCGGTGGGACGTGGCCGGTGCGCAGAAACAGCTCGAGGTGTTACAGCGCTTCGGCAAGGCGGACGATCCGGCGTTCGGTCAAATGACTCGTCTGTTGGCGCGCGAGGCCGCGGTGCAGAGGTTCTATTCGCTGCCGTGGTAGGCGGTCAGTACAGCGCCATGTAGTCGCGGATGATCTCGATGGCGGCGGGCCGCAGCGGGTCTTCGGGGAACGCGCTCGGCACCAGGGCCAGCATCGTGTCGCGGCCCATCCCCTCCCAGTTGCTGATGTCATCCATTCGTGTCTGGGCCGTGACCAGCGCGTGAATGACCGCGATGGTCTGGCTTTTGGGCTTGGCGGCTTTGGCTCGGTTGAGATAAGGAAGCGCTTTCTTGGCGTCGAAATAGTCGTCGAGCGCCTGCAGGTAGCCCAGGCAGAACAGCGCGGAGGCATCGAGCTTGTCGAGGTTCAACTGGGCCATCGGCATATGGAAGGCCAGTTGCGCGAACCCCGGCGCATTTTTCTTGCCGTTCAAAGCCCAGCCCAGGGCGTTGATCACCGCGGCTTTCACGTCGAGGGTGACTTTGTCGTTGGTCAGGTAGTCGGCGATTTCCTGGTCGATGATGCCGGCAAGCTTGGCCTTCTTCACCATATCGATTTCGAGATAGGCGCGGTGGAAGTCGGTCGAGGTCAGCGGCGAATCGGCGCGGACCAGCGTGGCGCACAGCAGCAGCGCGGTCAGGGCGACAAATACGGTTCGGCGTGTGGACATGGAGATTCCTTCTAACGGCCTAGCGCGCGCCGGATGCTATCCGGAATACGGCTGGGGTTCTTGGCCAGGTCGACGGCTTTTTGCAGGTTCGAGCGCGCGTCCGGATGATCGCGCCGCCAGCGATGTTCCTGCCAACGGCGGTTGGCTTCGCTGACGATTTCCTCCAGGTCGCGCGGCTCAAGGTGATCGGTGCGGATCACCGCGCTACGGAAGCCGTCGTATTGCTCGAAGTCATCGGACAGGATGCGGCCAGCCTGTTTCAGTTCGTTGTAATACCGGCTGCCGGGGAACGGGGTAGAGATGGTGAACTGCAACGATTCGGGATTGGCTTCCAGCGCCAGTTCGATCGTGCGGCGGGCGGTATCGCGGGTTTCGCCCGCCAGGCCGAACATGAAGGTCAGGTGCATCTTGATGCCCAGTTCGTGCGTCAGCGCCAGTACTTGCCGCGCTTTGTCGAGATCGAGCCCTTTGTGCATCTGCTCCAACAGCGTGGGGTCGGCCGACTCAATGCCGTATTTCAGCGCGAACAACCCGGCATCTTGGAGCGCCTCGAGTATCTCGCGGTCCATGTTGTCGATGCGGGCCATCACCGCCCACGGCACGCCGAGGTTGCGGCTCTTGACCTCGCGCGCGAACTCGAGCGTGCGTTTCTTGTGCACATTGAAGGTGTCGTCGTCGAAGTAGACGGAGCGAAAGCCGCCTTCGCTGACCAGCCATTCCATTTCGTCGACGGTGTCACGCACCGAACGCATGCGGTAGCGGCGCGAGTCGTACATGATCTGCGGCCAGGCACAGAAGACGCAGCCATACGGGCAGCCGCGGCTGGACCACATTTGCACCGACGGGCGGGGGATCGAGCCCGGCTCGTCGTGGTAGTTGTTCATCGGCAGGAAATGGCGAGCCGGCCATGGGAACCAGTCGAGGTTTTCCAGCAGCGGGCGGCGGCCTTCGTCGACGATGCGGTCGTCGTCGCGCCACAACAAGCCGGCGCACCCGGCGGGCGAGGCGCCTTCGGCCAGCCGGCGGGCTAGTTCCAGCAGCGTGATTTCGTATTCGCCGATCAGCACCAGGTCGACGTCCGGATGAGCGGCGAGCCAGGCCGGCTCGTACATGAACGCGTGCAATCCGGCGAAGGCTAGGCGCGACTCGGGCAGGCGCTGGCGCAGGGCCGCGGCCACGGCCAGGTCGTTGTCGATGGAAATGGTGCTGACTTCGAGCACCACCAGGTCCGGCGCGAACGACGCGGCCTGGTCGAGAAACGCCTCGCGATCCAACCTCGCAGCGCAGGCATCGACTACGAGCACCTCAAACCCTTCCCTTTCCAGCACCGCGGCCGCGTAGGCCAGGAAGAAGGGGAAGGGCATGTATTCGAGTTGTTGTTCTTCGTAATGCGGCCAGCGGCTACCGGCCCGCACCCCGTAGAATCCCGGCTTAGACCAGGGCGGATTGCCCAGGAAAACGCGCATTGCACCTCCGTTGCACTCAGCTTAGCCAGCCTCCCAACGAGGCGCAACCGGCGATCACGGCCATTGATAGGTCCGGCCGGTTTCCCTTTTGAGCCTCGGGGGTTGCCGTGTCAGGAGGGCAAAAAGAGTACTTTAGACTGGGGTGGATTTCGGCTTGAAAGACAAATCGGTTTTCCGTTATACTTGGTGTCCTGCAGGCCGAAAGACGTTTTCGTCTTCCCCGGACGGACTTTCGCGTGTTCGTCCGCGGGCGTTGCATCAGGGGATGGTGCCGGGTCGTACCGGGACCAAAAGTCGCGATTGAAAAGCCCGATCTTCTACGCGTGCGGCGGCACTGTGTGCGTCTGCGGCTGGAGGAGAGGTGGGGGAGTAACGTGCTTGCAGAGCACTGGCTCTTTGACGATAATCGAAAGTGGTGGGTGTCTTGGCCCGATCTATTTTTTGTGAGGAAGAGGAACACGGATGAATACGCTTAGTAGTTTGGTGGCGGCCGGCGGCGTGCCGATGTACATCAATTTTGCGGTTTCGGTGATCGTGATTGCCGTCATCGCGGAGCGCCTGATCGCCTTGTTCATGCAGTACCGCATCAACATGGAAAGCTTCCTGCGCGCGATTTTGAATCTGATCAAAAACGGGCAGCTGGATCGGGCGTTGAAGTACTGTGAATCGACCAAGCTGGCGATTGCCAAGGTCTGCCGCGCGGGCTTGCTTAAGGCCAACCGTGGCGCCATGGAGATCTCCACGGCGATCGACGAAGAGCTGATGCGCGTGATGCCGGCGTTGGAAAAGCGCGTGGCTAGCTTGTGGTCGCTCGCCAACATCGCCACCCTGATCGGTCTGATCGGTACCATTTTCGGTCTGATCCGGTCCTTCTCCGGTTTGGCTTCGGTCAGCCCTGAACAGAAAGCGGCGTTCTTGGCCCGCGGTATTTCCGAGGCCTTGAACAACACTGCCGTCGGTCTGACCATCGCCGTGACTTGCATGATCGGGCACCTGATTCTCTCGAACCTGAGCAAGAAGCTTGTGGCAGACCTGGAAACCAGCGCCGTGACGCTGGAAAACTACCTGGTCCAGCAGTACCAGGGCGAAAAGAAGTAGTTGCGGCCGGCCGCGTTGAACGCTGATCGCGAACAAGGGAACGGCGGGCAATGAAAGTCGTTACGAAGAAAGTCGTCAAGCGCAAGGAAGCCGACCGCGAGTCGATTGACCTGTTGTTGCGCCGGGCGAAGAAGAAGATACCGTTCTTCGAAACCATGGAAGAAATCAACTTGGTGCCTTACCTGGACGTCATGGTGAACCTGATTATCTTTATGCTGGTCACCATTTCGGCGTTCCTGCCGTTGGGCATTCTGAGCATTTTCCCGCCGGCGAGCGGTGTATCTACACCCTCTGACGGTTCACCGACCCCCACCCCGCCGCCGACGCGTAACCTGACGGTGTTCATCACCGGTCAGGGCTTCACCTGGGCCGGTTCAGGCGGCCAATTGCCCCCGATCGCCATGAAACCGGGCGGCGAGTATGACTTTCAAGGATTGCAGGCCAAGGCGATCGAGCTAAAGAAGATGTATCCTGACGAACGGCAGATCATCATTGCAGCGGAGAAAGAGATTCGCTACGAGATATTGATTAAAACCATGGACATCCTGCGCAACAACGGTAACGACATTCTCTTCGATGTCGTCAAGTTGTCGCCGGGTCTCAAATAGCGGGCCGAAGGGGACCGAACCATGGCTGATGCACGTCCACCTGTCAAGGCGCAATCCAAAGACGAAGGGCCGACCTTTATCCAGGCCCTGCAGTTGGTTCGCCGCCGGCGCCGCAAGCTGAACAAAGCCAAGCGCGAAGCCGAGGATGTTAGCTACTTGAACATTGTGGCCATGATGGACATGATGACGATCATCCTCGTCTTTCTACTCAAGAGCGTTTCCTTTTCGACCGTATCGATCTCCGGCACCGACCAACTCAGCCTCCCCTGGTCCACCACGCAGATCAACCCGCTGGAGACCGTAAAGATTTTCGTGACCAAGTCGGAAATCGTCGTAGAGGACAAAAAGGTGGCCGAAGTCCAGAGCGGGTCCGTGCCCGACAAGTATTTGGACAAAGCCAACAAGTACCTCATTTCGAACCTCGAAGCGGCAGTGAGCAAGGAAGTAACCAGGCAGCTGAAGCTGGCGAAGTTCGGCGACAAATTCAAATTCCAAGGGAATTTGACCGTCTTGGCGGACAAGGATACGCCGTATCACATCATCATGCAGGTGTTGTACTCGGCTGGCCGAGCCACCGGGCAACAGACCACCGGCGGCGGAGTCGTGCCGATCTCGTTCGACAAATTCCGCTTGATGGTGATGCGGTCGACGACCTGATCGAATCTCAGCCGCTGCATGGCGGCGAAGGGGATATTGGCGCAAAGGAGTCAGGCATGACGGCACAGCATAGCGTCGATCGGCGCAGGAAGCTGTTGGTGGACCGGAGTGCGCAAGGGCACATTCTGCGGCTGCTGACCGTGCTGGTCCTGGTCGCAATGCTGGCGTTCATCGGCATCGCGCTGTTCGGGCACGGTGCCGAACCGAATTCGGTCAAGCTGCTGGTCTGGCTGTTGTTGGCCACTATTCTGATATTGATCGGGGTGGTCTATTTCGGCCTGCGTTTCAGCAACAAGATTGTCGGTCCGATTTACGCCTTCGGTCGCAACTTGAAGTCGGTGCAGCAGGGGGACTACACCGGCGAGTTGCACCTCCGGCATGGCGACGAGTTTCAGAATCTCGCCGGCGTGTTCAACCTGACGGTGGAATCGTTGCGCCAGCGAATCAACGATGACATCGACTTCTGCGACCGTTTGGTCGCCGATCTGGACGAGCTCGTAGTGCAAAACCAGCAGGCCAAAGATGCGCTGGTGCGCATGATTAAGGAGCAACGTACCGCGAAAGAACGATTCGTCGTCAAGTCGTAACGGTTCGGCAAAGTCGAGAAATGAGGGTCGGCTCATGGCGAACGAAGACAACGGCAAACGGGACAAGATCGACCGCAACCGGCAGGCGCCTCTGAATCAGGACTTCGATATTGATGCCGATATCAGTCGGCTCAAGCGGTCCAGCTACGTTTTGATTGTGCTGTTGGTGGTGCTGGTCGCGGCCTTCTTTATTTTGATGATTCTCAGTCTTTCCGGCTCCTTTGAGAGTTGGAACGCCACCAACGTCCCGGCCATCGCGGAAATCGCTTCGCCCGCCAAGGACGATGTCGTGGTCTACCGCGAGCCGAGCATCGAGGGCGCGCGTGTCGGCTTGTTGAAGCTCGACGATCGCCTGTATCTGTTCCGGCGGGCGCAGGGCTTTGCGCGGGTCGAATGGGGTGTCGGTCGTACCGGTTGGGTGGAAGTGGCCAACGTGCGCAGCAAGGAAGACAGCCTGGCGGCATTCTGGGCGTTGGCTTCACCGGCCGTCGATGTCGTGCTCAAGGTCGATGTCTATCAGCAAGACATTCTGATCGAAGGCCAGGTGGTGAACAAAGCCGAACGGCCGATTCGCAAGGTGACGCTCACTGTCGCCTACCTCGACGCGAAACGCCAGAAGATCTCCGAAGAAACCATCACCGTAGGCACCCAGCAGGACATTCCGGTGGGAGGCTCCATGCCGTTCAAAATGATCGCCAAGGGGCTGGTCAATCGGTGTGCGCTCATCGTGTGGGAGATTAGCGACTTCGAATCGGATCACCCACCGCCTCCACCGTCCGAAGAAGGCGCGACCCCGACGCCGGAACCGTAATTCCTTTTTGTCAAATGATACTGTCAGGGGCGGGTTTCAGACCCGCCCTTGCTATTAATGGAAGAAAGCGTCAGTGAGGCCGGTGTTGACCCGGTAGTTGGCGAATATGTTGCGGGTGTCCATCCGCCGTTTCATGATGCCCAAGCTAACGATGCCTTTAACCGTCAATTCCATCGGCAGCCATACCTGCGCCGTTACCGGCTGCAACGTCGCCGTGAAGTCCACTGTGTTGTTGATGATGGTCCGTTGCACAAACTTGCCCTCGATGCGCACTACCCGGCAGGAATCCATGGGCAGGAACATCCGGCCGGTTTGCAAGTTGGTTTGCCCCGGCGCCAGCGAGGTGAATTTGAGCACACGCATCTGGGTGCCGAACAGCAGCGCCGGATTCGTTTCCTGCTCGACCTGAAACTTGTTTTCGTTGCCGGCGCGAAAGACCTCGATGTCGGTGAACGACATGGAGTCGGCCAAGCCCAGCCGCTCAAAATACAGGTCGTTTTCCTGAATGGCTTGTCCATTGAGCGTGCCCGACACGAACAATTCCTTTTTCTTCGGTGGCTTGACGTAGAGTTTTTTGACCACGACCACATCGCGATCCATCTTGCCGTCCATGGTCCAGGTCTTGCGGTAGCTGGTCAAATCACATTGGTAGTCTTTGAACGCGTTGAAATTGCGGCGTGCTTCCGCGCGCGCACAATCGACTACCGTTGGCGTAGCGGCCACGGCGGAGGATAAGCGGGTAGCCGCGAGAGTCAGTATCGCTGCCAACAACAATCCGGCTCCCGCCAAAAGAACGGTCACGCGTCTGGACATGTGACACCTCCGTGTACCCGACTCACCAACAAGCTGCCACAGGCCATCGCCTGCGCCAAGGGGAGGGGACTTGGACTTTCTGAAATGCAACGATGTTGGGAGCCGGTTTGACGCTCGATTCCAAAGGGCTACAATTCCACTCGTGTGCTTCTGATGCAGGAGAATCACCCATGAAAACGACCCGTCTTCCGGCCTTGGTCGGTCTGATGATCGCCATGTTTTCATTGCTGGCGGCTATCGGTGCGCCGTCCGACCAGCAGGCCGTGCAGCAAGCCATTGATCGGGCTGGCGCCCATTGGTCGGCCGGTCCGCCGTTTTTCACCCCCGCCGAATTGCACGCGCGTTTGGGTTTCCACAAGCCGGCCGATTGGGCGGCGCCGCCAGCCTATGAGGAATCGGTATCGATCCCCAGCGCATACGACTGGCGCAATGAGAATGTCGTGACCAACGTGCGCGACCAGGGCGATTGTGGTTCGTGCTGGGCCTTTGCGGCGGTCGGTGCGCTGGAATCGGCTGCGATCATCGACGGTTCCTACACCAAGACCCTGAACCTATCCGAACAGTATTTGGTCAGTGATTGTTACCCTGGCGCCGACTGTAACGGCGCCTGGAGTCTGTCCGGTCCGGCCCAGTTTCTGGTCACCACCGGTACCGTGGACGAAGCCTGTGATCCGTACGTGGGCTACAACACTTCGTGCCACCCTTGCTCAGACTGGGCCAGCCGCCGTTACCAGGCGTCGCAGCGCGGGGCGGTGTCGCAAACCGTGGACGCGCTCAAACAGGCGTTGTACCAACACGGCCCGCTGATCGTAGGCATGACTGTCTTTACCGACTTCAACTATTACGAGGAGGGCGTCTACGAGCATGTGTGGGGCGGCGAGGAAGGTGGACACGCCGTGCTGCTGGTCGGTTACAGCGACAGTGGCTCGTATTTCATTGCCAAAAACTCGTGGTCCGCCGCATGGGGTGAAGACGGCTACTTCCGCATCGACTACGGTGAAGTGGCCGGTGACACGCAATTCGGCGCCGACGCCCAGTGGCTGACGTTCGGGTCCGGCGGCACGCCGCCGACCGGTTCCGCACCGGTCATGAGCTATCTGCGCTTTTACGACGGCGACGAACTGTTGTACCCGCCGGTCTACATTACGCCGGCGCAATCCACGACCATCGACATCGCCTTCGACTACGAAGACAGCGACGGCAACCTCGACAACGGCAGCATGTACCTGACCATCGACGGCGACGACTACCTGTATGATCTGCCGGACGATCTAGGCACCGAAGGGGCGTTGGCTTTCAACCTCGCCGACGCGCTGTCGGTCGGCACGCACCACGGTTCGTTCTATATCGAGGACACGGCGGGCAACTATAGCAACGTGCTGTCGTTTACGCTGATCGTGCAGACCAACCCCCAGCCCTGCGCCGGCAATACCGCGCCAGAAATCGTGGGTACGCACTATTTCATCGAGACGGTGGAACTGTCCACGCCCGTGGAAGTGGAGCCGGGCGTCGAACTCAGCGTGTGGTTTGAGTACGCCGACAACCAATGCAATCTGCCGGGTGGGGAGTTGTATGTCGACGCCGGCGGCGGTTGGGAAAACCTGGGCACCAACCCGTTCTTCCTGGGCTGCAGCACCGATGAGTCCGGCTTGTACTGGGGCTTCTACTTCGATCTGGCCGGCGCCGCTCCCGGCGACTATGAATTCGAAGCCTATTTCACCGACATCTGTGGAGCGGAATCCAACCACGAGACCGGCAGCTTTACGGTGCTCGGCGGTTCCGATGACGACGCCGATGATGACTCCGTCGACGACGATTCGGATGATGATGGCAGCGACGACGACAGTGACGATGACGACGCCTCCGATGATGACCAAGACGACGACGTTCAACCGCCGGCGGACGACGACGGTTCCAGCAGCGACGACGACAATGACGATTCGAGCGGCGGGGGCTGTTTCTGATGTGGCGCGTGGCTTTGGCGTTGATCGTGGTCGCCGGTTGCGCGGCCGCCGCGGTTGGTTTGGTGATCACGGAAGACCAAACCGGACAGACCTTCCAGCTGGCGGTCGGCCAAACCGGCGAGATCTCGCTGAAGATGTCCAGCGGCACCGGCTACACCTGGGAATTGGGACCGGTCGATCCGGCGTTGTTGCGGGTGGGGGAGAAACGAATCGAATTGGAAAACCCCACCATGCCCGGCGCGCCGGTGCGCGTGATCTGGCCGATTACCGCCCTGGCGCCGGGCCGCGCCTCCGTCGAAGCGCAACTCGTCCGACCCTGGGTGCGCGACAAGCCGGCGGCCAAATTCACGGCCACAATTGTGATTCCGTAGGCGGGCTACCTGCCGGCAGCCTGTTTCTCGAGAAACTCGGCCATAGTTTCCAAATGCTGACGAACCAACTCGGCCGCCTCATGAAGCGTGTGCTGCATGGTGGCCGTCTGCTTCATGTTCATCCGCAGCGTGGCCACGCGGTCGAGCCCGGTGTAGTCAAAACAGGTATTCACCAAAAGCAGACCCTGGTCCGAGGCGACCGTCAACAAGTTGTTGAGTGGCGGCAGCAACCGTCCTAAGCGCTTCTCTTCCTTTTCGATGCGCCGGATGATGCGGTCGATGGCGTTGGCGTTGGCGCCGGGCTGGTCGAGCAGACGCTGCACTTCGATTGCGTCGTGTTTGGCGCGGTCGGTGACGGCCAGCAAGTCGCGCAACTCGCGCAACCGGTCTTTCACTTCCCGCAGTAGCCGCGGCCAGTCGCGCACCGGCGGTACGTGTCGCTGCGCCAGCGCCGCCGTGACATCGAACGGATCGCCCAGAAGGGTCGCGGTCACTTCAGCGAACGGCATTTGTTCGGCGGAAGCGATTTTTACCCCGCCTTCGGTGGCGTTGATCACCCGCCTTCCACCCTGCCGGGCGATCGGAATATTTTCCTCAAACCACAGCAAGTAGCTGCGCAAATTGGTCTTGGAGATGACTCGGCCGCCGTAATAGCCGTCGAGTAGGCAGAGCGTGGGATCGGCGTCCAAGTCCTCTTGCCGGGCGCGGGCCAATTGCTCGGCTTTGAGGTTTTCTACGCCTCCGGTGCCGATGCCGGCGGCGTGGCTTTCACCCGCATCGCCGAAAGCGAGGTCCTGTCCGATCAAAACGATGGGATTACAGCCAAGCAAGATCGCCAGCGAGAACGCCGCCGTCGATACCGAGCCGCCGGCCGACAACATGGCCAGGTCTTCGCCCAAAAAACGCATCATCCAACCGGAGTCCGGATGCACATTGGCGAAAAAGAACGTGCCACGCGACGGCGTACGCCACAGTTCGGGATGGCTCTTGGCCTGGAAAGCGCAGAAGCCGTCGCGAATCTCGTCAATACCCCGGAACTGGCTCAGGATATCGTTCGATTCCAGCGCGACCGTCAGGTCAGGAACAACACCGTGGGCCACGCACTTACGCAGCGCTGTGCCGACGCTGATCACTACCCCGCGCCCTTTCCATAGAGGCAGCGACGAGATGTTCTTGTCGAGGCTGGGGCCGGCGGAAACAACCACCGCTGGCACTCCGCGGCAGGCGTTGGTCAACACGCCAACCGACGGCAGGCGGCTGAATTCCGGAAAGTTGCCGAAAAGATTGGCCAACCATTCGCGGCTTTTCTTCAAGGTCGTGGTCAGGCGAATGTCACGGTCGCGCACCAGTTCACGGACGCGTTCGTGTACTCGCTCGACCTCCGCCGGGAACAGCGCGGCCAATCCCGGTAGCACCAAAACGGACAGGTCGGGCAACAAACCGACGCCATAGTTGATTTGCATGAACAATCCGCTCGGTGACGGAACCAACGTCAGGCGCTCGTGACCGAGCACATCGGTCAGATCGCTGGCGCCGCACGTCGCGCGCAGCACACCCAGGTGTGGTTCGACCACGAAGACCTGCGAGGTCGTGTGCGTGAGCAATTGGCGTGCTACCATGCCCAACTCAAAACCGAAAACCACGACCGCGAAAGGCGGCGGAACTTTGGTGCGCACAGGTTCGGTCAGCCGTTCCGCGTCGCGCAGAGGGGCATATTTGGACAACACTTGCCGGCCCTGGATCGCCATAGTCAACGCGCCGTCGCGCGCTGGCTCGATCTGTACCGTCGGGTCAGGAGAGGTTTCGCGCAGCGTTCTGGCCAGCCACGGGTTGCGCAAAGCCAGCGCCGCACAGTTGCGTTCGAACAATTCGGGCTGAAAGACTACTTCGTTCACACGCCTAACCTCGTCCCGATATTAACAGCCTTGCTTGCCCATAGCGAGTAGGCGCCGGTTTCTGGGTCTCCTTCCCACTGCACACGCCGCAAGGCAAGCAGGTGTCCATCACCGCACGCCACCAGCAGGGCTCCGTCGGCGCTACCGGCAGGTTGTAGGCAACCCACGACCGTGCCAGCCGCCGCGGCTATTGGCGCCAACTCCATCACTGATTCTGCCTGCCAGACCGTCAACCGGCGACCGCCGACCGTGGTAAACGCCCCCGGGTAGGGATGCGTCAGGCCGCGCACCCAGTTGAACAACTCGTGGGCCGGTCGCGCCCAATCGATCACCCCGTCGGCGGGTCGGCGGCGTGGCCAGGGTGGGTTTACCGGCGGCTCCTGCGGCACGCGCGGCAAAGTGCGGGCGGCCATGCGCGGTAACGCTTCTTCGATCTGCTCGACCTGCAAGGTGGAAATGGTTTCGTAGAGTGATGTGGCGTCATCGGTCGGCCGCACCACGAACGGCCGTTGGTCGGCGAGATCGCCGGAATCCACTTGGGCCGACAGCCAAAACAGACTCGACGCGCTGGCGGTCATTCCTTTGATCAGCGTCCAGGGCACCGGCGCGCGGCCGCGCCCTTCGGGCAGCTTGGTCGGGTGCAAGCCAAGACAGCCGACTCGAGCCAAGCGCAACAATTCGTCACTGACGATCTGGCTCCAGCCGAACACGCACAGGTAGTCGGGGGCGACATCACGAACCGCCGCAAAGACCCGGCGCTCGTTGATGTCGCGTGTTCGAACCAGCGGAATAGCGTTGTCTTCACAGAGCGGGCCCAGGTCGGCGAAACCTGACCGGCCGCGTAGCGAATCGTCATAACCGATGGCAAGCACCGGCCGCGCACCGCGGCGCACCATGGCGGCCAGGATGCGTCGACTCGATTCCACCCCGCCGACGAACGCCACGCGCACGTTGCGTTGATCGAAGGCCAGGTCAAACGGCAGAACGAAGCCGGATTCCGCCGGCAGATAGCCGGCCGGCAACAGCAACGACTCCAGTTCGCGCACGTTTTTCCTGACGACAACCCGTTGCGCACCGAACACGGCGAGGGCCCGGCGCGCACCGGTCATGACCAGCGGAACGCCAAGGTCTTCGAAGGCGCAGTCGATCTCGGCCACGGCGTCGATACCCGTCGCGTGTGCGTGGAATATACCTTCGCGGCACCCCTGGCGAATCTTGACGGTCAACTCGCCGCCATCGCCTTCGACCGTCAGATCAACCGCGGCGAGAAAAACCTCTTTCATACCATCTCCCAGGTCAGAATATCGTCTTCGGCTACGTCCACCTTGACCGTTCGCCCGACCACCAACGGAATGAACTTGGGATGAATCCCGGTGCCGGGGCGCTTGACCGCGAGCATCCGCTCTTCGATCACCGTACCTTTGGGCATCGCGCAGGCCGCCACCAGACTGCGTCGAGCCCCGTGATAGAACACCTCTTCGCTAGGTGTATGGTGTTTGATCGGCCGCCCGAGCGCCGCTTCGGTCTGGCGGATTGCCGCGATCATCTCGCGCAACTCGCCAGGTTCGAGCGCAAACGGGTGGTCCGGACCGGTCATCTGCCTCGACAGCGTGTAGTGCTTTTCGATGATGTCGGCGCCGCGCGCCACCGCCGCAATGTCGCTGACAAAGCCCAATGTGTGGTCGGAAAAACCAACCGGCACATCAAAGGCCTGTCGGATCGTGTCCATCGCGCGCAAGTGCAGGTCTTCGAACTTGGGCGGGTAGCCGATGGCGCAGTGCAATAGCGCCACCTCCGTGCCGCCGGCTTTCTCGATCGTTTCCAAGGCCAGCTCGATATCACCCAACGAGGCCATACCGGTGGACAGAATGATCGGTTTGCCAGTCTGTGCGACGGCTTTGAGCAGGGGCAAGTGGGTGATTTCAAAACTGGCGATTTTAAAGGCCGGCGCGCCGACGGCCTGCAGTTGGTCTACCGCTTCCAGATCGAAAGGCGTCGACAGGAAGTGCACGCCGTGGTCGGCGCAGGCGCGGGCAAGATCGGCATGCCATTCGCGCGGCATTTCGATGCGCTTGATCAGTTCCCAGGTGTCTTCTTTCAAATGGTCGAAGCGCGGGGCTTTACGTGAGTACATGGTTTCGGCGCTGTAGGTTTGCCACTTCACGGCGTCGGCGCCGGCTGCGGCGGCGACTTCGATCAGCTTGAGCGCCGTCTCCCAGTCACGGTTGTGATTGCTGCCGGCTTCGGCAATGACGTAGCAGGGTTGTTCTGGCCCCACCAACCGTTGCCCGATACGAATGGTTTTCATTCTTCTCTCCCCAACCAAGCGAGGATCTCGCCCGCGGCGCGCATCGCGCCTTTCGAATCGACCAACTGCCGCCCGTTGGCGCCCATCGCCTGCCGGAGGTGCGGCGAGCGCATCAGCACGCTGACCTGCGCGCGCAACTCGGCGGCGTCGGACGGATCACGTACTAAGCGGTGAACGTTTGCCTCCGCCCAACGCCGGGCGGCCATGAGCTGGTTGTCTGCCACGGGCGACAGCACCGCGGGGCGGCCGATACAGGCCAATTCCGTCGCGGTGACCCCACCCGCGCTGACGGCCAAGGCAGCGCGGGCCATACGTGCCGGCAGGTCCTCGGGTGCAAACACCAGTTCGATTGGTCGGCCTGTTTGCCTGGTATCGACTACCGCGGCCTCCACCTCCGCGCGGGTCGGCGCTCCCGGACCGATCACGACCTCGAGGGCAAACATTTCAGTCGATTCAGCCAATGCGCGGACGGCCCAGGCGGTGCGACGGCCGATGTCGGTGGCTCCAAAGATGATCAGCGCGTGTGGGGGGGTGGCCGGTTCGACGGTGCGGACCGAGAACAGTTCGGGCCGCAACAGCGCATACGACAAACCCAACAGCAAACGCCGGCCGCCTAGCCGGCGGTAGATAGAGCGGTATTCGTCCGCCGTGATGTTCGGGTTGATGACCAGATCCGCCGGTAATTCGCGGTCGGCTAGGTCGTCGACGATCGCCACCGGCACGCCCATCGCGCGCCAGGCTTGCAGGTATTCGGGTCCGAAAAGATACGAATCGACCACGATGGCGGCAGGAGGGTTGGTTGCTGCCGCTTCCGCCGGATCAAACGCCCCGCACCGTTCTGGGGCGTACCCCCGGGCCTGTGCCAGATTAAAAGCTTTCTCATCGCCACCGAGCGCCAACTGGATGGTTACGCCGCGCTTGCGCAGCGCATCGGCAAGGGTCAGCATCCGCATCAGGTGCCCGAAACCCGAAGCGGCGTCGGCGTGCGTGCGACACCGAATGACCAGATCGTTCTTCACATCCACGTCCGGTAGTATATCATCATCGGCAGCACTTGTTCCGCTTGCCTTCGGACGCTAGCCCGCCGGCCATACGGCGGTCAAGTCGCAGGGGGAGATGTCATGGTCAATGCCCAGTCATCACGACCTATTGTCGGCGCGGTAATTCAGGCCCGTCTGGGTTCCAGTCGGCTGCCGCGCAAAGTGATGGCGCCGATCGCTGGGCAACCTTTGCTGGCCCACGTGATCGAACGACTGCGCCGTTGCCGCCGGCTGGATCGCATTGTCATCGCCACCTCGACGGCACCCGACGATTGCGAGTTGCTGGCGTTCGCCGAGGCGCATGGCGTCGATGCGTTCGCCGGCAGCGAAGAAGACGTGCTCGAACGGTTTCGTGGCGCCGCCGCCGTGTTCGGCCTGGACATCGTAGTGCGCATTTGCTCCGACGCTCCGCTGATCGATTGGGTCTACATCGACCGGATGGTCGAGGATTTGATCGTCCGGCAGGCGGACTACACCATTTGCGACGAATCGATCCGTCACGCTTGCGAGGGCTTCGAGGCGGTGACCACGGCCGCGCTCGACCGGGTCGCGGCGATCACCAGTGCACGCAGCGACCACGAACATGTGACCATATACATTCGCCAGCACGCCGCGGATTTCCAGGTAATCTACCAACCGGTGCCGGACGAACTGCGCGGTGAATTTCGTATGAGTGTGGATGTAGCCGCTGACCTGGATTTAATGCGCGAGCTGTACGGCGCGCTATATCGGTCGGGCGAACCGGTCGATTTGCGCGAGGCGGTCCGCTGGTTGCGGGCGCATCCGGCGGTGTTGGCGCTCAATGCCCACGTGCGGCAGAAACCGGTAGAAGCGGTGACACGGCATGTGGTGCTGGCGCTGGGCGCAGCGAATCCGCCCAACGCGCTTGCCCTGGCGCGGCGTCTGGCGGAAAGCCATCACTGCGTGATCACCATCGTCAGCCCACGGCCGGCCAACGAAATGCGCGAGTTCGTGGCGCGGGGCTACCGGCTATTCTCGCCTGACCAGACCCTCAACCTGCAACCACGCCTGGTCCTGTTTGACGACCAAGTCACCGCCGCGAGTTGGCTGCCATGCTCAGGTGTGCGATGTTTACCTCTATCGGCGGCTTGGGAAGACATCGTGGCAATGGTGGAAAGAGACTAGAGGTCTCTACCGGCGTTCGGGTCGACTGCCCGGATGATCGGCCCGGTTTGCGGATCGCGCAACAGCTCCCGTGCATAGCGCCGGCCTTCGTCAGATTCCATTCGGGTCAGCAATTCGAAGTAGTGGGCGACGGCAAAGTCGCTACGCGCCGCACGAGCCTGCTCGGCGATGAAACGGGCCACTTCCGCGGTGCCCGCGGCGACCAACACATCGTCGCGCACTCGGCCGCCGGCCGGAAAGCGCTTGGTGGCTTCGATGAACTCCCGGAAGTTGGTGGCGGCCAGCCGTGCCGCCTCTTCGACCGGTTGCGGCATGTTGCCGCACTCGAGGGTTTCGGCCAAATGGGTCAGGTAGATCGCACCCAGTTCGGGCGAGGGCGCCTGCCAGCCTTTGACACACAATAGATAGGCTGCGCGCACGCGCACCGGCGCATACGCATGTTTCAGCAGCTCAGGCACGCGGCCGAGTTCCACATTGTTGGTCAAAGCTTCCAGCACCAGACTGAGCGATTCGAAGTGATGATGGGCCGCCGCCAGATCGGCGATCGAACCGCCCGGACCGTTGAGTTTGGTTTCCCGTTCGGCGGTGGCCATCAGGTCGGCGAGCAACCGTTGATAGCCCGTGTCGCCCAGCCCGCGGAAATAGTCGGCAAAGCCCTCACGGGTTTCTCGGCTGGCGAACGCTAGATCCACTTGGGCCAGCATGGTCGACAGCACGGACTGACCAAGCTTCTTCATCACCAGGAAAGCGGCACCACGTTCTTCCGCCTTGGGTGAGGCGAGCAAGGGCGCGATCTTGGCCGCCACCGGGGCACCTTCGCGACCGAGCCGTTCGACCGCGGCTTCCCGTGTCGCGGCGTCGGCGCTTTTCAAATCCGCTACCGCCTGGTCGAGCTTCGGCGCACAAGCGGCGGTGACCGCCAGCACCAACAGCAACAAGAGCTGGCCGGAGCGGAACCACGCCGGGTGTCCGGTGGCAGCCGAATGACTCACGCCAATTTCTCGAACCGCGCTTGGAAGAAGCGCAGATATTTCGGCTCGTAGACCATTTTCAGGCCTCGGGCACTGGTTCGTTTCTCATACAGGTCGATGACCGACTCGGCCGTGACATCCATGTGGGCCTGCGTATAGACGCGGCGCGGGATGGTCAGGCGGACGAGTTCGAGTTTCGGATAGTAATGGTCACCCGTTTCGGCATTGCGGCCGGCGGAAACGATGCCGCGTTCCATCGATCGTACGCCGGAATCGACGTACAGGTCGGCGGCGAGCGCCTGCGCCGGGAACTGGTCTTGCGGAATGTGCGGGTAGAAGCGTTTGGCATCGAGAAACACAGCGTGGCCGCCGATCGGCTCGACGATCGGCACGCCGGCCTCGATTAGCTTTTCACCGAGGTACTCGACCTGACCGACGCGGGCGCGGATATGGTCGTCCTGCACCGCTTCATGGATGCCGCGGGCGACCGCTTCCATGTCGCGGCCAGCCATGCCGCCGTAGGTCTGCAGTCCTTCGTACACGACCACCATGTTGGTCGCCGCCTGGTAGAACTCGTCATCGTTCATCGCCAGGAAGCCGCCGATGTTGACCAGGTGGTCCTTTTTGCTGCTCATCGTGCAGCCGTCGGAATACGACGACATTTCGCGCACGATCTCTTTCACCGACTTGTTGGCGTAGCCTTCCTCGCGCTGTTGAATAAAGTAAGCGTTTTCCACGTTGCGAGTGGCGTCGAACATGACCTTGATACCGTGTTTTTGGCACAAGGCGTAGACGTCACGGAAGTTCTGCATCGAAACCGGCTGGCCGCCAGCCATGTTCACACAGCCGGCGAAGCTGACGTATGGGATCCGGTCGGCCCCGACCTTTTCGATCCAGTACTTTAGCTTGTCCAGATCGATGTTGCCCTTGAAGGGGTTCAGTTTCTGCGGGTCATGGGCATCGTCGACGATCACATCGACGAACTTGCCGCCGGCCAGTTCCTGATGCAGGCGGGTCGTGGTGAAGTACATATTGCCCGGAATAATATCTCCCTTTTTGATCAGGCACTGGCTCATGATGTGTTCGGCGCCGCGGCCTTGATGGGTCGGCACGACGTACTTGTAGCCGTATACCTCGCGAACGGCGTCCCACAGGTTGTAGAAGTTGCGGCTGCCGGCATAGGCTTCGTCGCCCAGCATCATGCCGGCCCATTGCCAGTCGCTCATGGCGGCGGTGCCGGAGTCGGTCAGTAGGTCGATGTAGACGTCTTCGCTCTTGAGCAGGAAGGTATTGTACCCGGCCTCGGCGATGTGTTTTTCGCGGTCCACGCGGGTGGTCATTTTAATTGGTTCGACGACTTTGATCTTGAATGGTTCGGCCCAACTACGTCGTTTGGTCATGGTGACATTCTCCTTCCGCCGTGAATACTTACGTATGATTCACGCGCTCAGAAATGACCCCTTCGACACCCCCATCAGGCGCGCCGACTTTAGCCCACCGGCGGGCCGGTTTCAAGGCTGGTGCGCCGCCGCCTGAGCCGCCCTTTAGCAGGGAGTTGATCAACTCCCTGCGCGTCTCATGGATGAGGTGCAGTTTTGATGCGGGATTGCCGTAACCCCGCGAAAAACAAAGAAAAACAAAAACCACGCTTTTTGTTTTTCGCCGTTGATAAAGGCCAGGACGGCCTTTTTCAACGACCTGTTAGGGTGGTGGTATAGGGCGCGCTTTCTCGAGCGGAGGACCGCCCGGCGGTCTGTCCGGCGGCGCCCGGCATCACGCTACACCCTTCCCAACTTGGGATCGCGTTGGTAAAATCCTCACGCCCTTCAACCAGAGGAGAAATCCATGAGCGAGAGCAAGGCATCGGACAAAGCCGCGGCCCAGCGGCATAAGGCACTGGAATTGGCCGTCACCCAAATCGAACGGCAGTTTGGCAAAGGCTCGATTATGCGTCTAGGCGACGAAGCTCCGACCGTGCAGGTCGGCGCCGTCAGCACCGGCTCGATTGGCTTGGACATCGCCCTAGGTGTCGGCGGGTTGCCACGCGGACGTGTTGTCGAGATCTTCGGGCCGGAATCGTCCGGCAAGACGACGTTGGCGCTACACGTGGTTGCCCAAGCCCAGGCCAAGGGCGGAGTCGCCGCCTACATCGACGCTGAACACGCGCTCGACCCGCTGTATGCCCGCAAGCTGGGTGTGAAGGTCGAAGATTTGCTGTTGTCGCAGCCCGATACCGGTGAGCAGGCGCTGGAAATTGCCGAGGTGCTCGTGCGGTCCGGCGCGATCGACATCGTCGTCATCGACTCGGTCGCGGCGTTGGTGCCGAAAGCCGAAATCGAAGGCGAAATGGGCGATCAGCATGTCGGTCTGCAGGCCCGTTTGATGAGCCAGGCGTTGCGCAAACTGACCGGTGTGCTCTCCAAGAGCGACACCATGCTGCTTTTCATCAATCAAATTCGCATGAAGATCGGCGTCATGTTCGGCAACCCTGAAACCACGCCGGGCGGCAACGCGCTGAAATTCTACAGCTCAGTGCGTCTCGACATTCGCCGTGTCAGCCCGATCAAAGTGGGGCAGGAAGTCATCGGCAACCGCACGCGCGTGAAGGTGGTCAAGAACAAGGTTGCGCCGCCGTTCCGCCAGGCGGAGTTTGACATACTGTTTGGCGAGGGCATCAGCCAGACCGGCGAAATCGTTGACCTCGCCTCCGAACTAGGTCTGCTGGAAAAGACCGGCACCTGGTACAGCTACGGCGAAACGCGCATCGGGCAGGGCCGCGAAAACGCCCGGGCGTTTTTACGCGCCAATGCCGACATGTGCGCCGAGCTGCGCGAAAAGATCATGAGCGCGGCCAAGCCGCTGGTGGTTACGTCGGGCGAGGATGCCGCCGAGGAGTAAGCCATGGCCGAAGGGCAGTCCAACGTTGATCTGAACCGGTTGCTCAAAGCCGCGGTGGACAATGGGGCGTCGGATATCCACCTGAAGCCGGGGAAACCGCCGGTGTTCCGGGTGGACGGCACACTGCATTCGCTGGCCAAGCATCCGCCGCTCACGCCGGCCGACATGAGCGCCATCGCCCGCACGACCATGGACGAGCGGCAGATCGAACAGTACAAACAGCGCCACCAGGTCGACCTGGCCTACAGCGTGCCCGGCCTCGGCCGTTTCCGTTTGAATGTCTATCAGCAACGCGGTTCGCTGGCGTTCGCTTTCCGCGTCATCCCCTTCAAGGTGCAATCGTTTGCCGAGCTGACCATGCCGCCGATTTTGGAAAAGATCTGCCAGGAACGGCGCGGCATGGTGCTGGTCACCGGCGCGACGGGTTCGGGCAAGTCGACCACGCTGGCCTCGATGATCGAGTACATCAACAACTTCCGCACCGCGCACATCATCACTATCGAGGACCCGATCGAATTTTTGCTACGCGACAAGATGAGTCTGATCAGCCAGCGTGAGATTGGTTTCGACACCGAGGATTTTGCCTCGGCGTTGCGCTCGGCCATGCGGCAGGATCCGGACGTGATTCTCGTCGGCGAAATGCGCGACCTGGAGACGATCAATACCGCGCTGATGGCGGCCGAAACCGGCCACCTCGTGTTTTCCACACTGCACACAACCGACGTGATGGAAACGATCCATCGCATCCTGAGCTTCTACGAGGCGCACCAGCAGGATCAGATTCGTCAGCAACTCGCGACCGCGTTGCGCGCGATCGTGTGCCAGCGCTTACTGGCTCGGGCCGACGGCAAGGGCCGCGTGCCCGCCGCCGAGGTGTTGGTGACCAATGCGCGCGTGCGCGAGGCGATTCGCGAACCAAAAAAGACCTCCGATATCCCCGAGATCATCCGGCAGAGCTTCACCAGCTACGGCATGCAGTCGTTCGACATGAGCTTGCTCGGTTTGGTGCAGCAGCAACTGATCACGGTGGAAGAAGCGCTTGAAAACGCCACCAACCGCGGCGACTTCGCGCTGCGGCTCAAGGGCGTGTCCGGTTCCGACGAAGCCACCTATGCCGAATACAAAGAAGGTGAGGGCAAGAAAAAGCCCGGTGGCGGCGGTGGTGGCGGAAAATCGGGCGCCGGTTTCGACGATCTGCTCGAACGTTTTTCCGGATAATCAGGCGTGAGCCATCTAAAACCCATCATTCTGTCCATGCGCCCACGGCAGTGGGTGAAGAACTTCATGGTCTTTCCTGCGCTGCTGTTTTCCGGCCGCATGCTCGACCCGCTCAGCGATCTGGTTTGCATCGGCGGCTTCGTCGTGTTCTGCCTGCTCAGCGGGGCGGTGTATCTCTACAACGACCTGGCCGATGTCGAACGCGACCGCGCGCACCCGGTCAAGCGTCTGCGGCCGATTCCGTCGGGTGCTTTGCCGGTGGACGTGGCACGCCGGGCGATTCGGGTCATTGTCGCGGCGGCGTTCTTTCTCGCGTTGGCGCTGAACATCATTTCGACGACCGTCGGCCTCGATTTCGCGCTTGTCTGTCTCTTTTATTTCCTGCTGCAAATCGCCTATTCGCAACGGCTCAAGCACATCGTCATTCTCGACGTTGGCTGCCTGGCGGCCGGTTTTGTGTTGCGTGTACTCGCCGGCAGCGCGCTGCTCAATGTGCCGGCAAGTTTCTGGGTGATCTGCTGCACAACGTTGCTCTCGCTGTTTCTGGGCTTCGGCAAGCGGCGGCACGAACTGACGCTGCTGGCGGACGGGGCGAGCAATCACCGCCGTATTCTCGAGGAATACAACCTGACCTTCCTCGACCAGATGATCGCCTTGGTCACCGCCGCGACGGTGATCGCCTATGCCCTTTACACCATGAGCGGCGAAACTGCGGCGCACATCGGCGCCGGCGCCGCCTATCTGCCGCTAACCATTCCGTTTGTTATCTACGGCATTTTCCGCTATCTGTACCTGGTGCACAGCAAGGAACAGGGCGGCAGCCCTACCAAAGCGTTGCTCAATGACACGCCCATTCTGATCGACATCGGCCTGTGGTTCCTGACCGTGGTAGCCATCCTGTATTTCGTGAAGTAGCCGGAAACACGGTACTGATCGCCCGGTTTGTCTCGACTTTCCACCCGTGTTAACGTGGCCATCGGTTTGGTTAGCGCGGAGGCCATCGTGAAAACGATTGCGGTATGGTTGGCGCTTTTCCTGGCGATTGGCGCTGTGGCTTGTGGCGGTGACGAGGAACAAACGACGGATCCGGGCGATCCGGGCTTGCCGCTGATCGACGACGACACGTCGGTTGACGACGATACGGTCGACGATGACACGACCGATGACGACACCGCGGACGACGATACCGTTGACGATGACACGTCTGACGATGACACCACTGACGACGACACTGCCGACGATGACACCACCGATGACGACACAGTGTCGGCCGAATGCGCCGACGCGATGGCGACGGTCTACGGCTGTATGTGGTTTGTGCCGACCGCCGATGTGCCGCTTACGCAAGACGAGGCGGAGGCCGATTGCGATGCGCACGCCATCCTCGACGAGGACACGTGGGGGTGCATCATGGAATGCGCGAACACGTTGGAAGCGGATTGCAGCAACTTCATGGACGAACTGCCCTGCATTCCGTTGTGCGTCTATCACGCAGGCCACGTGCCCGACCCGGGCACCTGCACGCCGCAGTTTCCGGCGGCCGGTGTTTGTGCGCACCGTGGCGCAATCAAATACGCGCCGGAGAACACCGTGCCGGCATACGAGTTCGCAATCGAACAGGGCGCCGACGTGGTCGAAGTCGACGTGCAGTCGACACTCGATGAGCAACTCATCTGCATGCACGACAGCGATGTGTCCACCACTACCAACGGCGAAGGACAGGTCGGCGAATTGACACTGGCTGAGATCCTGGCGTTCGACGTTGACGACGCAGCTTATGGTGACGCGTTTCCCGGCCTCAAGGTGCCGACCTTTGCCGAGGCTTTGGCAACAATGAAAGACCAAGCGATGGTCGACATCGACGTGAAAACCGACCGCATCGATTTGATCGTGCAGGCCGTGAGTGATGCCGGCATGCATGACCAAGTGATGGCGTTCTGCTCGAGCTACGACGAGGTCGACACGTTCCTGGCGATCGACCCGACCTTCCCGGTCATGCCGCGCGCGAGCACGCCCGAGGAAGTGGCCTATATTTTAGCCACCTACGATCCGCTCTATGTTGAAGTCGATGAAGGCTGCGACGATACCGATACGCTAGCCGCGATTCACGCCGCCGGGGCGACGACGTTCATGGACGCGCTGGGCATGTCCGACCTGCTGTTGGCGCTCGCCGGCCGGCTCGACGGTTGGTACAACATGTACGACGTCGGCATCGACATCATCCAGACCGACTTCGCTCACGTGTTGGTGGCATTCGAAGAGACGTTGTGTGAATAACAATTTTCTTTGTGACGTCGCGGTCTTATTTGTTTTGTTTTGATCGTCGTCCGATTTCCAACCTAAGACAGTCCCAAACCGTTGAATTCAGCGGCGCAATTGTGGTATGAGTTGATCACCGAGAAAAGAACAACCACAGGGCCGAGCAAAGATGTTGATCATCTTCGACATTGACGGCACGCTCACATTGTCGACCGAGATTGATCGAGAGGTTTTCGCCAGCGCATTTGCGGCGGTATTCGGCGACGATCTGCCTTCGACCGATTGGTCCAACTACGCCGCCGCCACCGACCAGGGCATTTCCGAAGAAGCCGTGCGAAAGCTCGGTCGCGACCCAGCGTTGATTCCGACCTTTAAACAGCGTTTTGTGGAAGAGTTGAACCGGCGTCTGAGTGTCTGTCCGGTGGCCCCGGTGCCGGGTGCGCGCACGGTCTTGCAGCGGCTGCGGCAAGCGGGCCACCAAGTGGCACTGGCTACCGGATCCTGGGCGGCCAGTGCGCGTCTCAAACTGGATTCGGCGGGGGTGGACACGATGGGTTGTGTGTTGATCGGCAGTGATGAACTGCCCCGGCGCTCGGACATCATCCGCGCTGCGTGGTTCACCACCGACGCCAACGAGAAACCGATCTACGTCGGCGACGGTCCATGGGATGTATCGGCCATCAAAGCCCTGGGGCTCAGATTTGTCGGCGTCGACGCTGTCGGCACGGGCCGCTTGGCGGAGCACGGTGTGCAGCCGATCGCCGGCTATGAGGATTTCGATTCGTTCCTGACCCATCTGACCCAAGCCGAAGAACTATAAAATGAGCAGTTTGGCTTCCGCTGAAAGCCGTTCTTGACGACTGCCTGACTGTGGTGTAGCCCCAAAGCGTACCCCCGAGCGTGGCGGGCTGGCGATTCTCGTGAGGAGTTCCAATGCGTTGCCGTTGTTGCTCACTGCGGATGATCGGTCTGGTATTGTTAATGTTGCTGTGTGGCGGACTGGCGAGTGCGCGTGCACAGGGCCTTTATACGGATGACGTACGGCATGCGTTGACGTCTATGACCGCCGCCGATTGGGCACACTGGCAGCAACGTTATGATGCGGCTCGATCCGCCGGCGGCAGCTTCGGCGTGCAGTCGGTCGAGGAGTTTGTGAAGATCAACACCTGGTACCAGGCGTTCGCTGACGACGGCGAGGCACGCCACGAATTCACCACCGTCCGCGGTGACCGAATCGTATGCGTTGACATCCGCACGCAGCGTTCGTTGTTGGCGTCTGGAGACGACCCGGACCGCCTGCCGGCCCCGCCAGCCATCCAGCGTCAGCCTGTGCGCCAACCGAGCAGCGCGTGGCGCGTCGGTAGCGCCGGCCTCGACGGTTCCCTCGATGAATTCGGTCGCGTACGCCGTTGCCCCGGAGGGTCGTTTCCCAAGCTGATTCCACCGATCGAGCAGTACTACCGCTTTGCCACCTTGGCCGATGTTTTCCGTCGCTTGCCAGGACACTCCGGTCCGCCGCCGTCGGTCGGAAATGTGAGCCGGTCGGTCGGTTATGACTGGTCGGAGGCGGATAAACACCCATACGCCAACTACGGCCTCGAGGCCGAGTTCAACCTCTGGCAAAACTACGTCCAGTTTCCCATTGAGCACTCACTGGCGGAGGTGTGGAATCTCGGCAACTATGGCGGAGCCGACATGCAGAGCGCCGAGGCCGGCATCTACCACAGCAGTTATGTGACTGGCAACGATGACATGACGCTGTTCATCTATTTCACCGCCGACAATTACGTAAGCACCGGTTGCTACAACCTCGACTGCCCGGGCTTTGTGCAGACCGATCCCTCGGTGGTGATTGGCGGTGCGTTTGAAAACTACAGCGAAATTGGTGGCGATCAGTATTCCGTGAAGATCGGTTTCATTCGTAGCGCCGAGGGTGACTGGTGGCTGTATGTGAATGAAACGGCGATCGGCTATTACCCACTCGACCTGTATGACGGCGGGCCGCTGTCGGTCAACGGCGACGTGCTGATGTACGGCGGCGAGGTCTACAAGTACCCGGCCACCTTCGACACGCTCGCAGACATGGGTAGTGGCCGGTTTTCCAGTGAAGGCTATGGCTACGCGGCGTTCATCGACAACATGGTATACTACGATCTGTCGCTGGTGGAGCGCAAAGCCTTTGATTTGAAAGCCTACGCTTCGACGGCCGCTTACTGGGACATCGGCGACGTGCATTACAGCGACGATCCGGATCTGTCGGGTACCAGCATGTACTATGGCGGCCCAGGCAGTACGGAATGCAACATCACAAGCTGCTCATCCGGTTGCTGCGACGGGGAATCCAACTGTCAGCCGGGAAACGACCCAGCCGCCTGCGGCCAGAACGGCGATGTCTGCGAGGTTTGCGCGGATGGCGCCACTTGTGTAGCGGGCGAATGCCAGGGTGGAGCCGACGACGACACCGCGACTGATGACGACGCCGACGATGACGCCGATGATGACGTCACCGACGATGACACCGCGTCGTCAGATGACGATACGGCCGACAACGATTCCGCCGGCAGCAAGAGCGGCGACGATGACGGCGACAGCGGCTGCGGCTGCTGAGGTCGTTAGCGCCGACCAGAAACGGCGCCTATTCGTACTTCAACGCTTCGTGCAAGGTCAGCCGGGCTGCTACGCGAGCCGGTACCACACCAGCCAGTATTCCGACCACCACGGCCGCGCCAAGGGTCGCGGCGATTTGCGCCCATGAGTAGTGCAACGGCAGCGCATAGCCGGTGTAAATCTGATAAATGCGCGTCAACTGAACGGTCGCCATGGCGAAGCCGGAGCCCAGAGCGATCAGCGCGCCCGAGATCGCCAGCATCGCCGCCTGCGCCAAGAAAATACGCGCCACTTGACCGCGGGTTGCGCCGATGGAGCGGATGACGCCGATTTCGCGCGTTCGGTCCACCACGGTAGCCATCAAGTTGTTGATGATGCCGATGAAGGCGATGATCATCGCCAGTACCTCGAGCGAGTACGCCAGTGCGAAGATCTGGTCGATCGCCTGCATCACTGTGTTTTTGAACTCGCGGTTGGTCAGGATATAGAGGTTGTAGCTTTCCTTGATACGCGGGTTTTGCTGGATACCGACGCGCACCTGCTCGAGGTTGGCGCCGGGCGCCAAGTAGACGTGCAGGGTGTCGACCAGACGGTCCTGAAAGATCTGGGCATAGTACTCGCGGTCGAAAATGACGGCGCCTTGTTCGCTGGTGTAATCCATCACCACGCCGGCAACCTTGAAGGTTCGCTTACCGGCCGGTGTGTTGAGAACGATCGACTGCGGGTGGGTCATGTTCTGGCGCAGCACAAGGTTTTGCGTCAGCAGCACGGCGCCGCCGGCAATGACTTCCTGCAAGGCCGCATCACGGTCGCCTTCCACAAAGCGGAAACGCTGCTTGTTCAGATGGTTGCGTAGATCCAGGCCGAGCAACGCGATGCGCGTGTTGCCGTAGTCGGTCATCTGCAATCGCACCGGCGCCACCGACTTCACCCCCGGCGAGGCGGCCACTTCGCTGACCAGCGCTTCGTTGAACGGAATCGAATCGCGCAAGGCAAGCTGCGCCGAATTGGTGACGATCAAATCGGCAACCAACGCCTCTTCGATCCAACCCTGAATCTCCGACTTGGTGCTGGTGACGAAAAGATAGATCAACATCATCACGGCCAGGCCGACCATGAACGCGGCGACGGTCATCGCGGCGCGGCCCAGGTCGCGCAAGATGTTGTCGGCCGAAAGCCGCAGCAGCGCCGCCGCACGGCCGCGAGCCAGCGCGCGGGCCAGCGCGAGCAGAACGTACATGCCGATCGGAGTAAAGGCGATACTGCCGATGAGAATGGACATCATCAGCACGCGCACGCCGTCAAGTTCAAAGCCTTCCTTGGCGAACCCCAAATAGGTCACGATAATCACCGCCGGCACCAGGATGTACAGCCAGCGGCGTAACGCAATGCCTTTGCCTTTGGTCAGACTGGGACCTAGTCGGACAACATCGAGCGGGGTGATGCGCGTGGCTTGCCAAGCCGGCCAGATTGCCGCGGCAAAACTGATGCCGGCACCAAGGGCCAGGCCTTTGAGAGCCATCGTCCAACGGAAGGTCACCTCGGTCAGATCGACCAGCACGAACAAATTGGTGATCTTGCTGGCGAAGTTGACCACCGCCCAGCGGCCCATGAAAAAGCCAGCGGCCACACCGATCATCGCGCCGGCCAGACCGAACAGCAGACCTTCGAGCGAGAACAGCGCCCAGATCGACCAGCGGGTCACGCCGACCATGCGCTGAATGCCGATCTCCCGCCGGCGCTGCAACACGCTGGTGGTCACGGTGTTGATGATGATGAAAATGCCCATCGCCAGCACCACCATCGACTGCATCGAGAGGCCGAGGTCGAAGGTGGCCATCATGTTATCGACGCCTTGCGTCCGTTGTGCCGGCCGCAACACGTCGTATTTTCCGCCAAGTGCCTGGCTGATCGCCGCTTGGACGGCGGTAACCTGCTTGCCCGGCTTGAGCAAAAGGTCGATGGAATCGAATTTGCCTTCGCGGCCGAACAGCAATTGCGCGGCGTAGACGTCCATTAAGCCGAAGTTGCCGCCAAACGCGGTCGCCGGCCCTTCCGGCTCGAGCAGGCCGCGCACCACGAGCTTTTTGCGGCCGGTGGCGGTCTGCAGTTCGATTTCCTGATCGATGGACAACTGAAGCTTGTCGGCGAATTGGCGGGCCAGCAGAATCGAATTGCGCGAATTCAGAAAGACCAGCGGGTCGCTGATCTGGGCGCCACTGGCGTCGCGCATTTTGTAGTCGCGGGCCTGCCGGTCGTTGAGCGTGTCCACCGCCAGCACCAGCAGCGGCGTGCCGTCAACGGCTTTGGTGTTGACCTGAATGACGGGCAGCGCGGCTTGCAGATCGGGGAAGCTCTCCAGTTGTTTGAGCACCGCCTCCTCGACGCCGGAATCGCCGCCGACGACCTGCAACTGAACGCGCCCGGCGACCTGGTCGACCATGCGCGCGAAGCTGTCGGAGAGGGTGTCAGTGATCATCTCGACGGCAATGAACCCGGCGACACCGAGGGCAATGCCGATGACGGTCAACAGCGTGCGCACCTTGTGTTCCCACATGCGGCGCAGCGAAATGGTACGGATCATATAACGCATGTCAGCGGGTCTCGTCGTTTTTCAGTATCTGATCTACTTTTCCATCCACCAATCGGATCATGCGGTCGCCATAGCGCCACGCGTTCGGATCGTGCGTAACCAGCACCACGCTCTTGTTTTCTTCTCGCGCCAGCGAACGCAACATCTCGAGAATTTGCAAGCCGGCTTTGGAATCGAGGTTGCCGGTCGGTTCGTCGGCCAGAATGAGGACCGGGTTGTAGGCCAACGCGCGCGCGATGGCCACGCGCTGCTGTTCGCCGCCGGACAGTTCGTCAGGCCGGTGCTTCACCCGGTCGCCTAGGCCGACGCGGGATAGAATCTGTTGCGCGCGCGCATCGGCGTCTTTGCGCCGCACCCCGCCAAGAATCAGCGGCAGCGCGACGTTCTCTAACGCCGAGAGGGTCGGCAACAGGTTGAAAAACTGGAACACGAAGCCGATCCGATCGCGGCGCATTTTCGTGCGCGCGGTATCCGAGAGCTTCAACAGCGAAGCCTGATCGATGCGCACATCACCCGAGGTGGGCGTGTCGAGGCCGCCGATCAGGTTGAGCACCGTGCTCTTGCCGGAGCCGGAGGGGCCGGTGATGGTGACGAACTCACCGTCGGCCACCTCGAAGCTCACTCCGGCCAACGCGTGGACCGGAATCTTGCCTTGGTAGTAGGTTTTCACCAGGTCGACGACTTGCAGCATGCACGTTCTCCTCAGTAAGGCATCAGCTTAGCCAGGAACTCCCGTGCGATCTGGAATGCCGGGCCGTGGAAACCACCTTCATACAACGCAATGAACGGCGTGCCAATCAGCATACACGCAGGCGCCAACCAGGGCACCCAGAGCATCATGCGCCGCACGCGCAACCAAGGGGTCAGGTGTTGAGCGGTGCGGTAGCGGTAGTACAAATAGGAAAACGGCAAAAATGCCGAAAACCAAGCCACGAAATTGAGCAGGGGCACCCCGAGCCACCAGCCGGGCAGGCGCGGATCCCACTTCCACCATAGGCCGGACAGCGAAGCGAGCGGATCGATCTGCAGATCCAGGGTCACTGCCAGCAAAGAGGTGAAGACCGCCATCCGCCACGGCCGGCTTCCCAGCCAGGCGATCTTGCCGCCGAAGAATTCGGCCAGCGAGATCGAAACATAGAACATGATGCACCAGCCAACCTGGGTCGCCAGCGGGGCTGGAAGGTAGAAGCCCAGGGGGAAGGGCAGATACAGCTTGTATTGGCTCTCGCCAAAATAGCCCATGATAATGCCGGTATTTTCCAGCGTCAGTCCGTACAGGAAGCCGACGCCGAAGAACAATACCGTGTCAGCCAGGCCGCGAGTGTACCAACATTGAGCCACCATCAATGCCAGCCAAACGAATTGCGCTGCTTCGTAATACAGTACGATCTGCGCATTGGTGAGCGGTCTCGGCCGTCCGAATAGAAAGATCGCCAGCGGACCACCGATCATCATCGCGGCCAGCACGCCCCATACGACCCACGGGTGCCGCAAACGTTGGGTGTCACGGGCCCGGAAGAAGTTGTACAGCAGCACCCAAAAGAGGGGGAAGGTGGCGGTCAGAGCGAATTTCCACAGCGGCAGGCCGATCTCGGCATAACGTACGCGGTCGATGTTGGTCACTTCGTAGTTGAGCAAGGCGAAAGCCATCAGTGCGACGAACCAGATCGGCGCATGATCGCGCAGATCGCGCCAGAACGAGAAGCGGGGCGAGGCCGGACTACTCATGGTTGGCCGCCGGTAACAGGCGATCGGACAGCGCGCGATCATAGTTGCAGCCGAACATGAATCCGCCCTTGTTCGGCTTGATCGTGTTGATGATGAACATGAAGTAGTTGGTATACAACCACAAGATGAGCGACGGCAGCCGATCGTACGACCGATGAACATCGCCGACGAACTCGCCACGATGGAACATCCAGCGCCAAACGTTTTTCACCCGCCGCACGTAGTCTTTGCCCGGCATTTGGGCAAAGACGAACCATAGACATTCAACAAAAAACATCAGCGAACGTGTGCCTTCGCGGGCGGCGATCTGCGGCGCCGGCCGGCGACCAGCCAGCATTTCGAGAAACTGCCCAGTGAAATCGATGCCTGCGGCCAAGCCCGTGTTGTAGGCCGGGTTCGGGCGCGGATTGACGTCGATGAGTTGCGGCTGTCCCACCTCGTCGATAATGAAGTCGAAGCCGATGAAGCCGTGCCAGTTGAGTGCGCGAATGAACTTCGCCGAGGCCTCCTCGGCTGCGGGATGACGGATCGCTTCGCGGTGAAACGCCGTGCCGCCGCTTTCGGGGAACATCCGCAACGGCCGGTAGATGAGTTGGCCGACAATTTCGCCGTGATCGGCCAGGAACAACGTGTAGATCATCTCGCCGTCGACCTTGCGCTGCACCAGCGGCAGATACGGCGCCTCGAGCTTAAAAAAGGACACCAGCTTGCGGTAACGCGCCAGCAAGGTCGCGGCGTCGTCGGCATAGGACAGGCCGGTGCTGTTGTTCCCCTCCACCAGCTTGATCGCCACCGGATAGCGTAGGCCGGGCGCGAGTTGCTCGAGCTCGGCGAGGCTTTGGGGATGGATGGTGTCAGGGGTCGGGATCTGATGCTCTCGGCACAGGCGGGCCAACGAGCCCTTGTTGTGCACGGCCATCAGTTCGGCGTAGCTCGGCACGATCAGGTTGGTCAGTGCCGCGAACCGTTCGCGCTGCCGGGCGATGAGAAAGATTTCCTCGAAGGTGGGAAAAAGCAGGTCGTACCGCTCCCTTTGCAGTTCCGCTTCTAGTGCGGCCAGAAACGCCGCGGGGCGCTCGGTGACCGGCGGATACCAAAACCGCCGCGAGACAAATTTCGAGTACGCGCCCATAGCCAGCCGCGTGGAGTCGCCCGCCACGACCTCGTGGCCGCGCTCGCCCAAACTGCGGATGACGGCCAAGGCGTGTGGTGCGCGAGCCGAAGTCACCAAAATTTTCATCGGGTTATACCAGTGAGAAGTCGGCGTAGGCCGGGTGTTGTTTTACGTATTCCGGGTCGGCTTTCCAGCCGCGGTTCCATGGGCTCCAATACAGGTCGCTGAGCACCTCGGTCTTGGTCAACCCGTCGAACAACTGCCGCAACGGATCCGTGTGATAGAAAGCTCCCCAGATGAAATGATGGGACTGCGCGCGGCGCACTTCCGTCGTGGCCGCTTTGAGCATCCGGTGCAGCAGCTCTTCGTAGCCAGGCCTACAGGCGATATGCTTGATGTACAGGCTGCGCATCGGCTGGCCGAGCACCGGTGGTTTGGGCGAGCGCATGAACAAGTGGATCACCCGCGCCAACGCGATACCCATTTGCACCACGGGGGTGTTTTTCAACGCGACCGTCTGTTTGACCGGGGCCTCATCCCACAGGCCCAGCAATGCCGCGATGCGGCCGTTGTCGCGCACGATGCGGATCTGATCGTAGGAATAGCCGAGCGATACCCGCATCTGGCGGTCGAGATACGTTTCGCTGAAGGGTGGCGAGAAGTTGTAGCTGTGGTAGAACTCGGCCAACAATTCGGCGATCTCGCGGCGATCGTCCGGCGTAGCTCGTTCCATCTTCAGGCCGCCGTAGGAATACGGGCGATACATCGAAAGTTGGTACAGGTGAAACGTGCCGGAGGCTTTACCGCTGAAGGTTTCGGCGGCGCCTTCGGTGATGCCTTTGATCGCCCTTTCGTTGCCGCGGATAATGTAAGCGACAATACAGTCGAGCGGCACGAAGCCAAACCGTTGGGCAAACGCATAGCCGATGGTCTTGATCACGCCTTTGCGCCGATGGTTCGGATGTACCCGCGCGTCCATCAGATAGCCGACGCGAATGGGCTTACCGTCGAACAGCAACGAGCGCGAAGAACTGGACATGACCCCGATCACCTGGCCCTGGTCTTCGGCGACCAGCGTGCTCCAGGTGTCGTAGCGAGCCTCGCTGAGCTGTTCGGTGGTATAGAGTTCGCTGCAATCGCCGTGCAGGTCGTAGAAGCTGCGGTAGTTGGGCGATCGCTCGATGTAGACCGTAATCGCGCCTTCCATTGGGGTCAGCCGCGAGAGAGCAATCAACGCATCATTGTCGCGTGGCTCCATCATCCGTATGTCCAACGGAGTACCTCCTTCGCGGCCTGCGACGGATTAAAAGCCGACAAAATGTAGCATATGGCCCGCCGACGCGGCAAACCGCTTCCGAACGTCCAAATTGACAAACCCTCTCTAAACTGGCTTCATGTCCGCGAGTGCTACGATTGGGCCGTCGCCACGGAGACGACGGTGTCCAAACGGAACCTCGGCACCCGCGCGGTGCTGGGAATGGAGCAGACGATGAGTGAAAAGAAGCCGACTTGCGAAATCACGCCGTTGACCGTAGGCCTTGACCGGCGAGCCTTTTTGCAGGGCAGTCTGGCCGCGCTGGCCGCGCTGGTATGGGGCAATTCAACCCTTGCCAGCGCGATGGACGTGCGGGTGACTCCCGTGCCCGCCGAACCAACCCCCTTGTCCGAAGCAGATGGGCTAACCATCAAGCCGCGGCCGGTCGATCCCATCGCCAAGCCGTTTCTCGATGAGAAGACCAAGATCGACATCACCTTCATGGGGGCCAAACTGGCCGAAGGTTCTTTTAGTTTCAAGCGCGTCTCAAACTGGTCGTACGAGGCCACTATCGAATCGCGCATTACCGGCGCGGTCAGCCCTTTGATCAAACACCGGCAGCAAATCATGAAGGCGACGATGCTGGTGAAGAAGGTCGGCGGCCGCGACCGGTTCGTGACCACCGAACTCTATCGCAAGACGGTGACCACCGAAAAGACCGTCGAGCGCAAACACGAGTTCAATTACTACCACCGGCGTTGGATTTATACCCGCACCGAAGCCGGCAAGCCGCCGAAGGTCCGGACCCGGGACATTGCCGCCAACCGGTACTACGACGATTTCTGCTGCATCCTTTACAACGCGCGCGCGCAGGTCTACGCGCCGTTCGGTTCAGGCAAGGTGGTGGTCGTGCACACCATTCCCTGGACCAACATCGTCGAAAGCGAGGGCGGCAAAAAGAAGTATCGCTCCGATTCGATGACGTTGGTGTTCCCCAAGAAGACCGAGATCGTCGCGGCGGACCAAGCCTGGATGAAAGCCAATTCCGCCGACGTGATGTTGATCGCCAAGCTCGATCCGGACGCCTATGGAATTAAAAGCGGACAAGCCAAGTTCCTGGCCTCCAAAACCGGAAGGCCAATCGCCGGTTGGGCCAAGGACGTGATGTTCTACGGCGACGTGCGGGCGGAAGCGCATCCGTAGCGGAACGCTACCAGAGTTTTACTCCGAAGCCGAAGCGGAGAATCAGGAACAACAACAGCAGGAAGCCCAGCGCAGCGCCGGCGGCCAAGCCTAGCCGAAACAACCGCGCGCGGCGTTCCTCGTCGGACTTCAGCGAGAAACGCGGAATGGTGGTGAGTACCGGCTTACCGGTGAACCGTGACAACTCGTCGTCGTCGCGGAAGCTGTGGTCCATATGTTCAGTAATGAAGATGGCCAACAAACCCAGGAATAGACCGATCACCATCGCCAACCCCACCAATTGTGGCCGGTTCGGTTTGTAAGGCTTTTCCGGGAAGCGGGCCGGGTCAATGATCTTGAACTGGCGCCCCTTCTGTTGCGCTTCCAGTTCAGCCGCCTGCTGCGCTTCGAGGTGCTTCTTTTGCAGATCCTGATAAGCCTCGCGCAATTTGTCGTAGTCACGGGTCAGGGCGCTAAGTTCCTGTTGCACTTGCGGCGAGAGGTTCACGCGCGCATTCAAACCGCCAATCTGACCCTGAATCGAGGCGCGCTGGGCGTAGAGGCCATTGATCGTGCGCGTGGTGGCCTGCAACTGCTCGTACAACGCCCGGTTCACGGCGTTGACCCGATAGCTGTGGCCGCCGACGGTCACCTGCGCGCCGACCTGCGCTTTCAGCTGAGCGATCTTGGCCTTGAGTGCCTTGACGTCGGGATGTTCCGGCGTCAGCGTCTGTAGGGCCTGGTTGAGCTGTGCCTCGAGTGATTCGATCTGCTGCTCGAGCGTCACCATGTCACCCGAACCCGACGAGAACAACTCGCCCTGCAGCTTGGCCATCTGCGTTTCGAGCAGCACCTTCCGGTCTTCCGCAGCGGTGATCTGTTCATTGATGCTGGTCAGATCGCGGTGCAAGCGATCGAGATTGCTCTGGTTGGAGTCCATCTCCTCGGGCAGCGTGCCGATGTGCGAGCTCTTGAAGTCGGCCACCTTTTTTTCGGCGGCGTCGAGCTGTGTCTTGAGTTCGGCCAACTGCTGCTGCAGGAACTCGGAGGTCGTTTTTGACGAACGCACACGGTCGCCGACGGTTTCGTCAATGAAAAGCTGCGCCAGGCGATTGGTCACCGCCTGCACCACCATCGGGTCGGTGCCGGTGAAGGAAATGGTAAACGCGTTCTTGCCGTGTTGCTCGACCTGGACGTTGGCGCGCATGACGGCGATCAGTTCTTCAGTCGGCCGGTTGGCCATGGTCGGATACAGGCCGTAGCTGCGAATGACATTGAGCAGCAGTGATTCGGAAAGCACTTGTTCGCGGATCGTAGCCACGCGTTCTTGAATGGAATCAGAGACGGTCGTCTTGACGATATCCGACGGCACATCGCCTTCGCTGACCAGAATCGTGGTCTGCGCGCGGAAGATGTCTGTCAGGAACCTGCTGCCGAAGGCGGTGACGAACGTTAGCGTCAGCATTGGAATGATCAGCAGCCATTTCCGGTAGCGCACGATGCTGATGTAGTCTTCGATCGCGAAGCGCTTCACTTCTTGGCCGTGGCTCACCATCTCACTGGCCATTGGTGCCCTCGCTCACTGGCGGCTGCGCAACCGCCTTGATGCGCCGGCCGCTTTCCATAGGCACCAAGCGCAGATGCTTCACTGTAATCTTGCGGCCGCGGGCATTTACCCCTATCGCGGATTGAATGGATACCGCGTCCTCCGGCACCTCATCGTTGTCCGAATGGCGGGGAAATAACAATCTCAACAGCGGACCCTTACCTTTGATCGGCACCGGCTGGCCGTCGGTCGAAGACAGATGAATGAGCAACAGGTTGTCTTTGACTTCCACTTCGGGCTCGATCTCGCGGGTGAGTTGACCGCGCAAGACCTGCGGCGTGCCTAGTAGTTCCTCGTCCCATTTCAGGCGCAGGGTCATCTGGCGAAGGTTGAGGCTTTTGTCGGCCATCACGCGCAAATAATGGTTCGCTGCCGGCTTGTGGCGCGGCTTGGCGTACGGTCCAAGTGGGTTACGGTAGCGAATCGGCGGTTCGTAGTACCAAGTGACCGCCAAGCATACCGCCCCGATCAGCAACATGGTCACATTGAGGAGCACTCGGCGCAAATTTACACCTACCCTTTCCTCCAGTTTGACCCGGAGAGCGTGATCAAGTTAGCTGAGCCGGCTGGAAAGTACAAGACCAGTGGGTCAGGGTGGATAACTACTTTGGCAGGTAGGTGGCGTTGCTGCCTTCGGATTCCCACACGCGCACGCGGGCGACACAAACGCGCTCGTTGTTGATGGCGGTGGCTAGGCGCTCGTGAATGACGCGCGCGAGATTTTCACACGACGGATTGAGCTGATCGAACGGCGCAATCTCATTGAGATAGCGGTGATCGAAGTTGCCCAGTACTTCGTCCAGCGCCTGTTTCAGCGCCCGGAAATCGATCGCCAGCCCGATATGATCCAACGTTTCTGCCCGGACGACCGCTTCCACCCGCCAGTTATGCCCGTGCAGGTTCTCGCAACAACCCTCGTAGCCGCGCAGGTTGTGCGCCGCGCTGAAGGACCGTTCGATGCTGACTTCGTACATCACCGCCTCCGGTTGCGGGCGCCGAACCAGGTCAGCTTGCCCAAAAACAACCCGAAAAAGCCAAAGAAGTGACGTTTGTGCGGCAACGCGCGCCAGATTCGCCATAGCCTTCGCACGTTCAGGTAGAAACGCATGTTGGCTTGCCGCGCCAGCGCTCTCATGCGCGTGGGTGGCACCTCCGACAGGCCGACCGGCGGGTCGTCGTAGTCGCAGTTGGCCGGATCGTAGCCATCGGTGCGGCCGAGCTGCTCGGCCATCGTCCACAGCTCCGTGCCGGGCAACACGTTGACGTGATTGAAGGTGGCGAAGTGCAGATTGCTGTTCAGCGCGAAGCCGATGGTTTCCTGCACTTCCAATTCGGTTTCGGTCGGGAAACCAAGCATGAAGAAGCCGTGCGCGATGATACCGCGACGAACGGTGTGATCGATGATCATGCTCAACTTGGCCAGATTGACGTTTTTTTTCAACATTTTTTGCAGACGCGGCGAGGCGGTTTCGATGCCGTAAGGAATCTTGAACGCCCCCGCGGCGGCGAGTTTGTCAATCAACTCCCGATCCATCGCGTCGGCGCGCAAGCCGGCAGGGAAGGTGATGCCGATGTTCAGCCCCCGACGCACGATTTCGTCGCAAATGGTCTTGGCGCGGGCCAGGTCGAGGTTGAAACAATCGTCGACAAAATGGATCTCGCGAATGCCATGCTTGCGCACTAGTGCCTCGACCTCGTCGACGACCGATTGTGGCGAACGGGCCCGGAAACGGTGGCCGAAGAGCGCCTGGCAAAACGCGCAGTGGTACGGACAACCGCGGCTGGTGAGTACCGAGAAGTACTCGCGATGGCGATACAGATAACCGTGGCGTGGCCGCTGGTGGTAAGTGTCGAACTCGGCCAGTTCCCACGCGGGAAAGGGCAGGGCGTCCAGATCGGTGATCGGTTCCGGTTCCGGACCCACGCCAACCCCGGGGTAGCCGACGCCCGGCAGCGCCGGCTGCATCTCACCGGCGGTCCAGGCGGCGACTAGCCGTGGTAGCACCTCCTCGCCTTCGCCGCGCACCACCGCGTCGATGTCCGGCAGGCCGAGCACTTCCCACGTCGAACTGATCGCGTATGGTCCGCCGACCACGATCTTGGCCTGCGGCGCTAGGATCTTCAGGCGTGGCGTCGTGGCGCGCAGCACGGCTGCTTCGGGAATCACAACCGACAACCCGATGACGTCGGGCCCGAAATGGGCGACCACCTCGGCGTTGGCTTCGACCGATTCCTGGCGCGCGCGCAAGTCAAGTAGCTTTACCTGGTGTCCGGCGTCGCGCAAAACGGCGCCGAGGTAGAGCAAACCGAGCGGCGGCCCCACCTGGTAGTTCTTCTGTCCCTTATACAGGGTGAGCAGTAGGACTTTGGCCAATGATGTGCTCCGCGGTGACGGTAGTCCGAACCGCTATTTGAGCACTTTTTTGGCCAGTTCGTCCAGGATGTCGTCGGGCCGCACGCCTTCGGCCTGTCCTTCAAACGATAGGAGCAGGCGGTGGCGGAGGCAGATCAGCAACACGTCACGCACGTCATCCAACCCGATCGAGTAACGACCGTCGATCAACGCGCCGACGCGCGCGGTGCGCAATAACGCCTGGCCGCCGCGGGGGCTAGCGCCGTAACGGATGTATTTCTTGACTGCGTCGGTCGCCAACGGCGAGTCGGGGTGCGTCGCAAAGACGATTTTGCTGATCGCTTCGCGCACGCGGTCGGGCACCGGGATCTCGGCGGCGAGTTGCTGCGCCTGCAGGATCTGCGCGCCGTCTAACACGTGCTGGGCGTGGTTCTGTTTGACGCCGGTGGTCAGGTCGAGAATCGCGGCCAATTCTTCCTGGCTCGGGTAGTTGATGAAGATCTTGGTCAGGAAGCGGTCGACTTGCGCTTCGGGCAGCGGATAGGTGCCTTCCATTTCAATCGGGTTCTGTGTGGCCAGCACAAAGAATGGCTTCTCGAGCGGATAGGTCTGCCCGGCGACGGTGACGTTGCCTTCTTGCATCGCTTGCAACAGAGCCGACTGCGTCTTGGGCGTAGCGCGGTTGATTTCGTCGGCGAGCAGAATCTGGGCGAATATCGGGCCGCGCTGGAACTGCCAGAACTTGCGGCCCTTCTCGTCTTCCAGAATGAGGTTAGTGCCCAGGATGTCGGTGGGCATCAAGTCGGGCGTGAACTGGATGCGGCTGGTCTTGAGCGTAAACACATCGCCCAGCGTCGCCACGAGCAGCGTCTTGCCCAGACCGGGGACGCCTTCCAACAGCGCGTGGCCGCCGGCAAAGATGGTCTTGAGCAAATCGGTGACCACCTGCCGCTGGCCGACGATCACCTGTCCAATCTGGTTGACCAGCTCTTTGTACTGGGCGGCAAACTCGGCAACGCGGGCTTTGTAGTCGGACATTGCTTTCCTCCTTCGCTCAACTGCGCCGGATTAACAGCGTCACCAACGCCAGACCGAGCGCGACATAGAGCAACACGTCCCACAACGGCTTGCGCTGCGGGAACTCGAATTTCGGATCGGCAAAAACCTCGGCCGGCGTCGGGTTGGATTTCCCACGGCCGACCTTGGCCACCTGGTCGAGCAATTCCAGATTAGGGGTCGTGGCGACGAATTCGCGCGGCGGCGCCAGATTCACCTGGCCCACACCCTGGGCGCGCGCCGCTTGCGATCCGCGCGGTTCGACGCGCAACGAGTACGAGCCGAAGGTCGGCACGGTGAACTGGCCTTCGTAGCCGCCGGGTCGCACTTGGGTCAGGGTGACGTCGGGCAGCGCTGTGCCTTCCGGATCGGTCACGTGCAACACAAGTTGCTGGTCGTTGACGAAGTTGCCGTATTGATCGGAAACGTCCACCGACACACGTGCGCGATCGTCCACGGTTGTGGCTTGGATGCGGTAGTTGCGCAAGGCCAGATCGGGCAGTGTTCCGCGCACCAGATTCGCCATCAACGTCGAAAACTGCGGCCAGCTCCGCCAAGCCGGGGCCCAGCGCTCACCGGTGTCGGTGGTCAGCACGGTGACGCGCCCAAGGCCGTAACGCCAGCGCGCCAGCAACGGTTCGCCCTCGGCGGTAAGAAACACTTCGCTGGTGGGTTTGGGTTCCGACGAGTTATAGCCCAACAGTTCCGGCACCGGCGGCAGCGTCAGATTGGCCAACAGGTCGCCGCGCTTGAGCAGCGCCGGCACGATCTTCTTCTCGACCACGTTGGTCTTGGTGATCTTCTTGTGCTCTTCAAGGAAAATGCGCGGGATGTCATTGACGTCGTCGGTGAAATAGTAGCGCCCTTGGCCCACTTCCGCGATCTTCTGCAGGTGCGGCTTGTCCGATTCGCGGCCCAGCGCGACGGTCGAGACGGTAATCTTCTTGTCGGCCATCCATTTGATGATGTGACCCCACTGCGTAAAGGTGGTCAGCGAGATGCCGTCGGTCAGCAGAATGACGTGCCGCACTTTGGCCGGTTCGGGCTTCAGCTTCTTGTACGCCTCGGCCACCGCCGGGTAGATCGACGTGCCGCCGTCCACGCCGAAGGTGCGCATCTCGGCCTTCATCCGGGCGCGATTCTCGGCGTTGCCCACTTCCTGTATCGGAATGGCCCAGCGGGGGTAGTCGTCGAAGAAAATGACGCCGACGCGGCTTTTCTCGGTCATCAGATCGATCACGTCGCTGGCGGCCTTCACCGCCATTTCGAACTTGCGGTCGCGGCCCATCGAGGCCGATTTGTCGATGACCAACACCAGCGAAACAACGTTCGGGTCGGTCTTTTTTTTCTTTTGGAACACGACCGGCATCAGCTTCTTCACCGGCGCCTTCAGCTTCTGCTGCGCCAGTTGCGCCATGTTGCTGCCGCCGAGCACGAGCACGCCGCCGCCGCCTTCGCGTGCGTAGGACAACAGGGCGTTCTGCTGGTGGTCAGGCAACGACTGGTAGTCGAGATCGGCCAGAATGACTTCGTCGTAGGCCAACAGCGAGGCCGACGAACTGGGCACGGCGCTGGCCGGCGCTGTCTGCACATCGAAACGCGCGTCGTTGAGCACTTCGACCAGCGGCAGGTTGGCGTCCGGGTCTTGCGCGAACAGCACCACCTTCGGGCGCGCCACGACGCGCACCGCGGCGCTGAGCCGGTTGTTCTCCAGCGCCTGGTCTTGCGGCGCGGACACCGTCGCCACGAAGACGTTGGTGTCGCGCGCGGTGACGGTCGCCTCGGCTTCGAACTCATTGCGGCCGGGTTGCAGGTCGACCGTCTGGTTGAAGACGCG
>CAZEDX010000034.1:0-44749 GCA_964511015.1 uncultured bacterium | reverse complement strand
GCCGCGGTTGGCGACGAGGCAGACCTGCTCCGTGCACAAGGGGTGCAAGGCGAACAAAAGCCCGGCGGCAAACGCCCAGTGCCGCGGCAGTCCGAGACTCGCCGCCAGCAGCCACAACGCCGCCGCGCCGAGCACGTGCCAGGCGACGTTGATCGCCCGCTGCAGCGGGGCGTTGCGGCCGAACAACGCCACTTCCAGATGGAACGACAGCGCCTGCAGCGGTCGGTAGAATCCCATGCGCCGCGGATCGCGATTGAACAGGCCCAGATCCTCGACAAAATAGCGCGGGATATTGCGTGCGTCGTCGAGCGTCGGGTTCTGCTCGATCAGCGAGACGTCGTCCCACATATACGGCGCGGGCAGCGACGGCGCATAGACCGCGAACGTCGCCGCGGCCAGAAGCAGCAGCCAGAGCCAGACCGAGCGGACAGCGGGCGTAGTCAGTGTCGTTTCCGTGGACAGATTTGTTCGTCGGATGATAGGATGCCCGCAACGCTTTCCGCAACTGAGGATTCCATGACCGGCGAGCAGCCCGCCGACGCGAAGACAACCCGCGCGATCGAGACCGCGGCCGTGGTGCTCGTCGCGCTGGGGTTGCTGCTGCGGCTGCTGGTCGCCGGACAGCCGCCGGAGCGCCTGCTGCCGGTCTGTCTGGCGGACGACACGTTCTACTACCTCGGCATTGCCCAGCACATTGCGCAGGGCGACGGGCCCACCTTCGACGGCCGCATTCCGACCAACGGCTATCATCCGTTGTGGATGCTGGTCTCGCTGGCCGCGGTCAAGGCGACCGGCGGGGTCGTCTCCGCCGCGTGCGTGCTGACGTTTTTGCTGGCGTTGATCGGCGCCGGCAACGCCATGCTCTTGTGGCGTCTGGCCGGACGGTTGTTCGGCCCGTGGGGCGGGGCTTGGGCAGCGGCGTTCTGGGCGTTGAATCCGTATGTGTTGTTTACCGAATTGATGGGGGTCGAAGCTCCGCTGATGATGCTCTTTGCGCTGGCCGCATTGCGGGCTTATCTGCCGCTGCGCGAAGCAGGTGAAACCACACCGCGGCGTTGGGCGGTGGTGGGTTTCTGGCTGGGTCTGGCGATGCTCGCGCGGACCGACGCCGTGCTGCTGGCGGCGCCGCTGGGCATCGACGTCTTGCTGCTGCGCCGCGGGGCGCTCGGACGGCGGTTGGCGTACACCGTGTACCTCGCCGGCGCGGCCCTCATGGTGGTGACGCCATGGCTGATCTACAACTTTGTCTTTTTCGGCACGATCGTGCAGGATTCCGCGCACGCGTTGCTGCTGCGCGAACGCCTGTGGTTTGCCGCCTCCGGCGCGTCGCTGGGCGACAAGCTGAGCGCGCAGGCGGCGACCGGTTTTGCCGACTATCTGATGCGCCTGGCGGGCCTGCCCAACGCGGCGTTGATCGGCCTGCTCGCCGGGTTGCTGGCGGGGGCCGGCGTGACCGCGCGCCTGGCCGCGCCGGCGGCTCGTCGCAGCCCCGGCGGGACGTGGGTGTTCTTCGCCTGGGGTGCGCTGGTATGGGCGTTCTATGTCCTCTATTTCTGGCAGCAGAAATACTGGTATTTTCTGCCGGTACTGTTGGTCTTAGCCCTCGCCGGCGCGTGGGCGATCGGCGGCCTGGCGGCGGCGGCGCCGCGGCGGGCGACGACCTGGGTCGCCACGTTGCTCGGTATCGTGCTGCTCGCGGGGTTTGCCTCGGTCGGCACGCGCATCTGGCGCAACGGCTACCAGCCGTGGCAAACCATCTATGTGCAGGCGGCGCAATACGTGCGCGAACTGGCGCGCCAGGAGCCCGACACCAAGGTCGCCGCGATGAACGCCGGGGTGCTGTCGGCTTACTCCGGCCTGCCGGTGGTCAATCTCGACGGCGTGGTAAATCCGGACGCGTGGGAAGCCCTACGCGATCGCGACCTGCTGGGCTATCTGCGGCGCGAGCAGATCACGGTCGTGGTTGACCACGTCAAGCTGTTGGCGTCCTATGGAGTGTTCGCTTCGGCGGACTGGACGCAGTCGTTCCGGTTGCTGCGCCAGTTCCCCACGCCGCCGTTTGCCGGCGACGTGGTGGCGTTGCGTGTGTTGGCGCCCGGGGAGACTCCATGATGGTTCTAGCTCTCGGTGGGTTCGTGATGTTCGGCGCGGGCGTGGTGCTGCCGCACCGATTGCCTCGTCCGTGGGACACCGTTTCGGCCTTGCTCGGTCCGGCCGGGCTGGCGCTGCTGGCCGTGGGTGTTCTGGGCGGCTTGATTCCCGGCTTTTTCGGGTAGGAGGAAGAGCGAAGTGTATTGCGATCCGCTTGTCTTTTTCGCGGCGACCGGCTTTTTGTTCGGGATCACCATCGGCTCGTTTCTGAACGTGCTGATCTGGCGCTTGCCCCGCAACGAATCGATTGTCTTTCCAGGCAGCCATTGCCCGTTGTGCAACAAGCCAATCCACTGGTACGACAACATCCCGCTGTTGTCCTACCTGCTGCTGCGGGGCAAATGCCGTTCCTGCGGGGCGCGCATCAGTTGGCGCTATCCGCTGATCGAGCTGGTCAGCGGCGTGTTTCTCGCGGCCTACCTGCTGCGTTTTGGTTTTGGCGTCGGGCTGCTGTACTACGCGTTCACCGCCGCGTTGCTGGTAGTGACCATGATCGATATCGACCACAAGATCATCCCCGACGTTATCAGCCTGCCTGGCATTCCGCTCTGCCTGGCGGCCAATATGTTCTTGCTGTCGCCCAACTGGCAAAGCGGTCTGGTCCACGGCGGCATTGGCGTTCTGCTCGGGGGCGGCACGCTGCTGGCGGTGGCGCTGGGCTACTATTTGCTGACGCGGCGCGAGGGCATGGGCCTAGGCGATCCCAAACTGATGGCGATGATCGGCGCGTTGACCGGCTGGCAGGGCGTGATCTTCACCATGCTGGTTTCCAGCTTTGTCGGCACCATGGTGGGCGTGCTTTACGTGGCGCTGGCGGGGAAGGACCGGCGCTTCCCTATCCCCTTCGGGCCTTTCCTGTCGTTGGGCGCGGTGAGCTACTTGTGGATCGGGGACACAACCATCAGGTGGTATCTTGGGTATTAAGTTGCCGACCGCGCTGTCACTCGGCCCCTTCTCGGGGCTGCGCGCGCGCGTGGTGCTGGCGATCGCGCTGTTGACGGCGCTGTTGGTCATCCTGTTCGGCCTGCTCGTCCTGGGCATCATCGAACACAACCTCCTGCAGCAGAAGAAAACGCAGGGACGGGTCATTCTGGCGGCGATGCAGGCCAGCCTCGATGTGATCTACATGCCCGCCCAAGGGGAGCGCGCGGGCGCCTCGCAAAACGTGCCGGCCTTGGTGCGGGCGATTCTGAACGATCTGGACATCAGCAGTCTGGTGATTGTCGACGGCCAACTGAATGTCATCGGCCACAGCCGGCCGGAAATGATCGGCTCGACCCTTGACGAAGCCGACCTGACCCATGCCATGCGGGAAAAGAAATTCCTCTACCGCATTGTCGGTGCCCCGGAGAGCGCCAGCGAAATGCTGTTTTACGGGCCGCTGTACCGTGGCGGCTCGCTGTTCGGCGCGGCGCGCTTCACACTGCCGCTGGAAGATCTGCATCAGGCGGTGGGCGCCACCAAGCGTTTGTATCTTTTGTACGCGGTGTTGGACGCGGTGCTGGTCATTCTCATCGGCTCGACCATTCTACTGCGTTTTTTGGTGCGGCCGATCGAGGCGATGGCGCTGGCTACGGAACGGATGGCGGCCGGCGAATACAAAGCCCCGCCGGCAAACCTCGGCCGGGGAGAGATCGGCCGGTTGAACCGCGCCTTAAACATGCTGGCCAGCGCCTTGCGCGACAAGGAAGCAGTCAATCGGCGCCAGCTCGAGAAGCTGGAGCGGATCAACACGGAATTGAAAGAGGCGCACAACGAGCTGTTGCATTCCGACCGCCTGGCTTATGTCGGCCGGGTGGCGGCCGGCGTGGCCCACGAAGTCGGCAACCCGCTCGGCGTGATCTACGGCTACCTGGAAATTCTGCGGGAAGCGAACCTGCCGGAGGAAGAGGCCGGGGTGTTGACGCGTCTGGAGGCCGAGATCAAACGCATCGACCAGACCATGCGAGAACTACTCGATTTTTCGCGGGCCAAGCCGGCCGAGGTCGTGCGTTTGGATCTGTTGCAGGCGGCGCGCGTTGCGGCGAACCTGATGAAGAAGCAACGCGGCCTGGACTTGGTGGATGTGCAGGTGGCCGAGAGCGAGTCGCCGCCGGTGTTCTTCGACCCCTCGCTGTTCCAGCAGGTCATGCTGAACTTGCTGCTCAACGCCGCCGACGCGATGAGCGGCCGCGGGTTGATCCGCGTGACCTGTGACGCCGCTCCTTACGACCGCGCCGAGTTGTTGGAGGCGCGGTTGCCCAACTCGCCGGACGAGGCGGCCGTGCCGTTCACCGACGCCGTGCGCCGCGGTATCGTGTTCTCCGACCCGATTGGGCCGGCGGAGGGGACGCCGACCGTGCGTTTGCACGTGGCCGACAGCGGCCCCGGCATTCCGGCCGACGTGCTGGTGCAGGTGTTCGAACCGTTTTACACCACCAAGCCGCGGGGCAAGGGCACCGGTTTGGGGTTGTCGATCTGCCAGCGGATCGTCTCGTCGACCGGCGGGGTGATTCGCATCGAAAGCCGGCCGGGCGCGGGGACTCTGGTTACTCTGATCCTGCCGGCGGCGCCGAAGGAGCGAGCCAATGGGTAACGGCAAGCATGTGTTGGTCATCGACGACGAAGAAGGTCTGCGCTATACGCTGAGCGTATTGCTGAAAAAGAAGGGCTACGCGGTCAGCACCGCCGACAACGGGTCCATGGCCCTGGCCGCGCTCGAGAAACTAAACCCCGACTTTATTCTGTGCGACCTGCGCATGCCGGTGATGGACGGGATGGTTTTTTTGACCGAGGCTCGTCGGCGCGGAGTCGCTGTGCCGATCATCATGATGAGCGCCTACGGCACGCTGGACGACGCGGTGGAAGCGATGCGCCTGGGCGCCTATGACTACATCGGCAAACCGTTCAAGAGCGGCGAGATCCTGGTCGTGCTCGAACGCGCGGCCGAGCGGGAGGTGCTGCGCAACGAGAACATCAAGCTGCGCGAAGCCGCGGCGTCGGCCGCCGACCGCCAGATCATCACCGACGACCAGGCCATGCAGGAACTACTGGCCTTGGCGCGCAAGGTGGCGGCCTTCAAGAGCACGGTATTGATCACCGGCGAATCGGGCACGGGCAAGGAGCTGATTGCCCGGTCCATTCACCGCAACAGCCCGCGGGCCGAGGGGCCGTTCGTTGCCATCAACTGCGGCGCCATCCCCGAGCATCTGTTGGAAAGTGAACTATTCGGGCACGTCAAAGGCGCCTTCACCGATGCGGTGGGCGCCAAACAAGGCCTGATTACCATGAGCAGCGGCGGCACGTTGTTCCTCGACGAGATCGGGGAACTGCCGCTGATGCTGCAGGTCAAGCTGTTGCGGGTGTTGCAGGAAGAAAAGGTGCGGCCGGTCGGCGCCACCGACGAGATCGCTGTCGACTTGCGGGTGGTGGCCGCGACGGCCCGCGATTTGGAGAAGCAAGTACAGGAGAATCAGTTCCGCGAAGACCTCTATTACCGCATCAACGTGTTTTCGCTGCGGGTGCCGCCATTGCGCGAACGGCCGTCCGACCTGCCGTTGCTGGCCCGGCATTTTGCCCGCAGGATCGCCGAACGGCACGGGCTACCTGAAGGGCCCATCGAGTCTGAAACGATGAAACTGATAAAAAACTACGATTGGCCCGGCAATGTGCGTGAGTTGGAAAACGCGATGGAGCGGGCGGTGGTGTTGGCCGGAGGAGAGGCGATCATGCCCGACCATCTGCCGGAGCGGGTGCGGCTCATCTCATCCGGAAGAATGCCTTTTGAAACCGGGGATTTGTCGGTCAAACGGAATCTTCGGGTGATGGAACGCGATCTGATCGTCCAGGCCCTGCGCCGGTCTGGCGGTAACAAGAGCAAGGCCGCCAAGCTATTGGATCTGTCGGTTCGAGCGATGCTGTATAAGTTGCGGGACTACGGTTTGGAATCCCCCCGGCATGAAGTCGATGAATCTGAGGAGTAGGGCGCCGGTCCGACAGCAACTGTGAAAACATGGAAAACTTTTCACAGTGCCAGCTACTTTTTTCTTACTTAATAGTGTTGAACTAGCTGGAAATCTTGGTAAAATGCCACCGGAATTGGTGTCGTGTGAAGGCATGTTCCTTGCTAGATTTAGGTCTAGCCGGAGGAGGGGATGGCGATGGAAACCCCGATGGTCCGCGAAGAAAAGCAGGAAGAGCGCAAGGGCTTTACACTGGTCGAATTGATGGTCGTGATTTCGATCATCGGCATTTTGGCGGGCATTGCATTCGTCTCGATGATGCACTACCGGACGGTGATTCGGGTCAATGCATCAGCACGTGATTTGTCCGGGCAGTTGCGCTTGGCGCGGGCGAAGGCGGTCAAAGACGGCATTTCCATGATGGTGAATTTTACCGAGAATCCCAGTTCGCCGAACTATCAGATCGGGCGGGATGCGGCGGAAGATGGCGTGTTTGACGGGTTCTTTCACACCTACTACCTCCAACCCGGCATCAAATTCGGTTACCCGACCGGTGGGCTGTCGATCAGCGCGGTGCCTGGGCATCACTACCCGGTAATGCACGCGATCGACATCCGCAACGGCACGACGAATGTGACGCGGTTCCATTTCCGGCAGGACGGCACGGCTTCTCTCGACGGTGTGGTTTACTTGATTCCGTCGATCGACAACAGTGCCACCGGCAACCGTGACGACCGTTGTCGCGCTGTAGACTGGGAATCGACGACCGGCCGGATCCGCACCTGGAAGTGGAAGTACGATCGCAGCAATCCGTCGTTGAACACCTGGCGTTAGCCGCACGTTTGGACGGAACGCGAACCTTCGTGTATTGCGGGGAGCGAGTCGTGGAGAAGAGTAGGTTTTCGCAAGCGGGCTTTTCGTTGGTGGAGATCGTGGTGGCGATGGCCATTCTCGCGATCGGCCTGATCGGGGTGGCCCCGATGTTGGCGTTCAACGTCAAAGCCAATGCGGCGGGTAAGAACTACGCCATCGCCAGCTACCTGGCGCAGCAACGGTTGGAACAGATTCGCGCTTGGCCGTTGTATGAAGACTACGACGTGAATAACCCCGGCATCACGGCGAACAACACCTCTTTGTTCAACGTGGAAACCGGCATTAAGGTTGGTGAGCACTATACCTCTTTCAACCGCACCACGGAGTTACTGCACAACGGTTACTCCACCGGTTATGACTGCACCAGCGGCGGCTTCATCTTCGACTCCTCCGGCGGCGACTACAACGAGGGCAACACCGGTGGCGGTGGTTCGTTGAACACCGGCAACGTCGGCGAAAAGTGCGCGTCGGGGAACTACCGAGGGGAAGATTTCAAGCTCATCAAGGTGACCATCAGTTGGATTGACCCGCTGGTCGCCCGGCGCGGTGCGTCGACATTGCAAATGACGCATACGATCACTCGCTATATGTACATTGCGAAGTTCTAAAGGGGGAGGCCGTGGGTAAGAGAATCCGCGCGGTCATCGGTTCGCAGGGCGGCTATGCCTTAGTCGCGGCCATGTTGATCATGTTGCTGATCACGGCTCTAGGCGTGTTGGCCATGGTGACCAGTTCCAGCGAGCAGACGATCACGACCAACCTCGGCGAAAGTCAGATGATGTTCTACCACGCCGAGCAGGCGGTGGACCGCATCTTGTCGCACTTGGCCTATCTGCAGGGCGGCTTGTTTTCCAAAGTCAGTGGGTTGGGGTTCGATCCGACCCAATCCGGCAATGAGTTGAGCCCGTCGCACGTGTTGAACAACAAGGCGGTGTTGTACCGGGTTTCGTCCACCATCGATGCCAGCTCGATCTATCGCATCGACGCTTGGTTGGATCCGAAAGACTTCGAGTGCTCATCCGACGAAGATCCGTGTCCCAAGTCGGTGGACCGCGGCCTGTCGCGCCCGGTGGCCGTCAGCGTAATGGTAACCAACAATCGCACCGGCGCCACCAAGGCGTTCCGTTTCTATGCCCGGCCGCGGGCGGCCTGGGATTTCGCCTACTACGCGCTCAACAACAACCCTACCGACCGCGTCAATTCGAATCTGGCCGGCGAGAATTGCAGCGCTGCCAGTTACACCTGGTACACCTGCCAAAGCACCATGATGTCCGGCGACCGGGTGGTCGGCGACGTGTACATCAGCAACAGCACGATGACCCCATCCGACGGCATCGTTGCGGCTTCGCCCGACACCGGCCGGTTCTTCGTGCGCGGCGCGCCGCAGTTGCTCGGGGAAGTGCGTTGGCGCAGCCCGCTGCCGTTCGACATGGGGACTTACAGCGGCGGCGTGTTCACCAACAGCCGGAACCAGACCCATGGCGGCTCGTTGACCAGCGCGCAGCCGAAAGCGGCACTTGGCATGAAGTACTACTCGCGGCCGGTCAACATGCCGACCTACGAAATGATCTTCGGCGGCGCATACCGCGACATCGCCGACATCGTCCTGACCAATCCCAACCCCTCCGGTTCCAGCACCTATGTGTGGAAGATCATTTTCCGCAATGATCTGGACACGCACAACGACTCGGGCGGCGGGTTCCCCAACCGCGCTTCCAGCCGCGTCGCGTCGGCGATCACGCGATCGATTAACCCCGGCGTCAGTCCAACGCTAGGCAATCCGGCGAACGAAGACCGCGGGGTGATGATGATCTACCGCGTGCCGTACTACGACGCCACCACCCCTTTGAACGAAATCCAATACCAGTGGGCGGCGAACTACGGCAACACCATGTACTGGCGCGATCAGAAAATGACCGCGGCCGGCGGGCAGATCTGGTCGCCGTCGACCAGTTTCCCGGCGGGCGCGGTGACGGGGTCGGTGTGTTACAACACGCGCCTGAACAACTCGGCTTCGCCGACCTTTGGGCCGTATGACCCGACAGACAAGGCCAGCTACAACTTCATCTACGTGCCGTCGCGCGGACTGTCTAAAATGGGCTCCGGCACGGGCTGCTCCGGTACGTACAACGGCGTGATTTTCGTCGAGGGCGACGTGATGGTCAGCGGCATTCTCGACGGCCAGGTGACGATCGTAGCCACCGGCAACATCATTCTCGACCACGAGATCGAATACGAAAACAAGCCGACCTCCGTGCTGATGAGCGACTACGCCAATCTGCTCGAGCCGGACTTGCTCGGCCTGTATTCAGCCGGCAATGTAATCGTGCCGAACAGCATATATGTTTTGCGCCCGTCGGTAAGCTATGGCGTGAGCACGGCCTATGATTCCGATCCGCGGTGGTCTTACCTCGATGACTGGTCCGACGCCTATTGCTCGAACCTGGCGTGCGAGGAATCGGGACCGACTTTCGGGCCAACGGGTTGGAAAGACACAGATTCGGCCGGTGGGCCGTATCCGTTGAAAGACGACGACGGCAGCGAAGACATCATGGCGGTGATCCTAAGCTACGGCTACACCGGTTGCACAGTAGGTTCGGGCGGCTCGGTGACTTGCAGCGCGCCCAGTTCCAGCGCCATTCAGTTGTTCGAAACGGGCCTGTACGCGAAGCCGCGCACCTATCGCGCCGCGTTCGGCACGCGTCCGCGCTATTACGATCCGCCGTTCGATCCAGCCAGTTCCGTCTTCAATTCAAATGGCGGCAACAGTTCCGGCCCGTTGACCATCACCGGCGCCGTGATCCAGAACATCCCGGGCCGGCTGGCGTATGACTACTATGCCGGCGGCAATTCCTGGAGTTCCACTTGCAACAACGGCGTCAACTGCAACCGCATCGGGTTCTCCAAGGTGACCTACGTGTGGGACCCGCGTCTGAAATATATGTTGCCGCCTTACCCGCGGCAGACCAGCGCCAACCGCAGCGTGCCTTACGGCGGCGCGGCCTGGGACGTCTTGTCCTGGCAGGAAGTCCGCGCTGTGACCAGCGAACTTCAGGCGAACGTCTGGTAAGGGGGAAAGTGAATGTTCTGCGGCGATAGACCCTCGCGTTTCGGCAGGCCGACCGGCCAGGCCGGCTTTTCGTTCGTCGAAATGCTGATCGCAGTGGCGCTGGCCGCCATCTTGGTGATCGTGATCTACCAGATCTTCATCAAATACAAAGACACGGTGACGGTGCAAGAAGATGTCATCGACAGCCAGCAGTCGGGCCGTATCGCCCTGGCCAAGCTCAAAGAAGACTTGATGTTGATCGGCCGCAACGCCAAGGTAAACGAAGGCCAGGAGATGATGATTTACGCGGCGCCATGGGAATTGGTGTTCAATGGCGACATCACCGACGAGTTCGGCCAACCATCCAACCCGATCACCATCAACTATGGTCCGGGCAACAACCTGAGCTACACCACCGCAAATTGGGCCGACAACAACACCTGCGAAACCGTTCACTACTATATGCACGAGCCCAACGTTGCCAACGAGGAGAAAGACTATAGCTATTCGCCTTACGACCGCGAGATCCGGCGCGCCATCAATGACCAGGTGGATCCGCCGGTGTCGTCCGGCGAATCGCCTTCGGCGGTGATCGGCTACGGCGTTCGTTACGACGACGGCACATCGGCGATGGCTTACGACAACGGCGAACATATTACGCCGTTGTTCACCTATTGGGGCGATTTCGACTTGAACCCGACGACGGTTGACACCCTGTGGGGCGACACAGACGCCAATGGCCGTTTGAGTACGGCCGAGATCTCCGCCTTGTTGACCGGCAATTACAGCTGGAGTTACACCGGTCCATCGGGCGCCGTTTCTATCACCAACATCCCGGCCGGTGCCATTTTGCTGATCGCCAACGGCGGCGCCTACACCAATGATGAAGACCTCGACGGTGACAACCTGTTGGATCCGGGTGAGGACTACAACCGCAACGGTAAGCTGGACCACAACATTCTGGCGTCGGTCATTCATCGTATCGAACTGAACATTACGACCATCGCCCAGAACCCCGACCTGAAATACCATCACCCGCGCGACTACAACTACCGATTCCGTGAGACGTGGGTAAACACTGCGGTCGAACCCCGCAACCTGGCCCGTACGCAGGTGCGCGAATGCGGCGAACCACCGCAGGCGCCAGGCAGCGTATTGGTGGCCTGCCAGGACTGCGGCCGCGGCATCTCGGTAACTTGGAACCGCTCCCCCGACGATGGCGTGGGGGACAACGACGTTTTATGGTACGAAATCTATCGCCGGGCTGCTCCGGAAGGCGGCGGCACGGGCGACTGGGTCTATCTGACCATGGTCCCCGCGGACGGCGCCACTTCTTACAATTGGCTTGATGCAAACATTATTGCCGGTCGCGCCCACCAGTATCAGATCTATGCCGTGGATTGCGGCGACGGACGCTCTACCGGAACGCTGTCGAATTCCGTGACCTGCGCGGCACCCTTGGCGACCGCGCCCGACAGCAACTATTTCTACGCCTACGACACGCCCCAGGCGACCCCGGGCTCCACCGGTAGTATCACACTGGTATGGCAGGCGTCGTTGGATGGCGGTGTTCCCGACGAGGACGTGACTGAATACTGGATCTACCGCAGTGAACCGGAGAACACCGACAGCATCGCGGTACCATCGGCGATCCCCAGCGGCGGAGCGAACGAATGGCCACTGGCCAAGGTGAAGGCTTCGCCATCGGATCCTGAAGGCCCGAATACGTCCTGTACCTCGGTGACCACACTGGACTACTTCGACACCGAAGCGCATGCCGACTGCGTGGACCAGAAGTACTGGATGTTCGGCAACTTCTATGTGTGGCATGACGAGATCGGCGGTGCCGGCCGGTTTGGCGGCGCGCTCGCACCGGTGCCCGGCGGCCAGTTCGGCATCGGAACCAACCAACAGCGATACTTCTACCAGATCCGCGCCTACACCGGCGCCGACGAATGCCTATCGTTGCCGGCCAGCCTCCAGTCGAATTGCGACGACTACAGTGATGTGCAGAGCTTCGACTGCGGCTCCACGATTTCGGGCCGTTCGCGGTTCACGCCGCCGCTGACTCTAACGGTTTCCGACTTGTCCACCTACAGCTACATTCCGAACACGACGGACGTTACATCCTTCCAGTTGACCTGGTCGCACAGCCTCAGCGAGTACTGCACGCTGGCGGCTTGCGAAGACCCCGATTGGTACTACGTCTACCGCGGCTCGCTGCCCTATGCGACGTTGACCACGGGCTCGCGCGGTCACATCAACTTCGGCAGCAACATGGTGCTGGCCTTCCGGGCCGGCTCGGCCAACCCGTCTTCGACCACCAACTACTCATGGATCGAATCGAGCGACACCTGGGGCGATGACACCGCCCATACCGCGATGTGGTTGGATCTTTCTGCGCAAGACCTGCGGCCTTCGACCGGGTCGAGTGTGCCGTCGGGCTATGCGTTGACCAACACCTACTCGGAGGATGCGTACTACGAGTACATGGTGGCGGCGGCCAATACCGACGGGAGTGGTAACCCGGCCACACCCTGGGGCTTTGGCGCGAGTTGCATCAAACAAGCCAAGTGGGATTGCGGTTCGGAATGCATCGCTTCCGTGCTGGTCGATTCGGGCTACGCCGAGCAACATTCGATGCACGGCGACAAATACCCCTCCACGGCGGGCGACGATTCGATCGATGTCTACTGGCAGTTCGCGCAAGCGCCCGGCGGCGGAACGGAAGTGGCGGGCGTGAGGCTGTTGGCGCGGGCTTGGCCGGGTGGCGCGTGGGAAGTGGTGTCTGACGAAGTGAGGCGCGTTTGGGCCGCGGGCGTGACCTACATGCTTTCACACGAATACATTAACCAGGTTCCAGGCACGCTCTACGAATACGGCCTGGAAATTCAATGCTACGAGAACGGCGTCGCAGCCTGCAAACGGATTCTGTTGCCTGGCGTGGTGTTCGGCTCTTGCACGCCGGGCGTGCCGAAATGGTGCTACAGCACCTCGATTCCCGGCTGTCCCTCCGACGCCCATGCCTACTGCAATCCGGAAGAGCTTGGCAAGGTGGTCTTCTACATCACCGACACGTTGCCCGACAATGACGGGCACGGGTTGGATACTCAGATTTCTCAAACGGCCGACCAATACGAGTGGTTCCGTATTGCGCGGTGGCAGAAAGCGCCGGATGCGGCCAACTACCCGGTCATTCCGGCTTCGCAGTATTTGATTCGAGCCGACGGCTATTCCTACGCCGATCCGGTCGCACCGAACCAACGCTACTCAACCTTCCCCGGCTTGTGGAGTGCGGCGATCACGGCGAACGAGCGGCGCTATCGCTTCCAGGAATACCTCGATCCGACACTCGACCACCGTTATATGGTTGAGGTGCGAGTCACTCACAGTGTCTCGGTGCCCATTGATTGCTCGCCGCCGGCGACCACCTGCAATGGCCCGGAAGGCGACTACATCTACGTCGATTTCCAGAGCCTGTATCCGTGCTACCCGTATACCTACTCCGGATTCGGCGGAACCACACCGATTGTCAATCTTCAGCGCGACTGGTTCAACGGAATGAGCGGCGAGATCCACAGCGACTCGATCCCCTGGAAGAACTATGAGGTCACGTTCATCAGCTTCAACTTCTGGGGCCTCAGTTTTACAGTGGCCGACTACATGTTCCAGTACGGCGGCAGCAATAACCGCATTGAAAGCGATCTGGACGGCTTCTTCGGCGGGTTGCTTAACTGGGTCATTCAGTATGTTTCGGACATCGGCTACGGCCTGTGCCACTGGTGTGTTTCCTTCTGGGGTGCGGACCTGTTCTGCGTGAGCTGGTTCTGGCCCGATTGCGAGGAAGACCTTGGTCGCTTGTTCAACCATAGCTTCCTCTGGTCGAACTTCGAGTACGGCCACTGCGGCTCCAACGGCACCGGCACCGCGCACACCATCAAAGGAGATTTCATCGCGGAATGGCGGTGGAAAAGCGTCGACCCGGGCCGACGTTTGGTGATGTCGTTCCGCGGCGCGGTCGATCCGCTGAGCAACCGCATCGACACCTGGCTGCTCGAGCAGTCGTTCGAGCCGACGCATCAGGTCGATTTCACGATCGGCTACGAGTACGTCACCAACTGCGAAGACGAATACTATAACCGCGAGGCCTACAACGACCAGTACGACGATGATTGGTGGACGAACCTGTTGCTGGTCTGCACCAAACGCAGCGGCAATGACAGTACTGGTTTGGGCCAGATGTACTTGTTCTGGTGGGCACGTCCTTCGGAAGGCAATCCTTCTGACGAATTGCAGGACGAGATCTACACACTGGCACCCAAGTTGGCGTGGCACACGATCGGCGCTACTTTCGGGACTTCCGGCGCGTACTACACCTCGACCGCGCCTTATAGCAACGTTGCCCACGTTGACGGAGCGATCGGCTTCTGGGCTGACCCGTATGTCGACTGGGAAGTCGACAACTACTACTACAGCGGCGTCCGGTTGATCCAGTTCTGTGGCGCGTGCCCGCCGCGGCAGTTGGAACACTACCTGCCGTCTCCGTATGAAAAGATGAGTTGGCCCGAAGGCGGCAAGGCCCCACGCAAAGCAGCTTGCGTCGACTGGGGCAAGAACTATGAATACAATCGCGGCGTTCCGCCCATTCGCAAGAACACGCTGAAGAAACTGCGTGAGCGTGGCCTGAACGAAGTGCCGGCCGGCCTGGATCCGTGGTACGAGCAGCGGCGTCGCCTGCCGAACCGGCAGTACAACCGCCCGTAGCTCTCGAATTGACCGAACCTTGGCGCCCGCGTCGAAACGATGCGGGCGTTTTTTTATCCGGTAGGCAAAGAAAATCGCTTGGCCGGCGTCGCAAAAATGACGAAACGGATTTCAGAATGACAGGCCTTTTGTATGAGAAAAGACAAATCGTTGGCGTACTGCAACGAGGTGCAGCGCCGAAGGATCGTTTACCTAACTTAGAAAGCCTCTTAGTTTCCGCTTGCAAATACTTCCGAAATCGAGGAAAATCTTGGTTAGACGGGTGGCAAAACAAAATGACGCTTGACACTTATGGTGTGGAATTGTATACGACCTATAAGGTGTTAACTCAGCCACGCGAGGGAACTTTCATCACGGTGGGGCAGGAACATGCTCTTCTCTAAAGGTAAGGGTATTCTGGGACTGGACATCGGCTCCAGCTCGATCAAGCTGCTTGAGTTCGCCGAAGGTAAGAACGGCTACCAGTTGGTGAACTTCGGCATCGAGCCGTTGCCCCACGAAACCATCGTCGATTCGACCATCATGAATGCTCCGGCGGTCGTGGGCGCAATTCGGAAGTTGCTGGCCGACAACAACATCAAGACTCCGCGCGACGGGTGCACCAGCGTGAGCGGGCACTCGGTCATTATCCGCAAGATCACCTTGCCGATGATGACCCCCGAAGAGATCGAAGGTAACATCCAGTGGGAAGCGGAGCAGTACATTCCTTTCGATATCAATGAAGTCAACATCGACTACCAGCGGTTGGAAGCGGAAGGGGAAGACCTGGAGAGCCAGGATGTGCTGCTGGTGGCCGTGAAGAAGGAAATGGTCAACGACTACGTTGCGGTGGTCAATGAGGCAGGCCTGAATCCGGTCATCATGGATGTTGACGCCTTCGCGATCCAGAACATGTACGAAATCAACTACGAGTTGGAGCGCGGCAAGGTCATCACCTTAGTCAACATTGGGGCTAGCGTTATCAATATCAACATTGTGCGCAACGGCAACTCGGTGTTCACCCGCGACATGTCGATCGGCGGCAACCACTATACCGAGGAAATTCAGAAGCAACTCGGCGTCAGTTTCGAAGAGGCCGAACAGATCAAACTGGGCAAGGTGGAAACCAATCAGAACATTCAGCCGTTGCTCGATTCGATCAGCGGTTCGATTGCCCTGGAAATTCAGCGCAGTCTCGACTTTTTCACCGCAACCAGCAGCTTCGGCCACATCAGCAAGGTTTACCTTTGCGGCGGCGCCTGCAAGACGCCGGGCATGCTCAAGATCATCGAGAACCAGATCAGCATTCCCGTCGAGATCATCAATCCGTTCAATAACATTGAGATCCCGACGAAGACATTTGATATGCAATACATTGAACAGGTGGCGCCGATGTGTGGCGTCGTGGTCGGTCTCGCCCTACGGAGGCTTGGCGACAAATGATCAGAATCAACCTGCTGCCAGAGGCGAAACGCAAGGCTCCCAAAGCGAAGGGCAAGAAGCAAAAAGTCGCACGTGAGATCCCCTTCGTTTGGATCATCTCTGGCTTGATTGTCGTTCTGGTGACCGTGGCGTTGTTGGGCGTATTCCATATGCGTTTGGTCAAAAAGCACGAAGATCTGCAAGCGCAGATCGTCACGGTAGAGAACGAAATCAGCAAGATGAAGGTTCAGGGCGGTTTGGTGCAGAAAGCGCGTGAACAGCGCAATGCCCTGGCGCAGAAGCTGGAGATTATCAATACGCTCAAGAAGCGCCAGACGGGTCCAGTGAGTCTGATGGCGCAGTTGGCCGATGCAATTCCGAAGCGCCTGTGGCTTGGTACCATGACCCAGGACGGCAACAAGGTCACCTTGGGTGGATTTGCGATCGACCACCGGCAGATCGCCGACTTCATGGAAAATCTGGAAAAATCGACGTTGTTCCAGAACGTCGAATTGGTGAATATTTCAACGCCGGCTGGCGGGGGGCAGGGAGCGGGGGCCGCTCCGGTTCCGGTCCGTCAGTTTGAAATCACCGCGCAATTAGTCCAGTAGTGCTGGGCCGAACGTGGTGACGGATGAAGGCAGAATCTTGAAAGACAAGGGGATATAGATGGCCGCGTCGCGGAAGATTCTAATCATCCTCGCCTTGGTGGTGCTGACCTGTGTGCTGTATTTCTTCTTGGTCTACAAGGGCAAGCAGGACGAGATCGACAAGACCCAGGAGCACCTCAACGACTTGAACAAGCAACTGAGCGAGGTGCGCAGTGCAGCCCAAGGGCTGGACGCTATCAAAATGGAAATCACCAAGCTCGACCAGCAGCTCACCGAGTCTCTTTCCCAGTTGCCGGAAGAAAAGAAGATCGAATCGATTCTACGCAGCTTCGAAGACCTCGCTTCGAGTGCGGGTCTGGATATCGCCTCGGTTAAGCCGGGAGCCGAAGTGGCGCGGGACTTCTACGCCGAAATTCCAATCGATCTGGAAATCAATGGTGCGTACCACAATATCGCGCTGTTCTTCGACAAGGTTTCGAAACAGAAGCGCGTGGTGAATATCAGCAACCTTAAGCTGTCCGATCCGCGCGTGACGATCGACGGCACGATGATTCGGGCCACTTGTGTGGCGACTGCCTTCCGCTTCCGTCGCAGCGAAGAGGCGGCCCCGGCTCCCGCTGCGGGTAAGCAGAAAAAGCCGGCGGCTACTTCGGCGCCGGAACAGGAATAATAGTCATGAACACGCGAGGTTTCGCGATGCGTTGGACATGTCGATTGGGCGTTCTTCTGGTGCTGACGGTCTTCCTGTGCCTGGCCTGCGGCGGCGGTGAAGATGACGCCGCCAAAATGCAGCAGGAGATGGAGAAAAAACTGGCCGAGGTCAAGGCCGGTAAAGTCGACAAGAACGTGGAAATCGCGATGGCCACCCCGCAACCGACGGCCGCCCCCGGCGGCGCGGCTCCGGCCGGCGAAGGTGGCACGTCGGTGGTGCGGTATGAGACGGCCAACCGTCCAGACCCGTTCAGCCCTTTTAAACCGGAAGCAATCACCACCATGTTGGGGATCTCCGATAACCCGTTGCTGCGCTATGAAGTGCGCTTTTTCAAACTGGTGGGCATCATCTCCGGCGGTAATGCTCCGACGGCCATTTTTGAAGATCCGAGCGGCCGGTCCTACAATGTCCGGGTCGGCGATGCGATCGGCAAGAACGCGGGTATCGTGAAATCGATCACCGCCGACCAGGTCGTCGTGGTGGAAACCAAACCTTCCTGGACGGAAGAAGGCACCGAGACTGTCGAAACGGTAATCTGGCTGCGGCCGGAGGAACACGTACAAGAATAGAATTGTTCGCAATACTGGCGAACGGGCAACGAAATTAGCGAGGAGGCGACAGATGGCCACGACCAACACCGGAAACACTGGGCGCAGGGTTGCGCTGCCAATCCTACTGTCCCTTGTTTTGCTTCTGGTGGCCCTTCACGCACTGGCTCAGCAGAGCGGGAATACGCCGCAAGGACAGCTCGAACCCGAGCAACAGTACTTCGGCAAGAAAATCTCGCTCGACTTCCAGGATGCCGACATCCGGTCCATATTGCGGATCATTGCGGATGTCAGCGGCCTGAACATCGTGGCCGGTGAAGATGTGAACGGCAGAATGACCGTCAAATTGATCAATGTGCCGTGGGACCAGGCACTGGACGTCATTCTGAAGACCAAGAAGCTCGGGATGGAACGTCAGGGTAACATCATCCGCGTCGCCCCTAGCTCCACGCTGACCAGTGAACGGCAGGAAGCGCTAGCCGGACGGCAACTGGAAATGCAGTTGGAACCGCTGGTTATGGCGCTGATTCCAGTCAGCTATGCCGATGCAGCGGAACTGGTCGGCCACCTCCGCGGCTTGCTCACCAATCGTAGCCATGTCAGCGTCGACAAGCGGACCAACATCATCATTGTACAGGATGTGGAACGCTCGGTCATCAAGGCCAAGAAGCTGATCGCTAGCCTTGACGGTCAGACTCCGCAGGTGCTGATCCAAACCCGGATCGTCGAAGCCACGACCGACTTCGTCCGCGAAATCGGCGTTCGGTGGGGCGGTCTGTACTATGCTGATGCCGCCCATGGCAACCCGACCGGTTTGTCGTTCCCCAACAGCGTGATGGTGACTGGCCCGGTGACCACCGGCCAGCAGACCGCCTCCGCAGCGACCCAGGCGGTCGGCAGCAGCGCGGCCGGCGGTACCATCACCACGATCCCAAATGCTAACTATTTGGTCAATCTGCCCGCGGCGATCGGGCAGGGCGCTGGCGGCGGTGTCGGCGTGACCTTGGGCTCGATCAACGACACCTTCGCCCTTGACCTTCAGCTTTCGGCGATGGAAACCCGCGGTGAAGGTCGCGTGATCTCCCGGCCGGAAGTGACCACCTTGGACAACAAGACCGCAAGCATCACCCAGGGCGTGAGCATTCCGTTCCAGATTCGGCAGCAGGGTGAAACTTCACTGTCGTTTATCGAAGCCAACTTGAACCTGACGGTGACCCCGCACGTGACGGCCGATGAGTCGATCATTATGAAGATCGAAATCGCCAAGAACGCACCGAACACCTCGATCCCGACCTCGACCGGCGACCCGGCTATCGACAAGAAAGAGGCGATTACGGAAGTGCTGGTGCGCAACGGCGAAACCTCGGTCATCGGCGGCATCTTTACCGACGAACAGACGCAGACCGAACTGGCGGTGCCCTGGTTCTCGCGGATCCCGGTGCTGGGCTTCTTCTTCCGTGACCGCAAGATGACTCAGAAGCGCAGCGAACTGTTGATTTTCATTACCCCGCGCATTGTGCGGGATCATCCGAGCATCTAACGACGCTAACGGTTGCCGCCGGACCCAGGTGCCGGCGGCGTTGACAAGCAGATGCGGCTGAGGTGGCTCACGGCGGGCGAGTCCCACGGTCCAGCGTTGCTGGTAATCGTGGACGGGCTCTGTTCCGGGCTGCCGGTGCGAATCGAGTTGATCGCGGCCGACCTGCGAGCGCGAAGTGAAGGCGCGGGACGGTCAGACCGTCAGCAAGCGGAAACCGCCGAGCCGACGATCCTGGCTGGCGTGCGCGATGGCCTGACCACCGGTGCGCCCGTCGCCCTGTTCCTGGCCAATCAGGTCAAGGGGGCTGATGGGTTCGTTCCGGGTAAGCCGGTAAGAGCAACGCCACCACGGACCGTGCCCCGGCCGGGACAGGCTGACCTGGCGTGCTTTCTGAAGCGGCCCGCGCGCGATCTGCGGGACGTGACCGAGCGCTCCAGTGCCCGGGAAACCGCGGCGCGAACAATGGCCGGATCCTTGGCCCTTCAGTTTTTGGCCGCGCTTGACGTGCGGGTTCGAACGCGCGTTATCCAGGTGGGGCAGGCGCAAGCCGATGGCCCCTTCGCGGAGCCGGTGCCCGACACGCCGTTCGGCACTGGAGATGAGGCGGCCGAGGAACGCATGGCGAGTTTGCTCGCCGAGGCTGACGCAAAAGGCGAAGGACTCGGTGGGATCTTTGAAGTCGAGATGGTCAACGTGCCGGCGGGACTGGGCGACTACGTCCAGTGGGATCTCCGGCTCGATGGCCGACTGGCCCAGGCCTTGATGAGCATACCGGCCGTCAAGGCGGTGGAAGTAGGCGAGGGCGTCGAAGCGGCGTCGCACTTGAGCAGCGAAACGCGAGACGCGATTGTGAGTGTCGGTGGTGAACTGACCCGGACCACCAACCGGGCTGGCGGTATCGAAGGCGGGGTTTCCAACGGCATGCCGATTCGGCTGCGCGCTTATGTGAAGCCGATTCCCGGCGTGGCCGCCCCGATCGCCAGTGTGGATCTGGCCACCGGCCAGGCGGCGATGGCGCCGTTTGAACGGCATGATCGATGTGCTGTTCGTCCGGCGGCGGTTGTCGGCCGGGCAATGGCGGCATTGGTTGTGGCCGATGCGCTGTTGCAGCGAACCGGCGGCGACACGCTCGATCAGGTTCGGGCGGCGTTGACTGAGACGAAGAAGCTGCGTGTGATACAATAGCGGCGGGCGTACGCGCCCGGCGCGATGGAGATGAGGCCGAGAGGCCGGATTCGCCCCGCAGTTCGATTCAAAGGAATCGGCTGCATAAGGAGGAAACATCGATGAAGAAGTTGCTCCTTGCCACTTCGACCCTACTGGCGCTCACCCTGGTGATCTATCTGGCAAGCTGTGGGCAGCTTGACCCGGCCTGGGCGCCTGCCGGCTCGACAATCACCTTGGTTTCTGCCGAAACCATTGAGTGGGAATACGGGTGTTCTGACGGCAACCTTTCGGATGCTTGCCATAAAGCGTTTCGGGACTACTGCGTTGCTCAGTGTGCGGTGGCCCTTCAGGCAGGTAGCTTTGACGAAGGCGAGGGCTACTATAAAGACTGCCTGAGCCAGAGCCTGGGTGACGAGGCATTCTGCGCGGAATACGTTTGCGACGACTATAGCCTGTGGAACGAGTACTGCTACGATTTCGAAAATGATTTGGACCATTACGGTCAGGCAGTCGACTACTTGTCTACGAAGAGTGGCCGCTGTGGTTACGCGAACGATATTGTCAGCGCGCTGGTGACCAGAGGCATCTCGTCCGACTCCGCAACAGGCTCGACCGCCGTGGAGCCGCTCAACGATGTCGAAGTCCGTTGGATCGCCGACGGTGGCGAAATGTACGAAGTCGATGACGTTCCGGGTGATGTGGCGCCGTTGGCGAATCCGCACTACTCGCGCACCGACGAACGTGGGGTCAGCGAAATTAAATACCGCCTGCCGTTTCCGGCAACCTGCGGAAGCACCTATACTTACAATCTGACCGCGGACATCGGTGTCGACATGGCGTTTTTCAAAGCCACGTTCACCGTCGAAGAGCCACCGGAAGAAACCGACGATGACACCAGCGGAGACGACGACACCGGAGCGCGGTAATCGTGAGGTCGACCAGCGTGGTTCATCCATGCTGAAACAAGAAGAAACGAAAAGGCGCCCGCATCTCGGGCGCCTTTTCTTATGGACAACTTTGGGCCTGTTAGCCCTGGGTATATGGCGCTATCACGCGAGCAGCGGGGCATTATGGTCGCTGTCTCAGCGCGACGGGGGCGTCACTGACGTTCTGGCTCTGGGCGATCGTGTTGTAGCTGCTTCGCTATGGGGTAACCGCCTGGTTTCCTGTCACGACGGCGGCAGCCTTAAATTTCTACCCTATGATCGTCCGATTCAACTGCTGCCCGATGGCTACGAAGGCGCGTATGTACTGGGTTTGTTGTCCAACACCGTCGGACACTTGAATTCCGCATTCCAAATCGACCGCCGCACCGAATTCCCCCCGAGCACGGCGATTACCGCCGTGCTGTCCGAGCCGGCGGGGGTGTGTGTGGTTGGCTATGACCGGCGTCGGGCCGACGAACGGCCGAAGGAAGTGATCTACTTGCCGGAAATCAGTCGCTTCCGCTGGTACGTTCGTTGTTTTACCGGCATGCTTCCCGAGGGAGATGCGCGATTGGACCGCGGTGGGACGGAGTACACCAACGACCGTTGGCACGAAGAAACCGGTGGCGTGTGGCGTCTGGCGGCCACGCGGGATCGACTGATTGTCGTAAAAGACCAGGCTGAAACCATTAACTGTTTGGCGCGCGATAGTGGCCGGCTCCTTTGGCAGGCGTCCACCGGTCCGCGCCCCACGGGAGCCGTGATCTGGGGTGATCGCGTCCTGGTAGCCAGTGGGCAGGCGGGCACGGTTGAAGCTTATCGTCTCGACAACGGTGGCCGTGTCTGGCCGCAACCGGCGGAGGTCGGCCGCGGACTGGCTGGCATGGCGTTGTTTGCCGACAAGATCGTCATGACCGACGTGGTGCACAACCGGCTGGTCATGTTGGACCCGGTGTCGGGCCTGGTAACCAAGGAACTCAAACTCGACGGCGGCCCGCGTGCGATGTTTGTGGACGCAGACGGTTTATGGATCGGCTTGGATTCGGCCAGCGCCCTGGTGCATCTGGACTGGGCGTGGCGGGAAAACAAGCGGTGCCAGATCGGGACGGGAGGTGATTCGTGACTTGGGTGATGTTGACCGTGGTCGGTCTGGCCGTTTTGGTGGCCGCGGCCGCGGGCTTGGCGGCTTTACGGCTGACGGTTTCCCGGCAAGCCTTGCGCCAGGCTCGCGTCATGGATGATGTCCGCCGCGCGCAGTCGGGCTCGGTGCGTTTGCTCGCGGTACCGATCGTGTTCTGGATGATCCTTTTCCTGTTTGTATTGGTTGTGCTCCTGTTTGTCAGCGCTATGTGCCTGATGTACACGTTCGCTCTGATCCACGGCGAATGGTTTCTATTGCTGGATAGCTTTCCGCGCACGGCGGGCAATGTGATTGTGCACCTGATCTATCCTCTGCAGATGTTGTTGTTCGCCGTGATCACCTTCCTGTTGGCGGTCGGCTCTTTTCAGTTGGTGCTGGGACCGATCGAAGCTCTGGATCGTTTTCGCCTGCGGGTCGACGACGTGGCGCCATTCGGCGCTCGACTGGCGTCGCTGCTGGCGTTGGTGGCCGGGTTCGAGGTGTTGAAGATCCTCTGCTATAGCCTGCTCGTCGAGCCAAGCCAGTTGGCGAGCTTTTTCGCTCGTGACACATTGCCGAAGGCCGACCCGCTCGGCGTCGCGCTGCTGGTGGCGGCATTGTTGGCGGCGGTTGTGGCGTGGTGGAAAAAGGGGAACGACCAACCGTGAATCTGCCGCGCCAGATCAGCTTTTTCCTGTTGTTGGTGGCTGCTTTGCTGGCCGCTTTCCTCGCGTTGTCGCCTCTCAACCTGCTGCTCGGCGCAGCCGAAAACTATGGCGAACATCACGAGGCCACCGTGCCACTATGTTGGATGATTGCGTCGGCGCTGCTGTCGCTGGGTCTGGCGCTTTCCGCCGCGCGGCTGTGTACCGATGTGCCTTATACGGAAGCGCTGACGCCTTTGCGCGCTCTGACTGTTCCCGCGCTTTTCGCCGCGGGCGCCGCGCTGGTGTTGGCGAACGAGATCTTCTTCAGCCTGTACGATCCCAAGGGTTTCCCGGTTCATCCCACCGAACAGGTGGTCTTTCCGGAAGCCGGCTGGCACGGCATGACCAGCCACCTGTTGGCCGCTTTGTTGATGACCCTTGGTTTCGGCTGGATGTGGTGGGCCTTGCGGCGGCGGAAGATCTGATTGCCGGCCGGCATCAACGCGCGCGCCGGCGATACCAGTCGATCAGCCGGATTTCCGGCATTCCCCGGAATTGCATATGGCGACATCGCCAACGGATGACCGAGCTGTAGAACCGCGCAGCCGCTTGAATTAGCGGTCGGCCGGTAAAATACTCGGCCACCGTTTGCCGGTCGAGAAAGTAGGTGGCCACACTGGCGCGCTCAAGCCGGCGACTGGTTGCCTGGTCGATCCACGGCAGATCGAGATTGTGGAAGCTGATCTGCGCCCAATCGGCAAGCCGGCGTGGCGGCTGATACCCACGGCGTACCGCGTCGTCGAAGAGGGGTGTGCCCGGGTACGGCGCGTACAGATGCAGCGGAGTCACACGAGCCAATGGGTTGGTGTCGGTCAGTTCGAGCATCAGCGCAATGGTGCGGCGCACGGCGGCTTTGTCTTCTTCCGGGAAACCGGTCATGAACGTAAACTTCGCCGCGATGCCGGCCCGGCCCAGGCGGTGGTTGGCTTCGCGGATGTCGGCCACGGTGATCTCTTTGCCGAGCCGCGCTAGGGTCGTTTCGTCGCCGCTCTCCGCGCCGACGGTCATCTCACGGAAGCCGGCGGCAAAAAGAAAACCGAGGAAAGACTCATCCCATTGCCGCGCAATGTAGTCAGCGCGGCATTCGCCGCGGATGGTTACCTGAATGCCGGCCCGCTGTAGGCCTTCCGCAATGGCTTCCACGCGTGCGCGGTCGGCGTAAAAGTTGTCGTCTTTGATCAGAATGCCCTGCACGCCAAACCGAGAAACCAAGAGGCGGATATGTTCGACCACCGATTCGGCGGAAGCCGCGCGCCAGCGGCGACGGTTGAAGGGCAAGTTGTAGCAGTATTGGCAACGGTTGGGACAGCCGCGGCTGGTCGTGATGGCCAGATCGCGCAAACCAAGCGTCTGCGTGGTCACGTAGTCTTCGATTGCCACCGCATCGTAGTCGGGGATCAACGCTTGATCGAGATTCGCCAACAACGGCCGCTCGTCAGTCTGTACGATCCCACCTTGCACCCGATAGGCCAGGCCGGCGATCGACCGCAAGTCGGCTCCGTCCCGTAGCGCCTGCGCGAGTTCGACAATGGTGGCGTCGCCTTCGCCGCGCACGACGATGTCGACCAGCGGGTCGGTGGCCGTTTCCGCGGACAGCAAAGTCGGGTGAATGCCACCCCAGACGATCTTGGCTTGCGGCGCCGCCTGGCGAATGACGGTTGCGGCTTGGAGGCCCCAGTCGATCTGCGTTCCGGTCATCGCGCTGATGCCGACCAGCAAGGCCCGCGGTGCGAGTTCGCGCAACCGGTCCGGCCAATCGTGTGTGATGCGTTGGTCGATCAGCGCCACGTCGAAGCCGGCTTCTTTGAGTGGACGCACCAAGTAGAGCACCGATAGCGGCAGCAGGGAGGTGACGTTCTTAATGTCCCAACCGGTGCGGGTGTAGACGAGTACAACGAGCGGGCGTTCCATTTGGTCATCCTAGGCGCCCGGCCGGGCGCGTGCAAGTTCGCGGCGAGGACGTTACAATCCGCTTGTGAATGAACTTGCCGCCAAAAGACCTCTCCGCGCAGTGACGATTATCGGTGTGGTGTTGGCCGTCCCTATCGGATTGCTATGGTTTGCGCTGGGCCGCAACGAATACGTCTTCGCCCCGTGGGGACGGTACGTGGCGCTCGGCGGGGCGCTGCTGGCTTGGGCCGTCATTCGTTTTGTGGTCAAAAGTCCGGCGCACCTGTTTAGTTGGTTGTTGACCGCTCTGGCGCTCTACAACTGGCATATGGCGGCGGCGGGCTATCTGTATGTGTTGGTCTGGTCGCCGCTGATCGCCTTGGTGCTGGCCGGGTTCGTGTACGGCGGTTTTCGCCGGCGCGATCGTCTCTGGCGGTTGTTGAACGCTCTGCAGTTGGTGTTGTTGGCCGGCTTGGTGCTGTTCATGATGAACAACCAGTACTACTTCCTTGACGAGGATCAACGTTGTGCTCGAGAGGCAGCACGTCTGCCGGCGGCCGTGCACTCGATCGGCAACACGCCGCGGCATTGCTACGACCTAGGCGGCGCTCCGAACGCGCAACAGGTCGGCGTCGCTTGCGGCCGAGCGGCGAACGCGTATTTATTGCGGCTACCCGATCTGCAACTGTTCCGCGGCGCCGAAATCCAAACCGGTGTGCAACGCGTGACGCCGCATCCGACCCTGCCACTATTGGCTCTGCCGGCGTGGGCCCATTGGGGCCAGGACGAATCGGTCTATCTAATTGACTCGCGCTCCGGCGCGGTCGAGCGTCGTGTGCCGGTGCCGGGCTGTCGCAACGCTTTCGAGGTGGAGTTCCTGGGCGACCGGATGTATGTGCTATGCGAGGTCAGCCACTCATTGCACGAATTGTCGGCTCTGCCACCGTACGAAACGAAACGGACACTGACCCTGCCGGGTATGGACAGCTACGACCTGGCCATTCACGCCGGAACGCAGCGGGCATATGTCAGCGATTGGCTGAGCCCGTACCTGACCGAAGTCGACCTGACCACCCTCAAGCCGCTGCGCCGCGAATGGATCGGCTGGGTGTCGTTCGGCCTAGCTTTCGGTCCCGATGGGCTGCTCTACGTTGCGCAACCGCTTCAACGGCGGGTGCAGGCGATCGACATAAACCGGTTGTCTGTGGTGCGTACGATTCCGGCCGGCTACGGTCCGCGCGATCTGGACTTCGATGCTCACCGCGGCCTGCTACTGGTCGGCAACTACTTTGACGGCACACTGGATTTCCTGCGCTTGAGCGACGGCGTGCGGATGCGGCGGGTGTTCGTCGGTGATCTGCTGCGCGGACTGTGGGTCGATCAGGCCGGAGACCGATTGTTGGTAGCCGTCGGTTGTGGCTTGCGAGTGGTCGATTTGGCCGCCTTGTTCCGCACCCCGCAGTAACGAAAAAACCCTGCAATTTGCCTTACTAGCCTTGACGATGCCAGGCGGGAGTGGTTTTATGAGCGGGGTTTGAACTCTTCTCGAACCGACTGGATTTTCGACTGCTGAGGCAACCGGTGGACGAACTCATCCGCCAGATTCACGCTTGGCGTCGCGACCTTGAGCGCGATCCGTCACAGCGCTTGTACCATCGCATCGCCGAGTCTCTGCTCAAGGTGGGCCGGCCCGCGGCGGCGCTCGACATCGCGGAAAAGGGCCTGTTTATTCACGATAAGAAGTATCTGACATGTATCGAGGCCAAGGGCTTGGCCTTGCTGGCGTTGGGACGCTATGCAGCCGCAGTGGAAACGCTCAAGCCGATCGCCGCGCAGTTGGGTAGCGTCGAAACCAAACGCAAGCTGGCTGCCGCGATGTTCGGCGCAACGATGGACGATGAAGCGGCTGCGCTGTGTCGCGATTTGCTGCGTCTCAATCCGTTCGACCGTGAGACAAAGCAGTTGCTCAGCAAGGGCCGCCAAGCGTTGCCGGAGCCGATCACTAGCGAGCCACCTCTTCCCGAAGACGAAGAACCGCCTCCGCCGGCCGAGGAAGAACCCGAATTGCCACCCGCCGAGTGGGAACGTCCGCGCCGCGAGCCGCTGCGCGAACTCCGCCATGAAGAGTCACCGCCGCTGGCGGCTGAAAAGCCGGTTGAGCAGCCGGATTCCCCGCCGCAATCCGCCAAATCGACGGCACCCGCGGAGAAAGCGGCGTCCGCTCCGGCCAAAACCCGAGAAGTCCCGGCCGACCCGCAAACACCAATAATCGCGAGTGCGGGCATCGAAGGTCTGGTGGCGCACCTGGCAACGGAGGGCCAGAAACCGCTGGAGGCGGATGCGGTCAATGAGGCCGACGAGCTGGTGGAAGATTTTTTCCGTCGTATGGAAACCAATGGAAACGGTTCGAAGCCAGCGGTCACCTTCGTGCCGTCTCCGCCGGAGCCAGCCAGTCATTCGATGGAGCCCGAGGTGACGCCGGAGGAACACTCGGTCGAGTACGACCCGACCGAGGGCTTCGACGATGCGGTCGACTTGGAAGAGGTGGATGTGTTCGGGGAACTGGGAACGGAAACGCGCCCCGCTCACGTGAATGCGGTTCCGTCTTCGGCCGAGCCGCTCCCGGCCCAGGAATCCGCAACGGAGAAGGTCGCTGCCGAGTCAACGGAACTGGTGTACGAACCGGTGCCGGAAGATGGCGATGCCGTAACGGAAGCCGAAGCCGAAGCGGCCGAAAAGAAGGAACGCGGGCTGCGGGGGTGGTTCCGGCGTTGGCGCTCGAAAAAGGAGGCCTAAATGCCGCGTGTCAAAGTGATTCATGGTCCGTTACTCGATCGGTTGGGCGAGCGGGAAACCGACCTCTACGGCACGGAACCACTGGAGGAAATCAATGCGTCCCTGGTGGCCATGGGACAAGCGGCAGGCATCGAGGTTCATACTTTCCAATCGAACACCGAAGGCGAGTTGGTCACCGAAATCGCCAACTGCCGGGGCAACTACCAGTTCTTGATCCTCAATCCGGCCGCCTATTCGCATACGAGCGTAGCCATTCTCGACGCAGTGGTTTTTTGCGCAGTTCCGACCATCGAGGTTCACTTGTCAAACCTGGCCGCTCGCGAGCCGTTCCGCCACCAGAGCACCATTGCTCGCGTGGTGACCGGCCGTATCGAGGGGTTAGGTCCGGAAAGCTATCGGCTGGCCATGCGTTATGCCATTGAAAGGTTGGTGGGACATGAATGACCGCCTGGGCCAGGTCCGCGCTGTCATGCGCGAGCTGAAACTGGACGGCCTGTTGGTGTGGAAGCTGATCAACGTGCGCTATCTCAGCGGATTCACCGGCACGGAAGGATCGCTGCTGATCAGCCAGAACGACGCGCTGTTCTTGACCGATTCGCGGTATACCATCCAGGCCGAGGAACAGGTGGTCCCACACGGCTTCTCCGTGGTGACGTTCAAAGACAAGGTCAAGGAACTCAGCGCTCGCGCACGCGAAATCGGGCTGCTTGCCGTTGGTTTCGAAGACGAAGAGATTTCCGTGGCCATGCACGCCCGTCTAACGGCGGCTTTCGAAAAGATCGTTCTGGTGCCGGCCGGGAAGGTGGTCGAACGGGTACGCGTGGTCAAAGACCCGAGCGAGATCGCGCTGATCCGTGAAGCCGTGCGCGTGCAGGAAGAGGCAATGGAAGCCGTGATTCCGCTTATCGTTCCCGGTGCCACCGAAAATGAAATCGCCTTTGCGCTCGAGGTCGAAATGCGCCGGCGGGGAGCAAGTGGCGTCAGTTTTGACACCATTGTCGGTTCCGGACCGCGTGGAGCGATGCCGCACGGGGTGGCTTCAGACAAAAAAATTGCAGCTGGTGAACTAGTGGTGTTGGACTGGGGATGCTTCTGCAACGGCTATTGTTCCGATCAGACGCTGACCCTGTCGGTAGGTGCCCCGGCCGACCCCGAGGCGAAAAAGATCTATGATATCGTCTACCAAGCGCAGGCCGCGTCATTGGCGGCGTTGCGTCCGGGAGCGTTGTTGGCGGATGTCGACAAAGCCGGCCGCGACATCATTCGCCGGGCGGGCTACGGCGATTATTTCGGTCACGGCACGGGACATTCCTTGGGCCTGGAGATTCACGAAGAGCCTCGCGCCAATACCGTAAGCACAGCCACCGCCGTTCCGGGACTGGTCATTACCATCGAGCCCGGCATCTATTTGGCCGGCCGGTTTGGGGTTCGTTTGGAAGATATCGCACTAGTCACCGAAACCGGAACAGAATTGCTGACCACCATGAGCAAGAATTGGCGGTCTACCGTCTAAAATCTGAGCCTTGGCAGACGATCTGTGGTTGATTTTGGGGCCTTTTTCAAGTAGCGTTTTTTGCTCGTAGAGGGGACTATCCCGCCCCGTTGTGAGAGCGGCAAATATCGATGCAAACGTAGGCCGTAGCCCGTCCGCGTTTTGACCCAGCGGCGGCTCGGCGACGAAGTGGGGGATACGTTTTGGCGAAGGATACGAAGAACAAGAAAGACGGCGGTTTGCTCAATCGCCTGCGCAGCGCCCGGCAACAGAAAGTGGATCCGGAACTGAAAGAATTGCTGGACGAGGTGCAAGCAGATCCCAGCAATATGCGAGTGCGCCGCAAGCTGGCGGACTACTACCTCAAGAAAGAAGACCGCGTCGCCGCTCTCGACCAGTATCTGACCGTTGCCGAGACGTATGCCGAAAAGGGTTTCTATCCGAAAGCCGTAGCAGTCTACAAACAGGCGCTGCAGATCGATCCCAAGATGATTGAGGTCTATCTGAAGCTGGCCAGCTTGTACCACAAACTCGGCCTGATGCCGGAAGTCGTGCAGCAGTACCAGAAAGCTGCCGCGATCTATGAAGAGCAAGGCAAAGAACGCGAAGCGCTCGACATCCGCCGCATGTTGCTAGACCTCGACCCCACCAACTTGATCGGTCGCGTCAAGCTGGGCCAACGATACCTCGAGAGAGGCTTCAAGCAGGAAGCCGTGCACGAGTTCTTGCAAGCCGCCGATATTCTCGAACAGCAGGGCAAGACGGCGGAACTTCAGAAACTGCTCGAAGGCGCGATCGATCGCGGTCTGGAGACTTTCGATCTGTTGTATCGCTTGGTGCAGTTGTTCCGCACGCAAGGGCGCCCGGACTTGGCGCTGGCCCGTTTGGCCAAACTGACCGGTGAACTGGCCGGCAGTTCGAGTACCCTCGAACTCACCGCCGAATTGGCCGTCGAGCTCGGCAAACCGGCGATCGCCGTCAAGGCGTTGGAGCGAGTGGGCGATCTCTATTCACAGATCAACCGCCAAGACAAGGTCAGCGAGGTCGCCAAACGCATTTTGTCCATCGATCCGCAGAACGCATACGCCTTGGCTCACATCGCTCCCGCCAAAGTGGAACCCCCGCCGGCTCCGGCGGCGGCCGAATCGCGCATTCCGTTGGTGCCGGTCGCCGAAGAGGTCGAGGGCGAAATCACCATCGAAGAAGAATCGCCGGTTTCCTACATCGCTGAGCCGACGGAACATGAGGTCAAGCCGGCTGCTGTCGCCGAGGGAAAGATCGAATTCATCGCAGAGGGCACTGCGCACGAGATTGAGGAAATCTCGCTCGACGAAGAGATCGTGATTGAAGAAGAGGCGGCCGCGCCCGCCCCCGCCGCGCCCGACGTCGAAGAGATCCCGGTGGTGGAAGAGATCCCCGTCGCCGCGGCGGAGCCGGTAACGGAAGTTCCGGTCGAGGAAGTCTCGCTCGAGGAAATTCCGGCGGAAGAGATCGTTGTCGAAGAAGTGGTGATCGAGGAAACGCCGGTCGAGGAAATCGCCTTCGAAGAAGTTGCGGCTGAGCCGGTGACCGAAGCGGTTGTAAGCGAACCCGCTGAGACGCCGATCGAGGAGGTCTCGTTTGAAACCGAAGCCGCTGAAGAGCCGGCAGCCGAAGAAGAAACCCTCGATCTGGGCGCGATGAGCGAAGACGAGATCGCACAACGCCTCGATGAAGCGACCGACATTTACCTGAAGTACAACCTGCGCGACAAGGCGATCGAATACCTGAGCCGGGCGCTGGAGCGCAATCCGAATTCGATACCCGTTGTGGAAAAAATGATGATCGTCTATCGCGACGGCGGCGACCTGGCCAAGGCCGGTGAGCTGCTGGAACAACTGATCGATCTGTCGCAGGCGGAAGGCCGGCGCGACAAGCTCGAACAGTATTTGTCGCTGATGGTCGAGCAGTCGCCGGATGACCTGGCCGCAGCGTTAAAGTTGGCCGAGCACTATGCGGCCACGGAGCCGGAACGGGCGATCATTCATTACCTTGAACTGGTCAACCGTCATCGCGATGCGGACCGGTTGGGCGACGCGGAAAAGATGCTCGAGCGCGTGCTGGCCATCGATCCGACCAATGAGGCGGCCCAGCAGGAACTGCTCGAGATCTACGAACAGAGCGGCCAGATCGAAAAGGCCGTCGAGAAGCTATATTTCCTGCATGACCGGGCGCGTGACGACAATGACGTGCATGGTGCGGAAGGGTACCTCCGCCGCATTTTGGATTTGCGGCCGACGGAAGAGCCGGCCCAGAACGCCCTGCTCGATCTGTTCGAGCAATTCGGCGAAACCGACAAGCTGAAGGATCAACTGCGCCGGGTGGCCGAACGTGCTCTGGGTGCCGGCGAACTCGACGTGGCGCGCCAGCACTACGAACATCTGCTTGCCATCGACCCGGGCAACGCCTTGGCGCACGGTCGTTTAAAGGACCTGATGCTTGAGCAGGGCCACCCGGAACAGGCGCTTGTTCATTTGTTCGCGTTGGCCGACGCGGCGTTACAGCGCGACGACCGTCCGCGGGCCATCGAGGCCTTGCGCGAAGTGTTGCACCTCGATGCCAGCCGGTTGGATGCGCACGAACGGTTGCGCGATATTTATGTCGAAAGCGGTGACCGCGAACACGCGATTCAGGAAATGACGGCGCTGGCGAAAGCGGCGTTGGACCAGGACGATGTCGACAGTGCCCTGAACCATCTGAACGATGTGTTACGGGTGGAACCACAGCACGAGCAGACGATCCGGCGCAAGGTCGCTTTGTTGCGTGACGCGGGCCGGACCGACCAGGCGGTCGAAACGCTGTCCGGAATGGCGCGCGAATTCGAACGGCAAGGCCGTGTCGATCGCGCAGAAGCGGCGTTGCGCGAAATCATCGACATTCGCCCTGATTCGATGGCGGCGCGGGAAAGACTGAAGGACCTCTTCTTGCATGCCGGCCAAACAGAAAAGGCGCTGGCCGAACTGTTGACGTTGGCCGACCTGGCGCGAGAAGCCGACAATCAAGACACCGCGCTCAGTTACTTGGGTGAAGCATGTGGTCTTGATCCGGACAATGTCCGCGCTCACGAGCGTCTGGCCGAGATGCAGTTGGCTTCCCAGCGCGTGACCGAAGCGGTTTCGGAAATGATGGCGTTGGCCGATATCTTCCGGCGCCGTCTGGACGTCGCGGGCGCAGTCGACTGGTTGCAGCGGGCGTTACGGCACCAGCCGGAAAACGAAGTGGTGTTACGGCGGCTGGTCGATCTGTTCTTGAAAAGCGATCAGCGCACGGAAGCCGTCGAACTGTTGTTGCAGGCCGGCGACCGCGCGATCGACGCAGGGCGCAGTGACCTGGCGCTGACTTACTTCTCGCGCGTGATCGAACTGGCTCCGGAACGGGTGGTTGCTCGCGAACGCTGCAAGGACTTGTTTCTCGCAGCCGGGCGCAAGGAAGATGCGATCGAACAGTTATTTGCGTTGGCGGAACTATACCAGGGCAGCGGAGAAACGATGCGTGTCGAGGAAACTCTTCGGCACATCCTCGATCTGGATCCAAACCGCGAACGCGCGGCCGTGGCGCTCAAAGACCACTATCTGGCGATCGGCCGTCTGGAAGCCGGTCTCGATATGTTGTTCCGGTTCGTGACGCGGGCTCGTCAGGCAGCCGACCGGGCACAAGCGCGGCAGTATGCGCGGGAAATGCTGGTTGTGTCGGAAGACGAACGCCGTGCGTTGCTTACCTTGGCCGAATTGGCCGAAGAAACCGGCGACGCGAACGAGGCTACCAGTCGTTACTTGCATCTGGCTACGTTGTGTGAAGGCGAGGGCCGGGCGGACGATGCCGAATCGTTCCTGACCAAGGTGCTGGAAATCGATCCCGACAACGCCGAGGCTCATGAGCGCTTGAAGGCGTTGCTGGTGGCGCGGGGGGAAATCGCCGGCGCTATCGATCACATCTTCGCCCTGGCCGACCTGGCGGTGCGGGCGCGGGACGCCGCCCAAGCGGAATCGCTGTACCGCGAAGTCCTGTCGCTCGATGAGAACAACGAGTTGGCGTTAGACCACGTGGTCGATTTGTTCATCGCCGCCGGCGACGGAAAGCGAGCGATACCCGAAATGTTCCGGCTGGCTCAGTTGGCCGTCGAGAAAGCCGACTACGTCAAGGCCGAGCGCAATTTGCGTCAGATTCTCGATGTCGATCCCGAAAACGAACAGGCGATCGAACAGCTCAGTTCTGTGCATATCTCCGCCGGCGACACGGGCCAGGCGGTCAGCGAATTGTTCACGCTGGCGAAGGCCGCCGAGAACAAGGGCGACTACGAGAACACGCTCAAGTTGTTGGAACGCGTGCTCGATCTCGACGCGGAGAACCTGTCGGCACTGTCGCAGAAAGCCGATCTGGAAGAAATCTTCGGCCTGCGCGACGCGGCGGTGAACACCCTGCAGCGGTTGGCCGCTATCCAGCAACAGCGCCGTTTGCTCGAAGACGCCGAACGCTCGCTGCGTCAGGCGCTCAAGATCATGCCGGAAAACGCGGCGGTGCACGAATCGTTGGTCAATGTGCTCACCGCAGCCGAGGCGCCGCGCGCGGTCATCGACGAATTGCTGCGGTTCCACGCTGGCGCGATCAAAGCCGGCGAACACGAAAACATCGTGCAGTTGGCGGAACGTATTCTGGCCATTGATGATCGTTTTGAGCGCGCACACCGCTTGCTTGCCGACAGCAGCCGGGCGCTAGGTCAGACCGGGCGAGCGGTGGAAGAACTCTTTGCGCTAGCGGATCTGGCTACCGAGGCGCACCGTTCGGCGGACGCCGAAAGCGCGGTCAAGGAAATCCTCGAACTCGAACCGACCAATGCCGTGGCTGTCAACCGTCTGTCGGCGGCCTACCTTGAGTCCGCACGACGGGACGATGGCGTGCGTTTGTGGTTGGGCTACGGCGATGCGTTGGCGCAGAGCGGCGACATGGCGGGCGCGCGGGAAGCCTATCAACACGCGCTGGAACTGGATGCGCATAACGAATACGCCTTGCGCAAGTTGAAGGAGTCGTTCGTGGCGACCGCCGACCTGGCGGAAGCCGTCGACATGTTGTTCCGCCTGGCCGATGTGGCGCTGTCCCGTGGCGAACTGGCCAAAGAGATCACGGCGCTGGAAGAAATCATCGACCACGATCCGCGCAATGAAGCGGCCATCACACGCCTTAAGGATCTCTATCTCGCCGACGGTCAGCGCGAACGCGCCGTGGCGCTGATGTTCAGCGCGGACGATTCGATGGAAGGCGTGTGGGACGACGCGCGACGGTTGGAAAACCTGCAGCAGGTGCTGGCGGTGGATCCGGGCAACGAACGCGCCCTGCGCCGGATCGTCGAGTTGCACATGGTGGCTGGTCGGACGCCGGAGACGATCGAAGCGCTCTGGCGTTTGGCCGAAGTTCACGGTGCCGCCGGCCAGAACGACGCGCTCGAAAAGGACTTGCGCGAGGTCATTCGTCTAGACGCGACCCATGTCCCTGCGCATCGCCACCTAGTCAAGCTGTTCCGCGACGCCGGTCAGACGGAAGCACTGACGGCCGAGCTGTTCGATCTTGCGCAGATCCACCGCGCCGCGGGCGACTACGAAGCGGCCCAGGAAGTGCTGATGGACGTGGCCGACCTGGGTGGCCGCACGAAAGAACGCGCGCTACACGAACTCAGTGAACTATACGGTACGCGAGGTGACAAAGCCCGGCAGTTGCAAGTTCGTTTCCAGTTGGCCGAAACCGCCCGCGAGGCAGGCGATGTGGTCGCGGCGGAAGAAGCCTACCGGCAGATTCTTGCCGAGGACGCCGGCAACTTGCCGGCGAGCGAGGCATTGATCGCGTTGCTGGAGAGCGTCGGGCGTACGTCGGATGCGGCGGCGCAAGTATTGGTCTTGGCCGAACAGGCGCGGCAGGGCGAAGCGTTTGCGCAAGCCGTCCACCGCTATGAACAGGTGCTGACTCTCGAGCCCGGCCACGCCAAGGCACGCAAACAACTTAAACGGTTGTTGGTCGAGTTGGGTCGTCCGGATGATGCGGTGGTGCATTTGCGCGCGCTGGCCGACCAAGGGCGCGCAGGACACGACTACGATGCGGTCGAAGACGCGTTGCGCGAAATCATGCAGTTCCAGCCGGACAACCAGGCCGTGCGCATGGAACTAGTCGAACTGTACGAGCAGTCTGACCAGGCAGACAAGGCTGTGATCGAACTGTTGGAGATGGCGCACCTGCAGAGCGAAGCTGGCAACCCGGCGGAAGCTTTGGCGCTCACCGAGCGTGCGGCCGCGTTGCAGCCCGACAATCCGACTACCCTGACCGACCTGAAGACGGCCTACGTGGCGGCCAACGAGAAACAGAAAGCGGTTGAAACGCTGTTTCGGCTGTTCGACATCTATTTGGCCGGCAAAAAGCGTCACAGCGCGGAGAAGAGCCTGCGCGAAATCCTCGCAATCGAACCGGGCAACGCGGTGGCGAAAGAGAAAGTCCTCGACCTGTTCCAGGTGGGGGCTCCGCTGGAAGAGCAAATCGCCGAATTGCTGGCCAGCGCAGAAGAAGCGCTGTCCGCCGGCAAACGCCAGGCGGCAATCGAGTCTTTGAATCGCGCGTTGGAATTGGATCCAGAACAGCCGGAAGCATTGGCTCGCTTGAAGGTGATCTACGCCGAGCCGATGGCTCATGCGGTGGTGCGTGAAGAGGAGCAGGCTGAAGCGCGGGTGTTCGAAGAGGTCGATGTGACTTCGCACGCCGAGGCGAGCACGCAAGAAGACATCGACATCGAATGGGGCGAGCCGGGCGAGATCGAAAGCGCGGTGGCCAAGGAAACGGCGCCTGCCGATCAGGCGGTCGAGGTCGACGTATTCGGCGAGACACCCGAACAGGAAGTGGAAGATATCGATGTGTTCGGTGAGATGGGCGCGAAAAAGGCGCCCGTTCCGGCGGAGAAGCGGCTCGCTGTGCGTGAGAGGATGTTCGAGGAAGAGGGCCTGGACGAGCTATTGAGCATGGAGAAGCCAGCCGCACCGGCGGCCCCCAAGGCCGCACCGGCCGCCTTCGAGGTGGAACAGGAAGTCGTGGTTACCGAGTCGGTCCCAGCCGAGCTGGAGGTCGAGGAACCGGCCACGACCGAAGTGGCGGAAGCCGAGCCGCGGATCGAGTTCGAAATGAAACCGATCAAGCCGGCTGCGGCGCCGCCTCGTGTGGAAGCCAAGCCGTTGTTCGAATCGGTTGAAATCTCCAGCGAAGATTTCCTGGAGCAGGAGATTCCCTCTACGGCCGTGCCGCCCAAACCGGCGCGGGTTGTGGAAGAACCGAGCCGGATCATCGAGGACTTCCGTCCGCCGGCCGTCGAACTTTCCGCCGAACGCCTCAGTGTGCTGGACGAGTTGGAAATCGAGGCAACTGCAGAACCGGTCGTCGAGTCAAAGCCCGCGCCGAGTACGGAGCTGTTTGACGAAATCTTCGGCGCGAAACCGAAACCAGCCATGGCCGAACCTCCACCCGCCGAAAAAGTCGATCTGTTTGACGAGATCTTCGGCGCGAAACCGCAACCGGCTGCGGCCGCCAAACCCGCCGACGCGTTGGATGAGTTGTTCTCCGAACTGGAGGCCGAGGCCGAGGGCGTCGCCGCCGGCGAATCGACCGGGACCAAGGAACAGGACGACATCTTCCAGTCGTTTGTTTCGCATTTGGACCAGGAAACGGTGGCGGCCAAAGACGCCCAAACCCATTTCGATTTGGGCATCGCGTTCCGTGAGATGGATTCCATCGAAGAAGCCATCTCCGAATTCGAGAAGGCGCTGGCGATGGACAGCGGCGAGTTGACTTTCGAAATCAACTGCCAACTTGGCCAGTGTTACGGCAGTCTCGATAAGCATGACATGGCCGTGGAATACCTGGAGAGCGCATTGAGCGAGGGAACCGAGAACGAATCGGCGATGTGGGATCTGCTATTCGAACTCGGCGTGGCCCACAAGAAGCTGGGCAACATCGACCGGGCGAAGCACTACTTCATCGAGGTCGACAAGAAGTCGAGCAACTACCGCGGGGCCAAGGCCGAGATCGCGGAGGTAGACAAGGGCAAAGGCAAGAAAGGCAAGAAGAAGGGCGGCCAGGACGATGACAACATCGGATTCCTGTGATGAGCTACCTTGAGTTCTATGGCTTGCGGCGCGAACCGTTTTCCAATGTGCCGGACCAGCTGTTCTACTGGAGCGGTGAACAACACAAATCCGCGTTGTCACGGCTGACCTTCGCCATCGAACAACGGCGTGGTTTCTGCGTCGTCACCGGCGAAATCGGCACCGGCAAGACCATGCTTTCGCGCCATCTTTACGACAGCCTCAGCGAACACCGTTACTACCGTGCGTTGTTGGTGGTGATCCATTCTGAAGTCACCGCCGAGTGGCTGTTACACCGCATTGCCCAACTGCTTGGCGTGCGCGATCCGAAACAAAGCAAGCTGGAAATGCTTGGACAGATCTACGAGCGGTTGCGCGTCATCGATCAAGAAGGACGGACAGTCGTATTCTTGATTGACGAAGCGCAGATGCTGGCAACCCGCGAATTGATGGAGGAATTCCGGGGTCTGCTCAATATCGAAGTGCAGGACCGCAAGCTGGTCAATTTTGTGTTTTTCGGTTTGCCGGAAGTCGAGGAGTGTCTGCGGTTAGACGAACCGTTACGCCAGCGTGTGGCTCTGCGATTGCGTCTGCGCCACTACAGCGAAGATGAAACCCGAGCCTACATCTATCACCGGCTCAACATCGCCGGCGGCAAGAGTGGCGTGTTTGCCCCGGATGCACTCAAACGCATTGCCGCCCACAGCGGCGGAGTTCCGCGAGTGATCAACACGATCTGCGACAACCTGTTGCTCAACGGGTTTCTCAACAAAACACGCGTGCTGACCCCGGAAATGGTGGACCACGTGGCGCAAGAACTTTCGCTGGGACCGAGTGAACCCGACCCACTGGCGGATATCCTAGGCTACCGCACCGGCACCAAACCTGCCGGACGCGCACAGGAATGGAAGGAAGTCGACCTGGACAAAGTGCTAGGTTTCCTTGATGACTAGACGCGCCGAGCAATGCCGCGTGGGATGTACCAAAAGTTGGAGAATCCGTTGTCTGGAAAAGCAACGCCCGAGTGCCGCCAATTTAACCATTTTCCTTCTCATACTGATTGCGTTTCTTGGCCTGTCCTGTGAACGGCGAAACGCAAAACCAGCGGTAGAACAGGCCTGCACGCCCATTTCCACGCCTACCAAAACGCCTGCGGTCAGCATATCGGCCGAAGAATCGTGTCCGGCCGACATGGTCTTGGTTCCGGGCGGGCGCGTGAAGGTCCTCTATCGCGGTGAGCAATGGGGTGGTAGTCGGGTAAAAGAGGTCGATCTCGAACCATTCTGTGTTGATATCTATGAAGCTTCCCAACCCGACGCGACGGCGCAATCGATGGGGTCTTGGCGTCCCTTCGATCCGGTCCCTCCAGCAACCTCAAGACCCGGCGTTTTGCCGTGGACCACCATCACGTGGGACAAGGCCGCCGCGGCGTGCCAAGCGGCGGGTAAAAGACTATTGAGCCTGGCGGAATGGCAAGTCGCGTACTCAGGTACAACCGGCCTTCTGTGGCCCTGGGGTGGCGCATTTCAAACGAACTCCTGTAACGCCGGAGGACGGCGCAAAGTCAAGCCAACCGGCGTATGTTGCTTTTCAGTCTGCGAGGGAGTTTGTTACCGCATTTGTGACATGGTCGGCAACGTTGCGGAATGGGTGGCCGACTACTGGAATGAAGAATGTTATGGAACAGAAAAAACGATGGTGGCCGGAGGGTCTTACAATATTGACTATTTTTTTTCCAACACCAAACTGCCTTTCCATAACATTCAACAACCTGATCCGGAACATCCCGGTTGTTGGATCATGTCGTCGTACAGTTTGGATCGTTCTGGTGTGCACGGACATTCCCGTGGGGTAGCCGTACCTGACGACGGATTTCGATGCGCCCGTTCGATCCGATCCAAGAACCAAAGGTAGTTTAAAAAGTTTAGGGCCGTGGGGGAGCACGGCCCTGTCGCGTCCTCGCCGCCCGGTCGCAGGCCTAATAACGAACGACGAGAACAGTTTCAAAATATCTTTGCTAGGGACGCGGAAGCGTTGGGCTTAGAAAATGGTTCCATTGAGTCGGGTCGGCTTTGTGTGAGGATCTAGTTTACTGAATGCTCCTCACGGCCCTAGCGTTTTTCTCAGTTTCACAGATCGTTTGGCAGCCAATTCTGCTTTCTGCCCGTTTGATGTTTTCTATATGCAATCAAAGGGCCATATTGGGAAGATGTATAGGAATGTATGTAACTATTTGAAATTACAATGTTGTTTTAGTGTGCTAACTGTCACTGAATGCCGAAAGCATCATTTGGTGTGTCTTTTGAGCGCTAATTTTTCAGCGCCAGCGCAATTTTATCCGCACTAGTCCCCCCCTTTTACGAGGTGAAATGATCGTGTATAAAGCAGACCTCATGAGTAAAAGGGCTTGGTTCGAAGAAGACGCTGGCAAGATCATCAGCTGGAAGGACAACAAGGTCCGCTGCATGATCTTTTACTATTTGTTTGGGGTGGTTCTGTCACTCTACATCATGATGATGGTGGAGTGGCTTATCGGCTGGCCGTTTAACTACGTGTTGGGCCTAATTACCACCGCCTTTATCATTCCGTTTGCCATTGTGGGGATTTGTTCGTACTGCGCCAGTCGCGGCTGGCTTAAGGGATTGATCTGATGGGACTGCGTGAGTGGGCCAATCGAAACAGCATTCCGATCATGGCGGTGTTTCTGTTTGGCGTATGGGCGTTCGGCTATTTTGCCATCGGGCACCAGGTTGATCCGAGCCACGGTGTCTCACTTGGAACTCCGGCGGACAGTGACATTCCTTACGTTAAATTGGCGCTATTCCCCTATTTAGCGCTCTATGCCTTGTTTCTGATGCCCTTCTTTCTGGTCCGAGACAAGGAATTCTTTCGCGTGTTCACTTGGGCCTATGTCACCGTAATGGTGTTCTGTTACCTGATCTTCTGGAATTTTCCGGTAACCTTGCATCATCCGTCAATTGAAGTGACTGACCTAACCACCTGGGGGTTGTCGATCCTCTATTCCGCCGATCCACCGGTCAATTGTTTCCCGAGCATGCATGCGGCGATGGCCATGATGGCAGCATTAACCATTCTCGAAATCAGTCTACCCAAAGGCATTTTTGCGATGGCGGCGACATTGGGAATCGGAGCGGCCGCGTTACTGATCAAACAACACTACATCGCCGATATTCTCGGCGGTTTCGGCATTTCCGCGATTACCTATTACGTGTACTTCAAGCAGCGTATCCATGAGACACTCACCCGGGACCTCCGGCGCGGCTATGCGGCGGTGGATCAGTACATTGACGTGGCCATTGAAAAGCGCATGGAAGCGATCATCGACCGTCGCGTAGAGGCAAAATTGAGGGAGCTGGCGGCGCGGCCTCCCGAGGTCAAACCGCCGGATGAACCGCCAACATCAACCTAGCTTTTCCGAGCTTCTGCGGTCGTAGGGTTTATCCAGACGCGTGTGCCAATAGGTTGTGGCTTGTGGATCGAAGCGTCGCTCGAAGAAATCCACCCGGAACAAACGAAGCACCAAACCGATCGGGACAAACATTACCAGCCAAGCAACAGTGAGGATGATTCTCGTCATCAGCCAGTTTAGCTTGTTCGCCAGCCACATCCAGCCGCGAAAGACCGGTCGCAGGACCGCTTGAACAAAAAGGCCCAGAAATGCGATCAATATCGCCGTACCGGTCAGGTAAGGCCAAGCCGGCCGCTGTTTTAGAAAGCCGAAGATCGCAAACCCGGCCAGGATCGCGGCCAGAGCCAGGGCGAAGTTACGTATGTCCTTTTTCTCGTTGCGCTTGGCCATGTCTCAATCCGGTTGAAAGTGTTTGCGCCAATCGAATTTCTCTTTTGGCGTAGGTTGCTCGTGTTTGTGCAGAAGGAACGGGCCCATCACCAGCGCATCCATCTCCGTGCGCATGAAGCAGCGATAGGCGTCTTCAGGCGAGCAGACGATCGGTTCGCCGCGCACGTTGAAGCTGGTGTTGATAATGACCGGGACCCCGGTCAACTTCTCGAATTCGAGCAGCAACTGGTGGTACCGCGGATGATCGACGCCGTCCACCGATTGCAAACGCGCCGAACCATCGACGTGAGTGATCGCCGGCACGACACTGCGCTGCACATACAGCTTCTCCAGGCCCCGCAATTTGTCTTGTTCGGCGCTGGTTGATTTCATGCGTTTTTTCGCCACTTGCGCCACCAATAGCATGTACGGCGATGCATGAGTCGTTTCGAACCACTCTGGCATCTTCTCAAAGGCAACCGTCGGCGCGAATGGACGGAAGCTTTCCCGGTACTTGATTTTCAGATTCATTGTCTTTTGCATCTCGGGACTGCGTGCGTCTCCGAGGATACTGCGCGCGCCCAGCGCTCGAGGGCCGAATTCCATGCGCCCTTGCAGCCAGCCCACGACCTTCGATTCCGCAATCAGTTGGGCGGAAACCTTGGCGATTTCGTCCTCGGCCAAGCGGTGGAAGGGGGCGTTGACCTTTTTCAGGAAGGATTCGATTTCGTCCGGCGAAAAATCGGGGCCTAGATAGCTGCCGCGCTGGGTGTCCCGCCCGTCGGCGCGTACCGTCCGCGGCTGGCCGAGGTATTGGTGCCAGGCAAACAACGCCGCGCCGAGCGCACCGCCGGCGTCGCCAGAGGCGGGTTGGATCCAGATGTCCTCAAACGGACCCTCACGTAGAATCACGCCATTACCGACGCAATTGAGCGCCACGCCGCCGGCCAGGCAAAGATTTTTCTCACCGGTCATTTTTTGCACGTGTCGGCAAGTATTTAGCATGACCTTCTCGGTCACAGCCTGAATTGATCGAGCCATGTCCATATGGTCTTGCGTCACTTCGGTTTCAGGCAGCCGCCGTGGTACGCCAAACAGCTTCTCAAACTTGGTGCCGGTCATGCGCAGACCATGCAAGTATGTGAAGTACTTCATGTTTAGGCGGAAGCTGCCGTCTTCTTTCAGGTCGATCAACTCTCGTAGGATGAGATCAACGAATCGCGGTTCCCCGTAGGGGGCCAGACCCATCACCTTGTACTCGCCGGAATTGACCCGGAAGCCAAGAAAGTAGGTGAACGCCGAATACAACATCCCGATGCTATGTGGAAAGCGGATATCGGCATTGATCTTGATCTGATTGCCGGCACCGCGGCCCCAACTCATGGTGGTCCATTCCCCGACGCCGTCAAAGGTGACGATGGCGGCGTGTTCAAAAGGGCTCGGGAAGAAGGCGCTGGCGGCGTGGCTCTCGTGGTGTTCGGGGAATAGTTGCGCTCCATGGTAGTCGAGTTCGCGCTCGATCACCTTGGGGATCAACAACTTTTGTTTCAACCACAGCGGCATAGCCATCAGAAAGCTGGGCAATCCTAGTGGAGCGACATTGAGGTAGGTGCGCAACAGGCGCTCGAATTTCCGGAACGGCTTGTCATAGAAGGCGACCAACTGGACGTCATTGATCGTGATACCGCCTGCGCGAAGCACGAAATCGATCGCTTTCAGGGGGAAATTGTGATCGTGTTTGATGCGGGTAAAGCGTTCTTCCTGGGCCGCGGCCAGGATTTCTCCGTCGCGAACCAAGCAGGCGGCACTGTCGTGGTAGAAAGCGCTGATCCCGAGTATGTACATTCTTTTCCTACCTCTCTCGGCCCGCCATCGCTCGATTCCGCGGCGTCGGTAGTCCATCACGCCGCACGAAAAAGAAACCGACCGCGTGGGCGCTCAACTCACTCATGAGCTGTTGAGCCAGCAACTCGTGGGCCTGTTCGCTCGGATAATCTCCCAAGAGGCCCGTTCGCCACAGGGTTCGAGGCAATCTAGCCAACGCAACGCTGGTGTCAACCGGGCGGGCCCAGACCCAGGTTGACATTGGAGGAAGAGCGTCTCTAGCAAGAACCCGCCAAGGGTCTTCTTCGGGGGCCCAAAAAACCATAAATAGGTCAATTCGTAGGCGAAATGCCGTTCGTTCGATTTGATTGAATACCCTTTTTGCCGTGACGGCTGCGGCCGGACTGATCGAGGTGAGCTCTCGCTTCCGAGAGGGTAGATGGAACAACCGGAACAAAAAACATCGTTGCGCCAAGCCCTGGTTCAACGGGAGTCCGTCTCCCGTGCTGGAGTTGTCGCCAATCAGATCGGATCCGTCGAGCAAGACCACGATGACATCCGGTTGGAAGGTCAATGCGATCTGTTGCACATACGTTCCGACCATCGCAAACGAATTGCCGGGAACCCCACCGTTAAGTACCTCGAAACGGCCGACAAAGGTGGTGTCCAGCAACTGCTGCAAGCGGGCCGCAAAAGTTTTTTCTTCCGGTACACGCCAGCCAAATGTTTTCTCGTCGCCCAGCAGCATAATACGGTACGTTCCAGGGAGCTTGGCGGTGTGTGTGCGTGGTCCGCGAAACCCTTGCTGGTTAATGCGCACATACACGCCTCCGAACCGGCCTTTTAACCCGCCGCGATTGCGAATCAACGTGCGGTCCACCCGCAGGGTTTCGAAATAGCGAGCGCGGTCCTCGGGGTCATTGAGGCCAACCCTGTTTGACAGGCGAAGAAAGGTCTCTGCCACCACCGCCAGCGTCGTCAAGATAGCGAACAAGACAAGAACCCACTTGGCTCGGCGAAACCAGCGACGTGCCCGATTTTCTATGTTCTGTTTGTTTTCCACCATGACGCCATGTGAATGGGTCTCAAAAAGTGCCCTTTAGCATGCTGGTTTTTCGGGAGCCAGACAAGGTGTTGATTCCTTATCCTTGTCTTCCGGACAAGCGGTCTGATTGAGGGACGTTCTTCCGAAAACGCATTTTTGCCGGGTCCATGTTTATTGTTTTGAGGGTCGATCGGGGCTTTGCGCGGCGGGAGACGCGCGACCGTGGCGCACCAGACGAGCCGG
>CAZEDX010000033.1:0-44884 GCA_964511015.1 uncultured bacterium | reverse complement strand
AGGCGCCACCCTTGCGCGTTGAAAGGGACAGAAAACGATGCAACGACTTCGCCCGCTTCCGTGGCTCGCGTGCCTGGCGATGCTTCTCGCCCTCGCCGCCGGCGTGTCCGGCGCAACCGAGGCGATTCCCGCCGGCGATGCCGACCTTCGCATCATCGGCGACGACGGCGACGGCCTCGGCGCGGGGGTGGCCGTCGGCGACCTCAACGGCGACGGATTGCCCGACCTGCTGCTCGGCGCGCCCGGCGGCTGAAGCGACTCCGGCCGCCTGGTCGAGGCGGGACATCGCGTGTACGGCATCTTCGGGCCGCTCACCGACTACTCGGGCAACTACGATCTGAACAAGGAGACCGCCGACCTGACGCTCTACGCGTCGACCGAATGCGGCACTTTCGGCAAGATCATGGCGCTGGCCGATCTCGACGGCGACGGCTGCGACGACCTGATCCTCGGCGACCCGGGCGCGCAGCCCGGCACGCAGCCGGTAGCCGGCGAGGTGACCGTTCTGTTCGGCCGCGCCGACGCCCCCGCCGCGTGGACCGTCGACTGGACCGCGACCGGGCCCGATCTGGCGCTGCGGCTCGACGTCGTCTCCGTCTCGGTCGGCCTCGCGGTTGCGACCGGCGATTGGGACGGCGACGGCAACACCGACCTCGCCTTCAGCCTTTATCCGCCTTCGCGTTCCGGCGCCGTGGCGCTACTGCGCGGCCCGCTGGCGCACACCGCCGGCGCGGTGCGCGACCTGGCGGCGAATCCGCCCGACCTGACCATCCTCGGCCCCGGCGTCGCCGGCGACGGCTTCGGCAGCTCGCTGACCTTCCGCGATATCGACGGCGACGGCCGCGACGATTTGGCCATCGGCGCCGAAACCTTCTTCTCCGGCGACAACGGCGGCGCGGCCTTCGTGCTCTACGGCCGCGACTTCGCCGCCGTGCCCGAAACGTGGGATCTGGCTACCGACGCGCCCGACGTCGCGGTCTACTCCGGCCCCGGCGCGTTCCGCGGCTTCGGCCGCCGCGTGCAGTTGGCCGACCTTTCCGGCGACGGCGAGGCCGACCTGGTGGTGTCCGACCCGTTCCTCACCCTCGGCATCAACAGCCCCGGCGCGCTGTTCCGCATCGACCACGACCGCCTCGCGCGCGGCACCGAGATCATGCTGGCCGACGACGCGCCCGATCTGTCGCTCATCGGCCTGGAAAGCTGGTGGTACTTCTTCGACGCCTTCACCGTCATCGACACCCTGGCCGGCGCGCCGATTCTGGTCGCCGCGGCCAACTACGGCACCTACGGCGAATGGTCGTCGGGCGGCATCGTCTATCGCCTCGACCGGCAACAACTGGCCGGGGAATTGGTCAAGTTGTCCGACATCGACCCGACCGCGCTCTACTACGGCGATGGCGTCGGCTATCTCTTCGGCGAATCGCTCGCCGTGGCCTCGCTCGACGGCAACGGCACGCTCGACCTCGTGGCCGGCGGCGACGGCGGCGAAGCGGGTGACGACGGCGGCGCGGTGGCCGTCTTCTTCGATCAATTCGCGCCGGTGCCGGTCGACGACGACACCACCGACGACGACGCGGCCGACGACGATGCGAACGACGACGACACCGCCGACGATGACGACCTCGCCGACGACGATCTGGCCGACGACGATGCAGACGACGACGCAGCCGATGACGACGCGGACGATGACGCGGCGGATGACGATGCCGACGACGACCAGACCGACGACGATGCCAGTGACGACGATGACGACAACGCCGGATGTGGGTGCTGAGGCGCGTGGCATCCCTCTTCCCGCGTTGACAGCCAATGCTCGGTCGTGTTCTGCTTTCCGGCAACACCACCCGGTCTCGCGGGGAGGAAAAACAATGCAACGCCGGTTTGCACTTGCCCTGCTGCTGTGTCTGGCGCTGTTCACGTTCGCCTGCGCCGGCGACGATGACGACGACGATGCCGCCGCCGATGATGACGCAGCCGACGACGATCAGAGCGACGACGACCAGACCGATGACGACGCCGACGACGACACGGCGGACGACGACGACACCCCGCCGCCGGGATGCAATACGCTGGTTCAGGGCTGGAACGACCACTTCATGGTCGACGAACAGCCGCGCGCGTTCTACCTCGACCTGCCGACCGGCGTGACCGAGAGCTGGCCGTGGCCGGTCATCTTCAACTGGCACGGCTTCGGCGACACCGCCGCGAACATGCGCACGCTCATCGACTACCTGGTCGACAACGAAGACATGCCGTTCATCGGCGTCACGCCCGAAGACTCGAACATGATCTTCGACTGGGACATCATCAACGGCACCGATCCGAACAACCGCGAACTGCGGATGTTCGACCTGCTGCTCGAAGAACTCGACAAGTGCTACGGCATCGACAAGGACCGCATCTACGTGCTCGGCTTCTCGTTCGGCGGCGGCGTCGCCGACATGGTGGCCTCGAACCGCGGCGACGTGATCGCTTCGGTCGGCACCTGCTCGGGCGTGTACGGCTCGAATCCCGCCGACGTCATTCCGTACACCGTGGCCGATTGGCCGCCGCTGTCGTCGGTCGACTACAAATACGTCGAGCTGCGGCTGCACGGCGGCGTGCTGGACAACATGGTCCTGCCGTTCGGCAAGTACGGCGAGAACGACGTGATCTATCTGAACGAGAACGGCCACGACGCGATCGAATGTATCCATCCCTACATCCACAACATGGGCTTCCTCTACATGGGGCCGGAAGCGTTCATCGAATTCTTCGCCGCCCATCCGCGCGGCACGACGGCCTCGCCGTTCGCCGGAGGCCTGCCGGCGGACTACCCGGAGGAGTGCTACTACCGCCCGGCGGAGTAGGGCTTTCGGGTAACAAAACGAGACACTATTCGTGACCTTGTCAAAACAAAGAAATAGCGACCTATTGTCTGCCCATGTGTAAAAGGAAGGAAAGCAGGGCGATCGTCGGTCGCAGAGGCGACATTCGATGAACAGCAACCGTGGATTTGAAGGAGTATGGGTTTTTGTCTCTCATTCCAACAAAGACTGGGAAAAGGTCAGGCAGGTCCGCAATCTGCTTGAAGAGAGAGGACATCGCCCGTTATTGTTCTTTCTTAAAAGTCTCGACTATGAAACCGAAGTTCACGAACTAATACGAAAAGAAATTGAAGCAAGAAAATGGTTTGTCCTTTGCGATAGTGAAAACTCGAGAAATTCCAAATGGGTACAGGCAGAAATAGAAATAATTTAAAACACGACCGGCAAAGTCTATGAAGTGGTCGACCTGAATAGTGATCTAGACACACAAATCGAACGAATCAATGCTTTGTCCAGACGTACTCGAGTGTTCATTTCCCATATCAAAGAAGATGAGCCGATGGCCAGGAAGATCACACAACACCTCCGGAAGGAAGAATACCGAGTCTTCTTGTTCGAAGACGACCTAATACCTAGTCAGCCTTTTACCAAGCAAGTGTTTAAAGAAATAGAGGGCACTGTTCGCGATCGTGGATATGTCCTGGTATTGCTCAGTCGACTTTCCGTTCTTTCTTCTCATGTAGTCAAAGAGTTGCAACTTGTACACGGGAAAAATCGGACTGGAATCATTCCAATTGTCGTTGATGACCTTGAGAAGATCCGACTCGCAATGCCTCGGTCTTTGGAGTTCATCCTTACCGGTCGGTTGTGGTTGGACTTCACCCAGGGCGAATTTCTTAAAAATTTGAATCAACTGATCGAGTTGTTGCAGCGAACCAGAGTGGACTGAGTATGCGCTTTCTTAAGAGAGTTAACGAAAGACCCGACACCTGGGGGATACGATCTCAATAAAGAAAAACTACATCGCTTAACTCCTTTGCTCTATTCCCGCATTTTCTCCAGCACTCGCTCGGTCTCGCGCTCGTCTTCGTCGAGCAGTTCGACCCGGAAGCTGCGCACGCCGAGGGCGCGGAGGCGGTCGACCTCGCGCCACATCGATTTGGTCTGGCCGTGGAAGATGGTGCTGCGGCAGAAGGCATCGCGGCGCACCGGGTGGCGCACGCCTTTGCGGTCGAGCAGTTCGATCGCGTGCGCGTCGCAAAGCCGGTGGCACGAGCCGCGCCTGGCCTGGTCGATCTCGCGGTGGAGGCAGTGTTCCGTGTGGAACATCGGCACGTGCTGGTGAACGACAACCTCGATCGCCGCGGCCGGGAAGCGCGCGAGCAGCGCGGCCAGTTCGCGCGGGCCGGCGTCGGCGCCGGGCGTGACCCGCGCCGCCCCCCAATCCGCCAGCACCACGGCGGCCAGCTCGTTGACCGCGTTCAGCGAGAAGTCGGCAATCAACGTCAGGCCGTGACCGCGCAGGCGCGCCAACGCGGCGAGGTTGCGGACCAGAACCAGATCGGGTTTCAGCGCGGCGAGACGATCGAGCGCCTCTTCGTCGCCGGGCCGCATGATGCGCGGCGTCGCCACGCCCATCGGCAGGCCCGCGGCGCGGCCGGCGGCCAGCAGTTCGGCATAGCGGCCGTCCGCGAACAGATCGAGGTAGACGCCGACGTCCGGCGCTCCCGTTCGCCGCACCCAAGCGCGCACGGCATCGAACTGCGCCTCTTCCCGCACCAGCACCAGCCGGCGCGGCAACGGCGCGGCGGCGAAAAGCCGCGTGGCTTCGCGTAGCGCGGTCAGAGCCTGGAGCTCGGCCACCGCGTGGCGGGTGGCGGCCCGGCGCGCGGCCAATAGCTGATCGACCACCGCGCGGCGCAGCGCGTTGAGCATGCTCTTGGGCGCCAGCACCGGCGCGCCCGGCGTCCAGTCGATCGCCCTCAACACAAACGGCGTGTTGCCGAGCCGGCCCAACTGCTCGCGCAGCAGTTCGATCGTGAGCGGCCGCTCGCGGGCGGCGGTCAACGGCGCGTCCGACACCGCCTCGGCCGTATGGCCGTCTTCGTCGCGCGCGGTCAACCGTAGCGGCTCGCCCACTTCCGCCGCCACGGCGAAGTCGACGCGCGTGCGCCGGGCGATGTCGTCACGTGCGGGCACGCCGGCCGTCTGATGTTGGTCCGGGTCGTCGGTCTTCCACACCGTGCTGCCGAGCGCGACCTTCGCCAGGTCGATGTCCTCACGCCGAAAGCTGGCCAGCACCGAACCGTCGGGCAACGCCCGGACCGACAGCACGCGTCCGCCCTGCTCGTCTTCGCGCGCTTCACCGGCGGCTAGCACTACGCCGTCGCCCGCCTTGAGCGTGGCGCCATCGCTCGGGGCAATGACCAGACCGCGCGCGGTCTTTTCGCTTACGGTGCCGGCCGGCACGCCGCGGTGCGTGGGCGAGCGGCCGTCCACCAACTCGCCGCGCGGGCGGCCCGCCAGATAGGCCTGGGTGAAGGTGCGCGAGAAGCCGAGTTCCAACTCGCGCCGTTCATCGGCCGCCGGCGCCCAGTCGCGGCCGGCCAACGCGGCGTCGAGCGCCCGGCGGTAGAAGCCGGTCGCCGCGGCCACGTAGCGCGCGCCCTTCATGCGGCCTTCGATCTTCAGCGCGGCCACGCCGGCATCGACCAGCGGCCGCACGTAGTCATACGCCGCCAGATCGCGCGGGCTGAGCAGATACATCCGGCCGCCGGCATCGTGTTCGCGGCCGTCGACGACCAGGCGATACGGCAACCGACAGGCCTGCGCGCATTCGCCGCGGTTCGCGCTGCGTCCGCCGAGCGACAGGCTGGCCAGGCATTGCCCGCTGTAGGAGATGCACAGCGCGCCATGGACGAACACCTCGACCGGCACCGGGCTCGCGGAGGCAACCTGGCAAATCTGCGCGAGCGACAACTCGCGCGCCAAAATGACCCGGCGCACGCCCAGCGCGGCGGCCAGCGCGGCGGAACCGGCGTCGGTGACGGTCATTTGCGTGGAGGCGTGCACCGGCAGGGTCGGCGCCAGGTGGCGAGCCAACGCCGCCACGCCGAGGTCTTGCACGATGACCGCGTCGGCTCCGGCCTGAGCGACCGTCGCGAGCATCTTCGCCACGGCTTCGAGTTCGCCGTCGAAGACCAGCGTATTGAGCGTGACGTAGCCGCGCACCCGGCGATCATGCAGATGATCCATCACGGCGGGCAGTTCGTCCGGCGTGAAGTTCGCGGCCCGTTTGCGCGCGTTGAAATCGGACAGACCCAGATAGACCGCGTCGGCGCCCGCGCGCACCGCCGCCCGCAGGGCGTCCCAGTCGCCCGCCGGGGCTAGCAGTTCGGTGCGCGGCGTGCTCATCATGGCGCCTCACGTTACAATCCGCCGGCAGCGGCGGACCGGCCGCTCACTATAGCAGGCCTCGGCGGGGCGAAGGCAACCATGGTATAAAGGTCGAAAAAGGGCGAGAAGGGCGGCGATGGAAGAGCGTATGCGGTTGCGCAAACTGACCGGCAGTCTTTTCGCGTTGGTGATCGGTGTGGGCTATCTCACCGCGGTGGCCAACCTCTATTTCCAATTTCGGCTAGCGGACGGCAAACCGGGCATGTCGCTGGCCGACGTCGCTATCCACTTTCATGGCAATCCGGCCCAAACCCTATTGGCGACCATGATCAACGGACCGATGCGCGAGCATCTGGCCGACGAGGCCCAACTCCGCACGATCATGAATTGGATCGAGTCCGGCGCCAAACGAGAGGATTTTGCACCGGTACACCAGATCTTGGGGGCCCAATGCATAGGCTGCCACAATCGGCAGGCGCCTCGTCCGCTGGAGACCTTCGAGGACGTGGCCCAGACGACCGTGATGAATTCGGGCATGTCATGGGGCCGTCTCGCGATGGTTTCGCACCAGCACTTGTTTGGCTTGGCCCTACTTTGTCTGGGGCTCGCCTGGCTCTTGTCGGCTACTGCGACGCCGTTCAAGTTCAAAGCTATTGTGATCGCACTGGGATTCGTTTCGACCTTGATTGATATTGGAGGTTGGTGGCTGACGCGCTTGAACGCCGGCCTGGCCTGGGTGGTCATTCTTGGCGGCGCCCTATCCGGGCTGTTCTTTGGCCTGGGGATCTTCACCGTCTGGTACGATGCTCTCATCGTCCGCTGGTCTGATAAAAAGTAGACGCAGAAAGCTGAAGGTGAAAGGCGCTCGTGCCGATATGTGACTTGCATGGGCGCCGGAGAATCATCAACTTCGCCTGAGAGTCAACAATGAATGCCAAATGGATCAATCCGTTTCTTAAGTCGTCTTTGGAAGTGCTGACCACTATGGCCCAGTTGAACCCCAAGCCGGGCAAGCCCTTCCTCAAGAAAGATCGGACAGCGCGTGGCGATGTGACTGGCATGATCGGCTTGGTCGGCAAAACCGTACGCGGCTCGCTGGCGGTGTCCTTCACCGAGGCGGCCGTGCGCGAGATCGCGTTCCGCATGTTGGGCGAGCGCCCGACCGAACTCGACAGTTCCGTCGCGGACATGGTCGGTGAAATCACCAACATGATCACCGGCGGCGCCAAGCGCGTGTTGTGGGATGCGGGCTTCAAATTCGACATGGCCATCCCGACCACCATCGTGGGCGCCAACCACATGATTTCGCACAACACCAGCGGGCCGGTGATTGTCGTGCCGTTCGAGATGGAGGGCGGCTCCTTCTTCATCGAAGTCTGCTTCGAGGAATAAGCCGCGCCGTACGTTCGGCGGCTCCGAAGTATTCTTTCTATACCGCCTGTCACCGGCCGGTCCGGTGGCGGAGGCAAGTTTTTGTTTTTCCCCCGCAACAACAAATTGACCACTGCCCAAGAGTCGTGTATCAACACTTGACTGGTTTCGATCTCTGACTTGCGGAGGAACAGCGATTGAAAAAAACCGATCTGCCTTTGTTGCCCTTCATCCATCACGGCCAGGTATTTCGCAACCTGCCCACTCCGATTCTTTATGAGCACGCCCTGCGCCGCGGCGAGGGCCTGGTGGGCCGCGACGGCCAACTGGTGGTGAACACCGGCAAGTACACCGGCCGCTCACCCAACGACAAATTCCTGGTGCGTGACGACCAGACGGCGAAAACCGTTTGGTGGGGCAAACACAATCCGCCGATCGAGCCGGGGGTGTTCGACCGCCTCGAGCACCGTGTGACGGCGCACCTGCAGAACCGCGATCTGTACGTGCAAGACTGTTACGTCGGCGCCGACCCCGACTACCGCCTGCCGCTGCGGGTGGTCAGCGAAGTCGCCTGGCACAGCATCTTCGCCCGCAACATGTTCCTGCCCGAAAACAGCGCCGCGAAGCTCCGCCGTTTCAAACCGGACTTCATGGTGCTCGACGCGATGAACTACCAAGCCGTGCCGGCGGAAGACGGCACGCGCTCGGAAGCGTTCGTGGTGATCAACTTCGCCAAGCGCCTGGTGCTGATCGGCGGCACGGCGTATGCCGGCGAAACGAAGAAGTCGATCTTCACCGTGATGAACTACCTGCTGCCGGAACGCGGTGTGTTGCCGATGCATTGCTCCGCGAACATCGGCGCGCGCGGCGATGTGGCGCTGTTCTTCGGCCTGTCCGGCACCGGCAAGACCACGCTCAGCTCCGACCCGAACCGCAAGATGATCGGCGACGACGAGCATGGCTGGAGCGACCGCGGTGTGTTCAACTTCGAAGGTGGCTGCTATGCCAAGGTGATCAACCTGTCGGCGAAAGACGAACCGGTGATTTGGGATTGCATTCACCGCTTCGGCGCACTGCTGGAAAACGTCACCATCGATTTGGCTTCGCGCGAGATCGATCTGAACGACGATTCGCGCACCGCCAACACCCGCGCCTCGTATCCGCTAGAGCTGATCGACAACGTCGAGTTGAAAGGCCGCGGCGGCCACCCGCGCAACGTCATCATGCTCACCTGCGATGCCTTCGGCATTCTGCCGCCGATCGCCAAGCTCACTCCCGACCAAGCGATGTACCACTTTCTGTCCGGCTACACCGCAAAGGTGGCCGGCACCGAGCGCGGCGTGGTGGAACCGCAGGTGACGTTCTCGACCTGCTTCGGCGCGCCGTTCATGTCGCGGCAGCCGACGGTCTATGCCGACCTGCTGGGCAAGAAGATCGCCAAACACAACGCGCAATGCTGGCTGGTGAACACCGGCTGGACCGGCGGACCTTACGGCGTCGGCCACCGGCTGTCGATCGCGCACACGCGCGCGCTGGTCGCCGCTGCGCTCACCGGCAAGCTCGACGATGTGGAGTTTCGACCGGACCCGGTCTTCCATGTGCTTGTGCCCACCACCTGCCCCGACGTGCCGCCGGAAGTTCTGTGGCCGAGCAACACCTGGGTCGACAAACGCGCCTACCAGAAACAGGCGAAGGAACTGGCGCGACTGTTCAACCAGAATTTCGAGGCCTTCAAAAAGATGGGTCACAAGGCGCTGGCCAAGGTCGCCCCGGGCGACTGACGCTCGCGAGCGAATCGGCGCGTCCGTCGTTGTATGATGATAACCAATTTTTCATACCTCCCATCCTGTCCATCCGGTTGATCCTGTTCATCCTGTCAAAAAAACGGTTCACGTCATAAAACGCCGTGTTTTCATGGGACCACCACCGCGTAAGATGTTGATTGCAAAGGGCTCATTTTCCCGCACATCGCCGTAAAAACACCGCGCAAACGTGCCGTTTTCGGCGGGCAAGTGCCTGATTTTGCTAGGGCGGATTTCCCGTCAAACGGCCGTTTTTCGCCCGTGGTTTTTGCCGATCTCGAACGCGCGGAGGCCTACGGCTGTAAGAGCGGCAAATGCACATTTTGTATGTCGGGTCGGCTGGGCTGGAACAGGCGTTCGAATTGCTGTGACAGATTTCACAAGGCGATAAATTTCACAGCGGGGGAGAGATCGTCATTCGATCCGGAAGAAGAAACAGCCGAGGGCGGCTATGCCACAATGAAAGCGGTAGGGGCTCGGCGTGCCGTGCCCCCCGAAAAGAGCAACGGGCATGACGCGCCATGCCCCGGAAGCGGCAGACACATCGAGTGTACGGAACCCTTCACCCCCGGCCCCTCCCCCACGAGCCTCGGGGAGAGGAGAGACGCTTATTGGAGAGCGGCCACAGGGGCCGCCCCGACGGTTTTTCGGCGGAGTAGGTGTGGTGCCTGATGTTTCGATTCGGGTAAATTGCGAATGGGAATTATGGGACTTATAGGACTGATAAGAATCAAGTCTCCGGTCTGCAGAGTTCTACCTATAGCCTAAAGCCTCTGCCGCGTTCTACCTAAAAGCCTCCGCAGACTCAGCATCCGCAACCGGAATCGTTGTCGTCATCGTCGCCGCTGTCGTCATCGGTCAGGTCGTCATCCGCCGAGTCGTCGTCCACCACATCGTCGTCGGCCGCGTCATCGTCGGAGGCATCATCGTCGGTGGCGTCGTCGTCGGCCGAGTCGTCATCGACGGTATCATCGTCGCTGGTGTCGTCGTCGGTCGTGTCGTCGTCGGCGGCCGGGTCGACGGTGAGTGCGCCGGCGAGCGCCGCGTCGCCGAACGACGAAGTCAACGACAGGTCGTACGCGCCGGTCGTCGCGTCGAGGGGCACGTTCAGCGTGAAGGTGATGTGTTCGCTATCGACCAGCACGACATCGATCGGCGTGAGTACTTCCTCGCCCTGGCGCAGTTCGAGCGCCAGGCCGTGCGCGCCTAGCCGCGCGCCGGTCAGCTCAAACGAGCCGGTTTTGCCGGCCGCGATGTGATCGGGAGAAAGCGCCGACAGCGCCGGTGCGGGCGAGATCAACAACGTGACCGTGCCGCCGTCGATGCCGAAGCGGTCGTCGCGCCGCGCGGCCAGCGCCAGGTCGTCGCGGCCGTCGCCGTTGAAGTCGAGACAAGCCAGCGCGTTAGCGCCGAACGCTCGTTCCGCGCCCTGCCCGCTGTTCCAATGCGCCATCACCGGCGCCCCGACGATCGTGCCGGCCGGGAATTCGTCGCCGCCGAACCACAGGTAGGCCCGGCCCGCTTCTTTGTTGAACCACGGTTGGGCAACCCAGAGGTCGGACAGCCCGTCGCCGTTCAAATCGCCGACGGCGGTGCGCCAACCGAAGCGTCCGACGTTGTCGTCGCCGACCAACACCGGGTCCGCGCCGACATCGTCCAGACTCAGATCGCCGCTCAACCCGGCGAGCGGAATCACATGCACGGCGCCGACCTGCACGTGGTTGTCCATCGATTCGGTCGGGGCGCCGACCACCGCCGCGAACTCGTCGTTCGCCAACGGCAGCACGGCCAGCGAGGTGGCCAGTTTCTGGAATTCCGTCAGACCCGTAACGGTGAAGGCGGGAGCTTCGCCGTCGTAAGTGAAGCCATACAGCCGGCCGACGCTCTGCGTTTCGGCCAGGTTGTAGGTCGGTGCGCCGACTAGCAGCAGCGGTGTGCCTTCCGGCGGTTCCACCAGCACCAGCGCCCAGCCGAACCAGTCGTGGTCGTTCTCGCCCAGGGCGGCCCAGGCGGCATCGCTCGGCGCCAAAGCCGCGCCGGACGCCAACGCCGCCGAGGCGCGGTAAGCGGTTACCTGCCCGCGCTGTTCGCCGCCGGCGGGGACGAACGGCGAGCCGACGATCAGGTCGGCATGGCCGTCGGCGTCGAAGTCGCCACCGAGCAGCGTATAGCCGAACAGCGATTCGACCTCGTTGCCGCCGATGGTGACATCCGGCGTGGCGGAAAACGCGCCGGCGCCGTCGCCGTAGAACACCTCGACGCGGCCCTGGTAATCCTTGGTTGGGGCGCCGACGGTGGGGGAAGAAGCCGCGATGTCGGCGTGGCCGTCGGCGTTCAGATCGACGATGGCGACGCTCCAGCCGAAACGGCTGTAGACGTCCTGACCCAGCCACGTCACGTCGGCATCACCGGTATCCACCTGTTCGTGGCCGCTGACGTCGTCGCGGCCGAAGAAAACGTACACCGCGCCGAGTTGCGGTTCTCCCGCCACGCCGTAACCGGGAGCGCCGACAACGAGGTCGGCGTAGTCGTCGCCGTTGAGGTCGCCGGCGGCCAGGCTGGTGCCGAGGTAGCCGTAGTCGGTTTCGCTGGTCCAGGTGACCGACTGATCGACGTTCGCCGGCGGTTGCGCTTCGCGGACCGGCCCGGCTTCGTCCTTTCCTTCGCCGGGCAAACGCAACGTGACGCCGCGGCCGGCCGGCTCGATGTCAATTTCATACGGCGCCACGCCCAGGCGCGCCAGCAACGCGTACACGCGGTCGATGTTCACGCCGGCGTTGCCGTCGGCGCGCGCGACGGCCGCATCCGGCAGGCCGTTTTCGAGAAGGTCGATGTACTCCGGCCAGACCCACGAGGTCCAGATCGCCATGTCGTCGAGGCCGCCGTAGTGGTAGTCGAGGAACTGCTCGGTGAGGAACGGCGACTTCTGCATCCATAGATCGAACAACAGCGCCGCGCCATAACGTTCGGCCTGCGAGGCCAGATAGATCAGGCTCATGCAGGTGGTGATCAGTTCCGCGGTGGCGTCCGGGTAGCCTTGGGCAAGGTAGACCGCGGCCGCGTCGGCGGCGGGAACGAACCACGATTCCTCAAAGCCCAGATCGACCTCGCTGGCGACCAGCACGTCGCCGCCGAAGTCGCCGACATCGTGTGCATCACCGAACGAGTCGTGGAAGTCGACGTGGCCCATGGCCTGCAGGAAGCCATCGATCTTGCTTTCGCCGGTGTGCCAGTGATCGTCGGACACCTGGTGCACGACCGCGCCGAGCAGAAACACCGCGGCCTCGGTCGCGTTCTCATCCCACGGCTGCGGGTAAGTATCGTGGATGTAGTCGGCCAGGGCCTGCTGGTAGGGCGCCCAGTGCGCGGCTTCGGATTCGTCGCCGTAGCCGAACGGATAGCCCCAGTCGGGAAACACCGAGCCGGCTTGCAGCGCGCCGCCGTACGCGGCCAGGTAATCGTTGTAGGCGGGGTAGTCTTCGGCCAGGAAGAACGCGCGCGCGCGTTCGCTGACGTCCATGTGCGTGCTCATGCCACACGGCGCCGCGTCGCCCGCCAACAACAACACCAACATCAAGGAGGCCACGATCGTGGAATGGAAGATCTGCCGCATGATTTTCTCTCAGTCAGAAATGGTGCGCCCGACATCAGCCATACAACAAAGCCATTTTGCTTGCGATCGGCCAAGCTGTCCAGCTTCGTTTGACAGCTCCCCAGCCGGCCGGTACGGTGCGCCGGACGCCATTCTTCTGTGAGGTCGACCATGAAACGCGTGCTCGTCACCGGAGCCAATCGCGGGATCGGTTTGGAATTCGTGCGGCAGTTTCTAGCGCGGGGCGATCGCGTCTTCGCCGGCGCCCGGCGGCCCGAGCAGGCGGTCGAATTGCAGAAGCTGGCGGCCGCGCAGCCGGACCGTCTGTCGCTGTTCACCGTGGAATTGGCCGACCCGGAATCGATCGCCGCGGCGGCGCAGACGGTGGCGGCGCAAACCGACGCGCTCGATGTGCTGCTCAACTGCGCGGGCATCTTCAATTCGTTTCCCAGTTCGTTCGAGGGCGGCGGCGACCAGCCGTTCGGCCAGCTCGACCCGGAGAATCTGCTGGCGGTCTACCGCGTCAATTCCGTCGGGCCGGTGCTGATGGCGCAGAGCTTCGCCGACCTGCTGCGCCGCGGCCAGGCGCCGCTGATCGCCAACCTCAATTCCTACGTCGGCTCGATCACGTTGAAGCGTCACGGCGGCTATTACGCGTACAGCGCCAGCAAGGCGGCGCTCAACATGTTCACCCGGTTGCTGGCGTGCGATTTGCGCAAGGCGGGCATCACGGTAATCTCACTGCATCCGGGCTGGGTGCAGACCGACATGGGTGGGCCCAAGGCGCCGACGCCGGTGGACGAATCGGTCCGCGGCATGATCGGCGTGATCGATCGCATGACGCTCGAAAACACCGGGCAGTTCTGGCAGTACATCGGCGAACAGCTGGCCTGGTAGCACGGTTTGCCCGCACGGCGACGGTGCGCTATGATCCGGTGCCAATAGCAACCTATTCCCTGGAAAAACAACTCTCCATTCGCGCGGCGATTGGCCGCGCGGTGGTGGTCTTGGAGCGACCGGATGTTTTGGTTTTTCCCGATCGGGCACGAGCAATCGCGCGTGCGCCGTTGGCCGTATGCCACCTTTGCGTTGATTCTGCTCAACATTCTTTTCTACTTCACCTCGCGCGGGCCAATGCAACAGTCGCAGTTTCTCGAGATTGGCCGGCAGCAGTCGCGGGTGGCGGTGTTATGCAAATCTTTCATGGCGGTGGCCGAAGAGAAGCGGGCGAAGATTCCACCGCCGGCCAACCTGCCGCCGCAGTTGAAGCCGTGGTGGATTCAGCAGTCGCGCGTTCGGCCGGACCACTGCGTCAGGCACCGCCAGGAATTCGACCAGTTCGCCAAGGATTTTTTGGCCGGAAAAATCGTGGCGGCCGACCACCCGATGTGGATCGAGTACCAAAAAAACGAAAAGGAATGGGAGCAGCGGATCGCCAACTCGTATATCCATCGTTACGGGCTGGTGCCGGCGCACTACAATCCGCTGGCCGCGTTCACCTCGCAGTTTCTGCACGCCAACTCCGTGCACCTGATCAGCAACATGATCTTCCTCTACCTGACCGGCTGCATCTTGGAAGAGACGTTCGGCGTGGTGGCCTACCTGCTGCTGTATCTGCTCAGCGGGTTTGTCGGCAACTCGATGTTCGCGCTGTTTCAGTCTTCGTTCGCGTTCCCGCTCATCGGCGCATCGGGCGCCGTCGCCGGTTTGATGGGCGCGTTCCTGCCGCGCTTCGCCAAGACCCGTATCCAATTCATCTACGTCTATTGGGTCATCATTCGCTTCGGCCGCGGGCGGTTCAATCTGCCGGCCTACATCGTGCTGCCCGGTTGGTTCCTACTCAATCTCATCCCGGCCGTGCAGGGCGCCGACCGCGTGTCCGGCGTGGCGTATACGGCCCACGTCGGCGGCTTCCTGGCCGGGCTGGCGGGCTACTTCATCATCAAGCGTCTCCGGCCGCCGGAAATCACGGTGAACGAGGAAGCGCCGGTCGAGGTGGTCGATCCGATCATCGAGCGCCGCCGCAGCGAGGCCGAGAAATTCAAGCGGCCGATCGGCGACGACAACTTCGGCCGGTTCCTGGCCATCCAACGGAGTCTGAACGACGGCGAAGTCGTCGCCGCGCGCCGCGACGCCGTGCCGCTGGCCAACGACCTGCTGAAAAGCAACCAGACGCAGCTGCTGGCCGATCTGGTCCGCCTCATGCTCGACACGCCGGGCGAGACCGAATTTCCCGAACGCGTCTATCTCGCGCTCGCTCCCCATTTCGTGGAGCAAGATATGCCGGATCTCGCGCTGCTGATGTACCAGACGCTCCACCGGCAGTATCGGCAATCGCCGCTGGCGCCCAAGGCGTTGTTTCAGGAAGCCCGGCTGCTCGCGACGGCGCTGCACAATCCGACCACGGCCCGGGAAAAGCTGCGCTTCTTGCTCGACCGTTTCCCGCAGCATCCAATCGCCGACGAGGCTCGGCGTTCGCTCGCCGCGCTGGAAAAGACCGGCGTCATGCCGTGAGCGGCCGCGCGTTCGTTCAGGCGCCGATGCGGAGTTCGACCGACTCGCACACCAGCTCGTAGCCGATCTGCTGATAGATGTGGTTGGACGTCGGGTTGTCCCGGTCGGCGTAGAGAAAACAGAATTTGCGGCCGCCATCAAGCAGCCGTTGGCTCAGCGCCGCCACACAAGCCGAAGCGTAGCCTTGGCGGCGATGCTCCGGCGGCGTGTACACCAGGTTGATGCGCACGCCATGCGGCGTCGGCCCGGCAAACCCGGCCATCGCCACCGGCTCGCCGTTTTCCCAAATGAACGTGCTGCCCTGCCGCAGCTGGCCGCGCAGCATCTGCTCGGCCCGGTCGGGATCCCACGGGCGGGGCATGTCGCGCCCGAAACCGATCGCCCAGGGGACCAGAAAATCAACCTCGTGCGCGGCGGCCGGCCGCAGGCGCCCCGGCACCCCGGCGGGCGGGCGCACGGCGGTGAGCTGGTAGATCCGTTGTTGGTGGTCCATTTCGTGCGGCGTGCCGGTCGCGGCGGTGTACAACCGCGCCACCTCGAATGCCGTTTCACTCGGCCCGAGCAGGCCTTTGAATTGCGCCTTCTCCCGGCACAGGTGATCCACCAACGCGGTCTGCGCCGCCGGCGTCATGCGCGTGACGATCAACGCTCGCGGCGGCATCTGCAGCGCCGCCGCCACCACGCGCCGGCCGTGCGTGGCGTAAGACAGCAGCGGCGGCAGCGAGGCGTAGTCCGGGTCGGCCGTCATGGCCAGCGCCAGACCAAGCATCAAATTGTTCTCGGCCTCGCGTTGTTCCAGGAAGTCCGCGGCCCGGGCGACGAATTCCGCCGCGCGCCCGCAACGGGTCCAGCGCATGCACGCCTCACTCGTTGGTGAATGACCGATTTTGACACGGGCGCCGCCGGCGGTAAATCACCGCGCCCTTTCCCCTTGTCGGTTCGCGGGAGGACGGGTATACAGGTCTGACCAACCATCGTGACCGGCCGGCGGGGGAGGCAACCATGACCCATCAAAGCGAAGCTCCGCACGTGACTTTGGCGGGGTGCAACGTCGATCTGGATCAGCTGCAGCGGGTACTGGCCGGCCAAGCGTCTCCCGACACCCTCACGCCCGAATCGGTGGCCGCGGCCTACGCGCGACTGTCGCGGCGTGCGGACATGCTGCACGTGCTGCGCGCCGAGACGGTGGAGGACATCGCCAAGGCGCGCAAGTCGATGACCAGCATCGTGCACACGATGGGGCATCAGTCGATCGCCGAGCACGCGTACTTCAATATCGATTTTGATTTCGTCAGCCGCCTGGCGGTGGAGATCATCGAACTGCACCGGCTGGCCTCGTTCACCGAGCGGTCGCAGCGCTACGTCACTATCCAGAACGATTTTCTTGTGCCGCCGGAGGTGCAACTGGCCGGCCTGGCCGAGGAGTTCGCCGCGTTGTACCGCGCGATGTTCGCCGCCTACAGCGAGATCTACAACGTGTTGCGGCCCGACATTCTGGCCCGCGCCGGCGACCTGAGCGCGCTGAGCAAGAAGCAGATCACCGATCTGGAAAACCTGGCCAAGGAAGACGCGCGGTATGCGGTCGGCCTGGCGACCCAAACCAGCGTCGGCGGCAGCTTCAACGGCCGCGAGCTGGAGCTATTGATCCGCCGCCTGCTCTCGCACCCGGCATGGGAACTGCGCAAGATCGGCCGCGTGCTCAAGGAACAGGTGCAGCCGCTGGCGCCGTCACTGGTGAAGTATTGCGACCCGTGCGACTTCTTCGAAACGCTGCGTCCGCTCGCGGTGGAAGCGGCCATCGAATACGGCGAGGCCGAACAGTCGCCGCGCCATCCGCCGCGCGTCGACTACTTCGCCGCTTCGCCGCAACCCGACGATCACGTCATCGCCGCCCTGCTGTTCCAAGGCGGGCTCGGTTCGTTCGCCCACTGCCTGCAGGTAGCCCACCGCCTGCGCGACGCCGAGCGGCGGTTGGTGTATCTCGAACTGCTGCGCACGCGCGAGATCCACGACAACGTGAGCCGGCATTTCGAGGTGCCGCAATTCACCTTCGGGTTGACCGTCAGCTCCTCGTTGTATGCGCAATTGAAACGCCACCGTTTATGCACGCAAATTGTTTCCGACTACGACCCGTCGTTGGGCATCACCGTGCCGCCGAGCGTGCGCCGCTGCAAAATGGAAAAGACGTTGCGCGCGGTGGCGCGACAGGGCGAGGCGCTGTATCACCGGCTGCTGGAGTTGACCGGCGACCCGTTCGTCGCGTCGTACGCGCTGACCAATGCCCACCGCCGGCGCGTGCTGGTGGTGATGAACCTGCGCGAGGTTTACCATTTCGCGAAGGAGCGCATGGCTCAATTCGCCCAGTGGGACATTCGCGAAACCGCCGCCCAGATGGCCGCGCGCGTGCGCGAGGTAGCGCCGATCACCGCCCAGTTGTTGTTGGGCAAAGACGCCTACCCGAAGGAGCGGCGCAAGCTGCTACAGCTTTTCGGTTTGCACGACGAGCAGTAGCGCCTTACTGCCGGCCCCGCCACAGGTTGATATCCAGATTGCCCGGGTCGGACTCCTTACGCCGGCCGAGCGAACGGCCGCACTGCGAACAAAGGTATTCGTAGAGGTTCTCACCGGGCAGGATCAGCAGCAGCCGTTGGCGCACAGGGACCGCTCGTTTGCAACGGTCGCACCACAGCTCCGAAGCCTGAAGTTTTTGGAACGAAGAAGGCGGTTCACGGCGCATGGGTTACCTCCGGTCTTCCAACACGGCCACGGCGGCCAAGGCCACGACGCCGGCGGCTTCCATCGCGTCCTGCCGCAACAAATGGGCCTGATCGTGACGCGTGTGCACGGCGGTCGAACTGCCGCCGCCGAACATCAGCGTGACCGCGGACAGGCCGGCTTCAACCATGGGGATATGATCGGCTTCGCCGCCAATCAACTTGCCAAGGCGGGTGGGCGTGATGCCGGTCCGTTGCGCGGCCTGCAACACCAGATCGGTGGCCTGGCGACTGGCGCCGGCGTAGCTGCCGGTCGGGCCGGTTTCGCTGGTATACCATAGTTTACGGCCGCCGCCGACGCCTTCGAAATTGAGGTGGATCGCATGGCGCCAATCCGGATCAGCCGCCGCGTCACGCGCGTAAGCATAGCCGCCGGCAAGACCGACTTCTTCCGCGCCGGTGAAGACCAAACGCACGGCCACGCCGTGCGGCGGTTCGGCCGCCAGCGCCCGGGCGACGCCGAGCAATAGGCCGCAACTGCCGGCGTTGTCGATCGCACCACCGGATTCGTTGCCTACCTTGAGCGTGGTCAGCACCAGCGCACTGAGCAGGGCGAGCAACCATAGCGTCCACCAAAGGCCGCCGAGCGTGCCGGTCAGCCAGCCGGGCCAGATGACACCCGGCGCGGTCGCAATCGGCAACAAGAACACGCCGATGGCCAGGAAAATGGACGAAGTCGCGCGAGTGACGATCGACATGTTCTGGCTTTTGGTGTCCGTATGGGCGGAGAGGACCAGCCGGTGTTTGATTTCGCCTTGCACCGGCAAATCGGCAATCACGTTGGCGCTTTCAAGCGCGAGACGCGCATTGCGGATGAACTTGAGATGCCACGGGTATTCGTCGGCGTGGTCCTCGAGCTTTTGCGCCGCCGCGCGCCGGTAGGAACCCCACAACGCCTTAGCCGCGAAGGGCAGCGCCAAGCCGACCAGCGCGCCAAAACGCGGGCATTGTGAAAGCAGCAAACGATGAACCAACAAGAACAATGCGCTCAAGCGAATGACATTGAGCAATATTCCGAACGGCAAAGCAGGAAAGAAACGGAATGGCCTCTCTTCGGCCGTCAGCCCAATCTTGGCCAATTCCTCGCCGATCCATTGCCGGGCGCGCTTTTCTCCGGGATCGCCAACCAAACGGGGGAAGCTTAGGGCACGTGCATCGCGTAGTGCGCTGTCGGAATCAAACTGCCGCATACCGACCTCCAGAAGCGAAGGCAATTCTATGAATCAGAGGGATCGATCGTCAAATGGTTTCACGCGGGAAGTCAGCAAATCCTAGTGATCCTAGGTAGTTCGAGTCGACACAAGCCACGTAAATTGTCCACGGAAGGGGGTGGAGCAATATTGGAGAATCAAAAAAAAGCTATTGACTTTTTGATCCTTCTTATCTTATGGTTTTGCGCAGCCAGCTAGACATAGATGGCAACAGTGTAGGGTCTACCTGCATCGCCAGTGCTTGTTGCTTCGGGGGCGAGGTAGACTCGATGAAAACTCGCGTGCAAGCAACAAAACGTGCCCTAGTGACAAGGGCGAGGTGGTTAGTCACCACCAGGAGGTTTGAACAGTCATGCGTAAATTGTTGATCGTTGGGTTGGTTCTTTCTCTGATGCTGTGCTTCGTCGCTTGCAAAAAGACCGAAGAAGTGCCGCCGCCGCCGGTTCCCGGCCCTGACGCTGCCCAGCCGCCGATGGATCAGCCTCCGCCGCCGCCGCCGCCCGAGGCCGCTCCGGCCGCCCCGGCTGCTCCGGCTGACGCTCCGGCCGCTCCGGGTGCCGCTCCGGCCGCCCCGGCCGCCCCGGCTGCCGCTCCGGCCGCCCCGGCTGCTCCGGCCGCGAACTAATTTGAGTGGAAACTGTCTAAGCTGACAGATGGGGATGCGCATTCGCGCATCCCCATATAGTTCACTCACATAACGGGAGGACCGAAAGCATGAAAAGGACGATCGTTTTCGTGACCCTCTTGTGCTTCGTGCTCAGCGTGATTCCCATGCTGGCGTGTGGCAAAAAAGAGGAACCGACACCGACTCCGGCTCCTATCTCGGTTCAGCCGCCGGTGAAGAAGACGCCGGAACCCGTGGTCGTAGCGACCCCGGAACCGACTCCTCCGCCGGAAAAACCGGCCCTTTCGAAACCGAAGAAGACCGAAAAGCCGAAGCCGCCTCCGAAGGCCAAGCCAAAGCTGAAGAAGAACAACTAGCGTTTCGGTCGCAAATCGCATTGTAAAGGGCGCCTGTTTTTGGGCGCCCTTTCGTTTTTGGAGAATGTGCGTTGATTCTCTGGCTCGACAACGTCTTGTTCCACTTGATCAACGGCCGGTGGATCTGTTCCTGGATGGACTGGCTGGCCGTCGCTTTCAATCGCCCGTGGTGGTTATGGGTGCCGCTGGCCGTCTTGGTCATCTGGCTGGCGGTGAAAGGCGACCACCACACGCGCGTCTTTCTCGCCGCTGCCTTGGCCGCGGTGGTCTTGACCGATCTGCTCTGCGCCCAGGTGCTCAAACCGCTGATCGCCCGCGTTCGCCCTTGCGTCGCGCTCGAAGGCGTACGTTTGCTGGTTGGCAAGAAATCAAGCTGGTCGATGCCGTCGAACCACGTGGCCAATTTGACCGCAGTCGCGGTGATCGTCGGTTTTCACGCCCGTCGCTGGTTATGGCTGGCGATTCCCGCAGCTTTTCTGACCGCTTACACACGCGTTTATGCCGGAGTTCACTACCCACTCGATGTGCTGGTCGGCGCGGCCGTTGGCGCGACGGTGGCCGTGTTCGTGTGGGCCGCCGCACAGGCGCTCGACCGGCGTTGGTCCGAGCGGCAATCCGCGGCGAAATAGCCGCCTGGTTTCACTTCACGGCAAATCGGCAAACGGGGGAAGGCTTGTGTCAAAGACCGGCCGCTCCCGGCGCGCCCGCCACTGTCGTTGCAACGCCTCAGTGAACCCGCGCCCTTCGAGCAAGGACAGGCTGATTTCGGTCCAGCAGGGCCGGAGGCAACCTTCGCACTCCGCCGCCAAACCGCGAACGCGTTGCCGGTAATCGGCCGACTGGAACACGGCGGAAAAACCCCGGTACGGATAGGCAAGGCGATCTTCGAATGCGTGACACGGCGAAAGGCGGCCGTCGGGCGCGACGGACAGATACAAGCGGCCGGCGCGGCATGGCCAGGCTGGCCGGCGGCCGAGCAGGTGGTCGGGGCTCGCCGCCAAGAACGATGACGAACTGAACACGGGCTCGCCTCGCCGTTTGGCGGCGATCAGTTGCGCGAAGACGGCGCGCAGACGCGGCTCGTCTTCGGGCCGGAAGGCCAGCTCTTGGTTACGGCGGTAAAAGCGGTGGCCGACCTCGTCGCCTGCCGGTTGATGCAACGGAATGAACGAGATGAAGAAGCCAAGACGCGCGGCGAAGTCGACCAGCGACGGCAGTTCGTCAAGATTCAACCGATTGACGATCGTGTTGAGCAGCGGCAGCGTCCCGCGCCGCGGCAGGCGCGCGGCCAGGTGTCGCAGGTTCGCCAGGCGTTTGGCCTGCAAGCCGGGCGCGCCGTCGATTGCTTCCTGCACCGGCGCACGCAAGGAATCAAGCGAGAACGAAATGTCGGTCAGACCGGCGGCGAACAACCGGTCGATCACCGGCGGGGTCAACGCGACACCGTTGGTCAACACGCGCGGTCGGATGCCGGCGGCGCGAAAGGCCTGGACGATCTCCGGCAGGTCGTCGCGCATCGCCGGCTCGCCGCCGCTCAGGCTCACCTGCACCACGCCCAGCCGGGCCAGCATTTGCGCCAACTCCGCAACCTCCGCCGGCGGCAGTTCCCGCGCGGGCTCCGCCAATTGCCAGGTTGTGCAAGCGGCGCAACGCAGGTTGCAGCGGTGGGTAATCGCGTAGTGCGCGTACAACGGCCGGTCATGCAGCAGTGTGCCGCGCAACAGCCGGAGAAAGGCGGCGGGAGTCATTGGTTGCTCTCCGGGCGCAACCGCTTGTGCGGATTGACGCGCTCGCACGCCGTCAGATCGAGCCGCCAGGCGATCATTTCCTTGCCGTAAAAACGGAACCGGCCCTTCTCTTCGAAGCCCCACGAGGTGAGTTGGCGAATCGATGCCTCGTTGTCCGCCTCGTTGGTAATCTTCACGAAACGATGGCCGCGGGCCGCCAGCTCATCGAACAACACTTTGTTGATCAGGCCCGAGATCCGCTTGCCGCGCAGTTCGGGTTCGAACGAGCAGAACATCGATTCGCCGGGCACGTCGGCCACGCCACCCACGCCGCTGACCCGGAAATAGGAAAAGGTGCGCCACAGATCGGCGGCGAGACCCGGCTCGCGGAGCGTGGCCCGGCCCGCCGCGCGCAACACCCCCGGCCAATGACGGCGCCACAGCCGGCGCATCATGGCGCGGCCGTCGGTCGTACCGGCGATGAAACCGCGGATGCGCCCCTCTTCGACATACACGTAGCCGATGAATTCCGGCAGTTGCGGCAGTTCGCGATAGAGCAGGCAGAGGAATTCGGTGCCCAACCGAGCCCATAAGCTGTGGCCCATGGCCGCCGCATGCAAGCGCGCCACCTCTTCGGCGTCATCGGCAACCAGCGGGCGGATACGCGCCAACACTGCGGGGTCGACCGGAAACGGCGTGAGCGCGGAAGCGATCATGATAGCGGGTCGGAGCCTTGCGGCCGTTTGGTGCGATGGGCCTGGCGCACGCGCTCGCGGAACGTTTCGCCCTGAATCGCTTTGTGCTGCGCGGCGAGAAAGAACCCGAGGAATTCCTCGTGATCGTGCGCAAACGACTCGTCCAACAGTCGCCGGGCGAGCGCCAGCGCTTGCGGATCGGCGTGTTGGAATTCCGCCACCGTTTTCGCCAATGCGGATTCCAGATCGCCGGGAGCGCACACGCGACCGACCAGTCCGATGCGATCCGCTTCGGTGGCGTCGATTTCGCGGCCGGACAACGCAAAGTGCCGGGCGCGGCCGAGGCCAATCTGTTTCGCCAGCCGGTAAGTGGCCAAGCCGGGCAGGTAGCCGAAGGTCACTTCGGGCAAGGAAAAGACGGACCGCGCGGTGGCCACACGCGCATCGCAAGCCAGCGCCAGCATCAGCCCGCCGCCGGCGCAGACGCCGTCGATGGCGGCGATGGTTGGGCACGGCAACAGTTCGAGGGTGCGGCACACGGTTTCCCACTTGCCGAAGCCTTCGACGTTGGGTTTGCCGTCGGCGGGGAAGTCGCGCAGGTCGATGCCCACCGAGAAGGTTTCGCCGGCGCCGCGAATGACAACCAGCCGCGCCTGCCCGGCGTCTTCGATCTGTTGCACGGCGTGGCGCAATTCGGTGACCATGGCGACGTTGATGGCGTTACCGCAATCCGGACGCGACAGCGTGATGGTCGTCATGCCTTCGTGCTCAGTCAGACGAATCGTTTGCCATTCCACCAGGCAGACCTCCTGCTCGGAACCTACCATTGCAGTAGGGCGGTTTCAATCGAAAGGCCGGGCCCCATGGCGATCGAGACGCCCCAATCGCCGGCGCGCGCGACGTCGTCACGCACCAGGCCGGCATAGGAAAACAGTATCGAGGCCGACGACAGATTGCCGTAGTCGCGCAGCACGCGGCGCGTGTGGCGCAGGTCGTGCTCGGTCAGCCCGAGTTGGTATTTAACGCTGTCGATCACCTTTTTGCCGCCGGAATGAACGAGCCAGTGCGCGATGTCCCGCCGGCGCAGGCCGTGCCGCTCGAGTAGCGCGCGCATGGGGGTCACCACCGCCTCGCCAACGAGGTACGGAATATCGCGGCCCAGGTAGAAGTTGAATTTGCCGTCGATGAAATCGAAACGCATTTCCTGCCGCTCGGCGGGCACGATGAACGATTCGGCGTCGACGATCGCCGGGCCGTCGTCGGCGGTGCTCTGCGGATCGGCCACGAGCAAGGCCGCGGCGGCGCCGTCACCGAACAACGAGTTGACGACGGTGGTCCGCAATGAGAAGTCGAACACGTAGGCCGCCGAACAGATCTCGCACGCGAGCAGGAGCGCGTAACGGCCCGGGTGCGCGGCCGCCGCCTGCGCCGCGACGCGCAAGCCGTTCTGCGCGGCGTTGCAGCCCATGCCGACGATATCCGTCCGCGCCACATTGGGCCGGAAACCGACGGCGTCGACCAGCCACGCCGACAGGCTGGGGCACAGGAAGCCGGTGCTGGTGACAGTCACCAGCGAATCGACGTCTTCCGGCCGCAGGCCCCGTTCGGCCAGACAGCGTTGGATCGCCTGGCCGCCGACCTCGATCGCGTTCGTGCGGTGTTTGTCCAGCAACTGCGTGCCGTCCTCGGGGGCGATACGTCCGGTTTCATCCGGCTCGGGCAGCACCAGATGACGCGCTCGGATGTGGCTGTTGCGGAAAAAGCCGATCGTGCGCGCATCGGTTACCCCAAACAGGTCGATCAGTTCCTGTTGGGTGTACCGCCGCGGCGGATTGGCGGTGCCGACCGCAATCAAACGGGGCAGAGGATGGGCTCTCATGGTTGCAGTCTAGCCCAAGCGCTCAGGCCGGCACAAATCGGCGGACTCGTCGTGAAAACTGGAAACCGCCGGGCGCATGTGGGATACTGCGGCGGGCCCCCGCCCCGGAGCAGCCTGATGCGCGTGATACTGATCACCCCTTACGCCTACCAGAATCAGGGGGTACGTTTGCTCGCGGCGGTGTTGCGGCGCGCGGGGCATGACGCGCAAATTCTGTTGCTCAAGCGGTGGGGTAACAACAACGTAAAGGAACCGACCGCAGCCGAGTGGGAGTTGCTCGAGCAGCATGTGGCCGAGGCCCGCCCGGACCTGATCGGCATGAGCCTCGGTTCGCCCTATCTCCCGGTGGGCATCGAATTGGCGCAACGGTTGCGGCGGGTGAGCAAAGCCCACCTGGTGTGGGGCGGTGTGCATCCGACCATCTCGCCGGAAGACTGCATTCCGCACGCCGATTCCGTCTGTGTCGGCGAAGGCGAAGGGCCGTTGGCCGATCTGGCCGACGCGCTGGCGGGCGGCCGGCCCATCGTCGAGATCCCCAACCTGTGGGTGCGCAACGGCCCGGAGATCCGGCGCAATCCGCTACGACAGTTAGTAACCGACCTGGACAGCCTGCCTTATGATCAGCAGTTCGACGGCCCGGTCACCGTGATCGAACAGAACCGGCTGCGGCATGGCGACCCGTACCTCGACAGCGCGATCTATCGGGCCTTCGCCTCGCGCGGCTGCCCGTTCCAATGCGCGTACTGCTACAACAACCAATATCGCCGCTTGTATCAGGGGCTCGGCCGTTATCATCGCATTCGCGAAGTCGGCCGCGTGCTCGACGAACTGGTCTATGTGCGCCGGCGCTTCCGCGCCCTGCGGCGTGTTCATTTCGACGACGACAGCTTCGTTTTCCCGCCGCGATGGATCGAAGAGTTCGCGCAGAAATACCCGGCCCGCGTGGGGCTTCCGTTTTCGTTGCTTTTGAACCCGGAAGCGGTGGACGATGAAGGGCTGCGGAGACTACGTGCCGCGGGCCTGATGCACGTGCAGGTCGGTATTCAAAGTGCGTCACCGACTGAGTTGGCGGAAGACTTCGCTCGCCGCGGCTCGAATGAATCGGTCATCCGCCTGGCGCAAAAGCTGCTCGATCTAGGCATCGAAGCGACCTACGATATCATCCTGGACAACCCGCTGGCCGGTCGTGAAAACCATCGTGCGATGCTCGATTTGCTGCTGGCCATGCCCCGCCCCTTCAACCTGTTTCTCTATTCGCTGACCTTCTTCCCGAAGGCGGAAATCACCGAAAAGCTGTTGGCGATGGGCCGTATCACCCCCGACGATGTGGAAGGCCGGGCCACCAAGTCATGGCGGCAGTTCCGTTTCACCTTCGACTACCCCCGCCCGCCGGAAGACCGGTTCTGGGCGGCGCTCATCTCGCTGACCTCCAAACGTTTTTTGCCGCGGGGGCTGATTCGAACCCTGAGCCACAGCGCGTGGCTCGCACGGCACCCCGCGCCGTTGCGTGTTTTGGCCGAGGCCGCCAACGCCATCAAGCTCGTCGGCGTGGCGACGAAGATGTGGCGGCGGGGCGAGCTTTCGGTGTTCAAGCTGCGCGAGTACGCCCACCTGCGCGGCCGGCTGATTCAATAACAGACGCGGATTGATCCGGTTCCGGCGGGTCGCTACACTAGCCACTCAACACGGGATTCGGTTTTGAACAGACACCGCGTCGAAAACAATCTTCGCCACTTGCTTTACGTGGCACCGCTGGCGCTGGCAATCGGCTTGGTCACCGGCTTGACGATGGCCATCGTGCGGGTTGCCGGTAGTGGTGACTGGTCGTTCGGGCTGTGGCGCGCGATGATTGCCGATGTCAATTCGGCATTGAATGCCGGTTTGTTCACGGCGTTCTACCTGGCCGCATTGTTGTACATCATCGCGGCCGTCCAACTGTTGTTCGGCCGCTCGTTGGCTGGCGCGGTGTTGTGTTCGGCGGGGATTCTGCTTTTCTATCCGCTCCTTCTGACGTTTATTTGGCTGACCACCAAACTATTGGTCGAAGCGCAGCAGGTTTCCTTACATCGTCTGCCCCATTTGCTGCGTGAGAACACTGATTTCACGTTGTACCTGCAACGGCATTGGCTGGACTATCTTAATCCGATGGGTGTCGTTCATGCCGTATTCCGCCATGGGCCCTGGCTGTTGGCCAGCGCGTTGCCGGCCTTGGGCATGGGCATTTGGTTCGAACGCGGCTTCCGGCGCCTATTGCCGGGAGTGGTGGTCTGGGCCGGTCGCCAGGTCGCGGCGCCCGAACCGGTGGCCGACGGTAAACCCGGGCGCAACCGTTGGGTGGTGCGATCCGTGCTGGTGGTCGTTACGGCCGGGTCGATAGCGATCCTTTCAAACATTGTGGCCGAAGGTTCGTCGCTGATGCGGGGCGAGGCGCGGCCGAACGTTATTCTGGTCAGCATCGACACGTTACGGGCCGACCGGTTGGGTTGTTACGGGAATACGCAGGGCATTACACCGGCCATCGACAAGCTGGCCGCGCGCGGCGTCGTGTTCGAGGAAGCAATCGCCAACGCGCCCTGGACGCTGCCCAGCCACGGCGGCATGTTGACCGGGGTGCAACCGTCGGCGTTGGGTTTGTACAAGGTGACGGATCGCCTGTCGGTCCATGCCCTAACGCTCGCCGAAGTTTTGCACGACGACGGTTACGACACCGGCGCGGTGGTCAGCTACGTCTTGCTGGACAAGGTCTATGGATTCCATCAGGGTTTCGACTACTTCGATTACGTCGACGAGCAGCCGGCCGCGCAGGTAGTCGACAAGGCGCTGAAGTTCCTGGAACCGCGAACCAGGCAGAAGTTCTTCCTTTTCCTGCACTTCTATGATCCGCACTGGCAATATGAGCCACCGGCGGACGCCGCCCGTAAGTTCTGGCCGCGCCCGGTGCCGGCGGATGTCCGGCAGTTTGTCGCCGAGCGCGACTTTACCCGGTTCGCCATCAATTGGATTCACGGCCCAGACACGTTCAACGAATACTGCCTAGCGATGTACAACGGCGAGGTGTTCGAAGTCGATCGGCAATTGGAACGGGTGTTGCGCTTCTTGGTCGACCGCCAAATGATCGACCGCACGCTGGTGGTTATTACCTCCGACCATGGTGAGGAATTCCGGGAACACGGGCTGGTTGGGCACGGCCTGACTCTCTACGACGAAAGCCTGCGTGTCCCGTTAGTTATGCGGCTGCCGCTGATGATGCCCGAGGGGGTGCGTATCAAAGGGCAGGTGCAAACCATCGACCTGTTCCCCACCATTCTCTCCGCTATGGGTCTCGATCCTTCGAACTTGGCGTTGGACGGCCGCGACTTGCTGCCTCTGATCCAGGGCGGCCAAGTAGCACCGGTGCCGATGTTGTTGGAAACCGCCATGAGTGGGGAAACGCGCTACGCTTTGCGCGACGGCCACTACAAGCTGATCCAGCCATACCAACTCGACTTCGGCGGCGAGCTGAAGATCAACAAGCCGGAGGAGTTGTTCGATTTGACCGCCGATCCGGCCGAACGGCAAAACCTCGCCGTCACCCCGACTGCCGAGTGTGATGCCTTACGCGAGGTGATGGGCCGCCGGATCGAGGCTGTGCGCCGTGAACATGCGGCCGGAACGGGCCGGTCCCGCTCGCAGGCGTTGTCGCCTGAGGAAACCGAACGGCTGCGCAGCCTCGGCTATCTGAAATAGCCGGACCTTTCAATTCCGGACAGTTGCAGGATATTATTACTATATTGAACTGGCATTTTGGCGGCGTCCCAGTCGGACGGAGGCATCGATTTGCCGAAACAAGAAGTCGAAAAAACTTAGAGAATTCGGTAACGGTTGGCCGTTTGACCAGAGCCTTTCGCTGTTGAGCATCGCCGGATTTTCTTCATCTGATTTCTCAAGAATCAACCGTTATCCAGTTGAATTTGAAGCGCAATTGAAAATCTGGCGGGCGATAACAAATTTCCCTTATAAAACAACATCTTATAAGCACTATACAAAAATCTTCTGTCATTTCAATATGATACAGAATCAGAAAAAATGGCCTGATTTCCATTTTTCTCTTGACCCGCCTTTCGAGGTTGTGCTATTTGCCTTGCTAACTGGCTCAGAGTCTGGGCCAGGAAGGTTGTTCGTTCACAAATTCATTGGTCTCCATAATTAACACCGGATCTGAAGGAGGAAAGGAAGCATGTCGAATAAGCTCTTGATTTTGGCTCTGATTCTTGGTCTGTCCCTGAGCCTCGGCCTCGTCTTCGCCTGCGGCGACGATGATGACGACGATGATGACACCCTGGTCGATGATGACACCCTGGCTGACGATGATGCCGACGATGACGCCGCGCTGACCTGCGCCGACGCCGTTGAGTTCATCTATGTCACCTGCGAAATCTCGTTCGAAGATTACACCCAGGAAGACGTCACCGCTTGGTGCGATGCGGACGACGTGCCCGACTGGTTCGATGCGACGATCCAGTGCGCGCTCGACAACTACGGCGATTGCGACGCCTTCATCGATTGCTACAACGCGATCTAAGTTTGAACGGCTGACAATTCCGTGAGGAAAACCCCCGGGCCTTCGGGCTCGGGGGTTTTTTGTTTTTGGCGGCAAATTTGCTACAATGCGACCACCCAAGTTTGGAACGACCACGAGCCGGAAGGCCAAACAGGCCGATCGATCTGAGGGGAAACCATCATGTGGCGTACTTTGTGGGGAGTGCTACTTGCTTTGATCATGTTCACCGCGTTGTGGGTAGGGTTCGGCCCGGCTTGCACCAACGGCGATGACGACGATGACGACGAGGCAACCGACGACGACGCGGCCGACCTGGACTGCCAGTCGGCTTATGACTATCTCCACCAGGAATGCGGCATCGAACTGTCCGACGACGCTGGCGAGCCGATCGATGTGGAAACCCTGGTCACCTGGTGCGAGTCGACTGACGAGCAATACGGCGACTACAGCGGAGCGATCTTCGATTGCATTCGCGATCATTACGGCGTTTGCGAAGATGTGCAGGAGTGTTTTGACGGTCTGCCGACCGAATAGACCGCCGGCCGACTGTTGTCTTCCGGCCCGACATAGCGTTATCATTGGACATCAATTTTTCCTTGGAGGGACAGGCTCATGCACATAGGCAAATGGTTCCTGTTCGTTTTGTTGCCGGCAACGTTGACCCTGGCGATCGCCATCGCTTGCGAAAGCGGAGATGACGACGGGGATGACGAGCCCGACGATGACACCAATGACAACATCGATGACGATACCGCGCCCGACGACGACACCGCCCCCGACGACGACACCGCGCCCGACGACGACACCTTACCCGATGACGACACCGGCGACGACGATGACACCTGGACGGATGATGATACCGGCAGTTTGAACTGCCAGGACGCCGTGGTTTTCATCTACGAAGTGTGCGAGATCTCGTTCGAAGACTACACGGAAGAAGAAGTCCTGGCATGGTGCGACGCCCACGATTGGCCGGATTGGTGGGAGGCGACGGTCCAATGCGCATTGGACAACTACGGAGACTGCCAGGCGTTCATCGATTGCTACAACGATATTCCCAAGGCCCTGTGGACGGAGTGATCCCGACCGTCGTCGGCGGTGCAAGCATTGCCTGAAGTTGGTATACTCAGCGCGACCGAGAGGGGAATGACTATGCCCGACGACGACCGCGAACGACGGAGCTGGAACGACGACGATCGCCCATCGTGGCGCGAACGCGACAAGATGCGCGAGAAGTCGAGCTACCGGCGCGAGGAAAAGCCCGCCTTCGGTAGTAGCAAGAAAGAACAGGCTTGGGCACGCAACGCCGCTTTGCGCAAGGCGAAAGAGATGTTTGCCAAAAAGAAAGACCCCGCCCAGGCTGCCGCGGAGGAAGCGCTCGAACAAGCCAAGAACGCCGCAAATTTCGGCGAGGTCGCCCGTCAGTTTGTCGACACCTACGGCCTGACCGACGACTGGCACGTGCAGCTGCTGCTGGCGCAAGCGCCGGTGAGCGCGATCGCCGGGTCGGCGTTGGCCGCCCTGGCCGAGCAGGCCGACAAGCTCGGCGTGGCGGAGAAACGCACCATCGCCACCCAGTTGCGCATCCTGATGATGACCGCCTCCAGCAAGACCAAGCAGGCCGTACAAGCGGCCTTGGACAAGTTCTGAGTCGCGGGCCCCTTGTGCCACCGGCCCGCCTCCCGTAGTTTGTAGCTCGTCACCTCAAGTGGGGGAATTCATGTCCGATCTCATTCTGACCCGCAGCGAAGGCAGTGCTCGCATTATCACCCTCAACCGTCCGGACAAGCGCAACGCGTTCAATCTCGAAATGGGGGCGGAATTCCGCGAAGCCCTGGTCGCCGCCGCCAACGACGATCAAGCCCGTTCGATCATCATTCACGGCGCCGGCAAGTCGTTCTCGGCGGGCATCGATTTCTTTTCGTTCGCCCAGGTGGATATGTCGGGCCGCGCCAACTTCCGCCGGGTGGTCCGTGATCTGCAAGAGATCCCCAACACCATGGCGCGGGTCGAAAAACCGGTGATCGTGGTGATGCACGGGTTCTGCATCGGCATGGGGCTGGAAATGGCGTTGGCCTGTGACCTCCGTATCGCCGAAACAGGCTGCAAGATCAATATCGAAGAGGTGCGCCTAGGCTTGATCCCCGACGTGGGCGGCAGCACCCGGCTGGTGCGCGCGGTCGGACTGCCCCGCGCCAAGGAATTGATCATGACCGGCCGGACGATTATGCCCGAAACGGCCTTGCAGTGGGGCTTGGTCAACGAAGTGGTTGGTCCCGGCGAAGGCCTTGCTGCGGCCTTGCGTTGGCACGAGGATTTCTGCTCCGGGTCGCCTGCCGCCGTCGGTCTGGCCAAGAAGGTGCTCGACCTGGCCTACGATCTCGACGTCTCCTCATCGATGCAAATCGAAGCCTTGGCTCAGTCGCTGCTGGTGCCGTCCAACGACTTCAAAGAAGGCGTCATGGCGCGCATCGAAAAACGGCAACCCAAGTGGAAAGGCGAGTGACCACAGCATCGAACTGACAGAAAAATCGAAAAGGGGCGGGCAACCCGCTCCTTTTTTTAAAGGCCGCCTGCCGTTTTTTCTTCTCGACACTTGGTGTCGCTTTTACTGTATCGTCTCAGTTTTTTTTCTGAGGTATCGGATTTCTGAGTCCAAGCGCTCGGCCAGCCCAACATACTCGTTGGGTTTTCTCTCTGTTAATCATACAGTTACGCATGACGCTCCGTATTGGCACTTTGTTTGCTCAATGCCTACGCGGCTTTGTTGAAATTAAAAATTGCCTTTTCGCAGCAAGGCCAATCTCCTCTCCCGCGACGCCCGGATAGCCCCCAACCGGGCGTCGCCTTCCATTTCAAACGACCAGCTTGACACCCCTGCCGCTAGTAGAGCAGCTCGACCATGCGGGCGATTTCCATCTTGTTCTTGTGCTGTTCCTGCAGTTGCTGAAGATAGGCTGGAGTGATTTCCGTCGCCTCGGCGGCAAGGCGTTGAAGAAAGCGCTGTTCTTGGGCGGAGGCCAATGCGGGATCGAACACGTTGACGAGGTTTTCCGATTCGATATAGCAACTACGAATCGAAAGGTTGGCCGAACCAATCGCCGCTAATTCACCGTCGATGAGAAACTCCTTGACGTGCAGATACGGTTGCGGCGCGCCGGGTTCCGGATTGCCGTTGACCTCATACAGGCGCACGCCGGCGGCTAGAAGGTCGGCCAGGTAGTTCAGTGAGATATAGAAACCGGTGGCGAAACCGATCTCCTGCCCCGTGGTGAGGGAATTGGTCAGAATGCGCACATCGACACCGCGCGCTGCCGCATCGAGCAACGTATCACGCAGCAAACTGTCCGGCAGGATGACGTACTGCGAACTGATGTACAAATTGCGCCGAGCCATCTGAATTGCCGTCAACAAGGAATGCAGCATGTGGTATTCGCCCAACCACGGGCGCGACTGCACGAACTGCGCGTCGACCGAGCCGGCCGGTTGATTCTGGCCGAACAGCATGGTTGGTGAACGTACATCTTCGTTCATCGCCGCCAGTTCGGCGAAGCAGCGCAGAAACCCGTGTTGAACCTGCGCCACCACCGGCCCCTCCAGGAACAGATCCTCGTCGAGCCAGCGCTGGAAATACCGGTCATCTAGGTTGCGGCCGCCGACGATAGCCCACTGGCCGTCGACCACCATGATCTTTTCATGGCTAGCGTAGTCTAGCAGCGGCCAGGCCGGCAATCCGCCCGGTCCGCGAAAGGCGGTCAGACGGTCGCCTTCGTCTACGCCGCGTTTGGCGCGCTGCAAGCGCTGCAACCAATGGGCGGTGGTGTTGGGCCGGGCCGGGATGACGCCGCCGTCCCGCAACATCTGCCCGCTAAACAGCAACAGATTGATTCCGCGTTGCCCTTGACCAAGACTGCGGAGTTCCTTGAGCCAGTCGCTTATTTCCTCGCCCCGCTGTTTGCGGGATTCCCATTTCTGACCCAACGCCTGCAAATCGAGCAACAGGCGATGGAATTTCAGGCGGAGCGTGCCCATCGGCGACAAAGGCAGTTGCGTGTCGCCGTTGAGCATCAGATTGACTTCCACACCCTGCCTGGCTTTGTCGAGCAACGCCTGTGCCACGCGCCCGCTCAGGCCCTCGTCGGCGAAGGTATAGGTCATCAAGTTGATCTGCCGCTCGGCACGTTCAATGAGTTCGAGCCGGCGCTGCATGGCCGCCTCGCCGTCCATCAACACTTCAACATGGTTGCCGCCGACAATCGGACGGCCGCCGAGCCGCGCCAGCGTATTGCGGTTGGCGGGTGTGCTGACTTTGCCTTCGTAGCCGGGGCGTTGGTAGGCGACCCGTAGCGCCAACCGGCCACGGCCCACGTCCCCGGCCGAATCGCGCGCGACCACGGGGAGTTCATAGGCCCCGGTGTCGGCCAACAACGGAACGGTGGCGGTCGCCTGGTAGACGCCGTCGGCGGTCACAGGCAGCACGCGCGCCGGATCAGGGGCGAGCGGGTGCGAGTTCGGCCCGCCGAGCGACGACAAGTCCACCTCGACCGATTCAATCCGAGCCACATCATGTGGGGTGAACACCCCGGCCTCCAGACGCACGGAAGCCGAGCCGTCGTTCGGTGCCGACTCTGGCTGCACAGCAGTGTTCTTAATCGTCAGCATGTTGGTTGCGAACCATCAATTACCGGCGGCCCGTCACCGGGGGCAACCTTGCCGCCCGGCGATTCTACCGGCAGCAATTGCGCCCGGCTTGCTTGGCTTCATACAACCGCGCATCAGCCGCCGCGAGCAGCTGCTCGGGCATCATGTTCTCGGAGTCATCACGGTGATAGGTGGCGCTGCCGATGCTCACGGTCACCCGCAGCTGCCGGCCTTGATGCTCGACCACGGCCATTTCCACCGCCGCCCGCACACGTTCGGCCGCGGCGCTCGCGCCGGCTTGATCGATGTCCGGCATCAACACCACGAACTCTTCGCCGCCAAACCGGGCCAATAGGTCTTCCTTGCGCAGCGCGCTTTCGATCGTCCGTGCCACGACAATCAATATCTGATCGCCGGCGAGGTGGCCGTAGCGATCATTGAGGTGTTTGAAGCGGTCAAGGTCGATCATCAACACGCCGAGGCGTTCTCCGTGGCGTTGCGCCCGCGCAAACTCCGCCACCAGCCGTTCCAGGAAAGTCAGTTTGTTACACACGCCGGTGAGTCCGTCGTTCGACGCGCGGCGCACCAGGCTGGTCAGCTCCCCGATTTCGGAAGACATCTCGATCACGAATTTCAACAGCGTCTGACCGAGCAATACCGTTTGCCCGTGTCCCAGTCTCGCCGTCACAACCAGTTTGTCGTCGACGAAGACGCCGTTTTTCGATTGACAGTCGCGAATCGCCACTTCGTCGCCACGACGTTCGACTTCCGCATGGCGGCGAGACATGGCCGGGTCGGTCTGGCCCAGAATGATGTCCGCGCCTTCGCGGCCGATCGTCCAACGGCCGGGCGGAATAGGCACCTTCTGCCCTTTGTGAACCCCATTCATCACCAGAAAAAACGGCGCCGCACTCGCCGGGGTCGACGGGTTGCGCGATAGAATAAAAGTTTCGTTGTCGTGTTTAGGCATTAGGGCACCACATCTGGGTGTGGCCATTTTCGGGGAACATCTCCGCGAATGCAATGGAAAATTGCGATCAGCCGGCGATCACGTCCAACGCCGTCTGGACATTTCCGAACGGGGCGGCCACTTGAATACCAGCCACGTGCTTACGTATGGCATCGCGAATTTCCCGCGCAATGGCAATGCCTTCGGCGCGCGCGTCATCCTTGGTCTTGGCTTTGGCCATGCGGGTCATGAGGACATCCGGCACGGTGACCCCCGGCACTTCGCTGTTCAAGAACTCCGCGTTGCGCAGGCTGACCAACGGCCACAACCCGGCCAACACCGGCACCCGCAAGTGTGCGATTTTCTCCAGGAACCGCAATAACGTGTCCACATCGAACACGGGTTGGGTGATGACGTACTCCGCCCCCGCTTGCACCTTCTGCGCCAGCCGATCGAACTCGCGTTCCTGATCGAGGTGCGACGGATCGGCGCCGACGCCGAGTAAAAAACCCGTCGGCGGGCGCACGGGCCAGCCGCCGACATCGATGCCCCGGTTCAACCGAGCGGCGATGCGCGTGAAACCGATCGAATCCAGATCGAATACGGCGCTGGCGAACGGGTAGTCGCCCAGTTTCGGTGGATCGCCGGTAATGATCAACAGATTGCGGATTCCCGCCGCGAACGCGCCAAGCAAGTCCGACTGCATGCCGATTAGATTGCGATCGCGGCAGGTCATGTGCAACACGGCCTCGATGCCGACCTGTTTCTGAATTTCCATCGCCGTGATCAACGGACTGATGCGGCTGCTGGCGCGCGGACCATCCGGAATGTTGATGTTGTCGACGCCCGCCGCGTGGCAGCGGCTGGCCTTGTCGAGCGTCATCTGCAAATCCCAGCCCAGCGGCGGCACAATCTCCACGCTGGTGACCCACTCGCCCGCGGCGAGTTTCGCCGCGAATCGGCTTTTGTCGGCCAACGGCGTGGGCGTAACCGGTTCCGTTTCCGGCCGGCCGGGCTCTTCCAGATCGACATGCACGCGGTGGATGGCTTTCACGCCTTGGGCGAGCGCCCGGATGTGGTCCGGCCCGGTGCCACAGCAGCCGCCGATGCCGCGGGCACCCAGTTGTACAAAGTGCAGGGCGTAGGTCGACAGGTACTCCGGCGTGGTGAGATAGATCATCCGGTCGCTCACCAATCGCGGCGCGCCGACATTGGGTTGCACCAGCACCGGATACGGCGCGTTTGGAATGAATGCGGTCACCAGCTCGAGCATCTCGCTGGGACCGACACCGCAGTTGACGCCGATCATCAATGGTTCAGGCAGATAATCGGGAAACGGCGCGAAGAACTCGTCGATCGTCTCGCCGTGGCGGGTCAGGCCGTGCGGACCTAGCGCCATGCTGGCGATGTAGCCCAGACCCTCGCGCTGCGCGGCGCGAATGGCCAACAGCATCTCGTCGCGCCGCGAAAAGGTTTCGAAGATGATGAAGTCGGCGCCGCCTTCGTGCAGGCCGCGGATCGGTTGGGAAAATGCCTCGATGGCCTCCGCAGCGCTGATGCCGCCCGGCCCCAAAGGCTGTCCCAACGGACCGACCGACCCGGCCACATACAGCTCGTCGCCGGCCACTTCCCGCGCGATCTGCGCGGCCGCACGGGCGATGTCCACCACGCGATCGGCCAACAAATGACCGGCCAACTTGTAGCGATTCGCGCCGAAACTGTTGGTCGTTAGCACGTCGGCGCCGGCGACCTTGTTCTCGCGGTGGATCTGCTTGACCACTTCGGGCTGCGACACCGACAACTCGTCGTAACACACGTTGACGAATTGGTGGCGCCCGTAAAGTTCGGTCCCCATCGCTCCGTCAAAAACAACAACCCGTTCGCGGATCAGATCGGCGAGCGATTTCTTCGACATGGTAGCGAATTCACCCCCGGCCGGCAGGCCTAGTCACCACGGCGGACAGGCAAGCCGCCGACTACAGAGTCAATTTGGCCGCGCGTACGGTGTTTTTCAAGAGCATGGCGATGGTCATCGGACCCACGCCGCCCGGCACCGGCGTGATCTTGCCGGCAACGGCAGACGCGCTGGCGAAATCGACATCGCCCACCAGTTTGGCCTTGCCGGAAGCAGTGGTGCCGATGCGGTTGACGCCGACATCGATCACGGTGGCGCCCAGTTGAATCATGTCGCCGGTAATCGCCCCCGGCCGGCCGGCGGCTACGATCAGAACCTCGGCCCGCCGCGTGTGAAAAGCCATGTTGCGCGTGCCGGTGTGACAGACCGTTACCGTCGCATTGGCGCCGCGCTGTTTCTGCATGAGCATCGCCGCCACCGGCTTGCCCACCAGATTGCTGCGACCGACAACCACGACTTCCGCCCCATCCACCGGCGTTTCGCTGCGGCGCAGCAGTTCGATGATGCCCGCCGGCGTGCACGGCGGAAAGCCGTCTTCGCCGATCATCAGCCGGCCGACGTTCACCGGATGCAAGCCGTCGACGTCTTTGTTCGGATGAATGGCGAACACCACCCGCTTTTCGTTGATCTGTTTGGGCAGCGGTATCTGCACGAGAATACCGTGCACATCCTGGTTTTCGTTCAGTTCGCGCACCAGCTTCAGCACATAGTCTTCGCTGACATCGCCCGGCAGGTGGTGATGGAACGACCGGATACCCACGGACGCGCACGCTTTTACCTTGCCCGTCACGTACGACACCGACCCGGGGTCGTCGCCAATCAGCACCGTGGCCAGACCCGGCACCAGTTCGTGTTTTTCGCGGAGTTCGTTGATTTCGGCAGTCAGTTCGGATCGAATGGCTTCGGCTACGGCTTTGCCGTCGATGATCTGTGCGGCCATGTTGTGTCCTCGCCCCTGCTCGTATCCCTATTTCATACCACACTGGGCCCCAATGACGGAAGATGCCACTGACGTTTTGGAGAGTCTACAAAGGCGCGCGGCGCAACCGCAGGCTGTTGGTGACCACCGAGACCGAACTAGCGGCCATGGCCAGCGCCGCGTAGATGGGCGGCAGGGTCCAGCCGAAAAACGGATAGAACACACCGGCGGCGAGGGGAATACCGATGATGTTGTAGCCGAAAGCCCAAAACAGGTTCTGCCTGATTGTGCGGACCGTACGACGCGACAGGCGAATGGCCGTCACCACTCCGCGTAGCGATTGGCCGACAAGGGTTACGTCGCCGGCTTCGATGGCCACGTCGGCGCCGGCGCCGATCGCCAGTCCGAGATCCGCCTGTGCCAAGGCCGGCGCATCGTTGATGCCGTCACCGACCATCGCGACGGTTTCTCCGCTCGCTTGCAATTGCTTTACGGCGGCGACCTTTTCCGCCGGTTTGACCTCGGCTAGCACCCGGTCGATTCCCGCCTGGCGAGCAACCGCCTCGGCGACCCGCCGGTTATCGCCGGTGAGCAACACAGACTTGAGCCCGAGACGCCGCAGCTCGCTGACCACCTCGGCAGCTTCCGGCCGAATCATATCGGCCACCGCGATCATGCCGAGACACTGCCGATTGCGAGAAACATAAACCGCGGTTTTTCCATCCGACGCACACTGGTCGGCGGCTTGGATCAATTCGCTAAGATCGACCGCACGTTCCCGCAGGAAGTCGGCATTGCCCAACATCACTTCCGCACCAGCCACCTGGGCCGCCAGGCCGCGCCCCGGGATCGCCTGCAGGTCGGTCGCGGGTGGAATGCCCACTCCGCGCTCGCGAGCTGCACGCGCAATGGCTTCGGCGAGTGGATGTTCCGAGCCGGCCTCCGCCGCCGCGGCCACCGCCAACAATTCATCGGCCGCTACACCTGACGCCGGCACAATGTCGGTGACTGCCGGGCGACCGATGGTCAGTGTGCCAGTCTTGTCGAACACCATGGTCGTCAGACGGTGCGCCTTTTCGAGCGCTTCGCCGCTTTTGATCAACACGCCATGTTCGGCGCCGCGGCCGGAGCCAACCATGATGGCGGTGGGGGTCGCCAGCCCCAACGCGCAAGGGCAAGCGATGAGCAAAACGGCCACGGCATTGAGCATGGCCCGGGCGAAGGCCGGCGACGGGCCGAAAGCCCACCAGGCAACAAAGGTCAACGCGGCCACGGCCATGACCGCCGGCACGAACACCGCGGCCACCCGGTCCGTCAAATGCTGAATAGGTGCCTTGCCGCCCTGGGCCTCGCGGACGACGCGGATGATCTGCGCCAACGTCGTGGCCTCGCCGGTCCGGCGCGCCTGCAAACGGAAACCGCCCGTTTGGTTGAGCGTGCCGCCGGTCACTTCGTCGCCGACGTGCTTTTCCACCGGCAGACTCTCGCCGGTGAGCAACGACTCGTCGATCTGAGTTGCGCCCTCGATCACCACCCCATCCACCGGAATGCGCTCGCCCGGCCGGATGATAACGATATCGCCAACGCGCACGTCGTCGACGTCGATTTCCATCTCGGTTTCGCCACGCCACACGCGCGCGGTGCGGCCGCGCAGACGCATTAGCTTCTCGATGGCATCGCGGGTCTGCCCTCTGGCGCGCATTTCCAATAGGCGGCCAAGCAAGATCAACGTGATGATGATCGCCGTGGTGTCGTAGTACGCCATTGGGTGTTCACCCGTCGCCGAAACCACACCCGGCCAGAAGGTGACCACCACCGAGTACAGAAACGCCGCGCTGGTGCCAACCGATACCAGGGTGTTCATGTCGGCAGTCGCGTTTTTCAGACTGATCCACAGACCGCGGAGGAACCGGGCGCCGGCCCACAAGTAGACCGGCAGGGTTAGCACCAACAACAGACCGTTGAGCAGGACGGTGGACGCGTGCGGGACGAACATCGGCAACATATTGCCGATCAGAATAGGCCCGGACAATGCCGCGGCGACGATGAACTGACGTTTGAGTAGCGAGTATTCTTGTTGGCGCAGCGACTCGAGGTCGCCGGTCGTGCCCATCGGCGCCATATTCAACACCTGGTAATTGCCTGCTCCGCTGATGGCCTTCTTCAGTTCCCCGGGGGCCACGGCATTGGGTAGGTATTCCACCCGCACCTGCTCGGTGGCCAAATTGGCCGCGGCGGAGATCACCCCCGGCAGGGCCAACAACGCCTTTTCCACACGGGCAACACAGCTTGCGCAATGCATGCCGCGCACCGGAAAGGTGGCGGTTTCGGTCACTATACCGTAGCCGGCTTCACGCACGGTTCCGGCCAGATCCGCAAGGCGGACACGGTCCGGATCATACTCCACGGCCGCGCGTTCCGTGGCGAAGTTGACCGCGGCACCCTCCACGCCAGGAACGCCTTTCAGCGCCTGCTCCACCCGCCGAACACACGAGGCACAGTGCAGACCGGAAACGACCATTTCGACCTTTCCGGCCGGACGATTATTGGTTTCCGGTTCGGCCGACACTATCGACGCCCTTTCTTGTTCCGCCGACCCGACGGCCGGCCGGTTGGTATGGAAGCAACGTAACCATATCCGTCCGCCAAAGCGAAAAAAAAAGGCGAAACCATACGGTTTCGCCTTTTGGTCGTTCTTGCGGACAGAAACGATCAAATGCCGCACGGCGAGCCGCCGACGTCCTCCAGCTCCTCACCTTCGTCGGTTTCGCCTGTGCCGTCTTCATCGTCGTCGACAAAGTCGTCGTCGACGTTGTCGCCCGAGTAGCAGTCATTGATGCACGAAAGCATGTCGGTGCACTCGTCGTAGTCGCTGTATCCGCAGTTCGTGAAGCAGTCGTACATGTCGCCCAGGTCGCCAGTGGCATCTTTGCAGTTGGCCGTGGCGGTTTCCTGGGTCATTACTTCGTCCGTGTCCGGATCCTTCAGATTGATGTCGCACGTGTTGAAAATGAACTGCATGGTGAACCCGCAACGGGTTTCGCCGTCGAAGCAATCGTCGATACAGTCGGCCATTCGCCCGCAATCGGGATTGTCGAGAGCGCAGCCAGTCCAACAAGCCCTCTCCGAAGAGTCCTCTTCGTCCCGACAGAACTCCTCGGCTTCCTTCGCCGAATCCAGTTCGTAGCCGGTCAGTTCGAGCACTAGGTCACATTCGGAATAAAGGTTGATTACCGCATCGTAGCATTGGTCCTTGCGGGCTTCAGCAGGAGTGAACTGCAGCATTACCATCGCCGCAACCATGATCAGCATCGCGGTTGCTCCAGACAGCAGAAACATCGAACGGGATTTCATGTCAGCCTCCACAGCCAAATAGAGGACTTATTCTAGGTACTTCGTCGAAGGCGGGTCAAGTATGGGTAAACACCCCCGTCCCGGCGGCGGTGTTCTGCTCGCGTTCAGGCGGAAGTTCGCCACCAATTGACACCGGACTGAGGCCGTTTCACAATTGCACCGTCTCGCAAAGGATATGGGCAAAACTCCTTCGGGCAATCACCTTCAACCGGTGAGGCATAGTCATGTCAGTCGGGTTGATTTATCTGGCGTGTTTGGTGATCGGCCTCGGCTACGCCCTGTGGACCGGCCTGCTAGGCTCGCACGTGGGCGGGGACCACGGCGTAGCGGGGGACCATGGCGAGTTCCTTGATTTCGACGCGGATCACGGCGCGCACAGCGGAGAGGTTCACTTCACGCCGCTATCTCCCATGGTGATCGCCACCTTTCTCGGCGCCTTTGGCGGTTTGGGCGTGGTCGGCCACTACGCCCTGGCTCTGGTCTGGTGGCGCAGCCTGCTGTTGGCCATCAGTTCCGGCGTGATCATCGCCGGCGTGTTCTACTACGTGGTGAAAAGCCTGTACTCGGTGACCCAGGCGTCGAGCGAAGCCCATGTAAATGAACTGATCGGCGAATCGGCCGAGGTGACGGTGGAAATCGTGCCGGGCGGCACCGGCGAAATCACCTACTCGGCGCTGGGCTCGCGTTATCAATCGCCGGCCCGGGCGGAAGACGCCCAGGCGGCGATTCCCCGCGGTTCGCGGGTGGTCATTCGCCGAATTGAGGGTGGGGTGTATTTCGTTTCACCGGAAACCGTGTGACAGGTCGCCGGTCGGACCGCGGCCGATAGACCGCGGCGGTCAGCGATTCGTCAGTGTTTGTGCGGAACCCGTAACTACGGAGGGGTAAATGCCAATCGAAGGGTTTGTCGTTCTTGGCTCGCTCGGCGGGTTGTTGTGTTTCTTCCTGCTGGTGGTCGCCATTGCTCGTCGCTACAAGAAGGTCGGCCCGAACGAGGTGTTGATCATCAGCGGTCTGAATCACACCATCTCCGACCTCCAGGGCCGCAAGCGCAAGGTCGGTTTCCGCATCAAGAAAGGCGGCGGCGCGTTTGTCTGGCCGTTGCTCGAACGAGCCGATGTGCTCAGCCTCGAGTTGATGACGCTCGATGTGGCCACCCCTGAGGTCTACACCGAACAGGGCGTTCCGGTGATCGTCGACGGCGTCGCGCAGATCAAGGTAAAAGGCGACGACGAGTCGATCCGCACCGCGGCCGAACAATTCCTGTCCAAAGGCCGCGACGAGATAATGAACATCGCCTTGCAGACCGTGGAAGGCCACTTGCGCGCCATCCTCGGCACGATGACGGTCGAGGACATCTACAAGAAGCGCGAAGCGTTTGCGATCCGGGTGCAGGAAGTGGCCGCGTCTGACATGGCCAACATGGGCCTGCAGGTCGTGTCGTTTACCATGCGCGACATCCGCGACAAGCAAGGCTACTTGGAAGCGTTGGGCAAGCCACGCATTTCGCAGGTCAAACGCGACGCGATCATCGCTCAGGCCGAGGCCGACCGCGATGCCGTGATCAAGAGCGCCGAAGCCAAGCAGGCCGGGGAAGTCGCGCGGTTGGCGGCCGAAACCAAGGTTGCCGAAGCCAACAAGGACTTCAGTGCGCAAAAAGAATTGTACACGGCCGAAGTGGAAACCAAACGCGCCGAAAAAGACCTGGCCTACGATCTGCAGAAGAACAAGAAGGCGCAGGCGGTCAAGGCCGAAGAAATACAGATCGAGATCGTCGAAAAGCAGAAGCGCATCGAGCTGGAAGAGCGGGAAATCAAGCGCCGCGAACTCGAGCTGGTAGCCAGCATCAACAAGCCCGCCGAAGCGGCTCGCTTCAAGGTGCAGCAGGAAGCCGACGCGGCCAAGTACCGGTCGACGACCGAAGCCGAGGGCCGCGCATCCGCCATCAAGGCCGAAGGCTTCTCGCAGGCCGAAGTTCAGAAAGCCACCGGTGAGGCACAAGCCGCCGCGAACAAAGCGCGCGGTCTGGCCGAAGCCGACGTCATTCGCGCCAAAGGCTTGGCCGAAGCCGAAGCAATGTCCAAGAAGGCGCAAGCTTGGGCAAGCTACAACGAAGCGGCCGTGGTGCAGATGTTCATCGACATGATGCCCAACCTCGCCCGCGCCATTGCCGAACCGCTGACCAAGACTGACAAGATCGTGATCATCAACAGCGGCGAAAGTGGCGGCGGCGCGGCGAAACTGACGGCCGACGTAACCCAGATGATGGCGCAGATGCCGCCGGTGGTCGAATCGCTGGCCGGTGTCAATCTGCTCGACCTGGTGCAAAAGATCCCGGGCATCATGAAAGAGAAGACCGAGAAGAAGAGCGAACCGGCCAAAGACAAATAGCCCGGCGATGGCGAATACCATAGAGGCACGGTTACCCGTGCCTCTACTTGTCTGTGGAGATCGATTTGCACAATAGCCCGCGTTGGCTGTGGCTGGTCCGAGCTGGCTTGCTCATTCTGCCGGTGTCACCGCTCGCTCTGTTTTTTCCGGTGACAACCGTCGTTCTGGCGGCCTTGGCCGTGACCAGCCAATTCGTGCGACGGCGGCCATGGCATGGGGCATTGCTAGCGGCGCCAAGTGCGGCTGTGGTGGGAGTTTTAGTCGCCCAGATCGCCGCCGGCTTACTGTGCGAAAAGACACTGACGTTGATCTTTCTCGGCGTGGCGGTGGCAAGCGCGGTGCCGTTGCGGCGGCGGTTGTTGTTCGTCGCATCGCCGTTGGCGGTAGCTCTGCTGGTCGTCAACATCACGTGGTATTCTGGCATCGACGAAAACGCCGGCGCGCGTCTAGCCGCCCAACCAGGCGTGTCTACTGTCTTCGAATACCGAACGGGCAAAGATCTCGCGGGCCACAGCGCCAACCGGGCGCGGGCGCTCGCACCTCTCCCCGACGGCTCGCTGGCTCTCGGCGTTCGCGGCGGTGATAGCGCGGTGCTGCGGTTGAACAACAAACAAGTGACCCCACTCGGCGGCGGGCATTTCAGCACCGATAACCTCGTACCGCTGAACGACGGCTTGATCGTCGGCGACATCCGCGCTAGTCGTCTGTTTCGGCTGGCCGGACCGCCGTGGCGCGTCGCCGCCCAGGCAAACACCCACCCCGACCAAATCGGCATCTTGCGCCTGGACGGACCATGGCTTTACACAATCAGCGCCAACCGGCGGGCGATTCAAGCCTTCGCCGCGGCCGATTTCGCCAGGGGTCGCACCTATCCGGTCGACCACCTTTGCTCCGACCTGTGCGCGTGCGACGGCAACCTGTTCGCGGCCACCTTCGTGGGCGGCAAAGTGCTGGCCATCGACTCCGCCAGCGGTGCCACCCGTTGGACCATCGGCACCGGCTCGCTGCTGCAACAAAACCTGGCGACGAGCGAGGACGCGGTCTACGTGACCTCTTTCTTGCCCGGGCTCGTGGCCCGATTGGACCGCCGCACCGGGGCGTACCAGGCCGTGCGCCGCGTGGGTCCCGGCTGGCGCTATTGCGCCTTTGATACGCCAACGCGAACACTCCTGGTCAGCGACTATTTGGCGGGCCAGATTGTCGTGCTGGATGGTCTAACGCTCGGTGAACGGGCGCGAGTAACCGTCGGCCGGCGTCCGCGCTGGCTCGAACCCGATGGGCGCGGCGCGTGGCTGGTGGTCAGTGCGGCGGGTGGATACCGGCTGGAGCCGGCACGAATACTGGCCGGGCCACTCTTGTCCAAAACGACTTTTTAAAATAGTTGACCTCTGGACAGGATGTACATACATCCTGGGTCGCCAAACCA